>NZ_JAEINV010000012.1 GCF_016342705.1 Lutibacter sp. | reverse complement strand
TTGTGAAAATCTTAAAAATCCTTGTGGAGCTAATCGCAACATGATTTCTCCGAATGTTATTACTCTACTCATTATTATTTTTTTTTAATTCCAATTATTATTTCTTAATTAGAAAAAATAAAACTACTATAAAGCACTATTATAATTGTTCTAAATAAGGGGTTTAATAATCCGAAATGTGCTAACTAAAATTTAAAATACTATTATTACTAATATCAAAAAAAAAATGAAGACTTGTCTTTTAGACAAGTCTTCATAAATAAATTTTATTCTTAGATTCCTAAAGCTTGTCCACCACCAATTTGGATAGTTTCAGCTGTAATGAAAGAAGCATCTTTACTAGCTAAGAAAGAAACAACACCAGCAACTTCTTCCGGCTGACCTAATCTACCTAATAAAACACTATTTGCCCAAGAAGCAAAAACTTCTGGTTTAGTCGCTTTAATTTGTGCGTGGAACGGAGTATCAATAGTACCAGGAGATACTGCATTTACTCTAATTCCATATTCAGCTAAATCTTTAGCTAAAGCTCTAGTGATAGATTGTACTCCACCTTTAGAAACTGAATAGATTCCAGCTCCAGGTCCTGCACCATTCCATGCTGCATTAGAAGTATAGTTAATTATGCTAGGGTTATCACTTTTTTTAAGAAAAGGAATTGCTGCTCTTGATGCAAAAAATACTGAATCAAGGTTTAAAGCCATCACAAATCTGTATTGTTCAGTTGTCATTTCTTCAAATCTAGCTCTAACACCAATACCACCAGTATTGTTTACAAGAACATCAATTTTCCCGTATTTTTCACCAATTTTAGTAATGTTTTCAGTTACTGCCTCGTCTTTTGTCATATCAAATCCGACATATTCAGCAGTAATCCCTTCAGCGGTAAGTTCAGCTACTCTCTCTGCACCAATTTCATCTTCAATGCCATTTAATACTACAATATATCCGTCTTTACCTAATCTTTTTGCTACTTCAAAACCAATTCCTCCAGTAGCTCCTGTAATTACCGCTACTTTTTCTTTTAAATTACTCATTTTATTAAATTTTATTTTTTATTTTTTATTTTATTTGCTCAATTTTACCTACGGTCAAAAAGATAGAAATTAATGACAACGGTACTAAGGCACCAAGTAAACCAAACAATAATGGCCAACTAGAAATTTGACCTGCAAATGAAATTGCCAAAATAGTACCTAAAACTGCTGCGGCACCACCTAAACCGGCCAATGAACCAACTGATTTTCCACCATGTAAATCACTAGGTAATGTTTGTATATTAGTCATTGTAAATTGGAATCCTCCAAGTACAAAAGCCATTAATATAACTGCTAATGGAGCATTCGGAACCAACACAGCTGCTATAATAGATGGAATAATAATAACCCCTCCTAAAATCATTGCTTGTTTCCTAGCTTTATCAACAGTTGCTCCTTTACGAATTAAAAATCCAGAGTACCATCCACCAGCAACACTTCCAACCATTGCTCCAACATATGGAACCCAAGCTGAGAAGGCCAACTCTTTAATGTTTAAACCAAATTCCTCAACTAAATACATTGGTAAGAACGTAACAAACATCCACCAAATTGGATCAAGAAAAAATCTACCTAATATTACCGAGTAATTCTTTTTGTCAGACAGTAATTGCCCCCAAGTTTTACCAACTTCATTTATAACTTTTGATTCTGGTTGATTACTTAAAATATATTCACGTTCTTCTTCTGATATCCAAGGATGCTCTTTTGGCCCTTTTTTATTTATAATTAACCATGGAACTAACCATAAGATACCTAAACCACCAACTACAACAAAAGTTAGTTTCCATCCTATAGACATATATAACATTAAAATAATTATTGGCGCTAAAATAGAACCAATGGATGCTGCAGCTCCAAAAAGCCCTTGTGCAAAAGCACGCTCCTTTTGGGGAAACCATTCAGCATTACTTTTTGTAGCGCCGGGCCATGGTCCTGCTTCACCTAGACCAAGCATCATTCTAAATGCAGTTAATGATATTTTTCCACGAGCTAAAGCTGTCAAAGCATCTGCAGTACCCCATAATAACACAGAAACTAAAAACCCTTTTCGTGTACCAATTTTATCGTATAATTTTCCCGAGAAAAGTTGACTAAAACCATAGGCAATCATGAAGAAAATGGTTATAATTCCTAATTGATCTTTCGCTTGTTTTGAAGCTTCTTCAGCTGTTGCATTTTTATCAACTATCCCTAATTCATAAGCAATTCCTTGACGATTCACAACAATCGCTCCATCCTTTTTAAAAGATATAAGGTCAGCTTTTTGAATAATTTCTTCTCCTCTTTTTGAAACTAAACGATATGTATTATCTGCAGCTAAAAATTGAGCCTGATTTTCCTTTTGATCAGTATCAATATTATCAACTAAATTGTATTCAATATTGGCTACCCACATATAATTTAACGTACCTCTATCTAAGTAGTTTATAATGGTAATAAGCATTATTAAGCCAATAATCCACCATCTTAATCCTTTTACTTTCATAAATTTTGAAATTTTACTTATTATTATATAATAATATTCTATTAAAACCTCTTTTAATTGGTTCTAATAATTTAATAATTGAAACGTTTACTATTATTTTAAATTAAAATGAAATTTTAATTGTAAGTGTACGAATCCCTCCTTTTATTTATAATTTTTAAGACAAAAACGTGCATTTTGTCATAAAAAGTTTTATTCAATATTATAACAGTATTGATACAACATTTTAAAATGTACCTTTACCTTTTCTTTCGCTTCCACTGGATTTTGATTTTTAATAGCATTAAAAATATCTTGATGTTCTTGTATTCCTGACCTTGCCATTCCTTTATCACAAACATGATGCTTTTCAAAGTTTGTAATAATTTCTGGTGTTATCATTAACATTAAAGTATTTAAACTACTATTTCCACTCGCTTTTGCTATTGCCAAATGAAATAATAAATCTTCTTGAACTGCATCTTTTCCATTTAAAACCTTTTCACTGTATGCTTCTAAGGCTTCTCTCATTTGCTTTAAATCTTCATCAGTTCTTCTTAAAGCTGCCAACCTTGCTGTTTTTAATTCTAATAAAATTCGAGTTTCAACTAAAGCTTTAAAATCTGGCTTTTCAAGTCTTAAAATATCATCAATCATCCCATTCATTGCAATAACACCAATGTTAGCAACAAAAGTTCCGCTTTGAGGTATTGACTTTAACAATCCATAAAATTCTAGCTTTTGAATTGCTTCTCTAACATTACTTCTGCTCACTGAAAATTTATCCGATAATGATCTTTCAGATGGTAGTTTATCTCCAGGTTCTAAATTTTTATAATTAATTAAATCTCTAATTTGAGAAATAATAAAATTTTGAACTTCTTTATTTTCACTTTTTGAAATGACCTCTAACTTCATATAATTCTATTTGATTTGGTTAACCAGATTTAATTTATAAAATTAAAAAAAACTTCATAAAAAACCTCTTTATTACAATAAATACTAAAAGTAATCTTTTTTTGATTTAGAATTACTGGTCCTTAATAAAAAAGACCAGCTTTTCTTAACCAAAAAATAGTAACTAATTCAAACCTATCAATTACATAATTAATGAGTTACCACTAACTCATAATACTTTACTTTTGAATATGACTCTATATCTTTTGACTGAAAATAATTTCCAGCTTTAAAATAATTCTCAAATATTCCCCATTTTTGAATATGAATACTTTCATAAACAACTGAGGCTTTTTCATTTAAGATAACTTCCATTTTTCCATTTGATACTTTTACTTCTAACGTAAATTTATCAAAACCAACATATTCAGGAAAAGTGTAACCTGCATCATCTCCCCAAGCTTCTTCGTGCAACATTTCAGTTTCTGTTGCATTTAAATCTTTTAACACTTTTGTCTTAACTCTCACCTGACCATTTACCCAATATATTTTTAACATTGGCGGTGCATTGTTATCAGAAGCACCTATTAACTCTTTTTGGGCTTTTGTTAAAATACCATGTATCTGCATTACTATTGTTCTATAGTAATTTCCACTTGCGTCTTTAGACATTTCAGCTACTTCCAACGTCCCTTTCATAGTACCTCCTTTTTCAAAGGTCCAATTTGTACTATTACTTCCAGGAACTAACTGCTCTCTTAATTCAGTTCTAGAATATGAAGAATTAGTTGTTGAGGCATCTGGGTATGTATAAAAAACTAAGGCTCCTTTTATTGAATCGTTATAAAAAAATGGTTTTAACGTTTCATTTGTTGCATAATTTAATATTTCAGGAGGCGCAACTTCTATTGGTTTGCCAATTGGCAGTGTAACTTTCCAATTATTTAAATCAATATTTGGCAGTTTAAATACATCTTCATTATCATTATTTTGAATATCAGAATTTTCATTTTGATAGTCTTCAAAAAATGTTAAATCATCTACAACTTTTTCCTGACAACTTACTTGAAGTGTTAAAGAGAATATTGTAAAAAATATGACGCTAATTTTTAAAATATATTTCATATGAACTTTATTTAAACTGCCAATTATTTTATAATTAGTCTGCTACTCTAATGCTAAATGCATCTAATCTACATTCAACACTTTCATTTCTAACATAAATTGCCACTTTAGTATTATTACCAGAATTAAATGGTAAATCTACTTGAACATACGTACTATCATCAGTTTGATCCGTACCTACATAAGATGCAATTGTTTGAGATGCAGCATTTGCAAGATCAGTTAAAGCTCCTCCTAAAACAGATACAGTAATTAATCCAGCAGGTGATGTTTTCATAGTATAATAATATGTTAAAACATAATCTGCATTTGCAGAAACTTCCAATTCTTGATATGCAATTCTTGTTCCATCTGATGGGAATTTTGCAGCTTGAACACCTTCGTAAACTGGGCTACTAGTAATTTGCATAATTTCACCTAAACTAGTTCTCCAAGAATCACGACCATCTCCAGTTCCATTTTCTAACGTATAATCTTCAAATCCAGCCTCTAAAATTTCAGGTAACAATACTACTGGAACTGGTGGTTTTACAACCTCTATAGTTTCTGAGTATGTACTTGAAACACCTAATTTATCAGATGCTGTTAATGTAACTGTATAAGTTCCTTCACCAGCATAAATATTTGCTCCATTTTTATCTGTTGATGTGTGACCATCTCCATAATCCCAAACATAATCAGTAGCACTCGCAGATAAATTATCAAACTTATATGTTAAATAATCACCATTTAATGAAGCTGCAAAACTAGCTGTTGGCGGAGTTAAATCTGCCATAGATCCTGCTTCTGGTAGTTCAAATTGTTCACAAGAATTAAAGGAAAGCGTTAAGGCTAATAATCCTAAAAAACCTATGATTTTATTTATTTTAATTTTTTGTATCATAATATCAAATTTTTTATTCTCTATTTAGCATAGAAATATTAATAACCTGGGTTTTGTGTTAATTTTCCAAAACTTACCCCTATTTCTCTCTGTGGAATTGGTAATAATAAATCAGATGCTGAAAAAACAATTCCGTTATCGGTTGCAAACGTTCCCAAAACACTTTCTGCAACACCAAATCTAATTAAATCAAACCAACGTTGATTTTCAAATGCTAATTCAACACGTCTTTCATCTAACAATTCTTGTTTAGTAATTGAAGTTATTGGTGATGTAATACCAGCTCTATCTCTCACTTTTTTGAATGAGGCAATTGCTGAAGAACTACTTGTAACATCCGAACCTGCTAAAATTGCTTCTACATGCATTAATAACACATCAGCCATTCTTAAAACAATCCAATCGTTTCCGTTTAAATTATTTGCAGTTGAGTTGTATACAAATTTTCCACACTTATAATCTTGTAAAGGATCTGGTGTAACAGGTTTTGTACTAACATCATCATAAATTATTGATGTAGTAGTTCTTATAGCACCTCCAAAAGTATTAAACGCTGTAATTAATTCAGGGGTTGCATAATTTAAACCTCTTACTCTACCATCTTGTGTAAATTCAATACTGAAATCTTGACTATCGTCAGCAGCATCATTTGTATATTCAATAGCAAAAATAATTTCACTATTCAACTCAGTATAAAATACACTACTAAAGCTTGGTAATGCTGAAGAACCAGCAATTACATCTTCTAATAAGTCTTGAGCATCACCATAGTTTTTTAATGTTAAATAAACTTTGGCTAACAATGCTTGCGCAGCAGCTTTAGAAGCTCTTCCTTTATAAGTATTATCTAAATTAGCAACGGCAGTTTTTAAATCATTTACAATTAATGCATATACATCAACTGTAGCATCTCTATCAAAATAATCCGTATCAGTTGGACCAATCACTTTATCAATTAATGGTACATCACCATATAAACGAACTAAATTAAAATAGCTTAACGCTCTTGCAAATTTAGCTTCTCCTTCAAATTGATCTATAGAATTTCCAGCAGCATCAAGGTGTTCTAAAACAGTATTAGCTCTAAATATTACATTGTAATACAATGCCCAATAATCAGCTACTGTAGTGTTTGTAGATTTCACATTTAAAGTCTCAAACTGCGCCCAATCTCCCTCGCTACTTCTTGTTTTACTATTATCTGATCTCATTTCAACCAGTGCAAATTCTCTTTGAACTGCTAACTGTAAACCATCGTAAATATTTAATACGGCAGCTTCAATTTCTGATTCACTTGTATAAAATCCATTACTACCGATGGATGAAACCGGTGCTGGATCTAAGTAATCTTCACCACAAGATGAGATTAACATACCTAGCACAAGTAATGTTATGATTTGTATTTGTTTCATAATATTATTTTTAATTTTTTGTATTTATATGTTAACTCTTAAAACTCTAAGTTTAAACCTACAGAGATTGTTTGTGATACTGGCGCTCCACCTAAATGGTAACCATATTGAGTAACAGTATTATAACTGTGCATTGCTTCAGGGTTTGCACCTGTGTAATTATCCGCAGTAAAGTACAACAGGTTTTGCCCTGTAGCATATATTCTTGCACTACTTAATTGTAACTTTTTTAATACACTTTCTGGAAGTTTATATCCAATATTTACGTTTCTAAGTGCAACGAAAGATGCATTTTGAATAATATCACTTGTAAATATTTTTTCTTGAATAAATCCTTGATCTGGAGTTATTGCTGGATCATAATCCATTCCACTATTAAAATGATTATAGTAATACTGAACTTCCATATTTCTAATTTCAGCTCCGTGACTTCCTTGGAACATAAAACTAAAATCAAAATTACCAATATTAAATTCGTTAGATACACTCCAAACGATGTCTGGATAAGGATCACCTAATATAGTTTTATCATCAGCATCAATTAAACCATCACCATTTAAATCTTTCACATACACATCTTGTGCTTGTCCACCAACAACTGCCCATGGATCCTTTAAATATTCAGTAGGAATTTGTTTATCAACAACATATCCGTAAAAAGATGAAATTGGGTGACCTACAAGATTAATCCATTCAGAGGCTCTTTTTGTATCTAAGCTAGAAATCAATCCATTGGCAGTTCCAAAATCTAATAATGTATTTTTATTTCTTGAAGCCAAAATTGAAGTATTCCAACTAAATTTATCTTTAGAAATGTTTCTTGTTCTAATTTCTAATTCAAAACCTGCATTTTCAACTTGACCTAAATTTACATCAGTATTAGAAAAGCCTGTTACAGAAGGAATATCTAAGAATAATAATAAATTATCACTCGTTCTATTATAATAATCTACAGATCCAGAAATTCTATTATTAAAGAATCCGAAATCAACACCAGGGTTCCACTCAATTGAACGTTCCCATTGTAATTCTGGATTTGAAATGTTTGATGGGTTAAATGCATTTACGATACTTCCGTTTACCACTGCTGATGAAGTTTCTAATAACGCTAAGTATTTATATTCATCAATAGCATCAGTACCAGTTACACCATAACTAAATCTTAATTTTAAGTTAGATACAACATCACTATCTTTTAAGAAATCTTCTTTATATGCATTCCAACCAACAGAAGCTGCAGGGAAATTTCCATATTTTTTATCCGGTCCAAAAACTGAACTACCATCTCTACGTACACTTAATGATGCCAAATATTTACCATCAAAAGAATAATTTAATCTACCTAAGAAAGATAACATTCTTCTGTCCACTTCATAAGATGTAGCATTTGAAATTATAGTTGCAGCATTTAATGTCTGAATATAATCAAACTCATATCCAATACCAGTAGTTTCAGTTCTAAAAGTATTTTCTTTTTGAGCAGAAATACCAACTACAGCGTTAATTTCATGTTTTCCAAATTCTTTATTATAAAAGAATAAGTTATCATTCACTAATGAAATTTCGTGAGTACTTCTAAATCTAGAACTTGCTCTATCTGCACCAGTTGAATGTTGTAATACACCAATATATCTTTCATCTCTATTTGCACGGTAAGAACCTCCAAGAGATGTTTTAAAACTTAAATCGTCAGTAATATTATATTGCGCGTAAATATTTCCAGTTAAACTAAATCTATCTTCATTATAATTAACTTCATTAAACTGAGCATATGGATTTGAGTCACCAGAATATCTGATACTTGTTAGTTTAGTAACACCATCAATAGTTATTGGGTAATTTCTAAACATATCTTGCATTGCATAATCTCCTACTTGCACATTTGCATATTTGCCATTAGAATAGGCTCTATCTACAAATTGAATAGTATGCTCATCTAAATAA
The DNA here is from genome assembly GCF_016342705.1 of Lutibacter sp. Classification (GTDB taxonomy): domain Bacteria; phylum Bacteroidota; class Bacteroidia; order Flavobacteriales; family Flavobacteriaceae; genus Lutibacter. The sequence continues at coordinate 106,000 of NZ_JAEINV010000012.1, read as the reverse complement.
ATTGGTAACCAAGGTCCTTGACGTAATACACCATAAGTATCTCCATCTAAACGTCTTCTTTCTGTAAATGAAGGAGATAAGTTTGCACCAAATGAAAGTTTATCACTTACTTTAGTATCAAGTTTTAATTTTAAGTTGTATTTTTTATAATCATCAGTAATAATTACACCTTCATCATGTAAATATCCTAAAGATGCTGAAAATTTTGTTTTATCAGTACCTCCGCGAACACTTAAGTTGTGACTTGTAATAGTTCCTCCATCATAAATATCATCTTGCCAGTTATGGTCTATTCCTAATAAGTTTTTAAAAGTAGTAGCATAAGAAAGTTTTCCGTTTGCCGCAAGCTCCATAGCCGTCCACTCTTTTAAGGACATATTATAATTGTCATTTGTTGGAACCGATTTAAAACCAGTAAAAGTACTTAAGCTAAATTTCACTTTACCTTCTTTACCTTGTTTTGTTGTAACCATAATTACACCATTAGCTCCTTGAGAACCATAAATTGCAGAAGAGGCAGCATCTTTCAAAACTTCAATAGATTCTACATCATTCATGTTTAAATTTCCGAAGAACTCAATATCTACTGGAACACCATCAATTACTAATAATGGATTTGATGATGCATTAATAGATCCAACACCTCTAATACGAATTGTTGGAGCTTCACCTGCCTCAGGATTTGTTGCTTGAATGTTTACACCAGAAACTTGCCCAACTAAAGCATCATCCGCTCTTGCTGTAGCAATCTGATCTAAACTTTCATTCACCACTTTAGAAATTGAACCACTCAAATGTGATTTTCTTTGAGTACCATATCCAACAACTACAATTTCATCTAAAGTATTTGTTGATTCGGCTAAAACAATTGTTAATTGCTTTTGATTAGCAATAGGAACCAATTTTGTTGTAAACCCTAAAAAAGACACCTCTAAAACATCACCAGAAGCAACATTTAAAGAAAAGTTTCCATCAAAATCTGTTGAAGCACCTTTAGTACTCCCTTTAATGATAATACTTGCTCCAGGAATTGGTGAATTATCCGTCTGGGATAATACTGTACCGTTAATTGTAAAGCTACTTTGAGCCATTAAAGTAATATTGAGCATCAATATTACCAGAAGCGTTAGCTTGATTTTTAAATTCATAATTAAATTTTTATGTTTAAGTTTAGTTTTAATTAATATCATTTAATATTAATTTTTTTTAAGAATAGATTTTAAATCCTTTTAATCTTCCATTTTATAAAAACTCACCAATTCTGAATTTATGAATTGTTTTTTGTAAATTTGTTTTATCGTGTTTTTATAAAAGTAATAACATGTAATTTTAATTTTACTTCCCTCCTAAAAGAAGTAATTTTTACGAGAAAGGATAGGCGTGCACCTGTCCTTTTTTTTTTATTTAGAAATATTCACATTTCATTATTTAACTAAGTTTTAATTATTAATATTCTATTTTATTTGGTTTTCCAAACTGGTAAACCACTTTGGAAAACCAAATATATACTAATTAAATGTTAAAAAAAAATATTGCTATTAAATTTTTTAAACAATCAACGAAAAATAACGAAACTGTGCTAAATTATTGATACTCTGACCAAACAATACTAATTTTAAAAACCAGTATTATTCAAAAAATAATTATTCTTTGGGTTCTTTAAAATTTTCCCTTATTAGATTATCAGCAATTTTTATTATTCTTTATCTCCGAAATAAGATACCGCACCACCACTTAAGAAATCCTCTCTTACGGGACTAAATGTGTCAATTAGAGTCCCTTCTTCTAAACAAATTGCACTATGTAATAAATTAGGTTCTATATACACTCCATCTCCTCCTTCTATAACTTTCTTTACTCCATCAATTTCAAATTCAAATTTTCCAGAAACACAATAGGTAGCTTGCGTGTGAAAATGTTGATGTGGCGCACCTAATGCTCCCTTTTCAAATTTTACTTGCACCATCATGATTTGATTATCATAACCTAAAAACTTTCTTGATACTCCTCCACCAAGCACTTCCCATTCCATTTCTTTTGTGATTATGTATTTTTCACTAAATCGTTTCATAATTTTATAATTTATTTGTTATTAGTTAATTATTCTATAAGAATAAGGACCTACCCATTGGTATTCCTTATTGTTGATCTCTAGTTTATGCGCTTTCTCTTTTGATGTATCGTTAAGTGACATCAAAAATAATTTTTCTCCGCCAGTTTCACTTCTAATTACAATACCTATATAATTATCGTTATTATATACAACTTCAATATTTTTTATAGAACTAAATGCATTAGTTGCTATTTCACTTACTGGATTGTAATTTCCATGAGATTCAATTACAGAAACATAAACAGCATCTTTTGCATTCTTTTTCCTGATAATAAAACCAGCCTCACGGCGTAAATTAAATTCAGGATCATTCGCTCCAATTCTCACAAATATCAATTCATCATCTTTTGCAACTGCAGCAGTTAATGTATAAAAACGTTCATTATTAAACCAAGATAATTTTGAGTTTTTACCGTCTGATATTCCTACACCTTCATTCCATAAATGTTGATAACCGTTTTTTTCTCCAAGTGTTGTTAATACTTTTGGAACATCATATTTAAAATTAGTTGACATAACTTGTCCCATAAAATAATAAGGTAAGTCGTACTGATTTTCATTTGTTCCATTCACTTTTACAATATCTAACAAAAATGGATTTTCAAAACTCTCGTCTTTAATTAATGCAAAAGTTCTATGCAATTTCGTTCCTGGATATGCATTGTTTTCTTTAGCACTTACAACTTGTAAATTTGGGTTTTCTACATCAAACAAATATTTATTTGAATGATTTAAACTTCCAACGTCAAATTTTCCTCCAAAATGCGATGTTTCATTTTGAACAATCGTATTGTGTGCAACGGTTTGTTTTGCCCAAGTAGTATTTTCCTTTAAATAATTACCGCCACCTTTTTGTTGAATATTAACAAAACGTGCTAAACCATAATCTTGTAAAACCTCATTTCCTCCTTCATAATAAGAAAAAGAAAGTTTATCATAATGCCCATGACTTAAACCTTGCGCTGCATATTTATAAACTAATGCCAACTCATTTTTTGATCCATTAGCTCTAATAATTCCAACACCTCCTTCTGTTCCATTAGCTCCATCGGTATATTCGACAGATTTTTTATTGAACGTTTTTGCTAAACCATCACGAATTCCAATAGCTACAGCTAACCCAGTTTGATCTAATAAAACTTCGCCTTGTTCTTTTGCAATTGATAACAACTCTGGTTGATTTCCTCCAAAATAATAACCAACATTTACAGCAGTTACCAATTCTCTTGAGAAATACGACATTCCTTTTTGACCATCATTTAATGGGAAAAATTTACCATCGGCATCTGTTAAATTCAATAAGGTATTTATAGATTTTAACAACACGCCATTTTTGTATTCAAAAATCTTCATTTCTGGTTTTACGTTTTGCAAAGCTTCGGCAAAAACTAAAAATGGATACATAGCATAACGTTGGTAATAAGGTCCTTCTGTATAATATCCATCTGGTGAAAAAGGCTCATTAACATTGGCTAAAAAACCAACTTTTTGTCCTGCTTTTTTAATATATCCACCATCGTTATCTTTTGCATTCGGATCAATACCATCTTTTTTTAAACCATTTAAAGCTGTACTTAACAACGCAGCATCATCCATTACCAAGGCAATCATACCAACAGCAACATTTCCCCAAGTACTGTGATTATGCACTCTGTTAAAAAATTGCGGATTTCCTTTTGAAATAAAATCGGCATATGGTTTAAACAAGTTTTTCTCTAATTGCTTACGTTCTTTTTCCGTTAAATAATCATACACACAATCGTACGCCTGACTTACATATACTAACCAGTTAGAATCATTTAAACATTGCCAAAACAATTTGCCTCGCGCATACGATCTAGTTTGTGGATGCACAGGTAATGTTGGATATAAATTTTCATACGCAAACAACATATCTTTTACATACAATGCATATTTTTCATCATCTAAAATTTGATATAAAACACCTGCTTTTTGTAGTATTAAAAAATTACGTTTGTGACGTTCATGTGTGTATCCACCAGAATAATCTTTAGGAACAGGCACTTCAATTCCGTTTGCAATTTCAGCATCAACTTCAGCTTTTACTTTGGCTAAGGTTTCATCAAACAAAGGAACTTTACCTAGTTCAGCTTTAATTTTTTCAACACCCGCTTTTGTTAAAATTAAACTCGGATGCTCTTGTACTTGTGCTTTTTTTGAAGTGGTTTTAGTTTGCGCCTTGCATGACACTGTCACCAAAAGCACAGCAACTACTAAAATTTGTATGTGTTTTATGAATTTCATTAACTCGTGTTTATTATTTTAAAATTACTCCTAAATCCATTCCGTCTGTTCCTTTACTTTTTAAAGCTGACTTATCTGATAATTTATAAGTGCCCTTTATAAAATCAGGGTTTAACTTCCATAAATTTTGAATGTTATATTTTTGATCTCCTGAAATAGAAATCTCATCAGAATTATAAAAATTATTATTGAAAATATTTACAATTGGCTCACCAACAACTAAATGCATTTCCATTGGTTTACAGTTAGTAAATATATTATTTGTAATATCATTTACTTGCACACCATATAAAGATATTGCTGCATTGTATTTATTCTTACTACCAAAACCTACATTATTAAAAACGTTATGGTCTACTTCTAAAAAAGGTCCAAATGTGCTTTCATCTTTTCCACCCCTATACAAACGCAAAGCGGCACCTTGCAAGTCTGTAATAGTATTATTTTTCATTAAAAAGTATTCAACATTATAGGCTCCAATATCATCTGTTTCAGTATCTAAAGCAGCAATATGCCCTGTAATGTTTTTAAATGTTGAATTTTGAATGCTTATGGTATCAGCAAATGTTCCTTTAGAAACTCTTAACACATCAAAAGAATGATTGACTACAAAATCTGTAAATTCACAGTTTTCTATAAACAATTTATAGTTTTCTGTCATAGAATTTTTACTAGTACTAATTACAGAATTTCCAGCATAATCAGGCGAACTAGCTCCATCAAATTTAATGTTTTCAAGCAGTAAACTTCCACCATTTTGAATTTCAAAAGCCATCATTCTTTCAAATAAAATAACCGATTTTTCTTTTCCTGATGATTTAAATGTTAATGGATGATTAACTTCTACTGCTTTTGTCAATAAATAAGTTTCGCCAGAAATTAACTCTAAAATATCTCCTGGATTTGAGTTTTTTGTTGCTTCAAATAAAGTATTAATACCTGCGGCTACTTTAATTGTTTTTCCTGAATTTAACGCTACACCTTTATCCGTTTTAGAATACCAAGTAGTCCCTGTATTCTCTTTAGTTGCAATATTTTCACTTATGGTAACCTTCTTTTTAATTTTGTCTGAAGTAGGAATTAAAAAACCTTGTTCATTTTTAACTAATGTAATAGCTGCAGTTTCAAAACCTTCTTTAATACTAGCTTCTGTATCTTCTTCTAAAATATTATCTTTAAATGTTATACCACTAATATCATCAAAAACTGTAAAAATATCTTTTTTGTTTTCATTATAAATAATATTTTCTGAAATCTCTGAATTTCTAGGAGCCTGACTTCTTTCCGCATCATTTCCTGCACATAAAACAATGTGGTCACAATTAATAAACGTGTTGTTATTTACTTTTGAATCAATAACTGGCACATAACGATGTGGTGGTGAATTAGGGACACCATTCATCATAACAAATGCACCTCTAAAACGGTAACCTGTTAAACCAATATGGTAATTATTAATAACTGTTTGTGTTTCATTAATAACACGAACACCGCCAGTACTTGGCTTTCCATTCCCAATAAATACATTTCCATCAACCAATGTTTCATTTCCATGACGCATAGTAAGCGTTCCTGTACACTCAAAAAAAGTATTATACTTAAATGTATTTTGACACGATTTATTTGAAATTATTTCGTGCTCACCATTACATCTATCAAAATAATTAGATTCTACTAAGGTGTTTGAATTTTTTAATGAAGAATGACTGGTTCCAATTCTTAAAGTTTCTCCTCCATTATTTCCAAAAGTTGGACGAGGGCCAAAATAGTTGTGATCTATTTTATGATTATTCTCAATACTATCATCAGTATCCAATCCAACAATCATAGTTACACCTAAATTCTTTTTACCTGCAATATGATTGTGATCTAATCTATTGTTTTTTCCATAAATAGTTATCCAATAATCTTGAACTTGGCGTTCTGGATTGTTATAATTATCTATCACACATTCAGTTAATCTACAATTATTCGCTATTTCATTTTTGTTTTTTCTAAATGAAATAACTGCATTAGTTGGTGTATATCCGTTTATAAAAACAAGCCCTTCAATAATTAAATGTTCTCCTGCAATTTGAAGGTTAGACGCACCTTCTAAAGTAACTTTTCCTTTTTCTTCAACTGTTAATTTAATTGGATTCTCTTCAGTTCCTTTACCCTGAAAAACTAATTCTACATCTTTCCATACTCCATTAGACAATTTAATAACAGTTCCTGGAACTGCATTTTTAACCGCTGTGTTAAATTCATCAATATTTTTCACTAAAATTCCTGTTTCAGTAGCTGAATTACAAGAAATTAATAGAACAAATAGAAATGCTAAGTATGTGATTTTTGACTTTATATAATTCATTTATATATTTTTTGAACTGGTTAACCAATTTGGTTTACCAAATATATAATTAATTAATAACCTAAAAAAATTTTACCTGAATTTTAACATCTAACTATGCAAATTTACCCTAAATAATAATGATTAAAAATATTGAGAAATTGCTAAAATACCGTTGTATGAAATTACCAAAGAAAAAAATAAAGCTAAAATTAAGCCTAAATTTACTGACCAGCCAGTTTTATAATCCTTCATTACTTTTTTATTATTTACCATTAAAATAATGCTAAACACCACAATTGGTAATACAAAAACATTAAATACCTGAGATAAAATTTGCATTTCAATTGGGTTTGCCCCAAAAACAGGTACAATTAAGGCCACTAAACACGCAATAAACGTAATTATTTTAAATTGTTTAGAAGTTGTATCTAATTCACCTAATTGATAATCTGCAACTAATAACGGAGTTATTAACAAACAAGGAAAAATAGAAGAAAGACCTGCGCTTAGTGTTCCAAAAAAGAAAATTGCAACTGCAAAACTACCAGCAATTGGCTCTAAAGTATTTGCCATATCCAATACTTTTAAAACTGGTTTTCCTTGATGAAATAATGCACCACTAGCAACTGCCATTACTGATAAGCTAATAATAAAAACCAAAATTGCGGCAATTATTGAATCCTTCTTTTGTTGTTTTAAATTATCAATTGTCCAACCTTTACCTTTCACAAAAAGTGGCCTTGATAAAAAAGTTGCCGAAGCCATAGTTGTACCAACAAATGCAGCAACCATCATTTTACCACCTGGCACTTCCGGAATTGTTGGTATTAATCCGCTTATAATTTCAGAAGGAAGTGGCGCTACAAAAAACAATGAAACAATAAACGATAGCCCCAAAAAAGTTACGAAAATAACTAATATTTTTTCGAAGAAAGAATACTTACCAACCAACATTACCGAATAAAAAATACCGATTACAGCAATTGCAATTGCCAAAACAATTTCATATTGATATGGTCTGACTCCTTCAAAATTCATTGCAATAATTTCAAAAAGCATATTGGCCGAAATCCCTAAAATACCCATTAGTGAATTCCATTGTCCAAAAGTAATTCCAACAATAATTAAAATTGCTAAAATTTTACCTCCTTTAATATGTTTTTTAAACCCATAAAGCGCAGTTTCGCCTGATATTAAAGCATAATTCCCATAGGCAAACATTAACACTCCAGAAAATATACAACTAAGTAATAATACCCATGTTAATTGCATTCCATAAGTACTACCGGCAACAATCATGGAAGTTACACTTCCCGTTCCTATAGTATAACCAATGGCAAAAATACCCGGACCAAAACCAAGAACCAAAGCTATTATTTTTTTTAAAATCGATTTTTTAACTGTCAATTCTTGCATGTTATATTTAGCTTATTTGTTAATTAAAATTAACTCCAATTTGTGTGATAAAATTTTTCTGATGGATCATCAATTCTTTGGTAGGTATGTGCTCCAAAATAATCTCTTTGAGCCTGAATAATATTTGCTGGCGAATTTTTTGAAATATAACCATTAAAAAATTGAACAGATTCACTTAAACAAGGAGTTGATAATTCATTTAAAACACATTGTAAAACAACAATATTTATGGATGATTTTAAATCTTTAATTTGTTCAATAATTTTTTTATCCATTAATATATTACTTGTTTCTTTTAAAATTTCAACCAATTCAATCATTAAGGATGATTTAATAATACATCCGTTGGTCCAAATTCTGGCAATTTCACTTAAATTCAAATCCCATTCATGTTTTTTGGAAGCTTCAGAAATTAAATTAAATCCTTGAAAATGATTCATAATTCGGGAAAACTGATATGCTTTTAAAATATCATTGGTATCTAAATTAAGTGTTGATGTATTTGCATCTCCATATAAATTGTTCAATTGCACTCTATCATCTTTATAAAATGAAGAATAACGCGCAAATAATGCTGCTGGAATTAGTGTACTAGGCACTCCTAATTCTGCCGTTGCAATAGTGGTCCAATTTCCTGTTCCTTTATTGCCAGCTTTATCCATTATTTTATCAACCAACCAAGCAGATCCTTCCTTTTTTCTTAAAACTTTAACTGTAATGTCTAATAAATAACTATCTGCACTATTTTTCCAAGACTCTAAAATGTCAGCAATTTCATCATTATTGTTCCCAGATAATTTTAAAATTTGAACAACTTCAGCCAATAATTGCATTTCAACATATTCAATACCATTGTGTACCATTTTTATAAAATGACCACTTCCTTCTTTTCCAACATACGTGCAACAAGGTAAATTATTTGCATCTTTTGCCGCAATTGCATTTAAATATGGCGCCACCATTTTATAAATTTCTACATCACCACTAGGCATTATACTTGGTCCTTTTAAAGCTCCTTCTTCACCTCCAGAAACTCCGGTACCAATAAAATTGATATTTTTTGAAAGTAAATAATCTAACCTTCTTTTGGTTTCATTATAATTTGAATTCCCTCCATCTATTATAATATCACCTTCAGATAAATATGGTAATAAATTTTCAATAACAATATCTGTTGTTTTCCCCGAATTTACCATTAACATAATTTTTCGTGGTTGTTGCAATGAGTTAACAAAATTTTCAATATCATCAAAAGGCTTAGCTGTTTCCAATTCTTCAAATTCATTTTTAAAGTCAACTGCTATATTTTCTTCAACTCCATCAACATGTCTATTAAAAATTGATATGTTTATGTTTTTATTAGCTAAATTACGACTCAGGCTTTTTCCCATTACTCCTAAGCCAAACAATCCAAATTCTGATGTATTCATTAATTCTTTTCTTATTTTTTTCACAATTTCGGTTGGCGTTAAACTAACATTTACTTTTAAAGCATTTTTAGGTTCTTCTAAAATTTCAAACTGAGATTGTAATAATGATGACGGCATGTAATGACCTAAACGACTCTCAATCCTTTTTGTAATTTGTTCAAATGAACCATACAAATACACCCATTTTGATACTACTTCAATTCCTAGGCTAATAATTGTTCTGTAATTTTCTTTTAATGCTGAACAAACTATAATACAACTCGTATTTATTACTTGCTCTTTTGCCAATTGATTTAAACTTGCCAACCAACCAAATCTATCATGATCATTTAGTGGTTCACCGTTAGACATTTTCAATACATTTTCTTTGGGATGATAATCATCTCCATCAAAATACGGAATTCCCAATTCTTGTGATAAAAGACTCCCAATAGTGCTTTTACCAACACCTGAAACACCCATTACAAAAATCACACGATTTTTACTAATTACCATTATATTTTAAATTAAAAAGCGCTTTTCCAATTGAAAAAGCGCTACTTATTATTTATTTTATTTTGCACTCTAATACAATTCCAGGAGCCATCTTTATAATTTTAGATGCTATTACACCGTTGATTGTGCATTCAATTGTTCCTTCGGTATTTAGTTCTAATTCTTTATCACCAATTAATTGAATAGTAATTTTATTTTCATTCTTGGTGACAAAAAAATCACCAACACTTGAAATTTCCATACTAAAATCTCCTAAAGAAATTTTACGCACTGAAAAAGCTAATAATTGATTTTCTTTTGAAAGTGAAACAACATTATCTCCAACTAATTTCCAATTTGAATCATTTAATTTCCAACCTTTTAAACTCTTGTTTTTTGAAGTTTCATCAATTCTGTTTTCAAATCCTTCATATGGATAAACCACGGTAATAAAACTAAAATTTGAAGCATTATTTTTTGAAACAACACTCCATTGTTTTCCTCTAGCTCCAGAAGATTGAACATCATCTACAGAATTTAATTGGAAAATATCATTTCCTGTAGCATCATCAAAAGTTGCACGTATTAAACTTGATGAATTTTCTAATGAATAATGTCCCTGCCAAACTTGTTTATAGGTGTGCTTTTTTTCAGAATAAAAATTATCTTTTACAATCCAAAAACCATTTTTAATATCAATAACCTGACGTGTATAATTTACTCCTACGTTACTAAAACCATCGTGTGCACCTACAAAAACATCTAATTCTTTTGAAGTATTCCAAGTAATAACTTTAGGATTTGGCAATTCACCAAACTTTCCAAAGCCGCTTCCTCCTTGATTTCCTTTATAATTTTTACCTTGTAATTCATCATCAACCAAAGCTACATTCTTAACCATAGAATTTTTAAAAAACTCGTAATCAGCCAATGAATAGCGAACTTGATAATTTGGCAAAATCACTTTTCCATAAGCCATTGCTTGTATTCCTAACATATCTCCGTGTTGATGATCTGGTTTTTCATCATCCAATCCCGCAGAAATAATTAGCATTTTATCATTTGCATTCCATCCATCACGTTGAATAAAATAACCAGTTGTTGGAAAAGAAGTAGATGTAGTTGTTGGCTCCTTTTTTACAATATTTTTCAACAATGATAATTGGTGTTCATTTAAATACCAATACATTTTAGAATCTACTTTTTCAGAAGAAAAATAGCCCATTTCAGGATCTTCAAACAATAAATAACCCAACGTTATTGCTCCAGAAATATCATTTTTCTCTGCCCAAGGATTATCTGTATCATCTTGTAAAACAGGAGATGACTTATCTGGATATGCTATTTTTGTTAATGTTACAAACAACGATTTTAGCTTTTGTTCCCAAATAGTTGAAACTTCAACTTTACTAATTTTAGCTAATTGATACACATAGTAGTAGTTATCAATATCGCTCATGTGGTAGTGTACTGAACGTTCAAATTGAAAGCCATCATCATTAATTTCTTTCAACATATGCTCTTCCAATAGCTTCATGGAACGTGCTCGCCATAAATCAGCATCCTTAAAATCGCTGAATATAATAGAAAGCATTGCCAAAGCCGACATTCCTCTTGTTTGATGATTTCCAGGAACAAATTCAACATTCTCTTTGTATAAACTAGACGCATGCTGTAATAAAGTGGCAACTGTAATTAACTGATCTTCATCGGTATAATTTTCTTGCCCCAAAAACATGGAATGAATTTGTAACCAATTTAACACTCTGTAACCAGACCTAAACGCCTCAAAAACACCATTTCCATCTTTAATAGTTTCGTATTTATTAGCTTTTAAAGCCGTATTTAAGGACTGTAATTGATTTTTAAAATAAGTTAAATTATTACTGTTTTCATTCAAATAATGGTATTGAAACGCAATATCTACCATTTTATGCTGACGTGCTAAGTGCCTCATAGCATATGCATTAACTGGATCACCGTTTAAATAATTAAAGGGCAATACCCAAGGCGTAACATCCGAAAACTTAGAAATATGATCTATAGCACGTTCATTGTGAGAAGCTTCCGATTCAGGATACAGTGTTTTATAGTCTTGAAACCGTTGATCAAAAATTTTCCAGTTATAAAAATAACGTTCAGCGTACTTTTCACGAAAAAAGTTAGCCATATTTTTAATTGAAAAATCACCTTTCAATTCTTTTTTTGCTTCCTCTTTCAAATATTTTGAAAGTTTGTTAGTTGGGATAATTTTAGAATCTGGTAGTTGTTGCGCTACAGTAATTTGAAACCAAACACCTATAACCAACAAACAAATTACTTTTATATTTTTCATTTCCAACATCCTTATTAATACATTAATTTCATTTTCAAGTTTTGTTGAACTTCAATTTTACCTGAATTAATTATTGTATTATCAACAGGTTGCTGTCCTTTTTCCCCCCATAAAATGGCAATTAATTTAACTGGATTATTGGTAAACGAATTTTCTTTAAAAATTACATTTACAATTCCGCGCGTTTTAATTAAAATTCCTTCAGCATCCTTTTTACCGCAATTTGTAAATTTATTTTGTTCAAAAACTAAATTACCACCAATGGTAGACTCATCATAACCTCCTCTATAATAATTTAATACGTTGTTTTTAACATTGTCAAATTCCGAGTTTTGAATATACACAAACTCAGCGCTATATTCACCTTTATCATCTATTTCACCTGCTAATTGAATTCCATTTTCACAGTTTTTAAACGATGAATTTACAATTGAAATAGTGTCCGAAAATGAATTTTTATATGTTTTTAACACATCTTTAAAATCGCTAACAGAAGTGTTTTTCATCCATAAATTATAGGCTTTGGACATTCCTTTTTCAAGTGGAGCAATTGCTTGTTGTTCATTCGTTCCTTTTAAATCTAAATCTTCTAAAATTAAAATACCTTTTGGTAGCATTTGAAAAGCTGGAGTATTTGCCTCACCAGTATATAACAATTGAGCTTTGCTATTTTCATCTTTTGATTTAATAGTTACTTTATTGCTAATATTCAATGATTTTGAAATTTCGTAAGAACCTGAATTTAATTCAATAACTGTTTCAGAAACTACTTTTGATACCGCATCTAGAAGTTCTATAGCTGTTGAAACTTCCACAGTAATTGCTGCAACTTTTTCTTTTTCAGAAGAAAACCAAGTAGGTCCATATGCTTTTTTATCAAACTTAAAATTAGACTCATTGGCAGGAACTGTTATTGCTCCAACATTGTTTTGAGTTGCTCGAGAATTCCCAAGCAAATCTGTTGTTATGGTTTCAAAATCAAATCCAGCATATGTTTCACTATCATTAGTTACAGGAACAAACAACCAATCTGAAAGTTGTTTCATTTCCATATTTTTAGTGATCAGTCCATCACTAGTAACCTCACTTTTATTGGTACTGTTTAAGCTATTATTCTTAAACGTTACTCCATCAACTTTATCATAATTTACAATTGGAAATTCATCTGCTTGTTGATTGTAAATTACATTATTCGCTAAAATAGTTCTAATTGGTCGCGCAGAACGAATTTCAGAAGCTGGCAACACATCGCTTTTATCATTGTTTGCTCCAACGCTAAATTGCCAAGGCGATTTACAATCTATAAAAGAGTTATAGGCAATTACGGCATCTGTAACTTGGTTGTATCTATTTAAAGGAGATTTTGGTACGCCATTCATTACTGCCAGCGCACTTCTAAATTCATTTCCATTAATTTTATAAAAATAGTTGTTTGTAATCCAATGCCCTGTATTTATTACTCTAATTCCTCCAATAAATTCAGAATTATCATTTCCTATAAAAATATTACCATCAATTGTAACGTAATTTCCATGACGTAATACTAATGAACCTTCGCTTTCAAAGAAAATATTATTTTTAAAAATGTTGTTATTAGACTTATTTGAAACTATTTCTACCTCTCCATTATTACGATCAAAATAATTATTAGCCACATTTACAAACGATGGTGACATTGAAGTTCCACTATCACCAATTTGTAATGTTTCACCGTGTGGACCACCTTTTCTTGGTCGCGGTCCAAAATAATTATTTATAATTTGGTGATGGTTATTTATACTTTCATTTCCTTTTAAAACCACCATTACTGTTGGTCCGCTATTAGATTTCCCAGCAATATAACAATTGCTTAATTCGTTATTTCTTCCCCAAAATTCCACCCAATGATCTTGAATATCTCTTTCTGGCTGTGTAAATTCTTCAATAACGCAATTGGTAACTTTACAGTTTCTGGCAATATTATCAGAATCAATTTTAAACTGAATCACGTTTTTTGATGGCGTATAGCCATTTTTAAAATGAAGACCACTTACTTCCAAATATTCTCCTCCTATTTCTAAATTAGAAACTCCTTCAATAAAAACTTCTCCCGCTGTTTCTGCTTTTAAAATAATTGGATGCTCTTTTGTTCCTTTTCCTGTAAATTTTACTTCAATATCTTTCCAAATTCCGTTTGCTAAAATAATTTCATCACCTGCTTTCGCATTTGTAATTGCAGAATTCAGTTCATTAATATCTTTTACCAAAATCCCTACTGATTTTGTAGTGTTACAAGAAAATATAATGATTGTAAAAAGTGTTAAATAAAGAATATTTCGTTTCATTTTTTAATAAATTAAATTGGTTTACCAATTTGGTTTACCAAATATATGTATATTTGTTTAAACAACAATCAATTCTAACCAATTTTTATAAATTAAATCTAATGAATACGCTTTCAACTTCAACCAGAAACAAACTAAAAACTGTTAGTACTGCAACTATTGCAACTTGTTTATTCAAAAGAGGTTTAAGAAACCAATTTATTCAAAATGTACAACCTTTAAAACTAGGAAAACCCACTATGGTTGGCGAAGCTTTTACATTACGTTATATACCTGCACGAGAAGATTTAAACCCAATAAGTATATTTAGAGACCCTAAACACCCTCAACGTGTTGCTGTTGAAGAATGCCCTGAAGGCTCTGTATTGGTTATTGATAGCAGAAACAATGCAAGAGCAGCTTCTGCTGGTTCAATTTTGGTAACTCGTTTAATGGTAAGAGGTGTCGCTGGAATTGTAACCGATGGTGGATTTAGAGATTGCGCCGAAATTGCGGCGTTAGATTTCCCTTCATACCATCAACGTCCATCCGCTCCAACAAATTTAACATTACATCAAGCGTTAGATATAAATGTACCTATTGGCTGTGGCGATGTTGCCGTTTTCCCTGGCGATGTTTTAGTTGGTGATGATGATGGTATTATGGTTATTCCTCAAGAAATTATAAATGAAGTTACCGATGAATGTGTTGAAATGACCATTTTTGAAGACTTTGTTTTAGAAAAAGTTGCAGAAGGACAAACAATTATTGGTTTATATCCACCAACCAATGAAGCCTCCTTAGCACAATTTCAAGAATGGAAAAAATTACAAAAAAACAGATAAACAAAATATTAACATCTAATAATGGAATATTTACAATTTTAAATTTGATGTTTATTAAAACTATAATTATTCTTTATTCCCATTCAGGAAATTGAGTAGTATCTACATCTAATGCTACTATTTTTTTTATGTCTGCTTTAGAAAGTTCAAAATCAAAAATATTTAAATTTTCAATCATATGTGTTTTTTGTGAAGATCTTGGAATAGCAACAATTCCTCTTTGATAAAGCCATCTTAAGCAAACTTGCGCAACACTTTTTTGATACTTTTCACCAATTTCTTTTAAGATTTGGTTGTTAAAAATATCATTTCTACCAGCAGCAAATGGAGACCAAGCTTCCATTTGAATATTCGTGTTTTTTAAAAATTCATAAGAAATGTGTTGCTGACAGAAAACATTTGTCTCAATTTGATTAATGACCGGCTTAATAGTAGCATTTAATAATAAATCATTTAACTGATTAGGATTAAAATTACTTACTCCAATAGCTCTAATTTTTCCTTCATTATGTAACTCTTCCATAGCTTTCCATGAACCTTTTACATCTCCTCTTGGTCTATGAATAAGATATAAATCTAAATATTCTACGCCCAATTTCTCTAAGGAAGTCTGAAAAGCTTTCTTAGTACTCTCATAACCTGCATCATCTACCCAAAGTTTTGAAGTTATAAATAGCTCTTTTCTATTCATACCGCTTTGCTTTATCCCTTGCCCTACAAATTCTTCATTTCCATAAATTTTAGCGGTATCAATTAAGCGATATCCAACTGAAATTGCATCGGAAACACTTTGTATACAAACGGGTCCCATAAGCGTATTAGTTCCAAAGCCAAGTATTGGCATTTTAACGTTATTACTAAGTGTTACAAATGGAATGGAATTTTCAATTTCAGCAAACTCAAATGCCCCGTAAAGATTTGAGCCTCCAAAACCTAAAAACAGGGTTCCAGCAGTAAATATCCCACTTTTTTTTATAAACTCACGTCTTTTAACTTTATTAAAGTTTTCCATATTTAAAAAATCCTTTTAAAGTTTTTAAAATTAAGAAAAAATAGTAATTTAAAGAAAACATTTATGGAGATATTACTCTTTATTTTAAAACAAACGCTGATTCCAAAAGTTTTGCACTATTTGTTCCTACAAATATTTTAAAATCGCCTACCTCAGCTTTAAAACTCATATCGATTGTATAAAATGCTAAATTTTTAGAAGTCAATGAAAATGATATTTCTTTCGATTCCCCAATTTTCAGAAAAACTTTTTCAAACCCTTTTAATTCTTTCACTGGTCTAGTAACACTTCCTACAATATCTTGAATATATAGTTGCACAATCTCTTCGCCATCATATTTCCCAGTATTTGTAACTGTTACCCTAATCTCAATAGTTTCATTAAAATTAAACTCTTTTTTATTAATTTTTAAGTCTGAATATTCAAATGACGTATAACTTAAACCATAACCAAATGGATATAATGGCGAATTAGGAACATCTAAATATTTTGATCTAAAAAGTTGTTCTGCCCCTTTAATTTCATAAGGTCTTCCTGTATTTTTATGGTTGTAATAAATCGGGATTTGCCCAACATTTCTAGGAAACGACATTGTAAGTTTCCCTGATGGATTGTACACTCCAAAAAGCACATCCGTAATTGCAGTTCCGCCTAATGTCCCAGAAAACCAAGTTTCTAAAATTGCATCTGTAACTTCGTTTTCATATTCTAATGTTAACGGTCTACCATTCATTAAAATTAAAATAATTGGTTTCCCTGTTCTTTTAATTTCAGCAATTAGCTCTTTTTGCACTCCTGGTAAATCTAAATTAGTTCTACTAGCAGCTTCACCACTTAATCCGTGAGATTCTCCTAAAACCATTACTACAACATCTGATTCTTTAGCAATATTTACAGCTTCATTGAATTTTGATTTATCATTTCCTTCAATTTCACAACCCTTTGCGTACTCAATAATTTCAGTATTCCCTAGTAAATTTTCTATTCCTTCATAAACACTAACAGCTTTACCAGTCCTATCTCCACGCGCTATCCAAGTTCCTAAAATATGACTTTCGTCTTTAACTAAAGGACCAATTAACGCTATTTTCTGATGCTTATTTAAAGGTAAAATATTGTTTTTATTTTTTAATAAGACAATAGATTTTTGAGCTAATTCTTTGGCTGTCTCTAAATATTCAGGTTTATAAAGCGTTACTTTTTCACGTTGTTCATTACTATATCTGTAAGGATCTTCAAACAGCCCTAAACGATATTTTAAAATTAAAATACGCCTTGCTGCAGCTGTTATTTTTTCTTCTGAAACTTTACCTTCTTCAACTAATTTTTTTAGATTTCTTAAAAATACACCACCTTGCATATCCATATCAACTCCGGCATTTAGCGCTTGTTCTCCTGCCTGTTTTTCATCTTTAGAATACCCGTGAGGAATCATTTCATTTATAGATGTATAATCAGTAACCACAAAACCATCAAAGTTCCATTCATTTCTTAAGATATCCGACAATAAAAACTTATTTCCAGAAGCTGGAACTCCATTTAAATCATTAAAAGAAGTCATAAAAGTAGTTACTCCGGCATCAATGGCAGCTTTAAAAGGTGGCAAATACGTTGTCCTTAATTCTCTTTCGGACATATCTACCGTATTATAGTCTCTTCCTGCAATTGCTGCTCCATATGCTGCAAAATGTTTTGCACAAGCCAAAATTGTATTGTTTTTAGATAAATCATCTCCTTGAAAACCTTTAACACGTGCTTTTGCAATTGCACTACCTAAAAAAACATCTTCTCCCGCTCCTTCCGAGACTCTTCCCCAACGAGGATCACGAGTAATATCAATCATTGGTGCAAAGGTCCAGTGAAAACCCGAGGCCGAAGCTTCTTCTGCTGCAATTCTTGAACTTTTTTCTATTAAATCTAAATCCCAAGATGCTGATTCTCCCAGTGAAATTGGAAATATAGTTTTGTATCCGTGAATAACATCATATCCAAATAATAATGGAATTCCTAATCTGGTTTCTTCAACTGCAATTTTTTGAAGATCTATGGTAGCTTTTACAGTTGGCACACTAAATACTGCTCCAAGCATACCATCTTTTAAATAATCAACGAAATTTTTATCTATAGTTGGTCCTGTAATGTCGGAGCCAGAAGAAAAGAGAATTGTTTGACCTATTTTTTCATCCAATGTCATTTTTTGAAGTAAACTATCAACAAAAACTATTGCCTTTGAATTATTAGGATTTTTCTCTGGTTGCTTTTTATTTATAGTCATTTTTGTAGAACAAGAAAAAATTGATAGTAAGGTTATCCATAAAATTATATTTAATAGGTGTGTTTTCATTTTGAGTAGTTACTTTTTAAAACTTATTTCATCTAATTTTATTGAATATTCAATTCGTTGATTATCATTCACATCCCAAATTTCCATTTTTATTTCAGGGTTTTTAGTTTTCCAATTAATAGTAATTAAACCAAAATGATTTTCCATTACGGGTCCTTCAATTCTGTTTTTATTTGGGGTTGCAAACAGCCAACGTGAGGAAAGCCCACTTGAAGTTATATCATAGATGGGATATAAATTAGGTGTTTCAACTTTTGAAATCTCGGCATAATGCACATCTCCTGAAATAAAAAGAACACCATTTGCCTTAGTTTTTTTTATTAAATCAAAGAATTTTTGTTGTTCCAAGGGGAAATTTGCCCAAGCTTCATACCCATTATATTCAATTCCAAATTGTGAACCTGAACCAATAATTCTTATATCTGCAGGTTTTGATAATTCCTTTTCAAGCCATTTCCATTGTGTTGCACCCAACAATGTAGAGTCTGCATGTTGATATGGAACATAATCTGGTTCGTAAAAGAATTTATTTTCTTCTTTTGTATGTTTTAATAAATCATCTCTAAAAGTTCTGACATCTAATAGAATTACTTGTAAATTTTTTCCGCTTTTTTCATAATAATAAGAAGTGTAAACACCTTCTTGTTTCCTTCTTTCAGAATTTTTAGGTTCATTAAAAAAATCTAAAAAAATCTCTTTTGATTCCTTTTTAAATTTATAATGTCTTCCAGCATCATTCCAACCAAAATCGTGATCATCCCAAGTGGCAATTATAGGTGTGTTTTTCTTTAAATTTTGGAAAGAGGGTTTACCTTTTAATATATCATACTTAGCTTTTAGCACATCCATATCATAGGTGTCACCATAAATATTATCACCTAAAAAAATAAATATATCTGGTTTGTGTTTCACCACCACATTATAAATTGGTAACGAATCATTTTGATGACCACAAGATCCAAAAGCTATTTTTGTAGTTTTATTTTGAGAGCAGCTATTTAAAGAAATAGCTATCAATGCCATTAAAACTAGTTTAAATTTGATTTGATAATTCATAATTAATTTATTTTAAATGGGATATTTAAATTATGGCATTCCCTTGCACAACATAAGCAAAAACAACTAATCGATAAAGTTTTACTTTTAGTTTAATTTAAGCAATATTCTATTATTTATATCTCAATTTTACAAATACAGGCAAATGGTCTGATGGATATTTTAAGTCTTTAGAATCACTTAAAATTGCATATTTATCAACTACTATTTTATTATTTTTTGAAATAAAAATATAGTCAATTAATTGGGTCACTGGTTCATTGTGTTTAAAACCATTAAAAGTTCCTGAAGGACCAAAAGGTTTTTCTATTGAAACTTCCCTACATTCATTCATTATTTTTTTTAGATTTATAATTCTTTCAGTGGCTGGGTCAGAATTAAAATCACCCATAAATATTACGGGGTAATTATTTGTGTTAAGCGTTTTAATTTTAGTCATAATTAATTCAATACCTTTAGTTCTCGCTTCTTCTCCAATATGATCTAAGTGAGTATTGAAAACCCATATTTTATATTTTGTTTTTTTATCTTTCAACAAAGCGTAGGAACAAACTCTGTTATATGCTGCGTCCCACCCTTTTGAAATTTCATCAGGTGTTTCAGAAAGCCAAAAAGTAGCTGTTTCTATAACAATAAATCGATTTTTTTTATAATAAATATTTGAGGATTCTCCTTTACCATCACCATCTCTTCCAACACCTACTTGATTGTATAGAGGAAGCGATACAGACATTTCAGCAACCTGAAGAGGAGTTGCTTCTTGAACACCTAAAATATCAGGTTCATAAAACTGTATTTGTGATGTTAAAAATTCCTTTCTTAATGGCCAAGCATTTTCACCATCGACTGCAACATTTAAACGGATGTTATATGTCATTGCTTTAAAAGTCTGGGCATATGAGTTGATACACAATCCAATAAATAGTAATAAAATAACTAATTTTTTCATCCTAATTTTTATTTGTTGCTTTTTGGTATATTCTAACATAATCTACTAACATTTCAGAAGGAAAAATTGCATCATCAATTTCACCTCCCCAATTTCCACCAATGGCAAGATTTAAGATTAAAAAATAAGGCTTATCAAAAGGCCAACCTTCGTTCGTAGAAACCATTCCATTTTCCCCTTTTTTAGCTTCAAAAAACAATTTATTGTCTATATAAAACTTCATAAATTCTGGTGTCCATTCAATTCCGTATAAGTGAAAGTCATTAAAAACATCAGAAATTCTATCAAAATGTGTTATTTGAGTATTCATTATATGATTGTATTCTTTGGAATGTAGTGAAACATGGACCATATTTGGGTCTTTCCCAACATGTTCCATAATATCAATTTCGCCACACAAAGGCCAAGACTCTTCTTTTTTACGAAGACTTTCTGGAAGCATCCAAATTGCTGGCCAAGTTCCTTTTCCTTCAGGTAATTTTGCCATTACTTCAATTTTTCCGTATTGAAAAACAAACCTATTATAAGTTGTTAACCTTGCTGAAGTATAATGTTTATTTTCAATGTCTTTTTTTAAAGCTACAATATGTAATTTTCCATTTTTAACAAATGAATTCTCTAAAGATTTTTCTAAATAAAACTGTTTTTCATTATTACCAAAACCCTGCCCTCCAGATCTATAATTCCATTTTAATGAATCAGGCAAACCTGAATATTCAAATTCGTCTGACCAAACAAGGTTATATTCTTTATAGTTAGCAGCTCTTTTCTCTTCGGGTTCTAACAATAGTATAGGTTCATCTGTTGTAATAAAATCGAATTTATTTGCCAGCAACCATTCCATATCAGCAACATCATTTACAGTCCAAGCATTTAAAGCAATACCTATTGTTTTTGCGTTTTCAATTGTTTTTAAATTGTTTTTATAATTATTATAGTAGTAATCAATACCACTAATACCATCTTTTTTTAATTGCTCAAGTGATTTATTGCTTTCTAAATATTGGATTAAAGCTGATGGTTCTAATTGTATAATTTTTTTTAGTATATCATAATCAAAGCTTATATACACTAACAAATCTTTTGCTTTTAGCGCTTCAACCATTTGAACCACTTTAGTTGCTATAAGCTGTCCTCTTTCCTTACTTATTTTTGAAGGTTTTATCTCACAAAACAATCTAGTGGTGGTATTGTTTTTAATCCCAGCCAAAAGATATTCTTTTAAAGTTGGGAGCTTTTCTCCATTGAATAATTTAAAAGCCGCTAATTCTGAATAGTTGGTTTTTTCAATTTCTAAATTATTATATTGTGGGTCATGTGTTACAATTAGCACATTATCTGCAGTCATTCTAACATCAAATTCTGAACCTGAACAGTTTAATTGAATTGCTTTCTTAAGCGAAGCTATTGAATTTTGAGGAAGATTATGCATCTTCCAAGCTCCTCTATGTGCAACAACTTTGTTATTAGCAAAATTAATATTGCTTTTCAAGCTAGTTTTAGTTGAATTACATCCCAAAAGAAATGCAAAAGATATTATCAATAAAACCGTAGATATTTTTTTTATTTTTCTCATTTTGAATACTCTATATTTTAAAAGTTGCTTCTGCATTTTGTAAATAAAAGACAGAAGCAACAAATAAAACAAAACTTAATTAATATAGAAATACACTTAATTATACTCATCAATAAAAATATGAATTAACATTTTTTTATTGGATAAGAACTCCTCCTATAAGAGGAGTTCTTATTTAGTTATGATTTCAACTAATTTTGCAAATACCATGGCTTTAGGTTTATTCCATCATATCCACCATATTGCTCATCAACCGCTTTTAAATAATTTTCTGCATTTGTAGTTAATTCGCTGGTTGGGTACTTCCATCGTTGAGGATATAAGGCTGAATCATCTGGATTCATACTAGTTGAAGGATCTATAGGATAGACTGGATAACCTGTGCGAAGGAATTGTGGATAATTCCCACCATTTCCTTGAAAGAAATCTATCAGCCATCTTTGTGTCCAAATTTGGTGTAAACGATCTGTTTTAGTTGCTGCAAAAGCAGCAGCACCTGTAAAATAACCATCAATATAAGATTGTGTGATTGCCATTCCATGAGTTCCAGTAGAAGGTAATGCCATATAATATGCAAGCATTGCTTTCACTCCATTTTCATAATAAGTTTGTGAACTTCCTGCAACCCAACCTTCTTCAATTGCTTCAGCAATTATAAAACATTGTTCAGCATAGGTGAATAAAATCATTGGGTCACCAGCTCTAGATAAAGTATATCGTTTATTTACTAAAGAATATTGACCAGCTTGACCATTAATATATAAAGCATCTGCAGCTAATTCAGTTGGAGCACCTTCATAAGCTGAAAACTGTGATTCTGTTGCTCCACCTGTAATTAATGCTGCTGCTGGTTCTGCAAAATAAAACAATCTACGATCATTGGTGTTTTTTAATGCATCTACAACCAATTTTGAAACAGCGTCCGTAATTCTAATACCTTCTCCGTTCCAGAAAGGGTGAGTTGCGTTTGGATTATCTGTATATACTAATTTAAAATTATCTGCATTTCCTGTCATTAAATTATTTGCAGCTACTATAGCAGCAAAACGAGTTTTTTGTTCAGCAGTAATTTTTTTGCTCATAGTTTGTAAAACCTTTAATTGCATAGCATTACAAAGTTTACGCCATTTCGTAACATCTCCATTAAACATGATGTCACCAGAAAAATTTGTTCCTGATGCAAAATATGTTTCTGCTGTTTTCAAATCATTTAAAATAGCCACAAATACATCAGCTTGTTTATCGTACTTTGGTTTGGTAATTCCTTCTTCCGCCAATCCTGCTTCAGAATATGGAACATCACCCATTTCTAATGTTGCTGAAAAACCGTAAGAAGCCTTCATAAACAAAGCCAATCCTTTATATGAAGATTCCGTTGAACTTCCTTCAGAAAACTCAACCATACGTTTAAGACTTGTTAATTTCTGATATCCCCAACTTCCATAAGGATAATATGAATAATAATATTGATACGGATTTGGATTTGTTTGAAGTATTGCCGTATGCTTATTATATAAGTTTGCGTAAGAAAAATCAGTTGGATTTGGGTTCCAAAATCTATAAGAATCTTTCAATACTTGTGTAGCAAGCATTTCAGGCGCTACAGTTGTAGGCTTATTCGGGTCAGTATTTATATCCTCAAAATTGCTGCATGAAGCTACAATGATAAGAGAAAATACGGCTAAATATGTATATATATAATTTTTCATTGTTCTATTAGATTAAAATGTAAGTTTAATATTCGCTCCAAGGTATCTTACTGATGGGTCAGAAAAATCTTCATAACCACCGTCAGGGTCAGAATATTTAAAATCTTTAGCCCATAAAAGCACATTTTGCCCAACAAAACTTACGGATGCAGCCTTTGCAGCCCAACCTTGTAAGTATTTACTTGGGAACGTATAAGTTATAGACATTTCTCGTAGTTTATAAAAGGTTTTAGAATACGCATCATTACGTGTTCCTGACCCTCCCCAAGCACTACCAGCATGCAAATCTTGCATTGCTTGCTTATAGGTTGTTGCAATATCATTAGGAGCAAAAACACGTGTGTCACTTGTAATATTACCAACGGCATCATAGGTAACTGTACCTGATACAATTTTCACACCTTCACCAATATAGTTTGTTGAACCAGGTGTAGCAACGTCTAATGCTCTCTCAGGTGTTAAAGAATCTGGATGACCTCCTGAGTTCCACATATAACTTTCAGTCCTAGTTGTCATCATTCCCCCTACTACACCATCCAAAGATAGAAATAAACTAAAGTCTTTATATTTTAAAGTAGAATTTACTCCCCAAAGCCAATCTGGGTCAGAATATCCAAAAACTGAATCGTATCCACTTTTTGCGATTCTTCCATTATTATAGATAAATGCTCCTGTTGCTGGATCTGTTAAAAATTCTCTACCTACATATGCATCAACACGTTCTCCAACTTCTATCCATGGTTTTACAGTTGTATAAGTTGGATCCAATTTTGTGTAAACACGTTTAAAAGTGGACCAGTTCATACCTAAATCTAATTGCCAATCTTTATTTTTAATTGGTGTTGCATTTAGTGTTACTTCCCAACCACGACGGGTTATTTCTTCTTCTGAATTTGTGAAAACTCCTGAATATCCGCTTGCTGATGATATTGGTCCAGTTATAATACCATCGTAAAATCTTTTACTATAGTGAGATACATCAAGCATTAATCTATTTTTAAACATCATTCCTTGTAAACCTACTTCAAAAGTTTCTGCACTTGATGGAATAATATTTGTTGGGTATAAATTTGAAGGCGTACTTGCTCCATTAAAAGTATTCCAAGTACCACTATTAATTGTAAAAGAACTGTTAATATCATAAATACCTGCCATTCCTTTTGATTGAGTCCAAGAACTTCTAATCTTAAATAAATCTAACCAATCTTTTGTTGATTCTGGTAATAGTTCCGATACAATAAAACTAGTAGCAACTGATGGGTAAAAGTATGATTGTGTTTCTTTTGCAAGAGTTGAACTCCAGTCATTACGCCCTGTTATATCTATATAAACTAATTTATCCCAAGAAAAAGCAACTCTACCAAATGCAGAATTTACTTGTCTTGCATATGTGCTTTCTGAAACATTCGCTGGGTTTACAGATGCATTCAATGAAAAATAGTCTGGTATAGAAATACCACCTACAGTATTTGCATAAATATTATCATCTTTTTTGTAATATATAGTTCCACCCGCTAGATATTCAATATTAAATTTATCAAATGCTCTATCACCTGTAAGTAAAAAATCACTATTTATACTAAATCCTTGTGTTTGACCTGTAACATATCCACCTGCTGGTCCGCCATTCCAAGTATAAAGATTACCTGGTACAGCGGTATTACCTGATTGGGTATAGGAACCTTTTGAAAGTCTCAGCTCTCCGCGGTCTGTATAAAAATCAAGACCAGTTCGAATAGTTGCTTTTAACCAATCTGTTAATTCATAACTTGCAGATAAATCAGCATTAAAAATATCACGAGAAGTCTCATTTATTTTTTCGTATTTATCAAAATATGGATTATTTATACCAGATTGATAGGTAAAATTTTGTTTTACACCTGGATCAATCCAGTAATTGTTCTTATAATCCAAAATATTATAATCTGCACTCGACCAAATTAACAGTGAATACATTGGGTCATATGATGTATACCCATTTGACCCCTGATTTGGAGATGTTTTTCTTGAATATGCTAAATTTGAATTCAATTTAAATTTATCTAAATTTACTTCTCCACCAAAAGTATAAGTAAATTTATCTAATACAGAATTTGGGTAAATACCTTTATTTTGTGTCCAGTTAAGTGAACTTCTTAAGGAAATGTTATCTTGTTTAAATCCAATATTTAAATTATTATTCGTAACATACCCTTGCTCTAAAAAATTACTAAAGTTATCTTTTCCAACAGGTAAATATTCGTAATCACTATATGCCTTTAAGAAAGGATCCCATTGATTAAGAATTTGTCCTTCCATAACTGTACCCCAAGAGCTCGTAGAATTTTTATCATAAGTATTATTACTACCTCGGCCATAAAGACTTTGTTTTTCAGGAATTGCTAAAAACCCAGATGAGAACATGGTATTAGTTGCATAATCTACCGTAATACCTGTACTATTAGAACTTCCGTTTTTTGTAGTAATTAAAATAGCTCCACTTGCACCACGAAAACCATATAGCGCTGAAGCAGTTGCTCCTTTTAATACACTCATAGATTCGATATCTTCAGAAGATATATCTCCTAGTGTTTTATTTTCATAAGCAATACCATCTATTACTAATAGCGGAGATTCACCACGAATAGTAAGTACTGGAGTAGCAGCAAAATCTGTGGAATTTAAAACCAAAAGACCAGCTACTTTACCCGTAAGAGATGAAGTAACATCTACACCTGATACTCTTTGAATGTCTGCTCCAGCTACTTTTTGAACTGCATACCCAAGCGCTTTTTCCTCACGCTTAATACCTAAAGCTGTCACAACAACCTCATTTAATGTTTGAGTATCTTCATTAAGTGTAATATTCAAGTAATTAGAATTGTTAATCACAATTTCTATCGATTTGTATCCCATAAAAGAGAAAACCAACACCTCTCCTTTTTGAATATTTGACAATGCAAATTTACCTCCAAAATCTGTTGTTGTCCCTTTTGTTGTATTTTTAACAACAATAGAAACTCCGGGTAAAGGAACTTCATTTGCATCAATTACGGTACCATTAACTTCTAAGGTTTGTGCCGTAACAACAAAAATACCTAAGAATAAAAAAAGTGAGAAAAGTAATCTGACTTTTTTGGTGAATAATTTAAATTTCATAAACATTTGAGTTAAGTTAAAATTTTGTTTGATTATATCTATTGGATAAATCCCTAAAGAATATTCTTAAAATTACACAATATTCTCTCCTATAAATGAAAGTGTACCACAACAAAAAACAGACAGCTGAATTAAAACTTAAAAAAAATAAAAATTCCCTACTGAATCGTTATGAATATTAGGCTAGGCGATATTAAATACTTTTTAATGTTGTAAAGAAATTAAAGCTTTTTGCTTAATTACAACGTTTGCGTTGTGGTAATGTCGTAGTGAAATTAACATATGATGTGGTATTACACATTTAAGATGTAGCTTACCAAACAAGCATCATGGGGTAAACCCATTTGTTTTCTTAATCTGTAGCGTTTTGTTTCAACACTTCTTACAGTCATGTTGAGTAAAGGTGAAATTTCTTTAGAAGTTAAGTTTAAACGTAAATATGCACAAAAACGCAAATCGTTAGGAGTTAAGTTTGGGTGTAATTCTTTAATCTTATCTAAAAAATATTTATCAGCGTTATTAAAGGCTTCCTTAAAAACATCCCAGTCTTTTGAGTTATTTAAATTCCCGTCAATTAATTTTAATACTTGTAAATTACTTGAATCAATATTATTCGTTTTTAACTCACTTTTTATACTATTGAGTACTTCATTTTTATTAATAATACTCATTGTCGAAATTGCCAACTCTCTATTTTTATTTTCAATATCTTGGTTCAACTTTTCATTTTTCATTCGAATAATTAATTGCTCACTTTCTAATTGTTTATGAGCTAATTGATTTTTATAATGCCTTAAATGGGCTTTATGCAATAAAAATGCACATATAAAAAACAGAAGACCATAAATGAATATTGCAAAATATGAAAAATACCAAGGTTTTAATATTTGAAAATGATAAGTAGCAATATTATTTGTGAGTTCATTTCCTAATTTCCCTCTAACACTAAAAGAATACTCTCCAAATGTTAAATTATCAAAAGTTAATGTTGTTTGGTCACTCCAATCACTCCATTTATTATAATAGCCTTCCAATTTGTATTGATAGGTTACTGATTGGTATTTGTCAAAAACAGGGACACTAAATTTAAAAACAATTGAGTTTTGATCAAATGCAAATTCACCATTATCTCTCAAATTCACAAATGATTTATTTGACTCCCTATTTTTTGTTGAAATTTCATTAATAAAAATTAAGCTTTCTTTTCGAGTTTCAAAATTGCCAAGATCTAAAGTAATATATCCATTTGAAGTGCCTAATAAATATTTGTTGTCTTTGTATAATGAAATGTTTTCGTATCCACTTATACCTTTCCTAAGAGATGCAGGAATATCTATTGTATTAATATTAAATTCTTTTGTTAAATCATTAATTGTTACATAGTTCATACTCTCTTTAGTAAAACCCCATAATTTTTGACTTTTATCAACTATTAATTTTCCAGATAAATAAGTTTCATTTTTAACCATAGGGCTTAAAACAGAATCCATTAAAAATTTATTTGTTATCAAATCATATTTATAAACTCCTTTATTATTAGCATACAAAATAGAATTATTGAATTTTATTAAACTAGAGTTCTTTCCAATAGAAACATCATTTTGTTTTGAAACTTTGGTGAATTTTTCGAAACTTGCATCTACGTTAAGTTTAAACACTCCCTTATACCCGTGACTTACAAATAACTCATTGGCATTAATAAATTCAAAGTATCTTGCAGAATTATCAAATCCAACTATTTTATTTTTTAAAAACCATTTTCCATTATTATTAATTAACACATAAAACCCACTATAATTACCTTGTAATAATTTATTTTGTGAACCAGGGATTTTTCTAAAACTCCAGGTCCCCGATATATCACTTATTTTTATGGCTTTATTTTCATTAATTAAATAAGTCCCTAAATGATGTCCACAAAATAATTCATTATCATTTTCAAATAAATTCCAAACCTGACCAGCGGTTCCTGTAATAATTTTAAAGCTTTCATTAGAATTTATTTTTTTGTAAAACAATCCTTGATTGGTTCCTAAATAGCTGTAATTATTAAAAACAATTGAAGTATAAACAGTTCCTAAAGAACCGTCGTCATCATTAAAAACATTTACAGGAGATTTTATGTTAATACAATTAATTCCATTGTCTAAACCTACCCAAATATTCTCATCACTATCTTCAAAAAGTGAGAGTGCCGTGTTATTACTTAATCCATTTTTCTGGTTTAATTGGTATTGTATTTTACCTTCTTTTGATAAAAAAATAATTCCATTTGAAATTGTTCCTAAAACAAAACTTTTGTCTTTTAACTGAATACTGTTGTATGTTTTAATCCCTTCTAAATCATTCAATTCAGAGCTTTTCCACTTTTGAAGCTTCCCCTCTTTAAAAATATAAAAACCTGAATTTCTTGTTTGAATAAGTAGGCCCTCATCAATTGAAAAAATATTAATTAAAATATTAACATCTAATATTGAATTATTTACAATTAATTTTGATTTTCCCTCTTTGATTTTAAATAAACCTTCATTATTAACAAAATAATAGATTGCATTATTATTGTTAAATACCTTAGAGATTGGATTTTTTGAATTTATAATTGTGAACTTATCTTTTGCCAGATTATAAAAATAAATCCTATTAAATGACTGAAAAATTATCCAATCTTGATAGGTAATAATATTCCATATATTTTCATCTTCAATCATTTTTTCATTTAGCTTAGGCACCAAAGAATTATAATTCAACATTCCAAATGAGTCTTTTTCCCAATATCCAAATTCCATATAAGACCCCGTATATATTTTATTATCAACAACTTTTACAGCTCTTATTATAGTGTTATTTGGTGAAGCGTACATTTTCCAAGTAGCTCCATCATATTCCAATAAACCTTCATTATTTGCTATATAAATAAATTTATTTGAACCTTGTGAAATCATCCAATTCTGATTTTCACCTCCATATATTTCAGGAGTAAATATTTCTATAGATGGCAATTCTTGTGCTTTTAAAGAGCAAGAAATTAGAAAAATAAAAAAAACTTCTTTAAAATATCTCACTATTTTGAAGATAAGGATTAATAAATACTTTTACACTATTTATAATTGTATTTCAAAGTTAAACAAAATTGATTTGTAGTAATAATTTATCACGAGCTAATAAAACAATTAAAATGAAATTAAATTTAAGACTCTTAAAGTTTCATTCATATTTAGAAGAATGAAAAAACATAGTTATATTCTAAATTATTTTTCATACTATAAGTTGCATCAAATACTATGAAACTTTTTGTAAATATTCTGTTACAATTTCCAATTTGATTCCACTATATTCTGTGAATTCTTCTGAAGTAATAAATTGTTATAACCCAGCATTAATAAAGGCTCACAAGCATATTAATAATTATCAAAACTACTATTTTTTATGCTCATCTGGTCAACAAATTTATTGAAAAAAAATTATTGACTGATTTGTTGACCTAAAAAATCAATTGAAATCAACTCGTATGATGGTCTAAAAACTAAAAAAACCTTGTAAATCTTATGATTTACAAGGTTTTACCACTCTTTGATAAGTGTTAAAGTGATGGCACTAGCATCAGAACCAATTTAATTTATTTCTCTATATTACTTATTTACAAGTTATTAAAATTTTGAATATTTTTACATATTCCTACAATAGGAACAAATATGTTTCCATATTGGGAACATATCACAAAACTAAAATAATAAAGATACACAAGGCGTATACAGATGAGCATATTTTTTAATACTTATACAATAGTAGGTAATAGGCTTACTTTACATACACTATCATAATTCAATTCTGATACATTACGAAAGATTAACTCTCTAAAATATCAATAAATTTATTACTTAAAATCATTGACTGCTCCCATTTTATGAGGTCTGATGCACGACAAAATTTACTGTGTGAATTTATGACAATCATGGGCAAGCCATAATTCGTAATCCATGATTCTATTGTGCTTCTATCAACTTTATAAATCTTTTGTAATTCTTGTTTAGATATTCTTTCTTCTATTTTCATAATATTTATTTTTAATTCTTTGATTTTCTTTAATTCATATTCATTTGGTAAACTTTCTAACCACA
Organism: Lutibacter sp.; assembly: GCF_016342705.1. Classification (GTDB taxonomy): domain Bacteria; phylum Bacteroidota; class Bacteroidia; order Flavobacteriales; family Flavobacteriaceae; genus Lutibacter. The sequence goes on along the minus strand of NZ_JAEINV010000012.1, from coordinate 74,582 downwards.
GGCAATATTCTTTTCTAATTCTATCCATTTGTAGTATCCTATTTTGTTTAGTTGGTAGACTATCTAAATACTCTGAATTTTCTTCCATTAAAATCTGATGTTGTATAAGAAATAGAGTTCCTTTTTCTATTAGTTCTTGCCTTTCTTCTATCATTTTAATAAAGAGATTTAGATAATTCATGCTTGTTCATATATCTTCTGTACTGCAATTCATTATATATTGGTTCTGTGTGAATTAATCCGTATTTCCCATTACATTCATCAAAGGTGTCTAACCCCTTTTCTCTGATTTTCCAATCAATTCCACCTATGAATCGGGATAGCTGATTATATAGGTTCTTTTTATCGTTATATTGGATAAGTAAGTGTGCATGGTATTTAGATTTGTCACTATCTTTTTCAATAGTATATTCCGAATATATACTATCATTCTTTTTAATATTTCTATGAAGTTTTAATATTTGTTTATGTAGTACTTCTGGTGATGGGTTTTGAAAATTTCCATTTTTGTAATCGAATTTTCTAATGGTGATTGCTAATTTATTCATGGTTATTAAGTTATGCTTATTAGTATTTTAGATGACTATTATTACTTTTAAGTTATAAGTATGGTCTTGATGTCTGATAATTTCACATCTTTAAGTATTCTATTTGAAATTTATTCATCAAGTGCTTTTCAACTACGTTTGTAGTAATGTATTGGAACTATCTCAATAAAAATTCTAACTATAAGTAGAGAGTTTTAAAAAAAAGATAAAAAGTGAACCACAATGAGGTTTAGTACTTGAAATTGAAAGCCTTAAAATGATTAAATTATTTACTACATTTAATGAGTTTTTAAACTCACTAAATAGAGCTTAACAAAACATTTAATAATACTTGAATCACTATCAAACATAACCTTGTTTTTAAAGCATTTACGAGAGGTATTTCAAGAGTTAGTTGCAATATGTAGTTTTGAATTTATAATCGCTAAAAGGATTGAAAAATGACAATAAGCAAAGTAATAGAAAATATTACCGCAATACAGGAACCTAACTGGGTAGCTAATCTATCGGATGAGGAAGTGGAGAAAATAGAAGGGCAAATTTGGCTCATTTGGAGAAAACTTAAATCCATTGAAGAAATGGAAATTATTCAACCATTATTAAAAATTTCCGAATATCTAACAGCAAGGAAAATTCTTGAAAGAAAGTTGATTCCAAAGTATAGAAAAGTTGATTTTAGAGGTTTTTATTCAGTTTGTATTAACGAAATACCTAAAAGGAAATACAACTTCATTTATCCCAAGAAAAAAAAGAAGAAAGCGCGTGATTATGAATTTTTAAAATTACTTGCAAAAGATTTAGGTGAGAGCATGCATCATTGTGAGGATTATTATGATACGTTAGAACAAATAGGCATATTAGAAAAGGAAAAAGTAGAATTGTTTAAAAAATATGGAGTGAAATATGAGCCTCAATCAAAATATGAAATTAAAATTGTAAATATCAACTCCATAAACTTACACCCAAAAGGAAATATATGCAATTCTAAAAGCAAAGAATATTTAACCCTATTAGAAAAGATTAAATTATATGGATTATTAGAACCAATAATTGTAGATGAAAAAACCGATTACGTTGTATGTGGGGTTAAGAGATATCAATGTTGTAAAGAACTTGGAATATCAAAAATAACAGTTATTAAGAAGGTGTTTAAATCTGATATTTTAGAAATAATTAATTTCAAACTGAATAGTAGCGTATTGCTATCTGAACAGGTGAAGAGATACCGAGAATTGAAGCAAGAAATTCTAAACCTTGGTTATAAGGATAGGAAAAAATTAATGGGCAATTCAAATATGAGGGATTATCTATATAAACAAACTGGAATTTCCCAAACACAAGAATATAGATTGGGATATATTGAAAATGCCGACTCTGAAATTTACAATAAAGTATTGAAAGGTGTTATATCAATAAATCAAGGATATTTAGATTTGAAAAAGTCAAATAAAACTGTTTAATAGAATTGTTGAGGTTTATTATTAATGAGTTAATTAGATAAGTTTACGAACTCACTATTTTATTTTTATATGGTTGTTAGGGAAAGGTTTTTATTAATTCATAGGTTTTAGTAAAGCCCTCACACGATAAATTTAATTGATTTTTAAAATATTCAGGCATATTATTTTTCCAATTCCAAAGTTTTTCAATCTCTTCTTCATTTCGACAATTTTCTTCTATTTGGTGTTTGTAGGTAGTTTCAAATTGATAATAGTGAACTACCTCTTTTCGATGTTTGTTAAATTCCATATACTCATTCTCTTTAAACTCTTTTAGGTATTCAAAACTTGGGTTAGACTTAAATATCTCCATTCTTTCCATTTTGTCAATTACAGAGGCGAACGTTACTCTATGTTCAAGAATACCTATTTCTAAATAATAGGCAAGAGTATCTCCAATTCTATCCCAATAATTATACAATTTTTCATAACAGCAACTAACAAAAGTTGAGTAAATCCAATCAGGTCCATTTTGAAAATAGGTAAATAACTTTTCTCCTTCTAATATTTTGAATTCGTTTAACGGATTGTTTATGTGTGGATGATATAAATATAAATTTGCAATTAGCAACTTCAAGTCGTTATTACAGTTTTTTAAATCTATTAAATTTTTGAATTTATTAAACTTTATAAACTTTGGATTGACTTTCTTCAAATTCAGAATTTCCATTGTATTCAGCCCATTATAATTATGTTTATTATCAGATAGGCTGATTAAACTTTTTTGTGCAAAGAATTTTGAAACTTCAGCATAATGCTTTTCGAGGTGTTCCATTTGAATTTACTCTAATTGGTTAAATCATTCTAAAATATACTATATTTATTTCATTTTTTTTGCTTACCCTTTACAAACCACCGAAACAAACCCCTCACACCTAAAAATAATACTATACAAGAAATTATTGCAACAAATAAATTTTCATTTCTTGTTTTTTCATTTAATAAAACACCTAATATCAATATTAAAGGTGCAATCACCCAACTAAATAGATTTAACCAATTCAAATCATTGTCTTTGTATATAAACACTCTTGAATTGATAAAACCCTTAATAGGTTTGAACTCATTTGTAAAATACCCAATAAATATCCAATCAAATAGTAAAATAACTATGTATAAAGTTACAGCCCATTTAATACCATCACCAAATGTATATTCATTTTGAAAAGAATAAATCAACATTATTAAAATTGATGTAAATAGTAGAATTATATTTTTCATTTATCCAAAGAATTTTATATGGGAATTTGTCTGTCCTTTTAAATTTTAGAAACTACAAATATCAAAGAAATAACAGCAAAGTAAATCCCAAAATTATTATCCTTTCTAACTTTAGAAATTCCAAAACCAATTAAAGCTGAAGCAGCTAAAAAAGGTAAAGAATAAACTAAAGTTTCTATTAATGGATATTGACCAATTCTCAAATTAAAATAAAGAGTGTAACTGATTCCCATAATTACACCAATCACATTTCTGTTTTCTTTTGTGAATTCGAACATATTTTATTTATAATATAAAAATTAACATAAGACCAACAAACGCGGAAATTAAAATCATAAATACTTTGTTATTCCATTTTTTGAAAAATACTCGGTATAACAAGTAAATTGGTGTGGCAAACACGATTCCACAGAGTAATGTTCCAAAAACCCAAGTTAACAGACCACTATTTTCATATGCCTCCATTGAAGATATTCCATTTGGTTTAAATCCTAATAACATAATTTTTAAGGATATAGTAGCAGCCATAATGAACCACCATAGTATATATTTTTTAGAAAAAATAGGATGTATATTCATTGTATTTTTTATTTTAGGTTATTCTAATTTATTTGTATTATTCATTTTATTAAAAATATTAAAACTTAATCATTTCTTCAAATACTTGCCAATGGGTTAGTACAAGAAAAGTAGGGTGGTTGTAAGTGATACTTTTCGGATTCAGCTAAAGCCTTTAAATATAAACTTTGTCTTCTCTTATCATTTGAATTGTATTCCAATCTACTTTTTCAAAGTGTACTTTTTCAGCACTTCTTTTGAATTCTATACCGGTTTGGTATTCTCCACAAAAGTATATTCTATCATTATAATTCTCCATTAAAAAGTTAATAAAATCTAAATCTGAATTGGTTTTTAGTTGATATGTTTTGTCGTCTATTATTTTTTTTAAATTTGATGAATTTAAAAAATGCTTTCCTAAAACTATTGACTTTACTGCCTTTTTCGGATAATATAATTTTCTTTCGTGTTCACTTTGTATATCTGGTAAAGGACCTCTAATAGAATTTGGCACCCCATAATCTGGTGTAAAAGTCATTAATCTCCACTCGTTTTCATAAATCCAATCTTTTCTTTTTACAGCTGATGAATATAGGTAAGGAATATCACGTGAATCAAAGTTTTTATCGAAAAAATCGATACTTTCTAATTTGTCAACGTATTGGATTGGAAAAAAAGCGTAATTATTTAATTTTGGATTTAAGCTTTTTAAATTGTCTTTAATTTCTTCCCAATCTAATTCAATCATAAATCCATTTTCCGTTGAATAATGCGCCCACATTAATGTTTGTAATGAATTAGTTGTAAGAGAAATAATTCCCGCATTTTTTGAAGCAATTTCAAAAAATCTTTGCTTTGTAAAAACAAAACTATTACTTTTTTCTTCGTCATAGTCGATAACATTTACGCTATCATAGTAGTGTTTGTAAAATGCATCAAAAACTTTCTTTGATAAATTTGTAAAATCCCAAAGTAGACTAGAACTATCAATTGAATCATTTAAATGATATGGGTGACTACAAAATAAATAATTGTTTATAATTGCATCTATACTGTAATTTGTCTTTCCGTAATATTTAAATACGTTTTTTGGTAATTTAATATCGTCTGGATATACAACATCATAGTTATCATTAGTTAACTTGTATATTCTGTCTTTATATTTGTATTCAGCCATTAGTTTGTTTTCAGCTTGTTGTCAACTCTGTTATATGTTCATTTTATATGCACATCCCCTCAAATTATCCGTATAAGGTGAATAAACGTTTTCTTTATACATTTACAAAATATCGAATTTGGTTGCAATTTATTTCAAATATAAAAAAGATGATTTTAATATCATATGATTATTGTCATTCACTATTTTTATTACCAATTTTTAAATATTCTTCATTGTTTCCATTTCTGAAACTACATGTTTTGATTTTTTTTACCCTGTCATATTGTATGGAGTGAAAAATTAACCTCGATATATGAACTGGTACTACAACATAATAATCTTTTTTATTTTTTCTCAGTTACAAGAAACCTAATCGTTTTTTAAGAATATATTTAGTGAGTTTATAAACTCATTAAAATAAAAACATTTCCCTTTAATTCACAAATTACAACGTAACTCTAAAAGGCATATTTAATGCGTATTATATCAGATTTTGTCGTTGATTTTTGATATGTTTAATCTCAATTATAAAGGGTAACACTATGAGAGTTAAATACAATCGGACTTTAACAAACTGGCTTAACCATGTCATTTTTTGGTGGTGATAAAAATCATAGAGTTTAACAATAAATTGAATAACTTTACTATATAAAAAATTATTATGAAAATCCCCTTCCAAACATTATTAGTCTTTATCTTATTTATTTCTTGTTCTAAAGATGTTGAACCTGAAATTATTCCAAACTATAATTTAAAGGTTACAGTTACGCCTACTGATGGTGGAACAGTAACTCCATCAGATGGGAACTATCAAACAGGTACAAGTGTTTCCGTACTTGCAACTCCATCACCAGAGTATATTTTTAAGGAATGGAATGGTGGAGTTACTGGAACAACCAACCCGATTTCAGTAACAATAAATTCTAATAAGAATATTACTGGAGTTTTTGAAAAGAGAATGTATCCTCTTTCAATAACAATTGAAGGTGAAGGAACAGTAACAGAAGAACTATTATCATCTAAACCAACAAAAGATTACCCATCAGGAAGTGTTGTGAAATTAACTGCAATACCTGTGGATGGTTGGGAGTTTGAAAGTTGGTCTGGTGATTATGTTGGAACAGAAAACCCTATTACAATTACAGTTGATAAATCTAAATCTTTAACCATTCAGTTCAAAAAAAATAATGAGTTGATGTACAAAGAAGCTATTCTTAAATTAAGGAATGAGGTTTTAGATATAATTAGACCTGATGGAAATCCGTCTTGGTCATATTCTTTTGATTTAGAAAATGATGGAGATTTAGATATGATTTTAATTCTTGCTGGTCCTGAATTTGGACAACATAAGGAAATGATTTTATTTAAAAACAATGATAATATAAGTTTTGAGAGTATAAATACAGGGATTAATTGCTGGGGTAGAAATATCGTTTTTGATGATTTCAACAATGATGGTTTGATAGATTTTTTTCTGGCGGATAGTGGATTAGATTCACCCCCTTTCCCTGGGGCTCAGGATCAATTAATTTATCAAACTACGGATGGTAATTTAATTGAAGTAACAAATGAACTTTTACCTCAAATTTCAAATTTTTCACATGGATGTACTTCTATTGATATAGAAGGTGACGGGGATAGAGATATAATTGTAAATACAGGAGGGAGTCAACTTGTTTTGAAAAATAATAATGGTGTTTTTGAATTATGGGATGAAGGAATTGAACCAGCTTTAAATATTGACTCATATGAAATTCAAAGACACCCAATAATTGATGGAGTTCTAAGAATGGATATTGGTGATGGTCATATTTCTGGTTGGTGGAGTACATCAGGAGATTTTAATAATGATGGATTTGATGATGCTATTATTGGATGTGGATTACAATATTTAGACGACCCTGCTGATGAAAATGGTTTAAGAGGTAGGATAATTGACCCCTATGGAAATATATTAAACAAAACCAATTTAATTTTACTTCAAGACCCTGTCACAGGTCAATTAATATATGAATATCCAAGAAGTTTAATTAAGACTTCTTTTGAAAATACAGGTGTTCCTTCTGGAGGAATTGGGTTATTGGTTAATGATTTTAATAAGGATGGTTGTTTAGATCTTATGTCTTATTTTGTGGATATAGACCATAGAATTGACTTCAGTATAGGTAATTGTGACGGAACATTTGAACTTTCAGGTTTTTATGAATTGTATAAAAATTCAATTGGAGATTCATTGTGGGAAGATTTTGAAATTATTGATATTGATGATGATGATGATATGGATGTAATTATTTCCAATAGTTTGCAATGGAATAATAGTTTTGAATCGCCAGAGGAACATGTTGTTCTTGAGAATATAAATGGGACCTTTGAACAAAGAAATGGAAAGTTGAGTGATTTAATATTTCTTCCACCACATGTTGGAATTAGTTGGTACTTGGATGGTGAATAGAAAAAATAGTTATTTCGTACACCAAAAATCAAGTATTCATTTTAATTCCTAAAGATGATGTTTACATAAATTTAGTACACTTAATTTTCGTCATATCAGCCGTTTAGTTAGTAATTACCGACGCTTTTTCCTATATTAGAGGTATATGATTAAGGATATTAAAATTAGGAAAGAAATTAGAATTATTCGTTATAACCGTGTGAGTTCTATAACTCAAAATTTAGATAGGCAACAAAAAAATAACGAACAGTACACTTATGTATTCGAAGATAAATGTAGTGGTACTATTCCACTTTTTGAAAGAACATATGGGATTCATTTAAAGTCTTATGTTGAACAAGGAAAAGTAGATGAAATATCAATTCATTCAATTGATAGATTAGCCCGCGATTTAAAAAATCTGTTAGATGTTATTGAATTCTTCCATTCTAATGGTGTTTCATTATATATTGAAAACCTTGGAATGAGAACTCTTGTTGATGGTAAGATGAACTACACTATTAAAATGATGATTTCAGTCATGGGTTCATTTGCAGAGATTGAGAATGATATACGGCGTGAGAGGCAGATGGAAGGAATTGAGATTGCTAAATCTCTTGGAAAATACAAGAACCGAAAACAACGAGGCTCTGAATCTACTATGATGTTTCTCGAAAAATACAAGAAGCCAATTGAATTATTGGAGAAAGGGTATAAAGGTTCAGAAGTTTGTAAGATTTACAATCTGAATAAAAATACCATTACTAAAATCAAGAAGTACATTAAACCTCAAAATGAATTAGCATGAGAAATGAATTAAAAGTTATTAAAGAGAAGGATAGAGATTTATGGTACAAACGAATGGGCGATAGAATTCCACATCGCCCAGAGGATGAGCCTGTTGTTGGTTTAATAGAATGGATAGAACTGAAACTTTCTATAAAGATTTAAGGAATTCATTTTTCTTTTCTTCATAATCTTCTTCCGAAATTAATTCACGTTTTATTAATTCTTTTAACTGAATAAGTTTATCCATAATTGTAGGTTCATTCGTTAGAAGCGCTGGTATATCCTTAGTAGTTTTATTTTCTCCCTGCTTACTAAGAAATGAAGAGTTTGGTTTATTAAGTATATCTCCCTCAGTTATAGAATAATATTGATGAAACATATCATCGGTTTTATGCCCACTCATTTTCATTAATTCTTGTGTGGTAAAGTTTTTACCCATTACCATCGTTTTTATATAAGTTTTTCTACCAATATGTGTGGTAACCAATTCCCATAAAGATTTACTTTCACTATGTATTTCAATCCCTTTACTGCCAAGTTTTCTTTTAACTATCTTACGGTTAAACCCAATGGTTTTGCAGATACGTTTTATTTGCTTGTTTATTTTTACTGCACTTATTTGATTACCTCTTTTTGTTTCTGGAAATAAGAAATCTCCATTTTTTTTACCTCTACTGTATTTTTTGTATATCATAAAAGAAACATCATTCAACCGTGGAGTAGCCTTCGTATTTGTTTTCTTTTGGTAAAACACGAAATTTCCATCAACACCACCTTCAATTGGGGAATTAGTGTTTCTTTTAGAATGTTTTAAATCACCAACTTTAATTTTTATACCATCACTATATCTACAACCAACTGAGCAGAGAAAAACAAGGAAATCTTTGTATACTTCCCAACTTGTATAAGTTTGTTTACCGTATTTAGTATTTTCATATATAAATTCAACAATTCCATTTTTATTATCTCTGTTCTGTTTATCACTCGTTAAATACTTTTTCCACTTATCACTTTCGACCCAATCGGTTTTTCCTTTCTCATTCTTAACAGGTTCTAAAAAGTTGAAATCTGTAAAAGTGACAAGTTTAATTAGCTCTTTTAGGCTAAATGATATAGGGTTTTCATTTTTATCAATGTTGGCGGCTTGAGTTAATTCAGTTGGAGTTTTCACCCTCTTATACTCTTTTGAATTACTACTATACCATATACAAAAACTTTGTAAATATTGAAATCTTCGTAAAGCTGAACGAGGCAATAACCCAGTACCATTTATAGTAGGAATAATAAATAACCAATTCATAAAATTAAGTAAGAAGGTATCATCCATATCATCAATCAACAATGTTTTGCTACTTTCTTTTTCAACCTCAACAATATAATCTTTGATATGCTTAACAACTGATTTGGTTCTTATTTTAGTAACATCTAAAACATTACTATTATTCATATACTCCTTTTCCCAATCTTGAATTAGAGTAAGTAATGGTAGTGTTGAGAAACTAATAGCTTCTTTTATTTTTTCTCTTTTTTTTAATTCTAATCTTAATCGTGGTGGTGATAAATCATCATCGTTATTTTTATAACGATTTATAATAGCCTCTAATTTGTTTCTTAATGATTGTATTGTAAGGTTTTTTAATTTGTAATTATTATCACCCCTCTCAACTCGTTTAAGTTCTGTGTTCCAATGTTTTATTAAACAAGGAGCATTGCAGTAAATTTTTATTCTTTTATAATTTTTCTTGTGGTATATAAAGTGTGGATATACCAACTTTTTACCTTTATTATATGATTGTGTGAGAGATAACCCCATAAAATAAAGATATAAAAAAAACACGATATTGTTCCCATTTCTGTTCCCAAATCGTGTTTAATTTATGTAACCAACTGATTATCAGTTTAGTTTAGTGATGGCACTAGGATTCGAACCTAGGACCGCCTGCTTAGAAGGCAGGTGCTCTATCCAGCTGAGCTATGCCACCATTAGGACAATAAATATCCGGTTATTCTGTCGGGGTGGCAGGATTCGAACCTGCGACCTCCGCGTCCCAAACGCGGCGCGATAACCGGGCTACGCTACACCCCGAAAATAAAAAAAGCGGAGAGACAGGGACTCGAACCCTGGCGACAGTTACCCGTCGACAGATTAGCAATCTGCTCCGTTACCACTCCGGCACCTCTCCTTTAATATGCTTATGAACTTATTTTTGCGAGTGCAAATGTAGCACTAGAAAAGCATTTACACAACATTTTTTCACTTTTTTTACTTAAAAAATGAACTTATTTATTCTGGATATTCAATTCGTAAATGATAAATATTCTTTAACTTCTTCTTTAACACCTTTTTAATGGTTTGTAACTCCTTAAAAGTAATATCTGCATTCATAAATTGTCCATCTTCCATTTGCTTGTTTACTATCTTATCTACCAACTCATCAATAGATTGTGAATTTGGCTCTTTTAAACTTTTTGAAGCTGCTTCAACCGAATCACACATCATTAAAATTGCTGTTTCTTTTGAAAATGGAATAGGTCCTGGGTATTGAAAATCATTCAATTCCACTTTTCCACCAATAAACTGTTCTTCTTTTTTATAAAAATAATATACTAACGTTGTTCCGTGGTGGGTTCTAATAAAATCAATTATCCTATCTGGAATATGATTTTTTTTCGCCAATTCAACCCCATTTATTATATGATCAATAATTATTTGAGCACTATCTCTCGGTGTTAAATCGTTATGCGGATTTACTGTTGTGGTTTGATTTTCTGTAAAATACATTGGATTTAACATTTTTCCAATATCATGATATAGAGCTCCGGTTCTAACCAACATTGCATTTGCATGAATTTCATTTGCACAAGCTTCACACAAATTTGCAACTTGTAATGAATGCTGAAATGTTCCTGGTGCTTTTTCTGCTAATTCTCTTAATAATTGTGAATTGGTATTTGATAATTCCTTTAATGATTCATCTGAAACTAACCCAAATAATTTTTCAAAAATATAAATAAGCGGCAGTACAAATAACGTTGCCGCTCCATTTAAAACAAAATAAACAAACTTTTCATAATTTAAGTTTTGTGCATTTCCTTCTTGAATTATTGAAAATGCAAAATAAGCTACGAAATAAACAAAAGTAATTTGTAATACTGAAATAAATAAATTGGCTCTTTTATACAGTTCAGATATTGTTAAAATTGTTACTATACCTGCAATAATTTGTAAGAAAATAAATTCAAAACTATTAGGCACAATAAAGCCTAGTAATAATACAGTTAAAACATGGGTAAATAAACCTAAACGTGCATCAAAAAATGCTTTATGAACTAAAGGTAAAATAACAATTGGTGCTATATACACATATTTAGCATCGTATTTTACAATAAATGTAATAAGTAAAATAATTAAAATAATATTGAAAAATATAAATGATACTTTGGTGTTGTTTTCAAAAATATCTAATCTATACTTTCTTAAAAATAAAAATATCATTAAAAAGGCTAAGGCAACTAATAATGTGTAACCTGTAACTATCCAATTATAATTAGATTTACTCCAAACTTGCGATTCAAATTCGTTTTTTAAAGAATTTAAAATCATAAATTTTTCACCTTCAACAATATCACCTTTAAATATAATACGCTCATTTTCAGAAACTAATCCTTTTGTATATGATATTTTATTTAAATTTTCATTTAATGTTTTTTGCGTAAAACTATCATCAAAACTTACGTTTGGCTTTAGTTCTTTATATAAAATATTTATTATTGCAGTTTCAGTTTCATTATAGGGCTGCTCCCCCATTTTATTTTGAATAAAATCTAATATTTGATTGGATAAAAAGATTTTATGAAGTTGAATCTCCTGAATTTTATTTCCTTTTCTAAGAGTAATTACTGTCTGCTCATTTTTTTGCTCACTGGAAGTCTCTAAATAACCAAATTCATATACTTCTTCAATTATTTCATGTGTTTTTTGAATTAAATTACTTTTAGCATTTTTAGTAAGTTCAGATGTATCAATAAATTCTGCGACTAATTCATTAATTGTTGTTTTAACATTTTCAACAATTTGTTCATTATAATTAAAATAATGTTTTGAAAACTCTTTGGTTTCTAAAATTTCTTTATCTATTTCTTCTTGAGTTTTTTGAACAGCAAAATCAAAAGGTGCGTAATAATTTTCGTACTGCCAAGGTTTTCCTTTTTGAAATTCGTATTTAAAATGTCCACTTTTCGGAAATAAATACACAACTAAAATTACCGTAGCAACATATAAAAGTGCTTTATAAAATAAGGAGTGGTTTACAAGTAATTTATTTATAGTGTTTTTCACGAAGTTTTATTTGCATTCCAAAAATAACAATAATTATTTTATGAACATTTGCAATTATCTTTATTTTTTGAGATATCTTCTAATCTGGCAGGAGTATTTAGTAAAATCCAATCTTTATAGCTTGTAAATTTTATTTTTTTATGAATTTCTGTTGTTTTGTTTAAAATTTCTTGGGTAATTTCTTCTGGTTTAACCTCCTGAGCTTTAATTTGTTCAATTATAGAATTGAGCTGTTTTTGAACTTTATTCTTTATTTGATTATTATGATTTGTTAACCATTTTTCAAAAACATCTTCTGTTAAATGTTTATCCATAATAATTTCAGTCATTTGTTTCCCATGTTGTTTAGATTCCTGAATATTACCTCTACCGGTAACAGCATTACCAATAGCAAAAACGTTATCAAATCCAAATACTTGATAATCTGCTTCATCTCGCATTTTCAAATTAGAATTGCTATAATTTAAGCCTTCAATTTTTTCAGGAATACTTCCTATAGAAGAAATAATCATTTCACAGTTAAACTTTTCAAAACTATTTTTTATAGGAACTACTTTTCCATTCTTAATTTCTAAGTTTTGTAAAATTATTCCCGAAAGCCTTCCGTTTTCTTCTGTTAAATTAACCGGAATTGACAATGGAATAAAATCAAATTGATATTTCTCAACATACTTAAATAAAAGCTTTTCTGATACTAATCTTGCAGCCTCAATACTTTCTTTAGATTCATCAATTGGTGTTTTTAAAGGCATATCTTTCGCCGTACGCCTATAAATTAATTTAGCTTTACTAATTTGTAAATCACTTAAAGTAATATTATTTTTTTCAAGTATTGAAGTAACTCCTTCTTTTTCAATTGTGAATAAATCAATATCAATTGCTTTTTTTAAATACAATTGCTTTTTAACCAACTCTATCATTACAATTTTGATAACATCTAAAGATGCTAAGCCTCCACCTATTACAACAATATTATTCTTAATAAAATAATTTTTACCTAAATAATTATATTCATGTTTATGGTTAAACCAATTTATAAATGAATTTTGATACACCACTTCTCCGTCTATAAAATTTTCAATAGTTGGAATTTGAAGTGCTCTATCTTCCCAAGCACCATTTGCTAAAATAATTGCAGAAAAACCCCAGTTATTAACCAAATCAATAAAATTTATATCCAAACCAATCTTTGTATTTGGTACAAACCTAATATTTTCTTGATCTAATTTTGAATCAATTTCAGCAATTTGGCGGTCTCTTAAATTTACATGCCAGTTTGGTAACCCATCTTCAATTTTACCATATGGAAGTTTATTCATTTCAAAAACAACTACTCTAAACCCATTCTGAGCCAACATATTAGCAGCTTCAGAACCAGAAATTGAACCTCCAATTATTGCTATATAATGATTGTTAAATTGTTCTTTTTTCTTCATAATTACCTGTTTTTGAATACTTCATGAAAATTATAAAACCTACAGCTCTTCAAAGCAATAATTATTACATTTAATAAAGACCAACGCATAATTTAAAAGATTGCTTAAAAATTCCTAAATTCGCAGTTGAATTTAACCAAGTTTATGAAAGAAGTAGTTATTGTATCCGTAGCCAGAACTCCAATTGGAAGTTTTTTAGGTAGCTTATCTAATATTTCAGCTACAAAATTAGGAGCAACTGCCATAAAAGGCGCCTTAAATAAAATAAATTTAGACCCAAATCTTGTTGATGAAGTTTATATGGGTAATGTTGTTTCTGCTGGATTAGGACAAGCTCCGGCTAAACAAGCTGCTATTTTTGCAGGAATTCCAAATACTGTTCCGTGTACAACTATAAATAAAGTTTGCTCCTCTGGAATGAAATCTATTATGTTTGCCGCACAAGCAATAAAATGCGGTGATGCAGAAATTGTGGTTGCCGGTGGAATGGAAAATATGAGCAGTATTCCCCATTATATGGAAGGAAGAAAAGGTGTAAAATTAGGAAATATTACTATAACAGATGGATTATTAATTGATGGTTTAACCGATGTTTACGACGGGCAACATATGGGAACTTGTGGTGATTTATGCGCCACCGAATATGGCTTTTCTAGAGAAGACCAGGATAATTTTGCCATTGGATCCTATAAAAAATCTGCAAAAGCTTGGGAAAATGGGCTTTTAAAAAATGAAATTGTTCCTGTTGAAATTCCACAAAGAAAGGGTGACCCTATTCTTTTTTCTGAAGATGAGGAATACAGAAATGTTATATTAGAAAAAATACCAACTTTACGACCAGTTTTTAATAAAGAAGGAACGGTTACAGCTGCAAATGCCTCAACATTAAATGATGGAGCTGCAGCACTAATATTAATGAGTTTAGATAAAGCAAAAGAACTTGGCTTAAAACCAATTGCAAAAATTTTAGGGTATGCAGATGCTGCTCACGATCCAAAATGGTTTACTACGGCTCCAGCTAAAGCTTTACCAAAAGCATTAGAAAAAGCAGGAGTTTCTCAAAATGAAATAGACTATTTTGAACTAAATGAAGCTTTTTCAATAGTTGGTTTGGCAAATATTAAAATTTTAGGATTAAATCCTGACAAAGTAAATGTTAATGGAGGTGCAGTTTCTTTAGGTCATCCTTTAGGAATGTCTGGAGCAAGAATTGTAATTGCTTTAACATCAATATTGGAACAAAAAAACGCAAAACTTGGAGCTGCCGGAATTTGTAATGGCGGCGGCGGTGCAAGTGCAATTGTTATAGAACGAATGTAATTAAACTATATGAATTACGGAATTTGTAATTTAAGTATTATCCCTTTAAGAATTGAACCAAACGATGCAAGTGAAATGGTTTCACAATTACTGTTTGGCGAACATTTTAAAGTGTTAGAAATACGAAAAAACTGGAGTAAAATTAGAGTAGCCTTTGATAATTATGAAGGCTGGATTGATAAAAAACAATATGAAGAAATTTCGGAAGAAACTTTTTTAATAATTGAAAATAGCAAACATATTTTATCTGCTGACATTATTGATTTTGCCACAAAATCGGACCAAAGTTTTTTAACCATTCCAATGGGTTCTTGCCTTCCTTTTTATAACAATCAGCAATTAGTAATAAACAACACTAATTACCAATATGAAGGAAAAATATTTGATGAAAGATTATCTAAAAATTCTATCGTTGAAATAGCCTATAATTTTTTAAATACACCTTATTTATGGGGTGGAAAGTCTCCCTTTGGTATTGATTGTTCTGGGTTTACACAAATGGTTTATAAATTATGTGGCTATAAGTTATTACGAGATGCATCGCAGCAAGCAACACAAGGTGAAGTTTTAAGTTTTATTGAAGAAAGTGAACCTGGTGATTTAGCTTTTTTTGATAATAATGAAGGAATTATAACTCATGTTGGAATAATCATGAATGATAATTACATTATTCACGCACACGGAAAAGTTAGAATTGATAGAATTGACCATAGTGGAATTTTTAATATTGATACACAAAGGCATTCACATAAATTAAGAGTCATTAAAAAAATAGTATAAAAAAAGCTCACAGTTTTGTGAGCTTTTTTTATACTATTTTTATTTTATTTATTCGCCTTTTAACTCTGCATAAACCGCTTGCATTGCTTCAAGTTTTTCACTCATTCCTAGGTTTTCATATAAACCCATTAACGTTTGAACTACACTTATACTAGATTTATTTAATTCAAAAGCTTTTTCGTAGTATGGAACTGCTTTTTCATAAATCTCAAATTGCTTCTTTTGTAATTTATCATACTTTGAAAAGTCAGATAAACTTTTATTCATTTCTTCTATAATTGGTGCAGCCCTATCTATAATTGCAGCTCCAATATTATTGTAAGCATCTCCGTATTTAGGATTTAACTCAATTGCTTTTTCAAAATATTTAATAGCTTCGTCTATTTTCTTTTGATCCATATTCATAACACCCACATTATAATATAATGTTGGCTCTGTTGGATTCATTTCAATTGCCATTTCTAAACGCTCTTTAAATTTAGCATTATCCCCTAATTTATAATAAATATTAGCCTCATCAATTAATAATGAATAACTTTCAGGAAATTCAGCTCTACCTTTAGCAATATATTCTAAAGCTTTATCCATCTCTTCTAAATCTGAATAATTTTGCGCTATATTTTTAAAAATAAGTTCACGTCTGGATTCTTTAAGTTCAACTCTTGGATTTTCAACAATTCCTAATTTCACTTGCAAGTCCATAGCTTTTTTATCTGGATAAGATACATCCTGACCATCAGCTTTATTAGTTGCAATAAACTCCTGAGCAATACCTGTATAATTTAAGTCTAATAATTGTTTGTATAAATCACGTGATGTAGCATAATCTTTTGCGAAATAATAAACTAATGCAGCATTATCTAAAAATACTGTATCAGTTTTACTTAACATATATACTTGATGAAATTGTTTCGCTGCTTTTAAAAAATCACTAGGCTCCTTAGTTTCAATTGCAGTGCTGTAATCTTTAGATGCGTTTGAAGCTAACCCATTTACCATAGTGTTTACTAAACCTTTAACTTCATCGCTGTATTTATATGAATTTATACTTTTTTCAAAATTAATTAATTCATTAAAAGCAGCTGCTGTTTTATCTATATCCATTTGTGGACCTCCATTTTGATATAAAGCAATACCTTTCAAATAATAAAATTTTGCTTTCATTTTATCATCTGCACTTGAAATTAAGCTTTCAGCCTGATTAATTGTAGTAATTGCGGTATTAAAATCGTTAGATTTTATTGATTTTTCGGCTGATTTAATTTCATCTTTCTGACCGAACATTGTCATGCTTATTAAAAAAACAGACAGAAATAATAATTGATTTTTCATTTTATTCTTAATTTATTCTTATTTATTCATTATTTGTACTCTCGTTATTATTGTTTTCAATTTCCGTGCCATTTTCTATTCCGTCTATATTTTCAATATCTTCATCATCTTCATGTGGCACTTTGGCTACCGCTGCAATTGAGTCGGAATCTTTAATATTTATGAGTTTAACACCTTGAGTAGCACGACCCATAACTCTTAAATCTGTTACTGCTAAACGAATTGTGATTCCTGATTTATTAATAATCATTAAATCATCTTCATCTGTTACATTTTTAATAGCTACTAAATTTCCTGTTTTCTCAGTAACACTAATTGTTTTTACTCCTTTACCTCCACGGTTTGTTATTCTATAATCTTCTATACTAGATTGCTTACCATAACCATTTTCAGATACTACAAGAATATTACTACCAATTTCATCTACAGCAATCATTCCTATAACTTCATCTTTTTTATTGGCCAATCTAATACCTCTAACACCTGAAGCATTTCTTCCCATTGGTCGTGTTTTCTCTTCTTCAAATCTAATTGCTTTTCCAGATTTAACAGCTAACATAATTTGACTGTTTCCATTGGTTAATTTTGCTTCTAACAATTCATCTCCTTCTTTAATTGTTATTGCATTTATTCCATTTGTTCTTGGACGAGAATATTGTTCTAATGAAGTCTTTTTAACTTGTCCTTCTTTAGTAGCCATAATAATATAATGGCTATTTACATATGCTTCATCTTTTAAATCTTCGGTAACAAGGAAAGCTTTTACTTTATCATCTTGCTCAATATTTATTAAGTTTTGAATTGCTCGTCCTTTAGAGTTTTTACCTCCTTCTGGAATTTCATAAACACGCATCCAAAATACTTTTCCTTTTTGAGTGAAAAATAACATATATTGATGGTTGGTTCCAACAAATAAATGCTCTAAGAAGTCTTCATTTCTAGTAGCTACGCCTTTTTGACCTCTTCCTCCTCTATTTTGAACTTTATACTCATCTAAATTAGTACGTTTTACATATCCTGCATGAGAAATTGTAACTACTACGTTAGAATTTGGAATCATATCTTCAATAGATAAATCTCCACCAGCATATTCAATTACAGATCTACGATCATCACCGTATTTATCTCTAACAGCAACTAATTCTTCTTTAATAATTTCGTAACGTCTTGATTCGTTTGCTAAAATATCTTTTAAATCTATAATTAATTTCATGATATCATCATACTCAGCGCGCAATTTATCTTGCTCTAAACCAGTAAGTTGACGCAAACGCATTTCAACAATAGCTCTTGCTTGAATTTCTGTTAATTCAAAACGCTCCATTAAGCTTTCTCTTGCTTCATCAGCATTAGAAGATGCTCTAATTATTTTAATTACTTCGTCAATATTATCACTGGCAATAATTAAACCTTCTAAAATATGCGCTCTTGCTTCTGCTTTTTTAAGTTCAAATTCTGTTCTTCTAACAACTACTTCATGTCTGTGTTCAACAAAATAATGAATTAATTGCTTTAAGTTTAATTGTTGTGGACGACCTTTTACTAATGCAATATTATTAACACTAAAAGATGTTTGTAAAGCCGTATATTTAAATAATTTATTAAGTACAATATTAGGGATTGCATCGCGCTTTAAAATATACACAACGCGCATTCCATTTCTATCCGATTCATCACGAATATTGGCAATACCTTCTAATTTTTTCTCATTAACTAAATCAGCAGTTTTTTTAATCATCTCTGCTTTATTAACTTGGTACGGTATTTCTGTAACAATAATACATTCACGCCCTTGAACTTCTTCAATTGTTGCTTTTGCACGCATTACAATTCTACCTCTACCTGTTTCAAAAGCTTCTTTTACGCCTTCGTATCCATAAATAATTCCTCCAGTAGGAAAATCTGGGGCTTTAATATGCTGCATTAATTCAGAGATTTCAATTTCTCTGTTATCAATATAAGCTAAGGTACCATTAATAACTTCTGTTAAGTTGTGTGGCGCCATATTTGTAGCCATACCAACAGCAATTCCCGAAGCTCCATTTACCAATAAATTTGGTATACGAGTTGGCAAAACCGTAGGTTCGTTTAAAGTATCATCAAAATTTAATTTATGGTCTACAGTGTCTTTTTCAATATCAGATAACATATCTTCTGATATTTTTTGCATACGAACCTCTGTATAACGCATTGCTGCTGGACTATCTCCATCAACAGACCCAAAGTTACCTTGCCCATCTACCATCATATAACGCACACTCCAATTTTGCGCCATACGAACCATTGAATCATAAACAGAAGTATCTCCATGTGGGTGATATTTACCTAAAACTTCCCCAACAACTCTAGCTGATTTTTTATAAGATCCTGTTGCTTTAATTCCTAATTCATGCATACCATATAGCACCCTTCTATGAACTGGTTTTAAACCATCTCTCACATCAGGTAAAGCTCTTGAAACAATTACGGACATTGAGTAATCAATGTACGCAGATTTCATCTCATCTTCTATATTTATTGGTATCAGTTTTTCTCCGTCTGCCATATATTTTTAATTTATTTTAGTGTCTAAATTTAACAAAGCAATATACAATTTTTCACTTTTTTACAAGGCAAATATCTTGATGTTTTTTTAATATTTATCAACAACAAAACACATCTGTAAAACACACGAAAACAGTTAATTAACTCGCTTTTTTACACCTAAAAAAATGTTAAATATTTAAATTTATAAAAAGTGGACTTGTTTTTGTGCATAAAAAAGAAAAAAATCAGTTAATTTTACCATATAAACTTAAAGAAATGGACGATAATTTTTCACCAAAAGTTAAAGATGTGATTGCTTACAGCAAAGAAGAAGCCTTACGTTTAGGACATGATTTTATAGGCACTGAACATCTTATGTTAGGTATTTTAAGAAAAGGGGAAGGAAAAGCAATTGAAATATTAAATTATTTAGAAATAAATTTAGATCATTTAAGAAAAAAAATTGAAGGCTTAAGTCCTACAAACCCCACAAATGTATTTTCAAATGAAAAAAAGAATTTACATTTAACTAGACAAGCAGAAAAGGCCTTAAAAACTACGTTTTTAGAAGCTAAACTATATCAAAGTGAAGCTGTTAATACAGCTCATTTATTACTTTGTATTTTGCGTAATGAAAACGACCCAACAACAAAGCTTATGCATAATTTTGATGCATCATACGAAGATGTAAAAAACGTATTTAAACAACTGTTTTTAGATGAAGAAATTAATTTGCCTAAAGCAGAAAATTCTTCTGATGATGATTTTGATTCACCAAAGTCAAATCCCTTTGAGCAATCTAAACCTGGAGAAAAAGCTCCCTTAAAGAAGTCTAAAACACCTGTTTTAGATAATTTTGGACGCGATTTAACACGTTTAGCGGAAGAAGGGAAGTTAGACCCTGTTGTTGGAAGAAAAAAAGAAATAGAGCGCGTTTCTCAAATTTTAAGTAGACGAAAAAAGAACAACCCAATGCTAATTGGAGAACCTGGTGTTGGTAAATCTGCCATTGCTGAAGGATTGGCATTGCGTATTATTCAACGTAAAGTTTCCAGAATTCTTTTTAACAAGCGAATTGTATCGTTAGATTTAGCAAGTTTAGTTGCTGGCACAAAATACCGTGGACAGTTTGAAGAGCGTATGAAAGCGCTCATGAATGAACTTGAAAAAAATGATGATATTATTTTATTTATTGATGAAATTCATACCATTGTTGGTGCTGGTGGAGCTACAGGATCTTTAGATGCTTCAAATATGTTAAAACCAGCTTTAGCTAGAGGCGAAATTCAATGTATTGGTGCTACAACTTTAGATGAATTTAGAACTAATATTGAAAAAGACGGAGCCTTAGAAAGAAGATTTCAAAAAGTATTGGTAGAACCAACAAATATTGAAGAAACCATACAAATTTTAAATAATATTAAAGATAAATACGAAGATCACCATAATGTAACGTATACTGACGAGGCTATTGAAGCTTGTGTAAAATTAACAAGCAGATATATGACCGATCGTTTTTTACCAGACAAAGCTATTGATGCTTTAGATGAAAGTGGATCTAGAATTCATATTACAAATATTATTGTTCCAAAAGAAGTTTTAAATCTTGAAGCACAATTAGAAAAAATAAAAGAAGATAAAACTGCCGCTGTTAATGGTCAAAAATATGAAGAAGCTGCACGTTTACGTGACGATGAAAAACGTGTTGAAGGATTACTTCAAACAGAACAAATAAAATGGGAAGAAGCTTCTAAATTAAATCGTGAAATTGTAACAGAAGATAATGTTGCTGAGGTAGTTTCAATGATGACTGGAATTCCTGTAAATAGAGTTGCTGAAGCAGAAACTAAACGTTTAAATGAACTTCCAATTTTAATTAAAGGAAAAGTTATTGGACAAGATGAAGCTGTTTCTAAAGTTGTAAAAGCAATTCAACGAAATAGAGTTGGTTTAAAAGATCCTAATAAACCAATTGGTTCATTTATATTTTTAGGTCAAACTGGTGTTGGAAAAACCCAATTAGCCAAAGTTTTAGCTCGTGAATTATTCGATTCTGAAGAAGCGCTTGTTAGAATTGATATGAGTGAGTATATGGAGAAATTTGCCATTTCTCGCTTAATTGGAGCACCTCCAGGATATGTTGGTTATGAAGAAGGTGGTCAATTAACAGAAAAAATTAGACGTAAACCTTATGCTGTTGTATTATTAGATGAAATTGAAAAGGCACATCCAGATGTTTTTAATATGCTACTTCAAATTTTAGACGATGGACATATTACTGACAGTTTAGGAAGACGCATTGATTTTAGAAATACCATCATTATTATGACTTCCAATATTGGTTCTCGTCAATTAAAAGATTTTGGTGCAGGTGTTGGTTTTGGAACCGCTTCAAAAACTGCTCAAGCTGATGCAAATGCAAAAAGCGTTATTGAAAACGCACTTAAGAAATCTTTTGCTCCAGAGTTTTTAAATAGAATTGATGATGTAATTGTTTTCAACGCCTTAGAACGTGAAGATATTCATGCCATTATTGACATTGAGTTGGAAAAATTAGTAACTCGTATTGAAGGGCTAGGCTATAAATTAAATCTTTCTAAAGAGGCTAAAGATTATATTGCAGACAAAGGCTTTGATAAACAATATGGGGCAAGACCTTTAAAACGTGCTATTCAAAAATATATTGAAGATGCCTTAGCTGAAGAAATTGTAAACTCTTCACTAAAAGAAGGAGATTCCATAAATATGGATTTAGATACAGAAAAAAATGAACTTACTATTAAAATTAGTAAGGGAAAAGGTAAAAAAAAGGTTGAATAAAAAATCTTAAAACAATTTAAAAAGCTGATTGAAATTAAAAATTTTAGTCAGTTTTTTTTTGAAATTATTTAACTAGTATCCCCTTTAAAAACCCAAAACCATAACCACTAAACTGAATAAGTGTTGTTACAATACTTAAAAAAGCAACTTTAAAACTTTTGTTTTTAATTAAGGCGTCTACAAAAATAATCACAAAATATGCTGTGTAAAATCCTATAAAAAAATGTATTCCAACAATTGAGAATACTATAGACAATAAAAATCCAACAATAAAAACAGAAGGAAACCAATAAGTTATTTTTGCCGTTTCAGGATATTTTTTATTTAAAAAAGGTCGTCCGTTTCCAAAAGCAAATGTTTGTTTAAAAAACTGCCGAAAAGTACTTCTTCTCTTATGATAAACAAATGCTTCCTCAATAAACTGTGTTTCAAAGTTATGTTCCCAAAGTCTAAAAGTTAAATCAATATCCTCTCCTATTTTCATTTTGCTAAAACCTTTAGTTTCTCCAAAAGCTTTTTTGGAAATCCCTAAATTAAAACTGCGAGGTTGAAATTTATCAACTGACTTTTTACTTCCTCTAATTCCTCCGGTTGTAAAAAGGGAAGTCATACTATAATTTATAGCTTTTTGAATATTGGTAAAAGATTCGTGAGCAGCATCTGCACCACCGTAAGCATCTGTATATTTTTTAGTTAACGCATTTTCAATTGCATCCAAATAACGAGACGGAATAATACAATCTGAATCAAAAATTATAAAGTAATTTCCTGTTGCAAGCTGCATTCCATAATTTCTACTTGCTCCAGCACCCGTATTGTTTTTTAAAAAATATTGAATATTCAATTCACTGGAATATTTTTCAACAATTTCTTTTGAAATATTTTCTGAACCATCTTCAACCACTACAACTTCAAACTTTTTTGAATACGTTTGTTTGGTTAAACTTTGTAATAGTTCATCAATTTCTTGAGGACGATTATAAACGGGAATGATGATTGAAAAATGTAGTTCCACAACTATTTTTTTAAGAATTCAAATTTACTTTATTTTATATGAAACAAAAAAACTGTTTAAAAAGTAAATTTCAAACAGTTTTTTTAACTTGTAGACTAATATTACTATGCTTCCTCTAATTCTTCTGCAGCTTTTAAAATTTCAACTTGTGTTAATTTATATAATTCTAAATTTTCAATTTCAAAATTATCTATATAATCAAACTTTTCATTATTTTCAGAACTCACTAAATTCACATAAAGTTTTGCAGATTTACCAAACTTCTCATCACGCTGACTATTTAAAACCAGTAAATATCCCATAATAATATTTCCAGCCATTTCTACCAAACGTCTTGCATGAAAATCTAAATATTCAGTATTATTGGTTTCAATTACCTTTTTACTTACAGTTTCAAACTTAACAGTCATTTTTTGAAGTTTTTCTCTCGTTGGAGTTTTTTCTAAAACTTCACTATCATATTGTTTAATTTGGTCTAAAAAGACTTCCGTTGTTACACCTTTTATAGCTGCAACTGCTTGTAACTGTGTTGTTCCTTCATAAATTGAAGTAATTCTGGCATCTCTATAAATACGTTCAATAGGGAAATCTTTCATAAAACCAGTTCCTCCGTGTATTTGCAAAGAATCATATGCCATTCTATTACATGCCTCACTCGCAATTAATTTTATAAGTGGCGTAAAAACATTGGCTAATTTTGAATATCCTTTCATTTCAGCGCGCTCTTCACTTTCCAAACTTCTAGATGTTGAAACATCTTCATATACTTTAAAAACATCTACAAATCTCGTAGTTTCATATAATAAAGAACGAAGCGCATCTAATTTCACTTTCATATTAGTAAGCATTTCATAAACCGCAGGAAATTTTACAATGAACTTTCCAAACTGGGCTCTTTCTTCTGCATATTTTAAAGCTTCTCTATACGCTGCATCCGCAATTCCTACAGACTGAGCTCCTACTCCCAAACGAGCAGAATTCATTAAAGCCATTACGTATTTTATCAGTCCAAAACGCTCTTTTCCAACTAATTCAGCAGGCGCATTTTTAAATACCAACTCACATGTTGGAGAACCTTTAATTCCTAATTTTTTCTCTAAATGACGTACTTCAACTGCGTGGTCATTTCTATCATAAATAAACATAGATAATCCACGAGCATCGGTTGTATTTTCTTCTGAACGCGCTAAAACTAATGAAATATCAGCATCACCATTGGTAATAAAACGCTTCACTCCGTTTAAAATCCAAGTATTTTTTTCTTTATCAAAAGTTGCTTTTAATTTCACCGATTGCAAATCCGATCCTGCATCTGGCTCTGTTAAAACCATTGCAGCTGTGGCACCATCTCTATTAAAACGAGGCAAATACTTTTCTCGTTGTTCATCACTACCAAATTCATAAATGGTTTCGGCGCAATCCTGTAATCCCCAAATATTAGCAAAACCAGCATCTGCTCTTGCTACCATTTCAGCCGCCATTACATATGGCAATAACGGAAAATTTAGTCCACCATATTTTCTGGGCAACGACATTCCTATTAAGCCTGCATCGTATAATGCTTTATAATCTGCAGTAGTTCCTTTAGCATAAATAACTTCATTATTTTCAATATGAGGTCCTTCAATATCTACCCCTTCGGCATTCACTGAAATAGTATCTGCACAAATTTCACCAACAATTTCTAGTATTTTTTCATACGTATCAATTGCATCTTCGTGATTTAAAGGTGCGTAATCATAAATTTCAGATTCTTCAAAATTGCGCTCTTTTAATTTCACAATTTTTTTTACTATTGGATGATCTAAATGAAATTTAAAATCAGGTGTATCATTAAAAAAATTATCCATTTTCTATATATTTTATATTCTAAAAAATTATCTAAAAAATCTCGTCAACCCAAATTTAATTTAAGTTCTCTATAAAATTGGTAAAGTAATTATAAGATTCTGAAACAATTTCAGAATGACGTTCCTTAAATTTTTCCTTAACTTTTGTTATTATTTTATTTTGCGTTTTGCTTGTAATATTTGATCATTTTAGGAACAACAACTCCTATATCTCCGTTAATTACATAATCTGCTATTTTATTTATTGGTGCTTCGGGATCATTATTTATTGAAATAATCATAGAAGCATCTTGCATTCCGGCTGTATGTTGAATTGCGCCTGAAATACCCGCAGCAATGTATAATTTTGGACGAACAGTTGTACCCGTTTGACCAATTTGACGATTATGTTCAATAAAACCTGCATCAACAGCTGCTCTAGAGCCTCCAACTTCTCCGCCTAATAATTGCGCAAGCTCTACCAACAAATCAAAGTTTTCTCTTGAGCCCACACCATAACCACCAGCAACAATAATTGGTGCATCTTTTAAATTTACACCAGATTCTTTTATTTGTCGGTCAATTATTTTTACAACAAAATCTTCTTCTTTTAATACGGCATTTACATCAACCTCAACAATTTCTGTGGCATAATGTTCATCAAAAATTTCTTTTTTCATAACACCTTCGCGCACTGTTGCCATTTGCGGATGCATATCCCAATTTATAATATTTGCCATAATACTTCCACCAAAAGCTGGACGAATGGCATACAATAAATCTTTATATTCTTTTTTCTCTTTTTTAACAAAATGATCACCAATATCTAAAATTGTACAATCTGCAGTTAAACCGCAATTTAATACTGAAGCCAATCTTGGTGCTAAATCTCTACCAACCGAAGTTGCTCCAAACAATACTATTTGAGGATCCTCTTCTTTCAATATTTTTGAAGCCAATGCTGCGTGAGGAAGTGTTCTATAAGGTTCTAACCTCATACTATTTCCAACAAATAATCTATCTACACCAAAAGGAGCTATTTGATTTTCAATGCCATTTAAACTTGATCCAAAAATCATTGCTTCTAGCGGGCAGCCCAATTTTTGAGCTAAACGTTTCCCAGCTGATAATAATTCTTGACTTATATCTGCGACTTTTTGATTTTCAACTTCGCAATATACCATTACACTTTTCATACTTTATATTTTAAAATTTATACAAATTACCCAATGGTATGATGTTCAATTAATTCTTTTATCATCATTTCAATATCAGCATCAGAATCACTTAGTAATTTTGCTTCATTTGCTGTTAAAACAATATTTTCTACACTTTTTACTTTTGTTGGAGAACCTGAAAGTCCAATTTTTTCAACATCGGCATTTATATCTTCAACATTCCATTCTGGAATAGTTAAATGTGGTCTTTTAGTGTGTAAATCAATCATAAATTCATCCGCAGATCTTAATTCTGTAGCAGATCTTGCGTATTTATATTTCATGACCCTTTTTGCATGTCTAGATCTACAAGCAGGTGAAGATCCGTGAACCGTCATTAAACAAGGAAAAGGTGCTGAAACAACTTCAATCCCTTTTTCTAATCTTCTTCTGGCTATAATTTCATTTTCTTTAATTTCTAAAATTTCTTCAACATATGTAACTTGTGGAAGATTTAATTTATCAGCACATTGTGGACCAACTTGTGCTGTATCACCATCAATTGCTTGTCTACCTCCAACAATTAAATCGAAAGGAGCTAATTTTTCAATTCCTTTAGCCAAGGTGTAACTTGTTGCTAAGGTATCTGCTCCTCCAAATCTTCTATCGGAAATCATAACACCAAAATCTACGCCTCTATAATAACCTTCTCTAATAATATCAGCTGCTTTTGGCGGACCCATTGTTAAAATGGTAATTTCCGTTCCTGGAATTCTATCTTTTATATCTAAAGCAAGCTCTAAGGCGTGTAAATCATCTGGATTAAAAACCGTTGAAAGCTTACCTCTATTAACAGTTCCGTCAGGCTTCATAGCATCCGGACCTACATTTCTCGTGTCTGGAACTTGCTTGGCGAGAACTACAATTTTAAGTGGTCTCATATTTAAATATTTGGTTGTTTTAGTATTAAGCATATAAATTTATAGGAATTTATTCACGCAAACCATGATAATACTCATACTTCTAAAATTAGAAGTAAAAAAAACACATAAAAAAAAAGCGAAGATTATATAATCTTCGCTTTTTTAAAATATTTAAAGTATTAACTACTATTTTTTAGCTATCTTTTTTGGATCTTCAACTACTTCTTCTGGTTTGTAATCTTTCATAAAATCTTCCATAATTGCAGTACTTACCCCCATATTAGAGAATCCACCATCATGAAATAAGTTTTGAAGTGTTACTTTTTTAGTTAAATCTGAGAATAAACTAATAGTATAATCTGCACATTCTAAAGCTGTTGCATTTCCGAGTGGTGACATTTTTTCTGCATAAGCAATAAATCCATCAAAACCTTTTACTCCACTTCCTGCTGTAGTTGGTGTTGGCGATTGAGAAATTGTATTTACTCTTACTTTTTTATCACGACCGAAGAAATATCCAAAACTACGAGCAACAGATTCTAAATATGCTTTATTGTCTGCCATATCATTATAATCTGGAAATACTCTTTGGGCTGCCATATAAGATAAAGCAACAATACTTCCCCACTCATTCATAGCATCTTTTTTGTATAAAACACTCATAACTCTGTGAAAAGATAATGCAGAAACATCAAACCCAGTTTTGGTGAAATTATAATCTTGTAATGTATAATGATTTCCTCTACGAACATTTACAGACATTCCAATTGAATGTAATACAAAATCAATTTTTCCGCCTAAAATTTTCATTGCTCCATCCACCAAATCTTCCAAATCCATAATTGAAGTTGCATCTGCTGGAATTATTTCTGAACCAGTTTTTTCAGCTAATTCAGTTATTGTACCAAGTCTCATTGCAACTGGTGCATTTGTTAAAACAAATTTCGCCCCTTCTTCATGCGCTCTTTCAGCAACTTTCCAGGCAATTGATTTTGAATCTAATGCTCCAAAAATAATCCCTTTTTTTCCTTTCAGTAAATTATACATAATTGTATTTGTTTTGATTTATTTTTAATTTAGTCTGCAAATATACTAATTTCTTAATTTAAAAGTTGTTTTGCATGTTCAATAGCCGTTGAAGTAATGTTTTTACCTCCTAACATTTCGGCAATCTCATCAACTCGCTCGTTTTTAGATAACTCTTTTAATTGAGTAACTATATTATTATTAATATCTTCTTTGTAAACTTTATAGTGTTGCTTTCCTTTAGCTGCAATTTGAGGTAAATGTGTTATTGTAATTACCTGCATATTGTTGCTCATTTGCTGCATTATTTCCGCCATTTTTTGTGAAACATCCCCAGATACTCCCGTATCAATTTCATCAAAAATAATAGTTGGTAACTTTAAGTATTCCGATAAAATAGATTTTACAATTAACATAATTCTAGACATTTCTCCTCCTGAAGCTACTTTTTTTAATTCTCCAAAATTAGCACCCTTATTAGCCGAAATTAATAGTTGTAATTCATCTTTCCCATTTTGATAGTAATGTTTACTGTGATTAATTTTTATGGAGAAACGGGTGTTTTCCATTCCCAAATTAGCTAAAGCCGTCTCTAATTTTTTAATTAAAACTGGAATTGCTTTTTGTCGTTCTAAAAATATTGTTTTTGCTAAAATATCAATTTTTTCAGCTACTTCTTTTACTTCTTTCTCTTTTGCTTTTATTGCTGCAGATGAATTTTCTACAGCGTCCACTTTTACAGAAAGTTCCTCTTCAATATCTAATAGTTCAGAAATTGACTTAACGCTGTGCTTTTTCTGAAGATTGTAAATAAGTTGCAATCTATCATTTAATTTTTCTAATTCAGAAGCATCAAAATCTACATTTTCATTTAAATTTTCTATTTCTGAGGCAACATCTTCAAATTCTATTTTTACAGCCAACATCCGATCGTACAATTCTTTATACTCAGATGAATAATTAGCTATTCTATTTAAATTCTGCGTAAAAGCAACCAATAAAGCTTGCACTCCAACCTCTTCATTTGATGCAATTGCTTGTGCTTCAGAAAGATTTAATTTAATTTCTTCAATATTATTTAATTTGTCTAAAGATTGTTCAATTTCTTCTTGTTCATCCACAATAAACTTTGCTAAATTTAGTTCTTTATAAAGGTGTAAATTATATTCGTATTGCTCTTTTGCTACTTCTTGATCTTTTTTAATTTTATTTAATTCTTTATTCAATTTATTAAATAAAATTAAACCTCTTTTATACGATTCAATTTTTGCGGAATTATTTGCTAAAGCATCAATAATATGAAATTGAAAATTTACATCTGCCAATTCTAATGTTTGATGTTGAGAATGCACATCAATAAGCAATTCACTTAAAGCTAGTAAGAGTTGTAAGGTTGTAGGTGTATCATTTATAAAAGCTCTGGATTTACCATTTGGTAAAATTTCTCTTCGAATAATGGTTTCCTTTTCAAAATCAATATCATTTTCTTTAAAAAAAGGTTCTAACTTATAATTTCCTATTGAAAATTGGGCTTCAATGACACATTTGATAGTTGTATCTTTAAGTGTTGTGGAATCGGCTCTTTTCCCTAAAACCAAGCTTAATGCACCTAACAAAATAGATTTACCAGCGCCCGTTTCACCAGTTATAATTGATAAATTATCTTTAAAATTAACTGAAAGATTTTCAATTAAGGCGTAATTTTTTATAGAAAGATTTGAAAGCACTTGTATTTAAAATTTTAAGCAATTTACTTAATTTCACTCCACTTCGCAGCATTTATAGGCGAAATTTTCATGAGGTTTTCTTTTAATTTATACGTATCATATTTTGGGCCTTCAGAAAAAATATTTACAATTTCATCAGATTTAGAATCCATAAAGATTCTTAACAAAAAGGCATTTGGTCTTGAGTCATAAATAGATTTTAACATTGAAATTGTTTCTCCAATATTCTCTTTTGAATTTTTGGTTTCAGTACTCAAAATATCCAAACCATTTCTATGATATTGATACATAACAGATTTAAACATGCTATATGTAGGAGAAATTATATTATCAATTAACGTAAATCTTGTTTTAGATCCATCATTCTGATTCCAGCCTGCATAACCACTTTGTTGAGCCTGAACAAGTACATTTTGTGCCATTGTAAAATAAGTTGCCCCTCCGTTTAACATAAAAGTATCTGCATCCATTCCTAACATGATATATGAATAAAACGTAACTATAGATACTAAATTTGATTCAAATGAATTTTGATTAAACTGCAAGGGTTCAAACTCTGTATATTGAAAAGAAAAATTATCATCTTTAAAATTAAAAACTGGCGTAAGATATGAAGTATTATAAACGGGTCTTGATGATTGAATTTGGATATGGCCTCTAAATTCACTTCCAGTTTGTTCTAGAATAGTGAGTGTTAAATTACAATTTATTCTTTCTTGAAGCTTATAACTAAATTTTGTCCAGCGCTTTTGATTTACAAATTCATTTAAAGAATTTTCTAAGGTTTTAAATATTTGTTTATTAGAACCTGGAATTTTGTCAGCATTAACAGTTATTGTACAATTTAATTCTTGCGCACTTAATTGTATTACCGAAAAAAAAATAAGAATAATTTTAAAAACTTTAAACATACTTGTTTTTTAAAATTTCATTAAAAATATCTTTAGCAACTTCAGCCTTAGATTTTAAACTAAATTCCGAAATATTTTCGAATTTATCAATAATTGTTACTTTATTAGTTTCTTTCTGAAAACCAGCACCTTTATCATTTAACGAATTTAAAACAATTAAATCTAAATTCTTTTTTGTTAATTTAATTTTAGCATTTTCAATTTCATTTTCAGTTTCCAATGCAAAACCTACTAAAATCTGCTGTTTTTTATTTTTACCTAATGATGATAAAATATCATGGGTTTTCACCAATTCTATTGAAATAGTATCGGTTGATTTTTTTATTTTATTTTCTGCTACAACACAAGGTTTATAATCTGCTACCGCTGCTGAACATATAGTAATATTAGAAGTTTCATAATATTTATAAACTTCATTATACATATCTTCTGCACTCACAATATTAATTCTATGAATTAAATTATTGGAAACTTTCTCGTTAGATGGCCCAGTAATTAAATAAACTTCTGCACCTAAGTTTGCCGCAGTTTTTGCCAGTTCAAAACCCATTTTACCTGATGAATGATTTCCTATAAAACGAACGGGATCAATAGCCTCGTATGTTGGACCAGCAGTAATTAATACTTTCTTTCCAAAAAGTGGCAAACCTTTTATACAATTTTTCACTATAAAGGAAACTATATTTTCTGGCTCTTCCATTCTACCTTCACCCTCTAAACCACTTGCTAAAAAGCCAGTAGATGGTGGAATAAAAACATTTCCAAAGCTCTGTAATTTTTCTATACTTTGCTTTGTTGTTGGATGTTTATACATATCCAAATCCATTGCTGGAGCAAAATAAACAGTGCTTTTTGCCGATAAATAGGTTGCTAATAACAAATTGTCACAAACACCATTTGCCATTTTAGACAATGTATTTGCTGTAGCTGGAGCTATAACCATTAAATCTGCCCACAAACCTAAATCTACATGACTATTCCATTCTTCAGTTTCATTTTCTCCTTTTTCAAAAAAAGTTGAATAAACTGGATTTTGGGAAAGTGTTGCTAATGTTAACGGTGTAACAAAATCTTTAGAAGCAGGTGTCATAACTACTTTAACGTTTGCACCTGCTTTTATAAAAAGTCGAACTAAATGGGCAGTTTTATAAGCAGCAATACCGGCTGTAACACCTAATAGTATATTTTTACCGCTTAAAACTGACATCTATTTTTGAGTTTCTTCTGGGTTTCTGTGATATATTTTACCATCTAACCATTCTTGCACAGCAATTGCGGTAGATTTTGGTAATTTTTCATAATATTTTGAAACTTCAATTTGTTCTTTATTTTCAAAAACCTCATCTAAACTATCAGTATATGTGGCAAACTCTTCTAATTTTTCAATTAGTTCATTCTTTAAATCACTGCTAATTTGATCTGCTCTTTTAGCTATAATTGTAATAGCTTCATAAATATTATCTGTTGGAGCTTCTATCTTATTTTTATCATAAGTAATAGTAGAAGTTGGTGCCTTTGTGTTTTTATATTCCATTAGTTTGAGTTTTAATAACTGGTAAAGAGCTTAACTCTTCATTTATATTTATTACTAATTTTTCAGTTTCTTTTAAACGTTCAGAATCTGGAAAATTTCTTTTGAATTTTTCATGTGCTTTAATAGCATCATTTAATCTAGATTCTTTCTTTAAAATATAGCTATTTATTGCTAATTCATAAGAGGCTTTAAATTTTAAATATAAAGCTTCTTCTTTATATGAAGTTCCTAAATAATCTGCTAATAAATTATCAAACGCCGCAATTGCTGAAATATAATCTTCTGTATGATAATATTGCTTTGCAATTTCAAAAGATTTCTTTTCTAATTTATGTGTTAGCTCTTTAATATTTTTATTTGCATCAGCTGTATGTTCAGATTCTGGAAACTTATAAATAAAATTTTGCAAAGCGTTTAAAGCTTCTTGAGTATCCTTTTGATCTAAACTATATACTGGAGAAGCTAAATAATAACTATGTGCAGATAAATATGCAGCTTCTTCTAATTTAGAACTTTTTGGATAATTTTTCACAAACTTATCAAAATAATATGCTGCTAAGCTATATTGCTTGGTATTATAATGTGCTTGCGCAACCATATATTGTATACGTTCCATTTGAGGTTTCCCTCTATAGCTAGGTGTAATTTTCTCAAATAATTGAATTGCTTTATTATACTTTTGAGATTCATACAAATCTGTAGCCATTTTATATTGGTCTTCTACAGTACCTTTATTCAATACTTTCTGATATTCACTACAAGATGAAAAACCTATAGCGACTAATAAAATGAAAATGAAAATTTTATTTTTTTGCATTTGGCAAAATTAGTTATTTAATATGGATTATTAAAATGATTTTTTTTACATCAATAATTCACAAAAATAACTCGCTTTTACAATATAAACGGGTTAACAATCTTAATTGTTTGTTAATTGTTAAACTCCTGGAGCTACTGAACTAACAACAGTTAATTGTTTAATATCATTGTCAAACAAATATAAACCTCCTTTATCATCACCAATTAAATTAATTTTATCTAAAATTGTTCTAGCTTGAGCTTCTTCTTCAATTTGTTCTGCAACATACCATTGTAAAAAGTTATGTGTAGCGTAATCTTTCTCTTCTAAAGAAATATGAACCAGCTCATTAATACTTTGAGAAACAAAAACTTCGTGTTTAAATAACGTTTCAAACATTTCTTTAATTGACCCGTATTGATCTGCCGGTTTATTTAATTCAGAAACTTCTGCTTTTCCGCCACGTTCGTTTACATACTTAAACATTTTTAACATATGCATACGCTCTTCATCTGATTGCCCATACATAAATTGAGCAATTCCTTCTAATCCTTTCACTTCAGACCAAGAAGCCATTGCTAAATATATTTGTGAAGATTCAGCTTCTATTCTAATTTGATCGTTTAAGGCTTTTTGCATTCTTTCTGATAACATAATTCTATATTTTTAAGTATTTAAATTTCGTGTAAAATTAATTAATAATTTGCTACAAAGTTATTAATTTTTTGTTGCGAAGCCTCAGATGCTTCAACTAAAGGTAAACGAACATCCGTTGAACAAATATTAATGGCATTTAAAAGCGCTTTTATTCCTGAAGGATTACATTCTTCAAAAATATAATCAATACTATCCATTACTTTGTAATGCAACTCATTAGCTTTTTTAACATTCCCTTTTAATCCTTCTTGAATCATTTCGGAAAAATCTTTAGGTAAGCCTTGTGCAATTACCGAAATTACACCGGATCCACCTGCTAATGTCATTGGCAAGGCAATCATATCATCGCCAGAAATAACCATAAAATTTGTTGGTTTATGCTGTAAAATACGCATTGCTTGAACCAAATCTCCTGCTGCTTCTTTAACGGCAACTATATTTTTAAAATCGTTTGCCAATCTTAAAACTGTTTTAGGTTCAAAATTACGGCCAGTTCTTCCTGGAACATTATACACTATTATTGGTAGTGGGCTAGCTTCTGAAATTGCTTTAAAATGCTGATAAATACCTTCTTGACTTGGCTTATTGTAATACGGAGAAACAGATAAAATTGCACAAAAAGCTGATAAATCTGTGGATTTTATATCATTTACTACATTCATTGTATTATTTCCTCCAATTCCAATTACCAATGGCAATCTTCCTTTATTGGTCTCAATAATTGTTTTTTTAACTTGCTCTTTTTCTTCAACAGTTAATGTTGCAGGTTCACCAGTTGTGCCTAAAACTACTAAATAGTTTACGCCATTATCTATTTGAAAGTTTACCAACCGTTTTAATCCTTCAAAATCTACTGATTTATCTTTATTAAATGGCGTTACCAACGCTACCCCAGTTCCTAATAATTCCTTCATTCTATTTTTTTTAAAATCTTTAAATATTTGATTAACTCTGTATGAAATAAACTTATTTCTGTTGGATCACATTTTACAATAAAATCATATAGTTTTTTATTTAAATGACCAAAACCAACTCTAAAAGCCACTTTGCAGTGCAAAATTAATAGGTTGACATATACATTTTCAACTTTACTATAATTTATTAACAAATCGTAGTTTTTTGTTAAAATATTTTTCAATTTTTCTGAAGGCACTTTGCCATTCCAACCAAAATCTTTTGGAGTAATGATAGCTAAATTACGCTGTTCCTTTTTTATTTTTTGCTGAAAAATAATACAATCAATTTTATCAACTGATAGCTTTAAAATTTCAACTAATACATTTTCAACCGCATCCTTTTCAATTTGGCTATTAACAATTATTAATGCATTTTTAATATTTCCATTTGAAACCAAACTTGATTTTTCAAGAAGTTCTTGCCAATTTTTATTAAAAAAAATTTGATTGCTTTTTCGTTTAAATCCTGTAAAAATCATTTATATTTACGATTGATTGACAAAATTAATTAAAATCATTAGTATTTCAACAATGAAAAAATTTATTATTCACATTTTTATAATTTCACTCCTTGTAAGTTGTAAAAGTGACCCGCCATTTTTAACTAAAATTGAAGGAAAACAACTTCCTATAACTGAAGGAATTAAACCTAAAGTAGAAATTGAGAATTTTATTAAACCTTTTAAAGAAAGTGTTGATAAGGAAATGAATACAGTACTAAGTTATACACCGCATAATTTGGTTAGAACTGATGGTGTATTGGAAAGTTCTTTAGGAAATTTAATGGCTGATTTATGTTATGAGAAAGGAAATCCCATTTTTAATAGTAGAACTGGAAAAAATATTGATTTTGCACTTTTTAACTATGGTGGAATAAGAGCTGGTATTACACAAGGAAACATTACAACTCAAAACGCATTTAACTTAATGCCTTTTGAAAACAGTTTAGTAGTTCTTGAATTATCTCCAAAAAAAGTTGAAGAATTAGTACACTATTTGGTTACAGAAGAAAAAGCGCACCCACTATCTAAACAATTTAATTTAGTAATTACAAAAAGTGGTTACAATTTAAAAATCAACAACAAACCGTTAGATAAAAATAAAACCTATTTTGTACTTACTTCAGATTATTTACAAACAGGTGGAGATAATATGATTTTTTTCAAAAATTCTATCAGCAGTTATAATTTAGATTATAAAATTAGAAATACTATTATAGATTATTTTAAAGAAAACGACACTATTAAAGTTGCATTAGACGGCCGATTTTTGAAAGAAAAATAGCATTATGAAAAGAAGAAATTTTATTAAGAAAACATCAACTGCAACGGCGCTATTAACTTTAGGTGGTTTACCATTACAGTCGTTTGCTTCATCAGATAAAAAGCACATTACCATTTTACATACTAACGATGTGCATAGCCATATAGAACCTTTTGAAAGTTCACATTATAAATATCCAAACCTTGGAGGAGTTGCCAGAAGAGCCACGTTAATTGATGGAATTAGGAAAGAAAATCCACATACATTATTATTAGATGCTGGAGATATTTTTCAAGGAACACCTTTTTTTAACTTTTATGGTGGCGAATTAGAATTTAAGCTAATGAGTATGCTGAAATATGATGCGGCAACCATAGGAAATCACGATTTTGATAATGGAATTGACGGCTTATATGCGCAACTTCCACATGCAAAATTCGATTTCTTATCTGCTAATTACGATTTTAAAAATACCGTGTTAGACTCGCATGTAAAACCTTATAAAGTATTTGTAAAAAATGAAATTAAAATAGGTGTTTTTGGTTTAGGAATAAAATTAGAAGGATTGGTTGATCCAAGAATGTATAAAGAAACTATTTATAACAATCCTGTTGAAGTTGCTCGTGAAATGAGTAGAATTTTAAATGAAGAAGAAAACTGTGATTTAGTTATTTGTTTATCGCATTTAGGCTATCATTACAAAAAAGAAGAAAATAAAATTAGCGATTTAGAATTAGCAGCAAAAACAAAAGATATTGATTTAATTATTGGTGGACATACGCATACTTTTTTACCAAAACCGACAGTGACTAAAAATATTGTAGGAGAAAATGTACTAGTGAATCAAGTTGGCTGTTATGGCTTAAATTTAGGAAGAATCGATTTTTATTTTGATACCGACAAAAATTTAGAAAGTAAAGGAAAAAGTATAATTGTATAAATATAACCAGAAAGAATGCGCATAGAAACCGATTTAAAATTAGGATTTAAAGATGTAATGATTCGTCCAAAACGATCAACTTTAAGTTCAAGATCACAAGTATCATTAGATAGAACTTTTACTTTTTTACACAGCAATCATAAATGGACAGGCGTTCCAATTATGGCAGCAAATATGGATACCGTTGGTACTTTTGAAATGGCTACAGCATTAGCAAACCATAAATTATTTACCGCTATTCACAAACATTATTCATTAAAAGAATGGAATACTTTTATGGCTTCAGCCCCAAAAGAAATTTCAGATTATATTGCAGTTAGTACAGGAACTAGCGCTGCAGATTCTAAAAAAATAGCAGGAATTTTTACCCAAAACCCACAATTAAAATTTATTTGTATTGATGTTGCAAATGGCTATTCTGAACATTTTGTAAACTTTGTAAAACAAACAAGAGAACAATATCCAGATAAAGTTATTTTAGCAGGAAATGTGGTGACTGGAGAAATGGTTGAAGAATTATTATTAGCGGGTGCAGATATTATAAAAGTAGGAATTGGGCCAGGTTCCGTTTGTACAACACGTGTTAAAACCGGTGTTGGTTATCCACAACTTTCAGCAATTATTGAATGTGCAGATGCTGCTCACGGATTAGGTGGGCAAATAGTTTCTGATGGTGGTTGCAAAGTTCCTGGTGATATTGCAAAAGCATTTGGTGGTGGTGCCGATTTTGTTATGCTAGGCGGAATGTTAGCCGGACATACAGAAAGCGGTGGAAAAACTATTGAGATTAATGGCGAAAAATTTAAACAATTTTACGGAATGAGCTCAGAAACAGCCATGAACAAACACGTTGGTGGCGTTGCCGAATATAGAGCTTCCGAAGGAAAAACAGTTGAAATTCCATTTAGAGGTTCTGTAGAAAATTCTTTACAAGATATTTTAGGAGGACTTCGATCGACCTGTACTTATGTTGGTGCAAATAGGTTAAAAGAACTCACCAAAAGAACTACTTTTATTAGAGTTCAAGAACAACATAATGAAGTTTTTTCAAAATAACTTCAATTTAAAACTGTAATAATTAAAAACTTTCTCGTCTATATGAGAAAGTTTTTTTATGAAAAAAATTATGCCTTTTCTTCAAAAAATTATTTTTTCACTAAAACCATAGACCTAAATATAAAATATTGCGCTAATACATAGGTTGCCATCACTAAAATTTCAAAGAAATGCGATGGTGAATAAAATTTATTGATTGCTAAAGTAGCATCTGAAATTATAAAAATAACTGCCCCTATAAGCATTAGTAAAGATAATTTTGATTTTGTTTTTAAAAAATCTAGAAATGAAACTGTTCCAAATATTGAAATTACTAAACCATAAATTATAACCGGAATTAGTAATTCATTTAAAGAATCTTTTAAAGTAAAAATCAACAATCCAAAAACTACTAAAAAAGGAATTGAAGGTACTAAAACCGATTTTAAAGTAATTTTCTTTATTCTATCAATTACAATTTTAATAAATAATAGGTGTGCAAATAAGAATGAAATAAGCCCAAAAATAAAAAACAATTCCCCTTCAAATAATAATAAAACATCTCCAAAAAAAGATAATTCCAATGCAATTACATACCATTTTAATCTTTTTGGCAAAGAAAATACATATAAAAAAATTAACGAAAATATAATTAAAGGCTTAAAAACATACACAAGTATTGGTATTTTAAAAATAATCCCAACAATATCTAGTAATGATACAAATACAAAAAACAAAAAGGCTATTTTAGTTTTATTCATATAAAATTTTATTTAAAGTGTGAAATATACAAATTTTAACTAGCCAATAAATTTTTATTAATTTTATGTTTAACGAATCTTTAAATAATCATCAAAAAAATAAATTAATCCTTAATTTTGTTAGCTCATTAAAATTTCAATCATAATGAATCAATTCAATATAAAAG
This sequence comes from Lutibacter sp., assembly GCF_016342705.1. Taxonomy (GTDB): domain Bacteria; phylum Bacteroidota; class Bacteroidia; order Flavobacteriales; family Flavobacteriaceae; genus Lutibacter. The sequence goes on along the minus strand of NZ_JAEINV010000012.1, from coordinate 35,124 downwards.
ATAAAGTAATTGTAATAACTGGTGGAACTGGTGTTTTAGGTGGGACTGTTGCAGAAAGTTTAGCTGGTTCTCGCGCAAAAATTATAATTTTAGGAAGAGACCAACAAACAGTTGAAAATAAAGCATTAGAAATTACAAAAAACAATGGGCTTGCAGTAGGATTTTCAACCAATATATTAGATAAAAAATCAGTTGAAAATGTACGAGATCTTATTTTAAAACAATTTGGTAAAATTGATGTTTTAATTAATGTTGCTGGTGGAAATATGCCTGGGGCAACTATTGCTGAAGATCAAACTATTTTTGATATTAATATTGAAGATTTTAAAACAGTTACCGAACTAAATTTAAATGGTACCGTAATCCCTTCTATTGTATTTGGTGAAGTAATGGCCAAACAAAAACAAGGTTCAATTATAAATTATTCTTCGGTTGCTGCCGATAGAATTATAACAAGAGTTGCAGGTTATTCTGCAGCAAAAGCCGCAATGGAAAATTTCACTAAATGGCTGGCCGTAGAATTGGCTACAAAATTTGGTGATGGCATTAGAGTAAACGCTATTACACCAGGTTTTTTTATTGGAAACCAAAATAGAAGTTTACTTACTAATGAAGATGGAACTTATACAAAAAGAGGCGAAACCATTATAAATAATACGCCAATGAAACGTTTTGGAAAAGCCGAAGAATTAAATGGTGCGGTTCATTTTTTATGCAGTGATGCCTCAAAATTTATAACTGGTGCAGTCATTCCCGTTGATGGTGGTTTCAGTGCTTTTAGCGGTGTATAAATTTTAAAATAAAAGACAAATGGAACAAACATTTAGATGGTTTGGAGAAACTGACACTGTAAAATTATCCGACATAAAACAAGCTGGAGCTACTGGAGTTGTAACTGCTTTACACCACATTAAAAATGGTGAAATTTGGGAAAAAGAAGAAATTTTGAAAGTAAAAAACAATATTGAATCTTCAGGATTAACTTGGTCTTTTATTGAAAGTATTCCAATACATGAAAATATAAAATTACAAACTGGAGATTATCTACAGCGCATTGCAAACTACAAACAAAGTATAAAAAACGTAGCTGAATGCGGTATTAAAAATATTTGCTACAATTTTATGCCTGTATTAGATTGGACTCGTACTCATTTATATTGGAAATTAAATGATGGCAGTACTGCATTACGTTTTGATAAAGTTGAAATGGCAGTTTTTGAATGCTTTATAATGAAAAGACAAGGTATTGAAAATTCATATACTTCTGATATTATTGAAAAAGCTAAAATTAGATTTTCTAAAATGTCATCTGAAGAAAAACAACGTTTAGAAGATAGTATTTTAAAAGGCTTACCAGGTACTGTTGATGATTTAACTATCCCTATTTTTAAAGAAATGATTGCGCAATATAACGGCGTTTCTCACCAAACATTAAAAGCAAATTTATCCTATTTTTTAAATGAAGTAATTCCTGTTGCAGAAGAAAATGGAGTGAAAATGGCCATTCATCCAGATGATCCTCCTTTTGATATTATGGGATTACCTAGAATCATAAAATCAGAAAAAGATTTAGATGATTTAGTAGGTTTTATTGATAGTCCTTCAAATGGAATTACATTCTGCACTGGTTCATTAGGTGCAAATCCTGAAAACAATCTCCCAAAAATGATTGAAAAATTTGGTGATAAAATTCATTTTTTACACTTAAGAAACGTAAAAAGAGAAGCCGATGGAAGTTTTTACGAAGATAACCATTTAGATGGCTCTTCTGATATGTATGAAATAGTAAAAGCTGTGGTTACATTAGAAAATAAACGCGGTGTACAAATTCCGATGCGCCCAGATCACGGACATCAAATGCTTAATGATTTAGAAAATGACAAAGCATATGCAGGTTATACAGCTATTGGAAGATTAAGAGGATTAGCTGAGTTAAGAGGATTAGAGTTAGGAATTAAAAAATCACTTTTTTAATAACCGTTTTTTAATTCCAAGTTGGCAAAACACACTTTTTATTGAGTTTTTTTAATAGTGGCTGAATACCATTAACTAAACTTTGTTGCATTATTTTAGAATCTTCTTTATGGCATTGTAAACAAGCACCAACCAATAATAATTGTTGTTGTTCTATTACGGTAAAAGGTCTAAAATCAGTCCGTGTTGAATTTACAACTCCCTTTTTAACAGGTTTTAAAAATGGAACCCAAGCATCTTCCGGTAAATTATCATTCGGATTTTGGGCATATTCTGGTGTAAATTCCCAAGTACCATTTCCTTTTTGAATTATGTATTTAAGTGTTCCTTTTCCGTAACCTAACGTTGCTGAATTTGTATGACAACTTTTGCAATCTCTAGCTTTTGATATTGTTGTATGTGGAGAATTAGGAGCGTACAACCTGTGAAAAGAAACATCAGTTCCAATTTCTTTTCCAGCATAACTCCCTTTATCAATTGTTAAAATCATTCCAGGAACTGCTGGTTCAATATGTTTCCCATCTGAATTCTCTCGAACTCCCATTGCTGGTAATGATGAAGAAAATTCTGCAACATGTTCCTTCCACTGTCCTTTTACAAACTTTTTATCTAGTAAATCAAAAGCACGTGGTTCATTTTTATCAAACTGATTATGACAACCAATACAACGGGAAGTCCATGAAGAATGACACATTGAACAACTCACATTTTTATGCGCATTATCTCTTGAACAAACTTCAGATTGAGGATTTAATTTGTGTGTTTTTCCATCTTTTTTACCAATTAAAAAAGCGTTTCCAATAGAATCTATAAAAGTATTTACCAATGGATGCCCATCTTTTTTAACTGCAATTATTTGCTTATCGGAATGTTTATAATCTCTATGTAAAAAAACCAACAAACTTTCTGCATCTAATTTACTATACGGAATGGTATTTGGCTTTTCTTTAAAATGACAATCGGCACATTGTAATTTTACAGCTTGCTCTTCGTGGGTATATTTTTTTCCATCGCCCATTACTTCATGAGAAGAATGGCAATCTACACATAATAATCCTTTTGCATGATGCACATCTTCTTCAATAAACTTATAAATGCGTTTATCTTCAAAAGTTTTAAAACCTTTTTTACCTATAATATCATTTTCTTCTAACAGGGTTTCTTGCCAGCCTTCATAATTGGTTGAAATCCTGCTTGATCGGCTATGACATCCAAAACAATGTTCATTTTTCACAAAAATATTGGTTGCAGGATGAAATTTTGGTAATATCTTTTTATCTGATTTTAAATACGCTTCCAACTCTTTTTTAGCTTCTTCGCTATAATTTAAATGACACGCATTACAACCTCCACCTCTACTTAATTGCGTTATGTGTCCAAATTCTTTTTTCTCAGCGCCTAAATGGCAATTGGCACATAAATCTCTCAAATGCTTATCAGATGCCGAATTTTTAAGTAATTTAATATGATATTGATGATTTGGAGAATCTGCTTCGTCAAAAATATATTTATCAACCGCAACCAAACCACTATTGGTAGTCATTAATGAATTTTCAATTTTAGTTAATTCATTCGGGTGACATTTTCCGCAGGTTTCTTTGGCATCAACCAAATTTCCAGGAATTAAAATCATCCCTTTATGAGATTCAGCTTTATCATTTGAAGAAGTATTTCCCAAATGACAACTAGCACAACCAATTAAATCTGGGTTATGATAGGATGAATACCCTGTTGTATTTATATGACAATTTAAACAAGATTCCTTTTCAATAGCATCTATTTTAACATAATCATCCGCATTATTAATAGTAGAATTTTTATCTCCTTTGGTTAATAAAAAAGTAATTAATAATATTATTAAAACAGCACTAAAAAAATACAAAAATCTTTTATTTTTCATTTCAACATAAAATACATTACAAATTTACATGAATTTAAATTCTAAAAATAATAGAGATTTTAAAGCTTCATTTTTGTAACACATTTTAATACAGATAATTATATAACATATGCTACTTTTGTTACATATACAATGTTGATTTTCAAACACTTAATGTAACCATTGTTACTATATCTTCCTCTATTTAATGACTTTTATCATACATTAAACTTCCCTCAGTAAATACCTTTACCAAAGAAAAAAATAATTAAACTTATGACTACTTCAAGAAGAAAATTTATAAAAATTTCTGCTTTAGGTTTGGGAGGTGTAGCAGCAACAACCACAGCATTAAATATGTTTGGTGCTAGTTCATACATAGATGAATTGGTAAAAGAAAATGTTGCGAAAACTTTTAAAAGAACTGCAACCTATTGCGAAGTTTGTTTTTGGAAGTGCGCTGCTTGGACTTATACAGATGAAGAAGGTGCTGTTAAAAAGATAATTGGAAATGAAAATGACCCACATTGTTATGGTCGATTATGTCCAAGAGGAACTGGCGGTGTAGGAATGTACAACGATGAAGACCGATTAAAAACACCTTTAATTAGAACAACTGTTAATGGTGAACAAACCTTTAGAGAGGCAAGTTGGGACGAAGCATTAGATTTAATTGCTGCTAAATTTAAAGGAATTAAAGAAGAATTTGGTGCAGAATCTTTAGCACTTATTAAACATGGTGCTCCTGGAAAACATTTAGAGCATTTGTACCAAGCATTTGGTTCTGATACAATTGCAGAGCCAGCTTATGCACAATGTAGAGGTCCTCGTGAAACCGGATTTAATTTAACTTTTGGATCTTGGATTGGATCCCCTGAACCAACCGATATTAGAGATACAAAATGTTTAGTATTAATTGGTTCGCATATTGGAGAAAACATGCACAATAGCCAAGTACAAGAAATGTCAGACGCTATTGATAACGGTGCTACCATTATAACTGTAGATCCACGTTTTTCTACAGCTGCCAGTAAATCTAAATATTGGTTAGCTATTAAACCAGCAACCGACATAGCTTTAATGCTTTCTTGGATGAATGTTTTAATAAATGAAAATATTTACGATAAAGAATATATTGAAAAATATGCTACTGGATTTAATGAATTAAAAGACCATGTAAGTACATTCACACCAGAATGGGCATACGGAATTACAGGAATTAAACCAGAAGAAATTAGAAAAACGGCAAGAGAGATGGCAGATGCATCTCCTGCAGTAATAATTCATCCTGGTCGCCACGTAGTATGGTATGGAGATGATTCTCAACGAGCTAGAGCCATGGCCATTTTAAATGCTTTGTTAGGTTCTTGGGGACGCAGAGGTGGTTTCTACTTTAAAGAAAGTATAAAAGTACCTGAATTTCCAGCTCCAGAATATCCACACCCAAAATGGGGATGGAAAGAAATTGGAGCTAAATATCCATTAGCTCAAATGGGTATTACAACAGAAGTAATAAAATGTGCAATACCTAGTGAAGATAATAAATATCCTGTAAAAGCATTAATGGTTGCTGGTACAAACATCACAAAATCTATTCCAAATAAAAAATTATTGGAAGAGGCTATAGAAGCTTTAGATTTTATGGTTGTTATTGATACAATGCCAATGGATGTTACAGGTTATGCTGATGTTGTTTTACCAGAATGTACCTATTTAGAACGTTATGATGAAATTAGATCTGCAACAAATAGAGAACCATCAATTGCGATAAGAATTCCGGCTGTAGCTCCTAAATATGATTCTAAACCATCTTGGTGGATTGCCAAAGAAATTGGAGAAAGAATGGGTGTTGGCGAATATTTTAATTATACGGATTATAAAGAAGTAATTGAATGGCAATTAGGTCAAATGGGAACTTCTTTAGAAGAAATGGAAAAAATTGGAGTTAAAAACTTCCCTCGTAAATCTGGATCCATGTATTTAAATGAAACTGGTCCTCATGAATTTCCAACTCATTCGGGAAAAATAGAATTATATTCTAATGAATTAAAAAATTTAGGATTTGATCCATTACCAAATTATACAAAACATCCAGAACCTCAACAAGGTTTTTACAGATTAAATTACGGTAGAGCGCCAATGCATACTTTTAGCAGAACGGCAAACAATCCAAATTTAAACGATTTAAAGAGTGAAAACAACTTATGGGTGAACCCTAAAGTTTCAAGAATACTTGGATTAAAAACGGGTCAGGAAGTATGGTTGAAAAATCAAGATGATATTATTTCAACCTTTTCAATAAAAGTGAGAGTAACAGAACGAGTTCGTTGGGATTCTGTTTATATGGTACACGGTTTTGGTCATCAAGAAAAAAAATTGAGCCGTGCTTATGGTAAAGGAATCAACGATACAGAATTAATTTCATCAGTGGCTATTGACCCAATAATGGGTGGAACTGGAATGAGAGGAAATTTTGTAACAATTTTAACCGAAAACCCACATAAAAATACTGAGATATGAGATATGCAATGGTTATAGACACATTAAAATGTGTTGGTTGTAGCGACTGCGTTGTTGCTTGTCAAACTGAAAATGATGTACCAATTGGGTACTGTAGAGATTGGATTACTGAAACCGTAAATGGTGCATATCCTAATATAGAATTAGAACTAAAATCTGAACGTTGCAATCATTGTGAAAACGCTCCTTGTGTGCGCTGTTGTCCAACTGGTGCAAGTCATCAATTAGTTAATGGAATTGTTTTAGTTACTGGTGACGAATGTATTGGTTGTGGTGCTTGTATAGAATCTTGCCCGTACGATGCCCGTTACCAACATCCTGATGGTTATGTAGACAAATGTACTTTCTGTCATCATAGATTAGAAAAAGGACAACTTCCTGCTTGCGTTTCTGTTTGTCCAACAAAGTGCATGTACTTTGGTGATTTAGACAATCCAAACAGTGAAGTTTCAGAATTATTAAAGAACAGAAAACATAAAACATTGGCTCCAGAAGCTGGAACAAAACCTAACGTTTATTATCTAATTTAAAAATTTATAGTATGCAAGAAGAATTATTTACAAGTGGAAGAAACTTACCACATATAGATCCTTCATTAGAAATATGGCATTGGCCAATATCAGTCTATTTATTTTTAGGAGGTTTAGCTGCTGGTTTATTATTTTTTGCAAGCTTGATTACAGTTTTGGGAAAAGAAAAAGATTACCCAGCTGCCGTTAAGTATGCATCAATAATATCGCCAATAGCATTAACATTAGGTTTGTTAGCTTTATTTTATGATTTAACTCACAAATTTTACTTTTGGAGATTATACACAACTATTAGAATAGAATCTCCAATGAGTTGGGGTGCTTGGGTATTGTTAATTATTACACCAATATCATTCTTATGGGTTTTTAGCTATTACTCTGAAATATTCCCAAAATGGAAATTAAAATTTGAGTTTTTAAATAACTTTGAAAAGTTCTTAAAAGATAATAGAAAAAATATGGCATATGCTTTAATTCCGTTATCAATTATTTTAGGAGTTTATACAGGTATTTTATTATCTGCTTTTAATGCAAGACCATTATGGAACAATGCAATTTTAGGCCCATTATTTTTAGTTTCTGGGTTATCAACTGGTGCAGCTACAATAATTCTATTAGCAAAAACTAAAAAAGAAAAACATTTATTTGGCAAAATAGATTTAGCCCTAATTGTTTTAGAATTAGGCTTAATTGTACATATGCTAATGGGAATGTACGCTGGATCAGAAGTTCAATTAGAAGCAATGCAATTATTAGTTGGAGGAGAATTTACTTTAATGTTCTTTGGCTTTGTAATTATCCTGGGATTAATTGTCCCTGCCATATTAGAATTAATTGAACTTATTGGCTTTAAAGTTCCTGTTGCAGTTCCTGCACTTTTAGTATTAATTGGAGGATTAGTATTAAGATTTGTAATTGTGGAAGCTGGACAAATAACACGTTATCTATATTAAAATGAAAAAACTAAAAATAGACCCAAATAAAAACAGTCATATATATTGGAATCCATATTTTGGAGGATTTCTACTTGGAATATTAATTCTATTCACTTTTTACATGACTGGAAGAGGATTAGGTGCTAGTGGTGCCATGAAAAGTAGTGTTGTAACTATAGTAAATACTGTAACACATTCCCATGCCGAGCAAAATGAATATTACAGTAAGTTTATAAAAGATAACGAATCACCTATGAATAACTGGTTAGTTTTTGAAACTTTAGGAGTTTTAATCGGTGCCTTTATTTCTGGTGGTCTTTCAGGTAGAATTGGATGGAGAGTGCAACACTCACCAAAAATTACTAGAAAACGCAGATTAATATTTGCCTTAGGTGGTGGAATACTATTTGGGTTAGGAGCTCAAATAGCAAGAGGTTGTACAAGTGGCGCTGCTTTAAGCGGAATGGCTGTTCTTTCAACTGGAGGTTTTATAACTATGTTAGCCATCTTTGGGACCGCATTTTTAGTAGCCTATTTCTTTAGAAAAAATTGGATTTAATTAAATAAAAAAACAAAATATATGGGACCTTTAATTCCAAATGGTGTAATTCCTTACGAATGGAGTAATATAATAGCAATAATTATAGGTATTGCTTTCGGATTTGTGTTAGAAGCTTCAGGTTTTTCTTCCTCAAGAAAATTAGCTGGCGTATTTTATGGTTATGATTTTGCAGTATTAAAAGTATTTTTCACTGCTGCATTGGTATCATTAATAGGTATTTTATATATGGATTATTTAGGATATTTAGATATGGGCTCCTTATATGTTCATCCAACATATTTATGGGGTGCAATTATTGGTGGAGCAATAATGGGAGTTGGATTTGTTGCTGGAGGCTTTTGCCCAGGAACAAGTTTATGCGCCGTAGCTATAGGAAAAGTTGATGCAATTATTTATGTAATTGGTATTATGATAGGTGTATTCATTTTTTCAGAATTATATTTCCTATTCCAACCAATTTATGAAGGAAGTTTTGAAGGAAACATAACATTAATGGATACTTTTGGTGTAAATAGATATTGGTTTGTTTTTGTTTTTACAATAGCAGCAATTATAATTTTTGCACTTTCAGATCAAATTAAAAAAAGAGTAAAAAAAATATTTTACTAATTAAATAACATAAAAATGGTTAATAGAAAAGTAGCAAAAGTTTTAACTTTTAGATACACAATTTTAGCACTAATACTTGTTATTCTTGCTGCAGGTTTGGTATTATTACCTAAATATCAAAAACATGAAGGTATTAATCCTGAAGAATTATTAAGCAAAGCAATAAGTCCTGAAAGATATATTTCAACAGACTTATTAGCTGAAAAATTAGTGAATCAAGACCCATCATTTATTTTAATTGATGTTAGAGATGAAGCAGAATATGCAAAATATTCACTGCCAAATGCTATAAATATTCCTTTAAAAAAATTATTAGATGAAGATTCTATTCCATATTTAAACCAAAGCCAATACAATGTAATATTATTTTCAAACGATAATTTTAATGCAGATCAAGCGTGGCTTTTATGCAGTAGACTAAACTATAAAAATTTAAAGGTTTTAAAAGGAGGATTAAATGAATGGTACAAAACAATTATAAATCCAACCAAACCAAGTGAAAATATGACAGCTTTAGATTTTGAACTTTACAGCACTAGAAAAGCTGCAAGTATGTTTTTTGGAGTAGCTTATCCAGAACAATTTAAAGTTGACAAACCAGTTGTAGTTAAAAAAACAGCCCCTAAAAAAGTAATTACGGTTGAAAAGAAAAAGAAAAAACCAGCTGAAGGAGGTTGTTAATTTATTAAATTATTAATTATGAAATATGCATTACTTACAATTAATTAAAAGTATGCAAATTCCATCTGATCAATAAAACAAAAAATTTAAACAGATGAAAGAATTAGAAAAAACTAAAAGAATATCAATTGCGGCGGTAATAACAATATTAGTTGTTTTAATAGCTGTTTTATCATATAAAAAGCCAAAGCATTTATATACTAATAATACTAAAAGCACTTTAGAAAATATTACAAATAATAATTATTTTGTAACATTAGAAGAGTTAAATGGAGAAAATTTAGCATTAATTGATGTTAGAAATCAATTTGAATTTGAAAAAGGACATATTGAAAATGCTATAAACATATATACTCCAGAAATTTTAAATGATTATAATACCAATTTATTAAATAACTTAAAAACTGAGAATAAAACAATTATTTTATATGGTTCAAATACAAATGATGTTACTATTCCTTTTTTAATGTTAAATCAACTTGGCTATACTAATATAAAAATGGCTGCTATTGAAAATAGTTATTATCAAAATAAGCTAATTTCAAAAAATGATACGATTGAAAAATCATATGCAGATATAAAAGGATTTATTGAAGAATCCATTAAAAAGGCTTCAATTGAGCCAAAACCTATTCCAGTAAAAATTGTTGCTCCTAAAAAAGTAATTACTGTACAAAAAAAGAAGAAAAAACCCGCCGAAGGTGGTTGTTAGTTTAAATTATTATAAGCTGCTTTATTTCTAAAGCAGCTTTTTTTTGCAAACATTTTTATAACTCAAATTATTTTTCATGCCGAAAAAAGCATATTTTTACGCCCCAAAATTGCACTAAAAAAACCACCCCTTTTATCTTCCTCTTTTTCTTTAAATTTGAATTTAAAAAATTCATTATAACTATTTAATTATCAGTATTTTACTTATGTAACTAAAGTAACTAAACAGACCAATTATATATAGCTGTTTAATGACATAAATCATAAAAAGAAAACGGTTTCGTAATTAATTTTGATGTAACAATTATAGCAAATAAAAGCAACAATTGTAACCAAATATTAATTTAAAATAATTTAAAGAATGAGAAAATTAACATCATATTTAACACTACTTTTTGTAGCTACCATTTTATTAAGTAGTTTTAAAAGTAACCAACAACAAACAAATGATCCAACTGAATTTGAACTATTAGTTCAATATTTAGAAGCCAATGGAAATTTCATTAATAGTGAATTGGCTCCAGCAATAATTTTAGCTCCAGAAATTAAAGAAAATGTTAAAAACAAAAAATATCTGGTTTTAGATATTAGAAGTGAGGACTGGTATGCTTATGGACATATCCAAAATGCAGAAAATGTAGAAGGTCCAGAATTATTAAATTACTTTGAAACAAAAATTATACCTGCTAATTATGACAAAATAACAATTGTATGTTACTCTGGTCAATCAGCAGCTTATTATGCAGGTTTATTACGTTTAGCAGGATACAATAATGTATATAACTTAAAATGGGGAATGAGTTCTTGGGCTGATGAATTTGCAACAAACATTTGGAAGAAAAATTCATCCGATGCATTTGCAGACAAATTAGAAACTACAACTAATCCTCTTCCAGAAAAAAGTACTACACCAACTATCACAACGGGGAAAATTGAAGGAAAAGATATTTTAAAAGCTCGTTTAAAAGAGGCATTTGCAAAACCTTACAAAGATTTTATTGTAAAAGCTGAAGTGGTTTTTGAAAACCCTAGCGACTTTTATACAGCTAACTACGTAAGTGAAGAAAAATACAATTTTGGTCACGTACCAGGAGCTTTAAGATACCAACCAGGAACTTCACTTTCTTCAACTTCAGATTTATACACATTACCTATTGATAAAAAAATATTGGTAAGTTGCGAAACTGGTCAATCAGCTGCTTATGCTGTAGCTTATCTACAAATTTTAGGTTATGATGTATACAATTTAGGCTATGGTGCAAATAGCTATATGAATACCAATTTAAATAGTAAAGGTTGGAACGGATTTTCAGCAAAAGAAATTAATAATTACCCAGTAGTAGAATAACAACGCCAAAAAGGCTTAATTATAATAACCAAAACAAACATATCATGAAAAAAATATCATTAATATTAATTGGACTTTTTTTAATTCCTACTCTATTTTTAACCTCATGCGATAAAGGTGATGATACTTTAATAGAATCAACTCCTGCACAAACTTTAATGGCAGATTATATGCTATCGGCAAATTTAGATTTACCTAATGTAGATACTAGTGTTGATGGAGCAAAATTTGTTGCAGCTCCTCCAGCTACAGAAGCTGATTTACCTGCTTTTTTAGCCAAATATTATATTATAGACATTAGAAGTGCTGCTGATTATGCAACTAGCCATATTGCAGGCGCAAAAAATGTAGTTTTTGCAAATATTTTAGCAGAAGGCACTGCAGCTGGAGCTAAACCTGTTTTAGTAGTTTGCTACACAGGGCAAACGGCTTGTTATGCAACTGCCTTAATGCGTATGTATGGCTTTAAAAACACCCAAGCTTTAAAATGGGGAATGTCAGGATGGAATTCAACAACTGCAGGTTCTTGGAATAATAATATTGGAAATATTGCAGAAGGAAATTCAAACTGGTCATATGATGCTGCTCCAGCAAATCAAGTATTTTCAAAACCTGCATTTACTAGCTTATCTACAACAGGTGAAGCAATTCTTAAAAAGCGTGTTGAAGAAGTTGTTGCTGCAGGATTTAAAACTGTTAAAGGAAGTGATGTATTAGCAGCTCCAAGCAACTATTTTGTAAATAATTTCTTTGGTTCAGCTGACTATACAGGATTTGGACACATTAAAGGTGCGTACAGAATTCAACCATTATCAATAGCTGATAATAGTGTATTAGCTTTAGATCCAAATGCAAAAGTCGTTACTTACTGCTATACTGGTCAAACTTCAGCTGTTGTTACTGCTTGGTTAAGAGTTTTAGGGTATGATGCATACAGCTTATCATTTGGAATGAATGGAATGTACAATTCTAATACTGCATGGACTTCTAACAAATGGAGTACTGGTGTTTCAAAAAATTTACCATTTGGAAACTAAATAATAAAAAAATTAATAATATAAAGCCCTAAAAATTGTAAACACATTGTTTTAAATGATGTTTTATATACCAATAAGTAACGTACATTTTTAGGGCTTCTTTAATTAAAATAACAAAAATTATGAAAACAAAAATAATTTTCCTTTTTACAATCTTCTTTACACTTTCTTATGCTTCTTCATTTGCACAAGGTTGCGAAGGTGACGCTCCTGCAACTGCAGGTACAAGTGGAGTTCCATCAACTAGTAGCACAACGTTTTTTGGATATATTCAACCAGAATATGACTCTCATTTTACGGATGATGAAACTAGTTCTTTTAAATTTAAAAGAGCTCGTTTAGGTGTTCGTGGTAGAGTTAACAGAACCTTTTCATACTATGTAATGTTAGAAACTAGTGATTTTATATCTTCTGATGGTAACGTGTATTTAATGGATGCATTTATTACTTATGATAAATATGAGTGGGCAAAAGTTTCTGTTGGTTCATTTAAACAACCATTTGGTTTAGAAGTTAACACTCCTTGTCATAGTTTAACTACTATTGATAGAGCTATTGTTTCAGACCAATTAGTTGCACCACAAAGAGATATGGGTTTAATGTTATTAGGTGGAACTAGCAAAACTAAATTCCGTTATGCATTGGCATTAATGAATGGAAGAGGATTAGGAGTTGCTGATAATAATACTAAAAAAGATATTATTGGACGTGCATCGTATAAAATTCTTGACTTTATGACAATTGGAGGTAGCTTTAGATATGGATACCCTAATAATAACGAAACTGACAGAACTTCATATGGAGCTGAAATTGCATTAAATTATAACAAGTTTAATGTAACTGGTGAATATATTTATGATGAAGGTGATTATAATAGAGCTGCCGGAGGTGGTTGTGGATCAACTCCATTAGAATTAGGTAATAAAAGAGATGGTGCCTATGTAATGGTTTCATATGATATAAATAAACAATGGCAACCAGTATTTAAATATGAAACTTTTGATCAAGATTTAGATATTAAAAAAATTGGGTATCAAGAAATGATGACTTTAGGTGTTAACTATTTCTTTAATGATAATACAAGATTACAAATCAATTATCAAAATAAAATTGAAACAGCTACAACTATAGATAACGACGCACTTTTAATGCAACTACAAGTTAAATTTTAATTTATTTAATTATAAATTATTTGAATCTAAAACTCCTGATGGAAATCAGGAGTTTTTTTATGATATTTTCTTAAATTTGTAGAATCAGCATTAAAAAAATATGACTACAGATAAAGAAATCATTCGTGAAAAATTAAAAGATTACTATTCACTTATTTTTGAAAAAGAACTAATAGATGAAATTGTAAATATTGGAATCCTCCGAACCATAAAACCCAATGAATTATTAATTGACATTGGTGATAAAATGTCTCATGTTCCTTTAATTTTATGTGGGGCCGTAAAAATTATAAGAGAAGATAAAAATGGTGAGGAAATTGCATTGTACTTTCTTGAAAAAGGTGATACTTGTGCCATTTCTTTTGTAAATTGTATTAACCGCACAAAAAGTATGTTTAGAGGTATTACCGAAAAAGAAACAGAAGGAATTTTTGTGCCGGTTGAAAGAATTGAAGAATGGTTGGTGAAATATAAATCTTGGAGGCATTTTATTATTGATAGTTACCATATGCGTTTAATTGAAATGGTAGAATCTATTGATAGTTTAGCTTTTATGAAACTAGATGACAGACTTCATAAATATTTAACTGATAAAGTTAAAATTATGAATAACAACACTTTAATAATTACTCATCAAGAAATTGCTGATGATATTCACACATCTCGCGTAGTAGTTTCAAGATTATTAAAAATACTAGAAAACGAAGGGAAAATTAAAATTAGAAGAAATAGAATTATTATAGATAATATATAAACTCTAATTTTTATAGCAAATTATATGCCTTACTGAAAAGTTATATTTCAGACAAATTAAACTTGTTTCTGGTTTTCATAATAATTGCCATTCAATAAATTGCCATTCTAAAATAAGTTCAGAGTGATTTTTTTAGTGCTTTTTTATAAATTCTTTTATTCAAAATGCATTTTACTATCACCTAATTACAGCACTACAAATTACGCTAACAATAGTTAAAAAATAATATATTTGACTTCCATATTAATTACCTTAAAAAGACATGGAACTTTTAAGCTTTGCTTCAGATTATGGCTTTTTAAGTCTTATTTCACTAGCCTTCTTTTCATTTGTTGCTGGTTTTATTGATGCCGTTGTAGGCGGCGGCGGATTAATTCAATTACCTGCCCTATTAATTAATTTGCCAAACACCAATATTCCAACATTGTTTGGCACAAACAAAATTGCCGCGCTTTCTGGAACAAGTATTTCAGCCGTACAATATTCAAAAAAAATAAAATTTAATTATAAAGTATTAGCTGTAATTGCCTTTTGGGCAGCAATTGCTTCCTTTTTAGGTGCAAAAACGGTTAGTTACATTAATGCAAATACACTAAAGCCATTAATTTTAGTTATTTTAATTTTAATAGCTGTTTACACTTTTATAAAAAAAGATTTAGGTTCTATACAAACTAAAAAATTAAAATTCAATAAAATGATTATTTATGGTTCTTTAATCGGACTTATTATTGGTTTTTATGATGGTTTTTTTGGTCCTGGAACAGGAAGTTTTTTGGTGTTGGCTTTTGTCGTTGTTTTTGGGTTTGAATTTGTAGAGGCTTCTGCTTACTCTAAAGTAATAAATTGTGTAACCAATATTTTCGCATTAATTGTATTTATAAAACTTGACAACTATATACTTGAATTGGCAATTTTAATGGCAATATGCAATATAACTGGAAATATAGTAGGTACAAAAATGGCATTAAAAAGAGGTAATACATTTGTTAGAACCATTTTTTTAGTAATAGTAACTTTAATGATTTTAAGATATGGTTACGATATTTTTATGGAGATTTTTTAACTAAATTACTCCAAAAACTTCAAATAATCATATTCACTAATAATTGGAATCCCTAAACTCTCAGCTTTTGATAATTTACTAGGTCCCATATTATCTCCAGCAATTACATAGGTCGTTTTTGAAGAAATGGAACTCGCCACTTTCCCTCCATTATCTTCAATGGATTTTTTTAGTTCATTTCTATCAAAGTGAGTAAAAACACCTGAAACCACAAATATTTTTTCTTGTAAAATTGAAGAAGTATTTAAAAGTGATTCGGCTGAAACTTCCAATTGAACACCATAACTTTTTAAACGCACTATTTGTTGAATATTTACCAAATTGGTTGAAAATTCAATAACACTATTTGCAATTCTTTCACCTATTTCATCAACAGTAATTAATTCTTCAAAAGAAGCATTCATTAAATTATCAATTGATTTAAAATGTTTTGCCAACTTTTTAGCAACTGTTTCACCAACAAATCTAATTCCTAAGGCAAATAATACCTTTTCAAAAGGAATTTCTTTCGATTTTTCTATTCCTGCTATTATATTTTGTGCGGATTTTTCTGCCATTCTCTCCAAAGGAATAATTTGCTCTTCCTTTAAATCATACAAATCAGCATAATTATGAATCAGTCCTTCTTTAAAAAGCAACTCTATAGTTTCTGAACCAATGCCATCAATATTCATAGCTTTTCTGCTAATAAAATGTTGAATTCTACCCGTAATTTGTGTCGGACAACCATATTCATTTGGGCAATAATGTTTTGCATCTCCTTCTGTTCTTACCAATTCCGTATTGCAATCCGGACAATGTGTTATATATTTAGTAGCTACTGAATTAGCCGGTCTCTTATCTAAATCTACACCCACAACTTTAGGGATTATTTCTCCACCTTTTTCAACAAAAACGGTATCTCCCACTCTAATATCTAACTTTTCAATTTGATCTGCATTATGTAATGAAGCTCTTTTCACTGTAGTTCCAGCCAATTGAACAGGTTCTAAATTTGCAACTGGTGTTATAGCACCAGTTCTACCAACCTGGTAGGTAATGTCATTTAAAATAGTACTTTCTTGTTCGGTTTTAAACTTATAAGCAATTGCCCATCGAGGTGATTTTGCCGTATAACCCAACTCATCTTGTTGCGCTAATGAATTCACCTTAACAACCACTCCATCAGTTTCATAAGGCAAATCAAAACGTTTGACATTCCAGTTTTCAATAAAAGTAAATACCGCTTCCATAGATTTGCAAACTGCCATTGCTGGAGGCACTTTAAATCCAAGTTTTCTAGCTTTTTCTAAGGTTTCAAAATGGGTTGCTATTGGATTTTTATTAGCCACAATATGATATAACAAACAATCTAAAGGTCGTTTAGCTACTTCTGCACTATCCTGTAATTTTAAACTTCCACTAGCTGTATTTCTAGGGTTTTTATAAGGTTCTTCACCAATATCAATACGTTCTTCATTCATTTTATTAAATCCATCAAAAGGCAAAATTATTTCGCCTCTAATTTCAAAATTCTCTAAAAAAGGCTCCTTTAAAACCAACGGAATAGATTTTATTGTTTTAATATTCGCTGTCACTTCATCTCCTTGAAATCCATCTCCTCTGGTAACAGCACTAACCAAAACACCATTTTCATAACTTAAATTTATAGAGGCTCCATCATATTTTAATTCACACGTATATGTAATATCTTCAGTACCTATTATTTTTTGAATACGTTTTTCCCAATCAAATAAATCTTCTTTCGAATATGAATTATCTAGCGAATACATTCTGTTTTTATGTGTAACGGTCGTAAAATTTTTGGTGATTTCTCCTCCTACCCTTTGTGTAGGTGAATTTGAATCATAAAATTGTGGATTTTCAAATTCTAATTTTTCTAATTCCTTTAATTTTTTATCAAATTCAAAATCAGAAATAATAGGAGTATCTAGTACATAATAATTATAATTATGTTGATTTAACTCATTTCGTAAATCTAAAATCCTTTGTTCAATTGTTACTTGCATACCTATATTTTGTTGGCTAAAAGTACTCATATTTTTTTTGAAAAACTAAACCAAAAAACATACAGCATATCAATTAATTATATAATCACAATGTAACTAAAGTGACATTGCATACTGACTTTTATCATATTAAATATTATGTGACTAAAGTAACTTTACTAAAAATTAAAGGAATTAACTTAATGTCTTTAATTGCAATAATTAAAACTAAAGTACTAGATATGAAAAACTTAATAATTTTAGGTGCGGGCACATCAGGAACCATGATGGCAAACCATTTAATACATAAATTATATAAAGATCAATGGAAAATTACTATTGTTGATCAATATAAAACACATTATTACCAACCTGGTTTTTTATTTCTTCCTTTTGATATTTATACTGAAAAACAAGTAAAAAAAGTTGGAAAAAAATTTATTCCTAAAGAAGTAGTATATATTCAAAAGAAAATTGAACAAATTTTTCCTGAAGAAAACAAAGTACAATTAGAAGATGAAACTTTATATTATGATGTATTAATAGTTGCAACTGGATCTAAAATTGCTCCGGAAGAAACCGCAGGATTAATTGGTCCTTTATGGAAAAAAGATATTTTTGATTTTTACACCTATGAAGGTGCTTTAGCCCTAAGAGACAAACTTAGAAATTGGGAAGGTGGAAAATTAGTGGTACATATCACTGAAATGCCTATAAAATGTCCTGTTGCACCATTAGAATTCTCATTTTTAGCTGATGCTTATTTCCGTAAAAAAGGGATTAGAGATAAAGTAGAAATTACTTATGTAACGCCACTTTCAGGCGCTTTCACAAAACCAACTTGTACAACTGCATTGAATTATTTGTTAAAAGATAAAGGCATAAAAATTGAAACCGATTTTGCTATTGAAAGTGTCGATAATGATAAAAAAGTAATTATAGATTATGCTGAAAGAGAGATTCCGTTCGATTTATTGATAACTATTCCAACCAATATGGGTGACGAAGTTATTGCTAAATCTGGTTTAGGTGATGATTTAAATTTTATACCAACTGATCACAATACTTTACAGTCAAAAGCACATGAAAATATTTTTGTGATTGGAGATGCAACTAATGTTCCAGCCTCCAAAGCTGGTTCTGTAGCACATTTTCAAGCAGAAACATTAACTGATAATATCCTTTTATACATTGATGGTTATCCTCTTAAAAAAGAATTTGATGGCCACGCAAATTGTTTTATTGAAACAGGAAATAACAAAGCGTTATTAATTGATTTTAATTATGTAACCGAACCAGTTCATGGAAATTTTCCGTTCGCAAAATTTGGTCCGCTTAAATTATTAAAAGAAAGTGTATTAAATCATTGGGGGAAAATGGCTTTCCGTTGGATTTACTGGAATATGCTTTTAAAAGGAATTGCAATTCCTTTTGTATCGAGAAACATGAGTTTTAAAGGAAAAGTATTTGATATTAAACCAGAAACAAAATAGACAATTTAAAATAACAATAAAAAATAAAAATTATGTCAGTAAAAACTATAGCAGGAGTTTCAGTAAACGTTTCAGAAGACGGATACTTAGATGATATGAATCAATGGAATGAAGAAATTGCAAAAGAAATTGCAACGGAAATAGGAATTGAATTAACACCAAAACATTTTGAAGTTATCAATTATTTACGTGAAAAAACTTTAGCAAAAGAAGCTTTAACTATTAGAAGTGTTGGAAAATCAGGAATTGTAGATGTAAAACAATTATATGTTTTATTTCCAAAAGGACCATTAAAATTTTCATCTAAAATTGCAGGAATACCAAAACCAACTAGTTGTATTTAAAATACTTAACCAGTTTACTTAATAAATAAAAAACAAAAAAATGAGTACAGAAAAAAAACCTTTAGAAAAAGTTTGCTTAATATGTGCCAAAGGAAGTTTAGAAGATGTTTATGCTAGTTTAGTTATGGCAAATGGTGCCGTAATGGAAGGTATAGAAACCAAAGTATTTTTTACATTTTTTGGATTAGATGGTATTACTAAAAAAGCAATGAATCATTTACATACAGCTACTACTGGAAATCCTGCAATGAGAATGCCTGGTGGAATACCTTTTCCAACCATGCTTGGTGGATTACCTGGAGTTGAATCTGCAGTTTCAAGTATGATGCGTAAACAAATGGATGCATTAGGAATGCCACCTGTTGATGAATTTTTAGAAATGATTACTGCTGGTGGAGGCGAAATTTATGCCTGTAAATTAGCTGTAGATATGTTTAAGTTAAAAAAAGAAGACTTGTCTGATGAAGTTTCTGATATAATAACCATTGGAGAATTTTATGAAATGTGTGATGGTGACAGAACGCAAATAATTTTCACATAACTTTACAATTAAATTAAAGAAAGCCTCAAGAAACTATTTTCTTGAGGCTTTCTTTAATTATTAATAATACGCAAATCTCCTCACTTGAGAAATATAACGCGCCAAACGAATAACTTGATGACTATATCCATATTCATTATCATACCAAATATATAACACAGCATTAGAGCCATCATTATTTGAAATTGTAGCGTGGCTATCAAAAATTGCCGGAGCCGATGTTCCAACAATATCAGATGAAACCAATTCATTACTTAAGGAATATTTAATTTGCTCCACCAAATCACCCTCTAAAGCATATTTTTTCATAACAGTATTAATAGTTTCTTTACTTGCAGCATTTTCCAATTTTAGATTTAGAATAGCTAAAGATCCATTTGGTACAGGAACTCGAATAGCATTTGATGTTAATTTTCCTTCAAAAGAAGGCAACGCTTTTGTTACTGCCTGTCCTGCACCAGTTTCTGTAATTACCATATTTAAAGCTGCAGCTCTACCTCTACGGTATTTTTTATGCATATTATCTACTAAATTCTGATCGTTAGTATAAGCATGTATGGTTTCTAAATGTCCACTTACTACACCAAAACTTTCTTCCATAACCTTTAAAATTGGCGTAATTGCATTTGTGGTACAAGAAGCTGCGGAAAAAATATTTACTTCTTTTGGATTATATTCTTTATGATTTACACCATGAACAATATTTGGAACTCCTTTGCCTGGCGCAGTAAGTAATACTTTTGAAGCGCCTTTAGATTTTAAATGTCTACTTAAAGCTTCTTTATCTCTAAAAGCACCTGTATTGTCAATTATTAAAGCATCAAAAATTCCATATTGGGTGTAATCAATTTCTTCTGGTGCATTTGCTCTAATTATATGAACAGTTGTACCATTGATTATTAATGCTTTTTTTTCAAAATTAATACTTACAGTTCCTTGAAAATCTCCGTGAACAGAATCATTTCTTAATAAAGAAGCTCTCTTTTCTAAAATTGCCTCTGTAATTTCATCGCGTGTAACAATGGCACGCAAACGCATTAAATTACCTTTACCAGCTTTTGCCATTAATTCACGTGCAACTAACCTCCCAATTCTTCCAAATCCATATAAAACAACATCTTTTGGTTCAATTTCTTCTGAATTATTTGCCGCTTCAAGTCGTTCAACTACAAAATCTCTAATAGAATGTTGGTCATCATCTAAATGAAACTCATACACTAATTTTCCAATATCAATTTTTGAAGGTGGAAATGCTTGACTTTTAATTTCTCGTGCAATTTCAACAGCATCAAAAATAGAAATAGGTTTTTGTACAAAGTCGCTTGCGTACTCCACCAAATTTAAAATTTCACTTACATTTCTATCAATTAATTGATTTCTAAACAAAACCAATTCAATAGTATCTTCATACCATAAATCACTAATAATTCTAATAAATTCAACTGTAGCTCTTCTTCTATCGGTTTGAAAAGCTAGTTCTTTTTCGTAAAGTTCGTTAAATGACATATTATGTTGTGTTGTTTAAATTTTCGGCAAAAATACCTATTTCAAACGTTTTCGCAAACTATTTTAAACAAAAAAAACCTTTCAAAAATTGAAAGGTTTTTTAAACATCAAACAAACTTTCTGTTATCTGAAAATATAACGTTCTAATTCACCATTTAAATTTAGCATTACTATACGTAAAACTTCATTAGATGATTTTGCAGAAATCATATCATTTACATCATCCACAGAAAAAACTTTTTTATCATTTATTTCAATAATTACATACCCTTTTTTTACGCCGTAACTTATTAATTCTTTATTTAAAATATCAGAAACCTTTACTCCATTTTCAATTTTCAATTTTTTAAGTTCTGGTTTCTCTAAATTTTTCAATTCCAAGCCAAGTGTACTTACTTTACTTATTTCATTTTTTGTTAATGTAACTTGTACACTATTTTGCTCTCCATTTCTTAAATAAGTAACCTGAACTTTATCATTTGGTCTTTTTGTTCTTAAAAACCCTGTTAAATCTGAAAATGTAGAAATTTTAACATCATCTAACTGAATAATTATATCTTTTGCTTTTAACCCAGCTTTTGCAGCTCCCGTATTTTCCGACACATCAGAAATATAAAAACCTTCTGTATTTTTAAGATCTAGATTTTCGGCAATTTTACCATCTAATTCACCTCCAACAACTCCTAAAATAGCCTTTTGCACATTACCATATTCCATTAAATCTTCAATAACTTTTTTAGCAATGTTTGAAGGCACCGCAAAAGAATAACCCACAAATGAACCTGTCATTGATGAAATTGCGGTATTAATTCCAATAAGTTCACCACGTGCATTTACCAAAGCTCCACCACTATTCCCTGGATTTACAGCCGCATCGGTCTGAATAAAAGAATCTACACTTCCGTTTCCATCTAAATCTCGCCCTTTAGCACTTACAATTCCTGCCGTAACTGTTGATGTTAAATTATACGGATTACCAACTGCCAATACCCATTCACCCACTTTTATATGATCAGAATCTCCAAAAGTAACATACGGTAAATCTTTGGCATCAACTTTTATTAAAGCAATATCATTTGTTGGATCTGTACCAATAATTTTTGCTTTATATTCCTTTTTATTATTTAAAATAACTGAAATATCTGTAGCCTTATTAATTACATGATTATTTGTTACTATATAGCCATCTGAAGAAATTATAACTCCACTTCCAGTTCCTACCTGAGAAAATTGACGCGTTCCATTACCTTGCCCATAGAAAAACTCAGCATATGGATCTTTAACTGTTTGTAGCATCGTGTTTTTTACGTGAACAACAGAGTTTAGTGTTTTTTCGGCCGCTACTGTAAAGTCGGTATTTTCAGCCGCACCAAGCATTGCATTTGTATAATTTGCTTGAACTGTAGTGGGTTTCTCTAAACTAGATTGTTCAAATACTACTTGAGGTTTTTCAACAAATAATTTATATGCTCCCAAAGTTAAAGCGCCACCTAAAGCTGAAAACAGCACAATACTCAATATTTTTTTCATCTTTATTTATTTTAAAATTTATTAATTAACACTCAAAATTATACATTTATTATATTCAAAAAAATGCTTTAACGCTTTATTAACGCTCATTTAACGCATTTTAACAAAAATGAATTTCAACTATTTTAATTTCATAAAACCTATAGATATTTTAGTACATTTGTACCAATGAAATTACATTTTTACAAATATCAAGGTACAGGAAACGACTTTATTATGGTAGATAATAGAAGTCTCTTTTTTCCTAAAAAAAACGTTCAGCTAATTGAAAAATTATGCAATCGCCGTTTTGGGATTGGTGCTGATGGACTTATTTTACTAGAACCTTCTGAAGAACAAGATTTTAAAATGGTGTATTATAATGCTGATGGAAATGAAGGAAGCATGTGCGGCAACGGTGGAAGATGTTTGGTTGCATTTGCCAAACAATTAGGTATTATTGAAAATGAAACTACTTTTAATGCTGTTGATGGATTGCATTTTGCAAGTGTTGAAAATAAAATTGTAAGCCTTAAAATGATTGATGTTGACAATATAGTTGAAGAAAAAACACATTCTTTTTTAAATACTGGCTCACCACATCACGTTAATTTTTGCAACGCAGTTTCTGCAATAAACGTAAAAGAAGAAGGTGCAAAAATTAGATATGGTTCACCTTACTTTCAGGAAGGAGCTAATGTGAATTTTGTTGAAATTTTAAATGATGATACTTTTAAAGTAAGAACTTACGAAAGAGGTGTTGAAGATGAAACTTTGGCGTGTGGAACTGGTGTTACTGCAGTTGCAATTGCAGCGCATAAAGCACAAAAAACTAATAAAAACACTGTTAAAATTGAAGTTTTAGGTGGGAATTTAGAAGTTTCTTTTCAAAATGAAGGCTCTAATTACACCAATGTATTTTTAAAAGGACCGGCAAAATTTGTTTTTGAAGGAGATATTGATATATAATGATTAACTTAATTGGCAAACATATTAATTTAAGAGCTTTAGAACCAGAAGATTTAGATTTTTTGTACACCACAGAAAATAATATGTCTTTTTGGAAAATTAGCAGCACACAAATCCCTTTTTCTAAGTATTTATTAAAACAATATATTGCAAACGCACATCAGGATATTTATGAAGCTAAACAATATCGATTTATAATTTGTAACACTGAAAATGTTCCTGTAGGAATGATTGATTTATTTGATTTTAATCCACAACACAACAGAGTGGGAATAGGAATTCTTCTATTACCTGAATATGAAAACAATGGCTTTGCTTCGGAAGCGTTAGAATTAATTATTGATTATGCTTTTCAATATTTAAATATTCACCAAATATTTGCCAATATTACTGCTGATAACAAAAAAAGTATTGCCCTTTTTGAAAAGTTTAATTTTAAATTAGCAGGTTTAAAAAAGGACTGGATTTTCACAAAATCAACTTATAAAGACGAGTTACTCTATCAACTAATTAAATAACACCAATGAATTTAAAGAAACTTTTTTTATTAATTATCAGCCTATTAGTGATTTTAGGAATTGTTTTAGGTTTTAATTTTTATACTAAAATTTACAAACCAAATACTATAAAAGAAGGTTTTATATACATTCCAACCAATAGCGATTATGCCACTGTTGAAAATTTAGTGCGCCCTTTTTTAAAAAGAGTGAATACCTTTAGTTTTATTGCTAACCTAAAAGATTACCCTAATGGAATAAAGCCAGGTAAATATAAAATTACCGAAGGTATGAGCAATAATAAATTAATTAACATATTGCGAAATGGGAAGCAGACAGCGGTAAAATTATCTTTTAACAACCAAGATAGTTTTGAAAAATTAGCTGGAAGAATTTCCCAACAAATTGAAGCCGATTCTATCACATTACTAAAAGCATTTCAAGATACTACATTTTTAAAAGAAAGTGGATTTAATGAAAATACAGCTTTAGCTATGTACATTCCAAATACTTATGAGTTTTATTGGAATACATCTGCCAATCTTTTCCGATCAAAAATGAACGATGAATACAAAAGATTTTGGAATTCTGAACGATTAGAAAAAGCTAAAAAATTAAATTTAACTCCTAATGAAGTAGTTACATTGGCCTCTATTGTTCAAAAGGAAACTTCAACAGTAAGTGAAAGACCAATGGTTGCTAAATTATACTTAAACAGATTGCAAGAACAATGGCCTCTACAAGCTGATCCAACTATTATTTTTGCTGTAAAACAAAAATTAGTTGCTAATATTGTTATAAAAAGAGTTTTAACAAAAGATCTTGAAATTGACTCTCCTTACAATACTTACAAAAATTTAGGTTTACCTCCAGGCCCTATTTCAATGCCTGATATTTCATCTATAAATGCTGTTTTAAATCCGGCTAAACATGATTACTTTTTTATGTGTGCAAGCATTACAAAAATAGGAACGCACGAGTTTGCAAAAACCTTATCGCAACACAATCAATATGCTGCAAAATATCAAATTTGGTTATCAAAACAAGGAATAAATAGATAATTCTAACAAACAACTTCCTGATTTATAAAACCTTATACAACGTTTTCGTAACATAAAAATCGTTAAAAAAGTACTAAAAAAGTGCATTTTAGTCAAAAAATATTGGTAGTGTAAAAATAAAATTTACCTTTGCCCCGAAATTTAATAGGCTCAAAACCTTTAAATTATGAAAAAAACAATACTAATATTAAGTTGTTTGGCTCTTGTAATTTTTATATCAAGTTTTACAAAAGGCAAAAACAACAACAGCAAAAACAGGATTGCAGCGGAAGTTGTAAGTACTGTTCCTACTGAAGAAGAAAGTATTTTCTTAGAGTACAATAACATTCCTTTTGTTGGCAAAATGTACAACGGATTTAGAGAGGCAATTGCTTTTAAAGAATCACAAGGACAATATGATATTGTAAACTCTTATGGCTATTTAGGAAAATACCAATTTGGAAGAAGCACCTTAGAACGGTTCAACATTTACGATACTCATAGATTTTTAAACACTCCAAAATTACAAGAACAAGCGTTTTTAGCATTATGTTCTTTAAATAAATGGATTTTAAGAAAGGATATTGAGAGAACCGTAGGAAAGAAAATTGATGGCATTAAAATTACAGAATCAGGTATTTTAGCAGCAGCACATTTAGCCGGAGCTGGAAATGTAAAGAAATTCCTTAGAAGTAATGGAGATTTTTATTTCTCTGATGCCTTTGGATCCTCTGTAAGAAATTATTTAAAACAATTTTCAGGATATGATGTTTCATTTATTGAGGCCGATAAGAAACCTGAAATAAAACACTAAAATAGAACGATAAAAAAAGGCTAAACAATTGTTTAGCCTTTTTTTATTCTCTATGAATTATAAATATTGCAGGTCTTTTATGCAAATCTGGATTTTCAGATTTCCAATCTTGGATATTTAAAGTCTTAATATATTCTGAAGGCAATGTAACATCACAAGCAACACATAATCTTGTTACAGGATGTAATATAGATTTTAAATCTTGTAAAAACTTATCATTTCTATACGGAGTTTCAATAAATATTTGAGATTGATTTTTCTCTAGGGATAATTTCTCTAAGTTTTTTAATGCTACTTTTCTTTCTGAAGCATCAATTGGTAAATACCCATTAAAAGCGAAATTTTGCCCATTAAATCCAGAAGCCATCATGGCAAGAATTATTGATGAAGGTCCCACTAACGGAATTACCTTAATTCCTTTTTCGTGGGCTAACTTCACTATATCAGCTCCAGGATCTGCAATTGCAGGTACACCTGCTTCAGATAACAAGCCGACAGAAATACCTTCTTCACAAACATCTAAATACGTTAAAACCTCCATTGGATCAGCGTATTTATCTAATTTAAAAAGTTTTAAAGATGGTTGTGATTTCTCAGGTGTAATGCTTTTTATAAACTTCCTTGCAGTTTTTTCATTTTCAACTATAAAATTATCTAAAGTCTCAATAGCTCTTTTTACAGTTAATGGCAAAACATCTAAAGGGTCACAATCACCTAAAGTAGTTGGTATTAAATATAAAGATCCTTTATTTTTAGACATTTGGATTTATTTTTTTTGAAATTACATCACAGGCTTCATCTAACATTTTATATACATTTTTAAACCCAAATTCTCCACCATAATATGGATCTGGCACATCTAAATTTTCGTCTGGAAAAACTTCGTTTAAAATAAGTTTTACTTTAGATTTATCCTCATCATTTCTAGCTAAATCAATAATATTATGAAAGTTAGAATTATCCATTGCATAAATTAAATCGAAGCTATCAAAATCTTCAATAGTAAATTTTCTAGCACGTTGGTCAGTAATATCCAATCCATTTATGCTTGCAATTGATATGGAACGAGGGTCTGGTTTTTTTCCAATATGGTAAGCACCGGTGCCCGCAGAATCAACAAAAGTTTTAAAACTAAATACTTTAGATTTTAAAATCCCTTCTGCTAATGGTGAACGGCAAATGTTACCTAAACAAACCATTAATATTCTTGTCATGAAATTTATTTAAAAAGTAAGCTTCTTCGTAATGTCTTCAACGTATTTTTTAAATTGCTTGTCTGTTTCTGTTAAGTTATCAACAGTTTTACAAGCGTGAAGTACAGTTGCATGGTCTCTTTTACCTATTTGAGACCCAATACTTGCCAATGAAGCTTTGGTCATTCTTTTAGCAAAATACATAGCCAATTGACGTGCTTGAACAATGTGGCGCTTTCTAGTTTTAGATTGCAATGTTGCAACATCTAATTCAAAATAATTAGATACAATTTTTTGAATATATTCAATAGAAACTTCACGTTTGGTGTTTTTTACAAACTTATCAACAATTTGTTTTGCTAATACTAACGTAAACTCTTTTCTATTAAAAGATGCTTGTGCAATCATAGAGATTAAAACTCCTTCCAATTCACGCACGTTTGATTTTATATGCTTTGCAATATATTCAACTATTTCATCTGGCATTTCAACACCATCACGATATAATTTATTTTGTAAAATTAATACACGTGTTTCATAATCAGGTGCTTGTAGCTCCGCAGACAATCCCCATTTAAAACGAGACAATAAACGTTGTTCAATATCCTGCATGTCTACAGGTGCTTTATCAGATGTTAAAATTACCTGTTTACCATTTTGATGTAAATGGTTGAAAATATGGAAGAATACATCTTGAGTTCCCGTTTTACCCGATAAAAATTGAACATCATCAATAATTAAAACATCAATCATTTGATAAAAATGAATGAAATCTATACGCGTATTTCCTTTTACAGAATCTATATATTGTTGTGTAAATTTTTCAGAAGATATGTATAATACCGTTTTGTCCGGATATTTATCTTTAATTTCAACACCAATTGCGTGTGCAATATGTGTTTTACCTAAACCAACACCTCCATAAATTAATAATGGATTAAATGATGTACCTCCAGGCTTATTTGCTACTGCCATTCCTGCAGAACGCGCTAACCTATTTGAATCTCCTTCCACAAAACTTTCAAAATTGTAATTTGGATTTAATTGAGATTCAATTTTAACTTTTTGAATACCTGGAATAATAAACGGATTTTTCAACTCTCGCTTATTTAAATCTATCGGAACGTTAACTCCCTGTGGATTAATTGGGTTTCTATTGGAACTAGGAAACTTTACAGTATGTGGATTATTACTACTGTAGTTATTTTCCATTCTAACATCATAAATCAATTTAGCATCTTCACCTAATTGCTTCAATAATGCAACTCTTAACAATTTAATATAATGCTCTTCCAACCATTCGTAAAAAAATTTACTTGGTACTTGTATGGTTAATGCCTCGCCAGATAATTTTATTGGCTTAATCGGCTCAAACCAAGTTTTATATGCTTGCGGCTTAATATTATCCTGTATAAAAGATAGGCATTCCTTCCAAACTGATGAAGCAGTTTTAGTCATTGTTGGTTAAATCGTATTTTAATGTTTATTTAAGCCGATAATTTAGAGTAAACCCTAAATGTTTTTGGTATTACAAAAATGTGAATATTTTTCATCATAAAAAAATAAAATACCTATTGATTATTATTTTTTTTTTACGTAACATAACATTTTAAAAAAATAAAAATGTTATCAAATATAATTAAATTTAGAGTAAGATACGGAGAAACTGACCAAATGAGTTTTGTTTACCATGGAAACTATGCGCAATACTTTGAGTTAGGTAGGACAGAATGGTTAAGAGAATTAGGAATTACCTATAAAAATATGGAAGAGTCAGGAATTATGTTACCTGTAATTAGTCTAAATACAAATTTCTTGAACCCTGCAAAATATGACGATTTACTCTCTTTAAAAACAACCTTAATTAAAAAACCAACCGCAAAAATTGATTTTGAGTATGAATTAAGAAATGAGAAAGGTGATTTATTA
This sequence comes from Lutibacter sp., assembly GCF_016342705.1. Classification (GTDB taxonomy): domain Bacteria; phylum Bacteroidota; class Bacteroidia; order Flavobacteriales; family Flavobacteriaceae; genus Lutibacter. Next base: position 5,526 of record NZ_JAEINV010000012.1, on the reverse strand, counting down.
ACAACTGCCAATTCAACATTAGTTTTTGTGAACATGAAAACAAACAGACCTATGAGAATTCCACCTGCGATTTTAGAAAAAATTGAAAAATTTATTCTGTAATCTCTTTAATTTTTAAACATCTTAAATCTTCAAAAGATTGCTGTACAATAGCAGCGTATTTTTTTCTAATTGAAATTAAAAATTCACAATTTAATGCCATTTTCTGTTGCAGAATTTCAATGTTATGTTCTTTTATTATTCTCATAACTTTGTTCATATCTACATATTCAAAATTTAGTTGAAAATGAACATCTATTGTTTTTTCAATTATTTTGGCTTCATCTAAAATTAATTTTGCTGTTGTTTTATAAGCACTTATCAAACCACCAACACCTAACTTTGTCCCACCAAAATAACGCACAACAACTACCAATACATTTGTAATTTCATTTGATAAAATTTGGCCATAAATAGGCTGACCCGCAGAATTATTTGGCTCTCCATCATCATTTGCTCTGTATTGAATTTCTTCTATACCCATTTGCCAAGCATAACACCAATGCCTTGCGGAATGATGCTTCTTTTTCAATTCTTCTATATAAATTTTTACCTCATCTTCAGAAGTTACAGGAAAAGCAAACCCAATAAATTTACTTCCTTTCTCTTTATACAAAGCATCTCCAACAGCTGCTTTAATAGTATTATATGTATCTTTTTCTAAAATAACTAGTGATTTAAAGAAACAAATATATCAATTCTAAGTTTTAAAATTTCTATTTAAAAATGAATATATTTGAGTAATTAATACAAATCAATATGAAAAATTTATTTTATGTAGTTGTTTTAGCATTCATTTTGGCTAGTTGCAACCAAAAAAGCAATTTAAAAGAAGATACAACTACTAGAGAACCAAATTCTTTTGCTATTGTTATACATGGTGGAGCTGGTGGAATTAAAAAAGAATATTTTACAGAAGAACAACAAGAAGCCTATACGCTTAAGCTTGAAGAAGCTTTGAAAGCTGGTTACGCTATTTTAGAAAAAGGAGGAATTTCTTTAGATGCCGTACAAGCAGCGATTAATATTATGGAAGATTCACCGCTTTTTAATGCTGGAAAAGGTGCTGTTTATAATAGCGAAGGAAATCAAGAAATGGACGCTGCCATTATGGATGGAAAAACCTTAAATGCAGGGGCAATTGCCAATGTTAACCATATAAAAAATCCGATTTTAGCAGCCAGAATTGTAATGGATAGCTCTTCTCACGTGTTACTATCTGGAAAAGGAGCTGAAATTTTAGCCGCTAAATACGGTATTGAAATGGTAGATAGTTCGTACTTTTTTACTGAAAAAAGAATGAATCAGTTAAAAGAACTTCAAGGAAAAGAAAAAACGAAATTAGATCATACTGCATTTTTAATAAATAATGAATTAATTGATGATCATAAATTTGGAACTGTTGGCGCTGTTGCTATTGATAAAAATGGAAATATTGCTGCCGGAACTTCTACTGGCGGAATGACCAACAAAAAATATGGTAGAATTGGTGATGTTCCAATTATTGGAGCCGGAACGTATGCCAATAATTTAACTTGTGGAATTTCAGCTACAGGAACTGGTGAATATTTTATTAGAACTGTTGCCGCTCACGAAGTATCTAGTTTAATCAAATACAAAGGTTTATCTCCTGCTGAAGCATTGCACGAAGTACTTTTCAATCAAATTGGGCCATTAGGTGGTGAAGGTGGAATGATTTTATTAGATAAAAATGGCGATGTTTATTGGGATTTTAACTCAACAGGAATGTTTAGAGGCTATAAAAAATCTACTGGCGAAACTAAAGTTGAAATGTTTGAAAAAACCAACTAACTAATAGTTTTTAAAAACTTTTAAAGTATCATTTAAAATTACCACCGTTTTAAATGGTGCTTTTTTAATGTTGGGAGCTGACAACCCTTCATTAAATGTAACATCTCCAATAAAAACAAAAGCTTCATCCCATAAATTAGCATCTATAAAACTTTGTAAAGTTTGCTTCCCTCCTTCTATAATTACCGATTGAATTTCATAATTATATAAAACTTCACACACTTGTTCTGTGACATTTTTATTGAAATCAATCCGTTCAAAAATTACATTTTTTTCAGAATCAATATTATGTTTTACTTCAGAAAAAACAATGGTTTTGGTGTTTCCATTTAATAAATTATATGCTTTCGGAATTTTAGTGCTTCTATCTAAAACAATTCGTATTGGGTTTTCTCCTGTCCAATTTCTAACTGTTAAACTAGGATTATCATTTAAAGCTGTGTTTGTTCCTACTAAAATTGCTTGTTCTTCAGCTCTCATTTTATGAACTAATTGCTGAGAATAAGTATTAGAAATCCAATTTGGAGAATTATCCGAGTTTTCAGTTCTAATTTTATCAATAAAACCATCTGTGGTTTCTGCCCATTTCAAAATAACAAATGGTCGTTTGTATTTATGAAACGTAAAAAATCGTTTATTCAAATTAAAACACTCTTTTTCTAAAATTCCAACCGCTACATCACAACCGTTTTCTATTAAATGTTTTACTCCTTTTCCACTCACTTTACTATTGCTATCTACAATGCCAATAACTACTTTTTTAATACCACTTTCAACAATTAAATTTGCGCACGGCGGTGTTTTCCCATAATGCGAACAAGGCTCTAAACTTACATAAATAGTTGCCTTTTTCAACAGGTTTTTTTCCTTTACCGAGTTTATTGCGTGCACTTCAGCATGCGGTTCTCCTGCCTTTTTATGCCAGCCTTCACCAATAATTTTATCATTTAAAACTATTACACTGCCAACCATTGGATTAGGATATGTGGTTCCCAAACCACTTTTTGCCAATTGTATGCAACGTTTTATATATTTTTCGTGTATATTCACGTTGTAAAAATAGTACATTAAAATGACTCTTAACAACTTTCTAATTAGAGAAATTAAACCTGAAGATAATTCAAAAATAGCAACAGCAATTCGATCAGTTTTAATTGAATTTGGAGTTCCAAAAGTGGGAACTGCATATGCCGATAAAATTTTAGACACATTGTTTGAAGCCTATACAATTGAAAAAGCAATTTACTTTGTTGTTGAAAAAAATGGAGAAATTTTTGGAGGTGCTGGCATTAAACAACTTGACAATTATTCTGGTAACGTTTGTGAGTTACAAAAAATGTATTTTTTACCAGAAGCGAGAGGAATTGGTTTAGGAAGTAAAATGATGGACATTTGCTTAAAAAAAGCTAAAGAATACGGTTTTGAACACTGCTATTTAGAAACCTTACCTTATATGCAAGATGCTAGAAAACTTTACAGAAAGGTTGGTTTTAAAGACTTAGATGCTCCAATGGGAGATACAGGTCATTATTCGTGTAATTTATGGATGCTTAATGATTTATAATGAGACTATTACAATTTAAAAAATATTTTTTTTCTGAACTTTCAGAATTATTTCCTGAAACTGAAATACAATCATTTTTTAATTTATTATCAAAATTCAAGTTACACTTAACGAGAATTGAAGTAGCGCTTCAACCAGAGTTTATAATAAACGAAGTTGATTTAAATTATCTTCAAAATGCTTTATCAGAATTAAAAAAACAGGTTCCAATTCAATATATTATTGGTGAAACAGAATTTTACGGACTTATTTTTAAAGTAAATAATAGTGTTTTAATTCCTCGTCCAGAAACAGAAGAGTTGGTAAATTGGATTGTAAATGACTATAAAAATGAATCGGAATTAAAAATTTTAGATTTTGGAACAGGTAGCGGTTGTATTGCTATTTCATTAGCTAAATTTTTTCCAAAAGCACAAATATATGCTGTTGACGTTTCTACTGAAGCATTAAAAGTTGCCGAAACAAATGCCCTAAAAAACAATGTAAATATCAATTTTGTAGAAGCTAATATTTTAGATATTGAAATTTTACAAGAAAAATATGACATTATAGTAAGTAACCCACCTTACATTAGAGAATTAGAAAAAGAATTAATGCAAAAAAATGTTGTTGACAATGAACCTCATTTAGCGCTTTTTGTAAAAGATAATGATCCTTTAATATTTTACAATAAAATTGCAGATTTAGCTATACATAATTTAACAAAAAATGGCAGTTTATATTTTGAAATCAATCAATACTTGGGTGATGAAATAACACTTTTACTAGAGCAAAAAGGCTTTAAAAACTGCATTTTGAAAAAAGATTTTTACGACGTTGACAGAATGATCAAAGCAACTTTGGTTTAATCATTCTTTTCAACTTTTCATTTTCAACTTTCAAATTAAAAGATTTACATTTGCAACATGCGAATTGATATCATTACCGTTTCACCAGAATTAATAAAAAGTCCGTTTGAATATTCAATTATTAAACGTGCTATTGACAAAAATTTAGTTGAAGTTCATTTTCACGACCTTAGAACGTACGCGTTAAATGATTACGGAAAAATAGACGATTATCAGTTTGGCGGTGGCGCAGGAATGGTTTTAATGATTGAACCAATAGATAAATGCATTTCTAAGTTAAAAGCAGAAAGAACGTATGATGAAGTTATTTATATGACTCCAGATGCCCCAACTTTAAATCAGCAAATAGCAAATACACTTTCATTAAAAGAAAATATAATAATTCTTTGCGGACATTACAAAGGTGTAGATCAGCGCGTTAGAGATTTATTCATTACCAAAGAAGTTTCAATTGGCGATTATGTATTAAGTGGCGGAGAATTAGGCGCCGCGGTTTTATGTGATACAATTATTAGATTAATTCCTGGAGTTTTAGGTGATGAAACTTCTGCATTAACAGATAGTTTTCAAGACAATTTATTATCGCCTCCAGTGTACACTAGACCTTCTGAATATAAAGGACTTAAGGTTCCAGACATCCTATTATCAGGTAACTTTCCAAAAATAGAAGATTGGCGAAATGAACAATCTTTTGAAAGAACAAAAAAAATAAGACCAGATTTGTTGGAAGACTAATCTTTTTTATTAAATTTGCACACTCAAAATTAACCTCTGACGAAAATCGTGAATGTTGGTTATTGAAAAACTTTTATAAAAATATAGAAATGGAAAATTTAGTAAAGTTTGTACAAGACGAATTTGTAACTAAAAAAGAAGTGCCTCAATTTCAATCAGGAGATACAATTACTGTATACTATGAAATTAAAGAAGGTGAAAAAACACGTACTCAGTTTTTTAAAGGTACTGTAATTCAAAGAAGAGGTTCTGGAGCATCTGAAACATTTACCATCAGAAAAATGTCTGGAACAGTTGGTGTAGAACGTATTTTCCCAATAAATTTACCTGCAATTCAAAAAATTGAAGTTAACAAACAAGGTAGAGTTCGTAGAGCACGTATTTTCTACTTTAGAGAATTAACTGGTAAAAAAGCTAGAATTCAAGAAAGAAGACGCTAGTCTAAATTTCATGAGTCGTCCTAAAATAGGTTGACGATTATTAAAAAAAATAATGAAAACCTGTGAAGATATCTTCACAGGTTTTTTG
>NZ_JAEINV010000011.1 GCF_016342705.1 Lutibacter sp. | reverse complement strand
CTTCTAAACGGCTAAAAAAAATATTTTGAACGGTTAAAGCAACCAAAAAAAGGTCAACCTATTTCAGTATAATACATTTATACACTTCCTTTATCCCTTCTTCCAACTCCGTAGTATGTTTCCATCCCAAACTATGAATTAAAGAAACATCTAATAATTTACGTGGTGTGCCGTCTGGTTTATCAGTATTCCAAACAATTTCACCTTTATAACCTACAATAGTTGCAATGAGTTCCGCCAATTCTTTAATGGAAAGGTCTGTTCCCGTTCCAATATTTACACTTATGGAGCCTTTATAGGTTTGCATTAAATGATAACAAGCAGTGGCTAAATCATCAACATGTAAAAATTCTCGTTTGGGAGCACCTGTTCCCCATACTTCAACCGTTGCAGCATTATTTTTTTTGGCTTCGTGAAACTTTCGCAATAAGGCGGGTAATACGTGTGAGTTATTTAATTCGTAATTGTCATTTGGACCATACAAATTGGTTGGCATTACGGATATAAAATTACACCCATATTGTTGGTTGTAAGTTTCACATAATTTAATCCCTGCTATTTTTGCAATGGCATAGGGTTCATTGGTAGGTTCTAATTCCCCCGTTAATAAATAGCTTTCTTTAATAGGTTGTGGGGCTAACTTTGGATAAATACAAGAAGAAGCTAAAAACAACAACTTTTTTACCTTATGTACATAACTTTGATGAATAATATTGCTTTCAATTTGTAAGTTTTCATACAAAAATTGTGCTCTATAGGTGTTATTTGCTTCAATACCTCCAACTTTTGCTGCTGCCAAAAATACATATTCTGGTTGCTCCAATCTAAAAAAATCTATGACCGCTTGTTGGTTGGTTAAATCTAACGCTTTAGAGGTTCTAAAAACTAAATTGGTGTAGCCTGCTGCTTGTAACTTTCTAACAATAGCACTCCCCACCATTCCTGTATGCCCAGCTATGTATATTTTTGACTCTTTTTGCATGTTATTTAACTATCTTTCTTTTTTTTAATACTGTTCTCCCTCTCGATACGCTGTGCACTCGCTATTCAAAACCCACTTGTTCTCGATACATTTTTTGATTCATTTCATTACTCAAAAAACACTCGAACTGACGTTCGTTTATTAGTTTTTTTTTGTTGACCCCGCGTCAGTTCGAGTGATTCCTTTTTTCAAGGAATTGTATCGAGAACCGTTTTAAAATTGTCTCGAGAACCACTCGCTATTCAAAACCCACTTGTTCTCGATACACCTGCACTGCGTTTCGGCACTCGAACTGACGTTCGTTTACAAGTTTTTTTTTGTTGACCCCGCGTCAGTTCGAGTGATTCCTTTTTTCAAGGAATCGTATCGAGAACCCGTTTTAAAATTGTCTCGAACCAAATACTACGGCAACCTAAAACTTCTTCTTGGCTAAATTAATTAAACTATTAAATTCTCCATTAATTAAAGCTTCTTTTTTTGCTTTAGACCATTTTTTTAGCTGTTTTTCTGTTTCAATAGCCTTATTTATATCTGTGAACTCGCAGTAAAATACTAATTTTAATGGTTTTCTGGAAGCTGTGTAACTATTTGGGTAAAATCCTGTTTGGTGCTTTAACATTCTACTTTCCAAGTTACTGGTCACTCCTGTATAATAGGTGTCATCTGCACATTTTAATATATATACATAACTCTTTTTCATAGCATTGAATTAGTTATAATGTATTAATTACTAGCACTTCTCGATACAATTTTAGTCCGCTCCGCTTCCTAAAACCACTCGAAGAGACGTTTCTTGTTCGTATCATACCCAGCGTCAGTTCGAGTGATTCCTTTTTTTAAGGAATCGTATCGAGAACCGTTTTAAAATTGTATCCAGAACCACTCGCTATTCAAACACACTTGTTCTCGATACACCTGCACTTCGTTACGGCACTCGAACTGACGTTCGTTTATTAGTTTTTTTTTGTTGACCCCGCGTCAGTTCGAGTGATTTTAATATGAATGAAATTCATGTTAAAATTGTATCGAGAACCACTTCGTTAAGGCACTCGAACTGACGTTCATGATTTGCCTTGCGCCGTCAGTTCGAGTGATTCCTTTTTTCAAGGAATTGTATCGAGAACCGTTTTAAAATTGTATCGAGAACCGCTCGTTATTCAAAACACACTTGTTCTCGATACACCTGCACTGCGTTTCGGCACTCGAACTGACGTTCGTTTATTAGTTTTTTTTTGTTGACCCCGCGTCAGTTCGAGTGATTTTAATATGAATGAAATTCATGTTAAAATTGTATCGAGAACCACTTCGTTAAGGCACTCGAACTGACGTTCATTATTTGCCTTGCGCCGTCAGTTCGAGTGATTCCTTTTTTCAAGGAATCGTATCGAGAACCGCTCCTCGCTACTCAAAAGTATTCAAGGTATCAAAACCTCCATCTTTTAAAAACTGATCTTTTTTGAACAAATTAATGTCGTGTGCCATCATCTCGTGCACCAAGCCTTGTAAATTATATTTTGGTTTCCAACCTAATTTTTGTTTGCATTTAGTAGCGTCCCCCATTAACAAATCTACTTCTGTAGGACGGTAATATGTTGGATCTATTTTAACTACTACTTTACCCAGTGCCACTTGATAAGCTGGATTGTTACACCTAACTACTTTCCCTATTTCATGTTCATTTTCACCTTCAAAAGCCAATTCAATTCCTACTTCTGCAAATGCCAACGTCACAAAATCACGTACTGAAGTGGTAATGCCGGTTGCAATTACAAAATCTTCTGGTTGTTCTTGTTGCAACATCAGCCACATGGCCTCCACATAATCTTTGGCATGTCCCCAATCGCGTTTTGCATTTAAGTTTCCTAAATATACTGTATCTTGTAAGCCTAAGGCAATTCTACTGGTAGCACGGGTAATTTTACGTGTCACAAACGTTTCGCCTCGTAAAGGAGATTCATGGTTAAATAAAATACCATTGCATGCAAACATCTTATAGGCTTCTCGGTAATTTACAGTAATCCAATAGGCGTACATTTTAGCTACTGCATAGGGTGAACGTGGATAAAAAGGGGTGCTTTCTGTTTGTGGTGTTTCTTGTACCAAACCATATAATTCTGACGTGGACGCCTGGTATATTTTTGTTTTGTTAGTTAAGCCCAATAATCGCACCGACTCTAAAAGGCGTAAGGTTCCTAACCCATCTACATTGGCTGTATATTCTGGCGTATCAAAACTTACTTTTACGTGCGACATAGCGCCTAAATTATAAATTTCATCGGGTTGCACTTCTTGTATAATACGCGTTAAGTTCATAGCATCCGATAAATCTCCAAAATGCAATTTAAATTTTACATTTTTTTCATGCGGATCTTTGTATAAATGGTCTATACGCTCTGTATTAAATAGGGAACTTCGTCTTTTTATACCGTGTACCTCATATCCTTTTTGTAGTAAAAACTCCGCTAAATAAGCGCCATCTTGTCCTGTGATTCCTGTAATGAGTGCTGTTTTCATTGCTTTGTTTTTTTTGGCCTAAACCTATTTCTTATTTTATATTACCACTAAAAAACATTTTTTCAAATGGTTTTCCTTATAAATTAAACTTTATTATAAAGTAAATTAGTTTCAGTACGGCATTTATCCCAAGAAAAATCTTTTAAACGAATCTTTCCCGCTTCAATCAATTCTTTTTTCAATGAAAAGTCTGTTATTACATCGTGAATTGATTCTCTCATTTCTTTAATGTTCTTTGGGTCAAAATAAACAGCAGCATCACCAGCTATTTCCATTAACGAACCACCATTACTGCTTACTAAAGGACAATTACATGCGAACGCTTCTAATATAGGGAATCCAAAACCTTCATACAATGATGGAAACACAAAACACTCTGCATTTTTATATAAATAAACTAACTCATTATCACTCTCACAAAAAAAACTTTTAACCTTGTCTCCTATTCCCAAATCTTTAATCCACCGCATTTCGACTGAATTGAAAACTGGTCCTGTACAAATCAATTGTAAATCTTTATATTGTTTCAAAATTGGAGAGACTGCGATCAAAAAAGTTAGAAAATTTTTATAAAAACTTCTATTTCCTGTAAATAATAAATAACGCATTCCTTGAAAATCTATGTCTGGCTTATCTTCTGCTATGGAATCATAATTTGTAGCATGGTAAATTACTTCAATTTTTTCCTTCGGAATATTAAAAATATCTACAAGATCTTTTTTTGTTGTATTTGAAATGGCAATAATTTTAGCGGCCTTTTCACATAATCTTCGTTTATTAATTGAATCAAAACTATTTCCAAAATACTCTGCATATTTTTCGTGAATCATATCGTGCACAGTTAACACAAATGGTTTTTTCAAATGAGCCAAAAAATAATTATCGTAATAGGTAGGATGAAAGATATTATATTGAAGGTTTTTAATTTGCGAAATGTAAAAATCATTTTTTCCAAACTTTATTTGTGGTTGATTAAAAATAACTCTTGCTAATTTTCGTTGAATTCGTTTATTAATTTGATTCTTATTAGAATTATCACTAACAAATAATTCCATTTCTTGAATTGTATCATTACCTAATTTCAATTCGTTAAAATAACGACTTATTCCGCCAAATTTTTGATTTTCATACACTTGATTGTCAATAAGTACTTTTTTCATTTTTATTTTATAATTAAAAAGATATCAGAAATCTAAGATACATTACTTTTTAAAAAATCTTAAAAGTAAATAAATTAAACCTCAAACGGTTTATAAATTAAGTATTCAAATACATCCAAATATTAATCTTCCAACTTTGTTAGTATTGCAAAGCATCCAAATGTTTTTTTAGGAATAAATAATTCATATTTAGACTTATTCTCTAGGATAAATTCATCAACCGCAATTTTCACTCCTGTTGAAAAGAAATCATAGTCGTCAACCATAATAACTGCTCCTTTTTTAGTCACATTGTTTAAGTACTCTAAAATGATTTTTATTGGCTCATAAAAATCAAAATCGACATAAGCAAATGAAACATACTTTGGAAATTGCCTTTTAGCAATTATTAATTCTTCTATAAAGCCTTTATGGATAACATATCTATTTTTAGGAAATTCAATATTATCTAACCTATTTAACACCAGTTCTATTGGTAAACTCATTTTGCCAGCATATGCTTCAATACTTCCTAAATTAAAAATATCATCTTTAAGGGTGTCATTAGTGGTTGGTTTTGGAAGCCCTTCAAATGAATCAAATAAGTGTAATTTCTTTAATTCATTATTTAATATTTCATTAGCTATTAACTGCGAAGTAATACCTTGTGCAACTCCAAATTCACAAACATCACCATCAATCATTTCTGTTTTAGCAATTGAATTAATAATAAAATAGGCTTCTGAAGGTGGTGTGCCTAATAAATCTTTTAATATGCCTATTCGTTTTTCATTCTTAGGAATTTTTCCATATTTTTCTCCAAATAAATTTTCATAATTATGGCATATATTATCAAAATTTTCATTTAAAGCAGTGCTATCTAATTTTTTAAAATTACTACTTGCAGAACTAATAGGCACTAATTTATATCCAAAATATTTAATAACACGAACTATTATTTTCTTTATTTTATTTTTCAATTGTTTACTTTTTATTATTTATTCAAACTTTAATTAATCATTTCTTGTATAAATCTATTTTACTTATCAAAAATAATTTTCATAAACTATAATTTTTCTATTTTATTAGATCTTGTGTTATATACAGGTAATCCTTTTATACTTTTTAATCTATCTTTAGCTCTTAAATAATTCAATTTACCATGTTCATCTCTAGACTCTCTAAATTTAGATAAAACATACCCTTCCTTCGCCGATAATGGTTTAAAATCTTTTAAATATTTATTTTTAACAAAATAGGCGTTGTTTCCAGTACTATTACTACCAATAAATGAATAGCCCTTTTCATTAGCTAAATCACATAATGCTAATATAGAGGATCCTGCATACAAATTACTATGATGAGCATTTGTTCTTACAAAATCTGATCTGTATGGGATTGTAATTGCTCTTTCATAACCAAAAATACTATTATATTCAACAATCATAATTATTGGATCAACTACTTTTAATGCCTTCCAAATCCAATAATCATTCCCATCAATATCAATATGCAACAATCCAATATCTCCTTTTAACCCTTCCTCTTCAATAAGATGATTAATATTCTCTGCTGTAATGAATGCTGATTTAGCAATTAAATCATGTTTCCAGTATTGCTCATTACTTTTTATTTTTAAAACATTACTATCACTTCCATCCATTACTAAACCAGACCAGTTATTATTTATTAGCAGAAATCTTGTATTTGACTCCAAATAATCTTCTACACCAAACTCAACAAATGTTTTATTTTCTATTTCTAAATTCTGGATCAAATATTGAATAATCCCATCATCTCCGCATTGGGAAAATACTTTAAATTCAGTTTCATGGAGCGATTTAATGTTTTTTTTCTGCATTAAAAGTTGCGACCATATTCTTCCATTTTGCAACTTTATATCCAACAGAGATTTTTCCATTTCCAAATTATTTCCAATATTATTTATAACCGTTGGTTTAATAAATTTTGATATTTTTTTTAACATAAAAGTTAAGTTAATTATAAAAATACATGATTTGTCTATTTATTCCATCATTTATCATATTTTCGCTTTTCTCTACATTTGGAAATTTATCTTTCATATAGTTGCAAATGCTATCAATATTGTAATCAATAGGAATATCTGCATTCCAACTTTTCACGTGTAAATCATTTGGATCAATAAATTCTAACATAACACCATCTTTAGCATATTTTTTACAGATTTCGCAAAAAATATAAACAGGAATCCGCTGCACCAAACAAATGTGGTGTACTAAAGCTAGTGCCAGAACGATATTGCTTCCTAATCTATCAAAAGCACTTTTACTCATTAACCCAACTCCCATAGGTGGCGTTGGTAAATAAAAATTCATTAACGCTGAAGTAATATTAGATTCTACATCAATTGCTTTATAATAACATTGATTAATCGTCTCTTCCTCATAGTCAAAGGCCATTACAGATGCTCCTAATTTTTCAGCCATTAAAGCATAATAACCTTTATTTGAAGCTAAATCTAAAACAGTTTTAGGGTTTTTGGTAGATAATATTTTATGAACAAACTTTTGTTTTATTGTTTTAGGGTTGCCAATTTCAGCTAAGTGTGATTGCTCATAGTTTAACCAATACTCATTTTTTGCATTTATAGGTTTATTTTTATCAAGCCAATCTAAAATCTTATCAAAAACATCATTTGGTCTTCCTTTATATTTAGAAATTGATTCAAATTTTTTATTAAATAATTTCTTTATCAACCTTTTGTTTAAAAAAGAAAGTCCAAATCCATTTAAATGCTCTCTTCTATACTCCAAAGATAATGGAAATGTTTTTTTTGAAATGCTTGCCAACCTGATTGGTATTGCAAAATATTTTCCAAATTCATCTATCCAGTTTTTACCAATTACATTTCCTTTATAAAGTGAACTAAAGTCAAAAAAAGTTGCTTTAGTTCCCTCAAAAGTAACATTCCAAGGATGAGCATCTACCGTTAATATTCCGTGATTATTATATAACTCTTTACACAAGCTAATATACATATATGCAACATCCCAAAACATTTTATTTGTATATTCACTTGGATGTAGCATAAAATTAATTTTTTTATGTTCAAGAATTAGAATAGAATCTTCTTTACTTTCTGAATAAATTTTTGTTTCTATTAAACCTTTTGAAAATAAATTATTAATGTCAGGAGAATTTAGTAATTCTTTATAAAGCTTTATATACGTGTCATTTGTTATAATCCGTAAAACCTTGTCCTCCTTTATTACAACCCTGCCTACTTTGTCAAAAAGGAAAGGTTCATTTTTAATATTTATGTTTTCTATTAACATTATCAATTCGAAATTTTGTTTAAAGTCCATTTATGCCTGTATAGGACTTTTGCTAAGCTATTATTATCTAGCGTTTTGCTACCACCTAAATAATTATCATTTACTACATCAAATAGTACTTTCCCTGCAATATAATCTTCCATTATCCCATCATTAAATAAAGCAAAATTTACTGAATACTTACCGGGCATAATTGTAAGATGGTCTTCCATAATACAAGATATTTTACCGTTTATAAGGTTATTATTCATTGCTAAATTGGCATTGGCATCACTATCAAATCTTAAAATACCTTCTTCTCTTTCGTTGTATACACCAATAAGAATTCTTAATTTGTTCGTATCAATTTTATTATTAACAACAAAATCAAAATGAAATCCAATATTTTCACCAAGCTTAAAAACGCTTGTTGGATTTTGAGGATTACCTAATATTATTTTTGTAAAGATGATATTTCCTTTACCTGACCGATCTTTAAATTCCGAGAAATCTGATACGGTTTCCTTATTTCCTGTAAGATATTTTGCTATGGTATCTTCAGTAGTCCCACTAAAGGAAATCATACCATTTTCCAATAATATACCCCTAGTACACAAACTCTGAACCGCTGCCATATTATGGCTTACAAACAACACGGTACGCCCTGCGCCTTTACTAATCTCTTGCATTTTACCAATGGCTTTCTTTTGGAATTCGGCATCGCCTACTGCCAATACTTCATCAATAATTAAAATGTCAGGTTCTAAAAAAGCGGCTACGGCAAATGCCAAACGAACTGTCATTCCACTACTATAACGCTTTACGGGCGTATCAATGTATCTTTCGCATCCTGAGAACTCAATTATTTCATCTAGCTTTCCATTAATTTCTTTTTTGGTCATCCCTAAAATAGCTCCATTTAGGAAGATGTTCTCTCTACCCGTCATTTCTCCATGAAAGCCTGTGCCTACTTCTAATAAAGAAGCCACACGCCCTTTAGATTTTATACTTCCGGTAGTTGGGCTGGTAATTTTAGACAATATTTTTAATAAGGTAGATTTTCCTGCGCCATTTTTACCTATAATCCCTAAAACTTCTCCTTGTTGCACTTCAAAATTAATATCTTTTAATGCCCACACATAATCACTGCTACCTTTGGTGCTTCTATCATTTACATCGCCTATTTTTAAAAATGGGTCTTCTTTACCGCGTATATTTGCCCACCAGCGTTTTAAATCATCACCCAGCGTACCTGTGCCTACCAAGCCGAGGCGATATTGTTTGCTTAGGTTTTCTATTTTTAATATTACTTTACTCATTGTATTCGTTCAATGTTATAAGTTATTGGTTTTATGTTGTAGGTTAAGTTTTCCAATTATTATCAACATAATTAATAAAACTAAAAATTTTAGTCCCCAACTTCTTATAATTTTCTATAATATTTTCTATTCCTTCTGTGTTATGTATTTTTTTTATCATTTCTAACTGGCTCGTACTTTCTAATAAAGAAGCTTGTGCATATATTAAAAACTTGATAAAATCAGCTTTATACTTTCTTCTTCCATAGCCTTCAATTATATTATTCACAATACTTTTTGATGACCTTCTTAATTGACTTCCTGCTTCATATAATTCATATTTTGGCAATTTTAGCGTCATTGTATGAACTTCAACCGCATATTCAAAAGACAAATTATAGATATCTAAATCTTTATAACTTTTCATAGCTTATTTTTCTTTTTCAACTTATAACTTATAACCAACAACATATAACTCCCTAAATCGTATCAATAAAACTCTTTTCAGCCCTATTAAAAATGATTATGCCTAAAAATAAAACGATAATGGTGGTAATTAACGTATATATAAACATACTAACATCAAAAACCCCCGTATTTAATAACATATATCTTACAGATTCAATTACAAAGGATAATGGATTATATTTAACCACCCACGCATATTTTGGTAGTTTTTCTACAAAATAGGACACTGGATACATCACTGCTGAAATATACATTAACAACTGCATTCCAAAGCCAATTAAAATATTAAGATCTCTATATTTAGTCACCATGGCCGAAATAATCATTCCCAAACCTAAGCCTAACAAGCCCATAATTAAAACCATTACTGGAAATAAAACTACATATATATTAATACTGATGGCTGCCCCGTTTATATAATAGTATAAGAAAAATGCCATAAAAATAAACAACTGAATTCCAAATCGTACCAAATTGGAAATTACTGCAACGAGTGGCATAATGACCCTTGGAAAATATACCTTTCCAAAGATTCCTGCATTGGCGCTAAAAGTGTTTGATGTGCCTGAAAAACAGGAAGTAAAATAGTTCCAGATTGTTATCCCCGCCAAATTGAACAAAAACGGCGGTACACTACCCGTAGATATATTGGCAACATTATTAAATATTAATGTAAAAATTACCGAGGTAAACAACGGTTGAATTAAATACCACAGTGGACCTAAAATTGTTTGCTTATAAGCTGTAATAATATTTCTTTTTACAAAAAGGAGTAGTAAATCACGATACTGCCAAACTTCTTTTAAGTTTAGGGCTAGTAATTTATTTTTAGGGGTTATTTCAAATAACCATTCGTTGGTATCTGTGGTCTTTTTATTCATAAAAACTCGTAATCAGCCTATTTTATTGAGGTTTTTGGCTTATTTATTATGTAAAATTGAGTGTAAATATACTTTTTTATAAGGAATCTAAAAAATTAGGTTCCTTTTTAATTTCGTTATCTCAAAAGGAACGTTGTTTACATACTCCTACATATATTAAGTCAATGCTGAACGTTGAACTTATGTGGGGAAAATGATTTTTTGTATTAGAAATGAGTAACGTGGTTCTCGATACACCTCCGTTGCACTGCGGCAATTGAACTGACGTTGCTTAAAAACACACCCCTAACCCCTCTCAAGAGGGGAAATCCATAACTGGTTCTCGACTTCAGCCTGTCCTGAGCGCAGTCGAAGGGCTCGAACTGACATTGAAACGTCATTGCGAAGATATTTGTGAAGCAATGCGGAAGAAATAACTGAAGTTATCTTTTGATAGGGAAATGAAACACTTAACTTACAGATTGCTTCGTCGCTATCGCTCCTCGCAATGACGAATACATTGCTACGTCTCTTCGAGTGGTTTTATGAAATGAAATGGCATAAAATTGTATCGAGAAGTAAGGCGGAACGGTTCTCGATACACCTCCGTTGCACTTCGGCACTCGAACTGACAAGCATTGTTGTATTGTCATTTCGAGCGCAGTCGAGAAATCTCATCATAATGAGTGCTATTATGCGATTCCTCCGTTGTCGGAATGACAAAAGGAACGTCATTCCTAATAAAAAAAAGTGAAATGAAGCAATCTGCTCCTGCTGAATTTAAAATTTGTTATGAATAACACACCCCTAACCCCTCTCGAGAGGGGAAATAAACCGTGTCAGAAGCAATTATGCATTCGCTAAAATAGCTTTGTTTATTTTCTTAACTAAGGCAGGGCCTTCATAAATAAAACCGGTATAAATCTGTATCAAATCTGCGCCAGCCGCTAATTTTTCCAAGGCATCTTCAGCTGAATGTATACCTCCAACACCAATAATTGGAAATGCCTTGTTTGATGTGTCGGCCAAGTATTTAATCACTGCGGTACTTCTATCTTTTATTGGTTTCCCACTCAATCCGCCATTGCCTATAGTTGCTAGTTGTTCCTGTGTTGCTTTGAGTCCTTCTCTAATGGTAGAGGTATTAGATGCTATAATACCATCTATTTTTGTTGCTGCCACAATTTCAATCACTTCATCTAACTGAACGGTATTTAAATCTGGGGCAATTTTTAATAAAATAGGTTTTTGTTGAGCGTGTGTAGCATTCACTTTTTGAACCGCTGTAATTAATTCTACCAAATAATCTTTATCTGTTAGTTTGGCATGACTCCCCACATTTGGACAACTTACATTCAGTACAAAATAATCTACATACGGATGTAAGGCTTCAAAACATGCTAAGTAATCGCTGGTATACTCCGCTGGCATCGTGTCGGTATTTTTTCCAATATTTCCACCAATCAATACGTTTCCTTTATTGTGTTTTAACTTTTCAATAGCTGTCGCTATCCCATTGTTATTAAACCCCATACGGTTAATTAAGCCGTTATCTGCTTTTAATCGAAACACCCGTTTTTTAGGGTTTCCTTCCTGTGCTTTTGGGGTTACGGTTCCTATTTCAATAAATCCAAAGCCAAAATTTGAAAGCTCATTGTACAATACCGCATTTTTATCGAATCCAGCGGCTAATCCCACCGGGTTTTTAAAGGTTAATCCAAATAATTGACGCTCTAATTTTTTATCATTCACTTGAAACAACGTTCTAAACACTAATGGTATTCCTGGTATTTTAGAAAGTGTTTTTATAAGTGAAAAAGTGAAATGATGAATCTTTTCTGGATCAAAAAGAAAAAATAAAGGCCGGATGATACTTTTATACATGTGCTATGGTTTGTGCAAAATTAATAAAAGTGTTTTGATTGCTGGCTATTATTAAAAAAAATATAATAACACAAGGCTAGCTGTTCAAGCTTCAGCGTTTCCTGTGCAGTTGAAGGGCTAGAACTGACAATAATTTCAACCCGTCACTTCGAGTGGTTTTATGTAGCCAAGCGAAATAAAATTGTATCGAGAAGTAAGGCGGAACGGTTCTCGATACACCTCCATTACATTGCGGCACTCGAATTGACGATGTTCAAAAACACACCCCTTGCACCTCTCCAGCCTATAAAAACGCTTTGGAACAAAAAAAATGACGGCCATTACTGCCGTCATTTTAAAATAGTTGTTTATAGTGTATTAACGCAAGGTTGCACCCACATTCTTTTCAAAAGTTTGTTGCAATTTTTGCATAATTTTATCTATTTGTACATCATTTAAGGTTTTAGAAGTGTCTTGTAATAAGAAACTAACCGCGTAGGATTTTTTACCGGATTCTAATTTATCGCCTTCATACACATCAAATAAATCGACTTCTTTTAAGAAGGTTTTCTCTGCCTGAAATGCCAAATTGTAAATTTCACCAAATGAAACTGTGGTATCTAACAACAATGCAAAATCTCTTTTTACCGATGGGAATTTTGGCAATTCACTTACTTTTACCTGCGTTTTACCGCCTACTTTTAAAACGTTTTCCCAATCAAAATCGGCAAATAATACCGCTTGCTTAATTCCAAATTCTTTTAAAATAGGCTTTTTAACAACACCTACGTCTACCAATTTAATTTTGCCTAAACTTAAGGTAATACCTTCAGAGAAAACATCATTTTTTGTAGGACTTGTTTTTACGTTTTTAATACCTAAACGTTCTAACAAAGAGATGGCAATTCCTTTTAAATAAAAGAAATCTGACGGTTGATCTGTGGTGTTCCAACGTGTTTTAGCACGGTTTCCTGAAACAAATAAGGTTAAGTGTTTTTGTTCGCTATAGCCACTTTCAAAACGGTGGTAGGTTTTACCAAATTCAAAGAATTTTAACGCACTGTTTTTTCTGTTGATATTATAAGAAACAGATTCTAAACCGCTGAATAATAAGGATTGACGCATGACACCTAAATCATTACTTAACGGGTTTAAAATTTGAACATTGTGATCTTCATTTAACGCATCTGATAAGGTAACATAACTAGGCTTTGTTAAAGAATTGGCCATAGTTTCATTAAATCCTTGTGCCATTAATTGATTGGCTGCAATGTTTTCAATTTTAGTTGGATCAAAATCTGAAAAAGAAATAGACGTATTTAGTTTATGTGAAAACTCCACATTATTATAGCCATATACACGTAAAATTTCTTCAATAACATCAGCTTCTCTGGTAACATCTACTCTATAAGCAGGAATTGTTAACCCCATTCCAGCTTCGGTAACACTGTTAAACTTAATATCTAAAGAAGCTAAAATATTTTTTACCGTTTCTCTAGGAATTTCTGCTCCTATCAGTCGGTTCATTTTTTCAAAAGAAAGAAATACTTGAAAGTCTTCTATCTTTTTTGGATATAAATCCACAATTTCTGAAGATACTTTACCACCAGCCACTTCTAAAATTAAATTGGCAGCACGTTTTAATGCGTATTCCGTAATGTTCGGGTCAATTCCTCTTTCAAATCTAAAAGAAGCATCGGTATTTAAAGCATGTCTTTTGGCTGTTTTACGAATAGCTACTGGATTAAAATACGCGCTTTCTAAAAAGATAGCGTGGGTATTTTCTGACACGCCAGAATCTAATCCACCAAATACACCCGCCATACACATTGGCTCTTCATTGCCGTTACAGATCATTAAATCTTCTTCGTGTAATTTTCTTTCAACACCATCTAAGGTTGTAAATGCAGTGCCGGTTGGCAAGGTTTTTACAATTACTTTATTTCCTTTTACTTTCGCTGCATCAAAAGCGTGTAGTGGCTGCCCTAATTCATGCAATACATAATTAGTCACATCTACAATATTATTGATAGGACTTAATCCTATAGCTTTTAGTCTGTTTTTTATCCAATCTGGAGATTCTTTCACTGTAATTCCAGAAATAGTTACCCCTGCATATCTTGGTGCTTTTTCTGTATCTTCTACAACAACATCAAATTTTAAGGTTCTATCATCAACACTAAAACTACTGGCAGAAGGCGAAATTAATTCTAAGGATATTTTATTTTGAATTAACCCTGCTCTTAAATCTCGTGCAGTTCCTAAATGGCTCATAGCATCGGCTCTGTTTGGCGTTAAGCCAATTTCAAAAACCTGATCTGATGCTACGTTAAACACTGTTGAAGCTGGTGTTCCTGCTTTATAGGTATCCTCTAAAACTAATATTCCTTCGTGACTGGCGCCTAAACCTAATTCGTCTTCAGCACAAATCATTCCGTGACTTTCTTCTCCTCTTATTTTTCCTTTTTTAATAACAAAAGGTGCGCCTTTATCATCATATAGAGTTGTTCCAATAGTGGCTACTGGTACTGTTTGTCCTGCAGCTACGTTGGGAGCTCCGCAAACAATTTGCACAGGTGCTTCTAATCCAATATCTACAGTCGTGATTTTTAGGCGGTCTGCATTTGGATGTTGAATACACGTTAATACTTTCCCAACCACTACGCCTGCCAAACTTCCTTTAATAGACTCCACGGTTTCTATACCTTCTACTTCAAGTCCTAAATCGGTTAATAATTCACCCGTTTTTTCTGCCTCCCAATCTATCTTTAAAAACTGTTTTAACCAATTATATGATATTTTCATTTCTGTTTTATTTTTTTTACGAACTGCAAAGATAATTAATACAATTTAGATGGGTAACTACAAGCGTTACTTTTTCATCTTATTTATAAAATTAATTAACGTTTATTTCACAATTTAATATTCATATTTTATATTTTTTTTAACATCTATATCGATTTCGTTATTGTATACTTGTAGCAGAGAAAGTTCTTAAAAATTACACTAAATAATTTAATACGGTAGCATTCCACTTTTGGAACTTGTATTAAATTTCAACATATAACTTTTTGATTGATTGTTATCGAAGGTTTGTGTGAAGTAAGATGGTAGCCACATAAACTACTCTTTTACTTCATATTAACCTTCT
This sequence comes from Lutibacter sp., assembly GCF_016342705.1. Taxonomy (GTDB): domain Bacteria; phylum Bacteroidota; class Bacteroidia; order Flavobacteriales; family Flavobacteriaceae; genus Lutibacter. Next base: position 108,243 of record NZ_JAEINV010000011.1, on the reverse strand, counting down.
TTTTTTGCAGTACATTTTGAAACACTATGCATACAAATAACAAGAGGTTATGGATACATAGTTGCGTGTAAAGGTTAACTTATATTTGCCCAAAGGGTACTTTTTTTGGTGATTTCAATATAGGCTGTTCTCATCATTGCGTGCGTAGGTTTTGATAAAGAAGGATCTTCTGTGAGCAATGCAATCGCCTGTTTTCTGGCTAATTTCAACAAATCTGCATCTTTAATAATATCTGCAATTTTTAAATTTAACACGCCACTTTGTTGTGTTCCCATTAAATTTCCAGGGCCTCGTAATTTTAAATCGACTTCTGATATTTTAAAGCCATCACTCGTATCTACCATAGTTTGAAGCCTTATTTTAGCATCCTCAGACAATTTAAAACTAGTCATTAAAATACAATAGCTTTGTTCAGCTCCTCGCCCAACTCTACCACGTAATTGATGCAATTGTGATAATCCAAAACGTTCGGCACTTTCAATCACCATGACACTTGCGTTGGGAATATTCACACCTACTTCAATAACTGTGGTTGCCACCATTATTTGAGTTTCCCCTTTTAAAAAGCGTTGCATTTCATATTCTTTATCATCGGCTTTCATTTTTCCATGTACAATACTTATTTGGTATTGTGGTTTTGGAAACTCGCGAGAAATACTTTCGTAGCCATCCATTAAATCTTTATAATCCATGGCTTCGGATTCATTAATTAATGGATACACAATATATACTTGCCGACCTTTTGCAATTTCTTCTTTCAAAAATTTAAAAACCGACAATCTGTTTTTATCATATCTGTGTGCTGTCACAATTTCTTTTCTTCCGGGTGGCAATTCATCAATGACAGAAATATCTAAATCGCCATACACACTCATAGCTAAGGTTCTAGGTATTGGCGTGGCGGTCATGACTAATACATGCGGTGGCAGTTCATTTTTTTTCCACATTTTAGAGCGTTGTTCAACACCAAAACGGTGTTGCTCATCAATAATTGCCAATCCTAAATTATGAAACTGCACTTTGTCTTCAATCAATGCATGCGTACCAATTAAAATGTGCAATGCACCCGATTGCAATTGTTCATGAATACTTCTCCGTTCTTTTATTTTGGTAGAACCCGTTAGCAATTTAACGGTGACATCCATGCCTTGTAATAATTCAACCAAAGAATTATAATGTTGTGTGGCTAAAATTTCCGTAGGCGCCATAAACGCTGTTTGAAAGCCATTGTCTAAGGCTATTAAAATACTCAACAATGCTACAATTGTTTTTCCAGAACCTACATCGCCTTGTAACAATCTGTTCATTTGAGCATTAGAACCCATATCTTTACGGATTTCTTTTAATACCCGTTTTTGAGCATTGGTTAAATCGAACGGTAATTTATTGGCATAAAAATGATTGAAGTAATCCCCTACTTTATCAAAATTATAGCCTTTAATCTTTGCTTTTCGAATGATTTTCTTTCGAATGAGTTGCAGTTGAATAAAAAATAATTCTTCAAACTTTAAGCGTTGTTGCGCTTTGGTTAATAATTCCTGACTTTTAGGAAAATGAATATTTAATAAAGCGGCTGTTTTAGAAATAAATCCTAATTGTTGAAGCAGTTCTGCCGATAATGTTTCTGTAAATGAGCCGTTTAATTCTTCAAACAAATTTTCTACCATTTTAGAAATGACTCTGTTGGTCACCCCTTTATTTGATAATTTTTCTGTAGACGGATACATCGGTTGCAGCGCTGTTCGCAAACTTTTTTTATAATCTGCTAACAATTCCATTTCTGGATGTGGCATTGAAAAAGCTCCGTTAAAGTAATTTGTTTTTCCAAAAATAACATAAGGTGTATTTACTTTTAAGGCTGTTTTAATCCACTTAACACCTCTAAACCAAACCAATTCCATAGCGCCCGTTTCATCTACAAAGGTGGCTACTAGCCTACTTCCCTTTTTTTGCTGAACCGTTTTTATAGAAGTTATTTTACCAATGACCTGAATTTCCGCAGCATTTTGCTGTAATTGACTAATTTTATAGAACTGTGTACGGTCTAAATACCGATTCGGAAAAAAGTTTACCAAATCACTAAACGTGTGAATCCCTAACTCCGATTTTAATAAATCTGCTCTGTTAGGGCCTACACCTTTTAAATAAGCGATAGAAGTATTTCCTGTGTAAATTGCCATTTTTTATAAAATACGAAGGTAACAATTCAATGTACAATAAACAATTGCAAAATCTTATAATCTAATTATGTATCTTTGCAGTCCAAAATTTTAATATGAGATTACACAGAAACTTAGTGTTTACGGTTATAGATTCCATGAAATTAATTTTTAATGAAGGAGAATATGCCGATAAAGTTGTTGAAAAAGCATTAAAAAGAGACAAACGTTGGGGCGCAAGAGACCGTAAATTTGTGGCGGAAACTATTTATGATATGGTGCGTTGGAAACGTTTGTATAATGAAATTGCAGGAACAAAATCTCATTACACTACTGAAAATGTTTGGAAAAATTTTGCAGTTTTAGCGGTATTAAAAGGCTATAAACTGCCGGAATGGAATCAATTACAAGGGGTTCCAGAACGCAGAATTAAAGGAAAATTTGATGAACTTCAAAAAGAACGTGTGTTTAAAGAATCTATTCCAGATTGGATGGATGAATTATGTGTAAAAGAATTAGGCGTTGAAAAATGGACTCAAGAAATAAGTGCATTAAATGAACAAGCCGAAGTTATTTTACGTGTAAATACGTTAAAAACCACCAAATTAGCTTTGCAAAAAAAGTTAGAAGATGAAGGTATTGAAACCGAAACCATTAGAGGATATGAATATGCTTTAAAACTAAAAGAACGCGCCAATGTTTTTGTAACCGAAGCGTTTAAATTAGGCTTTTTTGAAGTACAAGATGCTTCTTCTCAATTAGTGGCGGAATATTTAGATGTTCTACCAGGAATGAAAGTGATTGATGCATGTGCTGGTGCTGGAGGAAAATCCTTACATTTAGCAGCGTTGATGGAAAATAAAGGGCAATTAATTGCTACAGATATTTACGAAAGTAAGTTAAGAAAACTAAAAATTAGAGCCAGAAGAAACGGTGTTCATAATATTACCACCAAAGAAATAGATTCTTTAAAGGTGATTAAAAAAATGAAAGGTACGGCAGATAGAGTTTTAATTGATGCCCCTTGTAGCGGTATTGGGGTTTTAAAAAGAAATCCAGATAGCAAGTGGAAATTACAACCAGAATTTGTGGACAATATCATTAAAACGCAAGCTGAAATCTTAGAAGAGTATTCGCAGTTGGTTAAAGTGGGTGGAAAAATGGTGTATGCTACATGTTCTATTTTACCTTCGGAAAACGAAAAACAAGTGCAACTGTTCTTAAAAAATCATCCAGAGTTTCAATTGGAAAAACAAAATAAAGTATCTGCCTATAAATCAGGATTTGACGGATTTTATATGGCATTATTAGAAAGAATAAGTTAGATTTTTATTAAAAAATCTAACTTATTTAACAATAGGATTGTAAATTTGGGCTGAAATTTTCTAAACCCAATGATGAAAAAACTTTTATGCTTCTTTTTATTAGTCCCCTTATCAGTATATTGTCAAATTCCCGCAGGTTATTATGATAGTGCTATTGGTACTGGCTATACATTAAAAACCCAACTTCATACCATTATTAACGGGCATACCGATAATGGGTATTCAGGTTTATGGGTAACCTATGAAACCTCCGATAGAGATTATTTTTATGAAAATGATGGTACTATTTTAGATATGTATTCTGAAAATCCATCATCTTCAGATCCTTATAATTATACCATCACTACGGATCAATGTGGAACGTATAGTGTTGAAGGTAACTGTTATAACAGAGAGCACATCATACCGCAATCAGTATTCAATCAGATTTCTCCTGAACGGAATGACGCACATTTTATTATAGCCACTGACGGAAAGGTAAATAGTATACGCTCCAATTATCCACACGGAATGGTGGGAACAGCTACCTATACGTCACTAAATGGATCTAAACTTGGCGCCGCTTCAAATACTGGATATGCCGCTGGTTATACCGGTACTGTATTTGAACCTATTGATGAATTTAAAGGAGATATTGCTCGGATGTACTTCTATTTTGCCACCAGATATGAGAATGAACTCACTACTTGGGGTGTTGCTTACGCCATGTTTGATGATACTTCAGATAAAGTTTTTACCGAACCTTTTTTAACTATTTTAATGACTTGGCATCAGCAAGATCCAGTGAGTTCTTATGAAATTGCTAGAAATAATGCTATTTATACCAGACAAAATAATAGAAACCCTTTTATTGACCATCCTGAATATGTGGCGCAAATTTGGAGCTCAACACCTGATTCAGAAGCTCCTTCTGCTCCCACTAATTTAATTGCTTCCAATGAAACAAATACCACTATCGATTTAAATTGGACAGCTTCTACAGATAACGTAGGGGTAACCTCTTATGAAATTTTTAAAGATGGTGTGTTGTATAATTCCGCAGCAACAAATTCACACATAATTACCGGATTAACGCAGAATACTACATATAACTTTACTGTGTATGCTAAAGATGCCTATGGAAATACCTCGTTAGTAAGTAACACCGAAACTGCAACTACCACCAATATTATTGATGTTACTCCTCCAACAATTCCTACTAATGTTATTGTTAGCAATGAAACAAATGCTTCTATAAAATTAACATGGACAGCATCAACAGATGCTATTGGAGTTGCCAATTATGATATTTATGTAGATGGTACATATACTGCTACATCCGCAGCAACATCTTATACTGTAACAGGATTAACAGCATTAACCATTTATAGCTTTACCATTAGTGCAAAAGATGCTGCAGGCAATGCTTCAGCTACCAGTGACGCTGTAAATGGCACAACAACCGATACGCCTATAGTTTGTGGTACGGAAAGCTTTACTAATTTAAGTACCAATAGTTCCAGTTATACAACGGTAAACTGGACTGGTGATACCAGCGGTGCTTGGGTGGCTTCGGATGCTCGTACAGATCAGGTTTTAAATGGAAAAGCCATAACTATTAGAAATGGTGCAATCACTTCTCCGACTACAGCAAATGGAATTGCCAATTTAACTATGACTACACAATTGGTATTTACAGGTACTTCTGGAACGTTTAATGTAAAAGTAAATGGTAATTTAGTAGGAACCATTCCATATGATGCTACAGAACAAACCACAACCATATCAGGTATTAATACCAGTGGGAATGTGATCATCACTATTGATGGCAATAGCGCAACAAGTAATCGTGTTATGTTTGATGATATTTCTTGGTCGTGCTACTCAGGTGTTGCAGATACAGAAGCTCCTACTGCCATAACTGATTTAAATGCCGCTTCTATTACAAATACAACTGCCTCATTATCGTGGTCAGCTTCAACAGATAATGTTGGTGTCTCTCATTATGATATTTATAAGAACGGTGTGTTTTTAGCAGCTACCGCAACAAATTCATACAATGTTACTGGTTTAATAGCAAATACCTCTTATCATTTTACCGTATATGCTAAAGATGCTGCAGGAAATACTTCAGAAGTAAGTAATACTGTAACTATTACTACAACCAATACTTCCATCACAGCTTCCGAACTTTTTATATCTGAATATTTAGAGGGTTCTGGCAATAATAAAGCCATTGAAATAGCTAATTTTACTGGGAGTCCTGTAGATTTATCGACTTATACATTAAAATTAAGTATGAATGGTGCAGCATGGGGCTCACCAATAAATTTATCTGGAATATTAGCTACAAATGATGTATTCGTAATTTCTAACAATTCAGCAAATGCAACAATTTTAAGTGCTACAGATGTAACTTCTGGTGTAATCTCATTTAATGGAAATGATCCTGTTGGATTATTTAAAAACAATGTATTAATTGATATTGTTGGAGTTTACCCTAGCTCCTCAATTTTTGCAGAAAATGTTACATTACGTAGAAAAAGCACTATTACAGCTCCTAATACTACCTACACGGTTTCGGAATGGGATTCTTTTGCTACTGATATCGCGGATGGTTTAGGAACGCATACTGTAAGTTCTTTATCTGTGCCAGAATTTGTTGAAAACTTGTTTTCGGTGTACCCAAATCCCACCAATACGCATTCTGTAACCATTTCGTTTAAAAAAGAATTTGGCAACCATAAAGTTCAACTATTTAATTTTATGGGACAATTACTGTATGCTATGGATACTCGTACCACTTTTAAAAATAAAATAGAAGTTAAAAATATTCCAACTGGATTGTATATCATTAAAGTATTTAACGACCAGTACTTTTCAACAAAAAAAATAATTGTTAACTAATAAAAAAGCGACTCAAAATGTGAGTCGCTTTTTTTATGATTGTTTTTAAAGTTTATTAAAGTATTGAAACTCCATTTAAATCCGTAGTAAGCACATCACTCATATAATTAAAATACGGGCGCATCGCTTTGTAACTTTCATTTACTTCCTGTAAGAAATTAGGGGCTAAAACTTCATCATCCGTAAATTTACGTGTGACAATAAACTGTTTCATTCGGATTAAATCCATATTTGGATGTTCTTTATCGAAACCACGTGGTGCTGTTTTTAAAGCATCACCCTCCAATTTTTCAAAATAGGTGACAAAGGTGGGATTACTTATAATTTCACGAATTTCTGAAGCATCCATTTCAAATTCTTTTCTGATTCTTAGTAAATCTTCTTTGTTAGGTTCCCAAAAACCACCTGCTAAAAAACTTTCCCCTGGCCGTATTCTTAAATAATAACCACCTCGAAGTTTGTTGGTAGCTCTCACAAAATTTCCTGCAAAATGAGGTTTGTAAGGAGTTTTATCGGGTGAAAAACGCACATCTCTATAAATTCTAAATATTTTTACACTTTCAATTTCATCGTGCTGCTTCAATTTCTCCATGACAGCATTGTAAAAACCCTTCGCCTTTTTTTGTTCTTGCTGAAACTCCGTTTTATGTTCTGTAAACCAATCGCGGTTGTTGTTTTCTTTTAACGCTTTTAAAAAATCGATGGTCGTTTTTGATATTGAAGTCATATGAGTTAAATTTCAGTTTTTAAAGTTATTAATATTTACCAGTCGTCATGCTGAACTTGATTCAGCACCTCATACAACAAGTTAATAATTATGAGACCCTGAATCAAGTTCAGGGTGACGTTTTATTACTTATGTCTGCCTTCTAAAACGCTCACAATATCTTTTAAGGTATATCCTTTAGCTTGCAATAAAATTAGGTAATGAAACAATAAATCTGCGCCTTCATTTAAAAACAAGTCATCGTTATTATCTTTCGCTTCAATCACAATTTCCACGGCTTCTTCTCCTACTTTTTGTGCAATTTTATTGATGCCTTTTTCAAACAATGAAGCTACATAACTTTTTTGAGAATCAGCATTTTCTCGTCGGCTTGTAATAACATTTTCAAGTTCTGATAAAAACCCAAACGATTGTTCATTGACATCATTCCAACAAGTATCTGAACCTGTGTGACACGTTGGACCAACCGGATTTACATGAATTAATAAGGTATCATTATCACAATCATTTTTTATAGAAACAACATTTAAAAAATGACCGCTTTCTTCACCTTTTGTCCATAATCTACTCTTAGCTCTGCTAAAAAAAGTTACTTTATTGGTTGCTGTAGTTTTTTCAAATGCTTCTGCATTCATATAGCCTAACATTAATACTTTATTTGTTTTGGCATCTTGAATAATTGCTGGAACAAGTCCATCGTTATTTTTATTAAAATCTATGTTCATTTTATTATTTTTTATTTCTTCAAATCGTCATTCTGAACTTGTTTCAGAATCTCATCAAATTATGTTAAATTATTATGTGACCCTAAATCAAGTTCAGGGTGATGTCATCTTATAACCTTACCGGAATATTATTTCTTTTTAATTCGTTTTTTAAATCTACTATTTCAATTTCTTTAAAGTGAAAAACACTTGCAGCCAACGCGGCATCTGCTTTTCCTTCAATAAAAGTGTCTGTGAAATGTTGCATATTCCCGGCGCCTCCTGAAGCTATAATTGGAATATTAACCAATTCACTTAAATGTGCTAATGCCTCATTTGCAAAACCATTTTTAGTACCATCGTGATCCATAGAGGTGAATAAAATTTCACCAGCACCACGTTGTTCCACTTCCTTTGCCCAATCAAATAATTTTATTTCTGTTGGTACTTTTCCACCAACTAAATGCACCATCCATTCACCATGTATTTGTTTAGCATCAATAGCAACTACCACACATTGACTGCCAAATTTTGCCGCTAAATCGTTAATTAATTGCGGATTTTTTACTGCAGAAGAATTAATAGAAACTTTATCTGCCCCAGAATTCAGTAATACTTCCACGTCTTCCACCGATGAAATTCCGCCACCCACAGTAAAAGGAATGTTTACCTTTTCAGCAACGTGCATGACCAATTCAGCCAAGGTTTTTCTTTTTTGTTCTGTAGCGGTAATATCTAAAAACACCAACTCATCTGCGCCTTCATTGGCATATATTTCTGCTAATTCAACAGGGTCACCAGCATCGCGTAAATCTACAAAATTAACGCCTTTTACGGTTCTTCCGTTTTTTATATCTAAGCAGGGTATTATTCTTTTTGTTAACATATTTTAAAGTTATAAGTTAGAAATTAGATATTAGAAGTCTTAATTTATTTTAAACTTCTAATATTGTATATCTAACCTTGTAATATAAATTTTTCTATCTCTTTCATACTAATTTTATGTTCGTAAATGGCTTTCCCAACAATAGTTCCTTCGCAACCCATTTCAGCCAAACGAGGCAATTCATTAAACGTTGAAATTCCTCCTGAGGCAATTAGTTTAATCTTCTCGACTCCGCTTGAAGTGACAACACTTGTTTGATTCAATATTTTTTGATACAACTCAAACGAAGGTCCTTGTAACATCCCATCTTTTGAAATATCTGTACAAATAACATATTGTATTCCTTCTTTCCTATAATTCTGAATAAAAGGAATCAATTCTTCCTTACTTTCTTCTTGCCAACCACTCACTGCCACCTTTTCATCCAACGCATCCGCACCTAAAATAATTTTATCAGCTCCAAATTTTTGCAACCAACTTTTAAACGTGTCAGGATTTTTAACTGCAATACTTCCGCCTGTAATTTGAGATGCGCCACTTTCAAAAGCAATACGTAAATCGTCATCCGATTTTAATCCGCCACCAAAATCGATACTTAAATGAGTGTTTGAAGCGATAGTTTCCAGCACTTTATGGTTTACAATATGACTTGCTTTTGCACCATCTAAATCTACCAAGTGTAAATATTTTACGCCGTGATCTTGAAACATCTTTGCTACTTCTAGCGGATTTTCATTGTATATTTTTTGGGTTGTATAATCGCCTTTTGACAAGCGTACGCATTTCCCATTGATGATATCTATTGCTGGTATAATTCTCATTTATTGATATATGATATTAGATGTTTGATATTTGAAACATCTATAATTGAACTTTTAACTTATTTATTATTATTTCTTCTTGCCGTATTTATGGAAGCTACCGTAATTGCTAACAACTCATTCCCTTCTTTTTTTAAAACTTGTATTTCTTCTAAAAATTCAGAACTAACTTCTTCAAATATTTCTAACCAATAAACACTTTCATCAACCTCTTCTTCCACTATTTTTAATTTATTAATAAAATCAGCTGTTGATTTTGCTCTTTGAGACGCTCTATAATTTGCCCCAACAGAACTAGAGCTCCGTATCAACTGGTTTACAAAAGCATTATATTCTCTCGACTTAGGTACTTTTTCACAAAACATCCAACAGTCAATTGCAAACTTTTTTGTTCTATTCAATATTTCTTTTTTCATAGCAAAAACTTCTAATATTTAATATTATATATCTAACATTAGAAAATTTTGTAATATTTGCGCTCCTGCTTTGCTACTTTTTTCAGGGTGAAATTGTACGCCGTAAAAGTTTTTTTCTTGTAAAGCTGAGGCATATTTAATTCCATAATTGGTAGTTGCAATGGCTTCGTTATTTAAAGGCACATAAAAACTATGTACCAAATACATATATTCTTGTTCTTTTATTCCCTTAAATAAATCTGATTTTAAGTTTTCTATTTGATTCCAACCAATTTGAGGTACTTTTTCTGTTGCATCAAACTTAATAACATCGCAATTAAAAATTCCCAAACCTTGCGTATCACCTTCTTCACAATAGTTACACATTAATTGCATTCCTAAACAAATTCCTAAAACGGGTTGTTTTAAGGTTGGAATTACTTTATCTAATCCCGTTGCTTTTAGCATTTCCATAGCGCTACTTGCCTCTCCAACTCCTGGAAAAATAACTTTATCTGCATTTCTTATTTCCGCTTCATCGTTCGATAAAACCGCTTCATATCCTAAACGTTGAATGGCAAATTTGATAGATTGAATATTTCCGGCTCCGTAATTTATAATGACTATTTTCAATTTATTAATTTTAAAAGTTAGATATTAGAAGTTAAAAGTTGAATTATAAGATTTCCCTCATACTTCTAATGTTTAAAATCTTACTTTACAAAAGCCCTTTGGTGCTTGGTAAAATCATTTTTTCAGAATCTCTTTTAACAGCGGCTTTCATTGCTTTTGCAAAAGCTTTAAAAATTCCTTCAATTTTATGATGCTCATTGGTTCCTTCCGCTTTAATATTTAAGTTACAACGCGCACCATCTGTAAACGATTTAAACAAATGATAAAACATTTCTGTTGGCATTTCACCAATTTTTTCACGTTTAAAATCTGCTTCCCAAACCAACCAGTTTCTTCCTCCAAAATCAATCGCCACCTGCGCTAAACAGTCATCCATTGGCAAACAAAATCCATAACGTTCAATTCCTAATTTATTTCCTAAAGCTTTGGCAAATACTTCACCTAAAGCAATCATAGTATCTTCAATAGTATGGTGTTCATCTACTTCTAAGTCGCCTTGTACTTTAATGATTAAATCCATACTCCCGTGACGCGCAATTTGATCGAGCATGTGATCAAAAAATGCCAAACCAGTTGCAATCTCACTTTTACCAGTTCCGTCTAAATTTAATTTGATATAAATCTTTGTTTCGTTGGTATTTCTTGTGAGTTCAGCAGTTCTGTTTTCCAATTTTAAAAACTCGTAAATTTTTTGCCAATCGTTACTTTCTAAGGCAATAAACTGATCTAGTTCAGCTCTTTTGACCGTAATTTCATCCGTTCCTAAATTGGTGTCATCATTGATAAAAATTCCTTGAGCTCCTAAATTTTTGGCTAATTCAATATCTGTTAATCGATCACCAATAACAAATGAATTTTCCAAATCATAAGCATCGGAGAAAAATTCAGTTAATAAACCGGTATTCGGTTTTCTTGTAGGCGCATTATCTTTCGCAAATGTTTTATCTATAAACACTTTTTCAAATTTAACACCTTCATTTTCAAAACATTGAATTATAAAATTTTGAACAGGCCAAAAATCTGCTTCCGGCATACTTGCTGTTCCTAAACCATCTTGATTGGTAACCATCACCAGTTCAAAATCTAATTCTTTTGCTATTTTCCCTAAATAGGTAAATGCTTTAGGATAAAAGATTATTTTTTCAAAAGCATCAACTTGCTCATCTGCAGGCTCTTTTATAATAGTTCCGTCTCGGTCTATAAATAATACCTTTTTTTTCTTCATATTATAGTTCATTTAAAACACTGCACATTGCTTTGTTTTCTCTTTTTGTTCCTACCGTAATCCTTAATGTATTTTCACATAAAGGTTGAGTAGTTCTATTTCGTATTACAATTCCTTTTTTTAACAATTGTTGGTATCTTTTCACTGCATCATCCACTTTTATCAATATAAAATTGGCATCTGAAGGATATACTTTTTCAACAAAATGAAGTGATTTTAGTTTTTCCATCATTTTTGCACGCATTTCCAACAGCGCGTCAATTTCTTCCTGTACTTTTTTAATCACCAACAATCGTTTTAAGGCTCTATGCTGGGTTAATTCGTTTACATTATACGGTGGCTTAATTTTATTTAAAATAGCAATAATTTCTGCTGATGCATAACAGACTCCCAACCGAACTCCTGCCAAACCATAGGCTTTAGACAACGTTTGTGTGATTATTAAATTTGGAAATTCATTCAACCGTTCCAGCCAACTTTTTTCAGAAGAAAAATCGATATAAGCCTCATCTAAAACTACCAACCCTTTAAAAGTAGTTAACAATACCTCAACAGCTTCATTTGAAAAAGAATTACCTGTTGGATTATTAGGAGAACATAAAAACAATATTTTAGTGTGTTTGTCTGCCACCTCTAAGATTTCCTTAACTTTAGGTTGAAAACACGTGGTTAACAAGACTTCTCTTTCCTCAATATTGTTCAAATTTGCCAACACTTTATACATTCCGTACGTTGGTGGCAATGTAATTACATTATCTACTTTTGGTTCACAAAAAGCTCTGTAAATTAAATCTAATATTTCATCACTTCCATTGCCCAATAAAATTTGATTTACTGGAACATTTTTAAGTTTTGAAAGTTCTGCTTTCAAGGCTTTTTGTTGTGGATCTGGATATCTGTTTACACCACTTTCAAATGGATTTTCATTGGCATCTAAAAATACCATGTTGGTCACATCGTCTTTAAACTCATCTCTGGCAGACGAGTATGGTGACATGTTTTTAATGTTTTCTCTTAGTAATTTTTCAATTTTCATAGGTAACAATTATTTATTTTCAAATTTAAAAAATATTCTTAAATTATTTATTTTAAACTGTTTAATCGCAAAGTAACGGCATTTTTATGCGCATCTAATCCTTCTTCTTGTGCCAAAACTTCTATGGCCTTCCCTATCTTTTGAATTCCTATTTCTGAAATTTTCTGAAAAGAAATCGCTTTTAAAAACGAATCTAAATTTACCCCAGAATATGCTTTTGTATAGCCGTTTGTGGGTAAGGTATGGTTTGTTCCCGAAGCATAATCTCCCGCACTTTCAGGAGTGTAATTTCCAATAAAAACAGAACCTGCATTTTCTATTCCGTTTACATAAAAGTCGTTATTATGAGTACAAACTATAAAATGCTCAGGACCGTATTCATTAATCAACTCCAACGCAATTTCTTTCGTTTCTACATAAATTAGCTTGGAGTTTTCAATGGCTTTTTTAGCTATTTTTTTTCTTGATAATTGCTCCAGCTGTTTTTCTAGCGCAATTTCAACATTCTTTAATTTTTCTAATGATGTTGAAACCAAAATAACCTGACTATCAGTTCCGTGTTCTGCCTGACTTAATAAATCGGACGCCACAAAATCTGCATTGGCACTTTCATCTGCAACCACTAATAATTCACTCGGCCCTGCAGGCATATCTATTGCTACACCATATTTAGTTGCTAATTGCTTAGCTACCGTAACAAACTGATTTCCAGGTCCAAATATTTTATACACTTGCGGAATGGTTTCCGTACCAAATGTTAATGCTGCAATGGCTTGAATTCCACCCACTTTTACAATTTTTGTTACGCCACATTGTTGCGCCGCATAAATAATTGCCGGATGAATTTTCCCCTTTTTATTTGGCGGTGTAGATAATACAATTTCTTTACAACCTGCAATTTTTGCTGGAATTGCTAACATTAAAACCGATGAAAATAAAGGGGCTGTTCCACCTGGAATGTACAATCCTACTTTTTGAATCGGTCTTTTTTCCTGCCAACATTCAACACCTTCGGTAGTTTCAATCACCACTTTAGCGGTTTTTTGAGCAGTATGAAAAGCTGTAATATTTGCTTTTGCTACAGTAATAGCTTGCTTTAATTCTTCTGAAATTAATTGAGTGGCTTCTTCAATTTCTGCTTCCGAAACAAATAAATCATCTAGTTCAACGCCATCAAAAATGGAAGTATATCTTTTTACGCCATCATTTCCATTTCTTTTTACATCTGCAAAAATAGCTGTTACTGTTTCTTCAATAGATTCAACAGTTTGTGTTGGTCGCTGTAATAATGCTAACCAGTCACTTTTTGGAGGGTTTATAACTTTTTTCATTGTGTCAATTTTAGCTTTTATAACACCATTTTTTCAATAGGTATTACTAATAATCCTTCTGCGCCATTGGCTTTTAATTCATCAATCACTTCCCAAAATGAATTTTTTTCTATTACGGTGTGAATAGAACTCCATCCTTCTTCTGCTAAAGGTAAAACCGTTGGACTACGCATTCCTGGCAATAATTTAATAATATCTTGTACTTTATTATTAGGTACATTCATTAAAATATATTTGGAGCTTTGTGCTTTTAAAACCGATTGAATTCTGAATTGAAGTTTCTTTAAAATTACTTTATTCTCTTCTGAAATGTTAGGAGAAACTGCCAACACAGCTTCACTTTTTAACATCACTTCCACTTCCTTTAAATTATTTTTAAATAAGGTACTTCCACTGGAAACTATATCGCAAATAGCATCTGCTAAGCCAATATTTGGTGCTATTTCAACCGATCCGCTAATGATATGAATATCTGGAGTTACATTAAATTTTTTGAAATATTGTTCCACCGTATTCGGATAGGAAGTAGCAATACGCATGCCATCTAAATCTTTAATTCCTTTATACTTCGTTCCTTTTGGAACTGCTAAAGAAACGCGACATTTAGAAAACCCTAAACGCTCCGCTATATTAATATCATTTCCTTTTTCTATTAAAACATTTTCACCAATAATAGCTATATCCACTACGCCATCTCTTAAATATTGCGGAATATCACCGTTTCTAAGGTATAAAACTTCCAAAGGAAAGTTGCTTGCTGAAGCTTTTAATTGATCTTTTCCATTATCTATAGAAATGCCACAATCTTTTAATAATTGCAAGGAATCTTCGTTTAATCTCCCTGCTTTTTGAACTGCAATTTTAATTTTACTCATTTTTTTTGTTGTTATGTTTGAGCAACCTTTAAGGTATTAAAATAATAAACCCGCTTGATTGACTCAAACGGGTTATAAATATATCTTTTTTATTTTTATTCAATACATTTCTAGCTCGCTCGAGTGCAAGTATGGAAATGATGATGATGTGATTGAATAAAACGCATTGTTTCTTAATTTTTATAATGCAAATATATACATTTGTTTAAAATACACCAATGCGCTTTGTAAATTATTTACAAAAAATAATAGTTTGTTAATTATATAACAAAATGTTTAAAAATAACCACTAACTATATAACATGATTAAAAATAACAACCTTAAAACGAATAGACTTATTTTACGCCCTTCGACCACTGAAGATGCTGCATTTTTTCTTGAATTATTAAATACGCCCAAATGGATTGAATTTATTGGCGATAGAAATGTGCATACCATTAAAGAAGCTGAAGAATATATTAAAAACAGAATGTTACCACAATATGAAAAACTTGGATTTGGTAATTATACCGTTATTAGAAAATTAGATGGTGAAAAAATTGGAAGTTGTGGATTATACGATAGAGAAGGTATTGATGGCGTTGATATTGGATTTGCATTTTTACCAGCTTATAATAATGATGGCTACGGTTTTGAAGCATCCAAAGAATTGTTGCATGCCGCTAAAAACACCTTTAATTTAAAGAAAGTAAACGCCATCACTACCAAAGAAAATGTAATTTCCCAAAAATTAATTCTAAAATTAGGCCTGATTTATGAAGCTACCATTAAAATTCCAAATGATGAAGAGGAATTGCTTTTATATAACATTAATTTTTAATGAATGTTTAAAACTCTATTGATAAGTATAAAGAAATTCAAAATTAGGACAACTATGATTCTAAATATTTGATTAAATTTGCATTTTCTTATAAATCACTAAAAAAATCGATATATGATTCACTTCTTTGGAAACACAAATAGCAAAATTTATGCTGTGCAAACGTCAAAAGAACTTACGGCAGAAGATTCAAAAAAATTATTTTGGCTTTTTGGAAATCAACCACACATAAATGAGGCATCAATAGATGCTTTTTTTATTGGTCCACGTGCTGCTATGATTACTCCTTGGAGTACAAATGCCGTTGAAATAACACAAAATATGGCGATTAAAGGCATCATTAGAATTGAAGAATTTACAACTTCAACACAAGATGAAAAATTTGATCCTATGATTTTTCAAAAATATGAGGCGTTAAATCCAACCATTTTTGATATTCATACGCAACCCGCTGCAATTTTAGCCATTGAAGATATTGCTGCGTACAATCAACAAGAAGGTTTGAGTTTAAATGATGATGAAGTGGCCTATTTAAATGGCGTTAGTGATAAAATTGGTAGAAAATTAACCGATTCAGAAGTGTTCGGATTTTCACAAGTAAATTCAGAACATTGCAGACACAAAATATTTAACGGAACTTTTATAATTGATGGCGAAGAAATGCCTTCTTCCCTATTTAAATTAATTAGAAAAACTTCTGAAACACATCCTAACACTATTGTTTCTGCTTATAAAGACAACGTTGCCTTTGTTGAAGGACCTGTTGTAGAACAATTTGCACCAAATTCCGCAGACAAACCAGACTTTTATGAGAAAAAGGCATACAAATCAGTCATCTCCTTAAAAGCAGAAACACATAACTTTCCAACAACTGTAGAACCTTTTAATGGTGCTGCAACAGGTTCTGGTGGGGAAATTAGAGACCGTTTGGCTGGTGGAAAAGGTTCTTTACCATTAGCAGGAACAGCGGTTTATATGACTTCTTATTCCCGTTTGCAAGAAAACAGACCTTGGGAAAAGGGAATGGAAGAACGTAGATGGTTGTACCAAACACCTATGGATATTTTAATAAAAGCATCTAACGGAGCGTCCGATTTTGGAAACAAATTTGGTCAACCTTTAATTACAGGTTCTGTATTAACTTTTGAACACCAAGAGGAAGCGAGAAAACTAGGATTTGACAAAGTAATTATGCAAGCTGGTGGAATTGGATATGGAAAAGCAGATCAAGCTTTAAAAGATAAACCAACAGCAGGTGATAAAATTGTAATTTTAGGTGGAGATAATTACCGAATTGGAATGGGTGGTGCTGCAGTTTCATCCGCAGATACTGGTGAATTTGCAAGTGGTATTGAATTAAATGCTGTGCAACGTTCCAATCCTGAAATGCAAAAAAGAGCTGCAAATGCTATTCGTGGAATGGTTGAAAGTGATGTGAATACCATTGTTTCTATTCACGATCACGGAGCCGGTGGACATTTAAATTGTTTATCTGAATTAGTAGAAGAAACGGGTGGCTTGATAGATTTAGATAAATTACCTGTTGGTGACCCTACCCTTTCTGCAAAAGAAATTATTGGAAACGAATCTCAAGAACGTATGGGATTGGTGATTGGTGAAAAAGATGCTGAATATTTGCATAAAATTGCAGATCGTGAGCGTTCTCCTTATTATGAAGTAGGTGAAGTTACCAATGATCATCGTTTTACGTTTCAATCTAAAACTACGGGTGAAAAACCAATGGATTTAGAAATGATGGATATGTTTGGAAGTTCTCCAAAAACCATTATGAACGATAAAACGGTTACTTATAACTATGCTGGTTTAACTTATTCAGTTAGAAATATTTCAACCTATTTAGAAGAAGTCCTTCAATTAGAAGCTGTGGCTTGTAAAGACTGGTTAACAAATAAAGTAGACCGTTGTGTGGGTGGTAAAGTTGCCAAGCAACAATGTGCAGGCCCGTTGCAATTGCCACTAAATAATTGTGGTGTAATGGCATTAGATTATACTGGTAAAGAAGGAATTGCAACATCTATTGGTCATTCGCCAGTAGCAGCCTTAATTGATCCTGCTGCAGGAAGTAGAACTGCCATAGCAGAATCATTATCCAATATTGTTTGGGCGCCAATTAAAGATGGTTTAAAAGGATTGTCACTTTCAGCTAACTGGATGTGGCCTTGTAAAAATGAAGGAGAAGATGCTAGATTGTATAAAGCTGTTAAAAGTTGTTCTGATTTTGCCATAGAATTAGGAATCAATATTCCAACAGGAAAAGATTCCCTTTCCATGAAACAAAAATATCCGAATGAGGAGGTTATTGCTCCGGGAACGGTTATTATTTCTGCTGCTGGAAACTGTATAGACATTCAAAAAGTAGTGGAACCTGTTTTACAAAAAGAGGGTGGTTCAATTTATTATATCAATCTTTCACAAGATGAATTTAAATTAGGAGGCTCTTCATTTGCACAAACGTTAAATGCTATTGGAAACGATGCTCCTACTATTAAAGATGCTGATTTTTTCAAAAGAGCATTCAATTCCATGCAAGAGTTAATTTTAGAAGACAATATTCTTGCAGGTCACGATATTGGAAGTGGTGGTTTAATTACTACGTTATTAGAAATGTGTTTTGCTGATACTAATCTCGGTTTAAAAATAGATTTCTCCGTTTTTGAAGAAAAAGACATTATAAAGTATTTATTCTCTGAAAATATTGGAATTGTTTTTCAAGCAAAAGAAGACGCTCGTGTTGAAGCTGCATTAAAAGCTAATACTGTTGAATTTTATAAATTAGGAACAGTAACAAACGAAGAAACGTTAGATTTTGGACCTTGTAAATTAGACATTCCTACATACAGAGATATTTGGTATAAAACATCGTACTTATTAGATAATAAGCAAACTGCAAACGGATTGGCGAAAGATCGTTTTGATAATTATAAAACGCAACCGTTACAGTATACATTCCCAAGTCAGTTTACTGGAAAACTTCCAGAGATTGACGCTACAAAACCGCGTCCAAAAGCGGCTATTATTCGCGAAAAAGGAAGTAATAGTGAACGCGAAATGGCAAATGCTATGTACTTAGCTGGTTTTGATGTAAAAGATGTACATATGACCGATTTAATTAGCGGTCGTGAAACCTTAGAAGATATTCAATTTATTGGTGCTGTTGGAGGTTTCTCTAACTCAGATGTATTAGGTTCAGCAAAAGGTTGGGCTGGTGCATTTTTATACAACGAAAAAGCAAAAACAGCTTTAGACAACTTCTTTAAAAGAAAAGACACCTTATCTGTTGGAATTTGTAATGGTTGTCAGTTATTTATGGAATTAGAAGTGATTAATCCAGAACACGAAGTTCACGGAAAAATGTTACATAACAATTCTCATAAACACGAAAGTAATTTTACTTCAGTTACTATTCAAGAAAACAATTCTGTAATGCTTTCAACTTTAGCGGGTAGTACTTTAGGTGTTTGGATTTCTCACGGAGAAGGAAAGTTTAATTTACCAATGGAAAAAAACGCTTACAATATTGTTGCTAAATATGGCTATGAAAATTATCCAGCAAATCCGAATGGTTCTGATTTTAATACGGCAATGATGAGCAGTAAAGATGGGAGACATTTAGTGATGATGCCACATATTGAGCGTTCAATTTTTCAATGGAACTGGGCACATTATCCTGCAGGTAGAAAAGACGAAGTTTCGCCTTGGGCTGAAGCTTTTGTGAATGCCAGAAAATGGTTAACAAAATAATCTTTACTTCCATTTTTTCTAAAAATAAAACCTTACAAAAAGACAGTTTTAAAAGACTGTCTTTTTTCTCTCTATATTATGTGAATCATGAAAATACCTGAGAAGTACAAGTTTATAATTGAATTAGGAAAAGCCTTGCATACGTATGGCATTCCTTCATATAAAATTCAGTCCTATTTAACTAAAGTTTCTAAAGCGCAAGGAATAACAGGGACTTTTATGGATTTACCGACTTGGATAAATTATGTTTTTTACGAAGATGAACAAACCTATAATTATATTGAATGCATTCCTCCTGGCGTATTAAACTTAGGTGCATTATCTCATGTGGAAGAAATAACCAATAAAATAATAGCAAAAAAAATTGAGCATTCAGAAGTTGAAAATGAATTAAAATTAATTCATACAGAAACAAAAAAAGTAAATCATTTAGTTCAAACCTTATCCTATGCTATAGCTTCTGGAGCATTTAGTTTAATGATTGGTACGAATTGGGTCTCATTTATTTTTTCAATATTATTAGGCGCTTTGGTTTATTTTATAGTGTATTTATCAAGTAAATCAAATTATTTAGAAACTATTTTAGAATCCCTAATTTCTTTTGTGGTTACCATTCTTGCTTGCTTATTGCATTTAGTTTTTCCCGAATTTAATGTTGGTATCACCATACTTTCTGCTATTATAATTTTTATTCCCGGTTTAGCTATAACAACGGCTTTAGAAGAAATTACTTCAAAAAATTTGGTGTCTGGAGTCGCTAAATTATTCGATTCCATTATTTCTTTATTTAAACAATTTTTTGGCGTTTTATTAGGGTTGGCTGTGATGTCTTCTTTTATTGATTTTAAGCTTTTAGTTCATAGTTCTACAATGCCTCAATGGATTATGTTTTGTGGAATTCCCCTATTTTCAATTAGTCTTTTAGCTATTTTTCAGGTTCGTAAAAAGGATATGTTATTAGGTGTTTTTACAGGCGTTTTAGTATTTTTTCTGACTGTGTTGTTTTCAGGCTTCGGTGTTTTATTAAGTACTTTTATTGGTACAATTGCTGCTGTAGCCATCAGTAATTTATTTAGCAGATTCACCAAATCTCCTAAAACAGTGTATCTAACGCAAGGCATAGTTATGCTTGTTCCTGGTAGTAAATCGTTTATGGGATTGAGCAACTCCTTTTTAAATTCATCGATTATAAGTGCGGATAATTTATACCAACAAGTAGTTTTTATTTTAATGGGAATTATTGGTGGACTTTTATTTTCAGGAGTGTTTAGAAACCAACATTCTACTAAATAAGTTATATTATTTTTATTTATTCAAAAGAAATTCTTCATTTTTATTTGACACTTATATTTAATTTTTCTTTTTTTAAAATTGAAATAAAAAACTATTCTATGTGTTCATAAAATGACTTTTTAAAACTGTTGACAACTTATGAGATTCATATAAAGGTTCATAAATTAATTTATAAAATTGATTAATTTTATTTTTTATTATAAGTGTGACTTATTTACATTTATATGGTCTAACAGATATCATTTATACCTAATTTATATTATGGAAACAGAACAAAATAATCAAGAAACTGCAATTACTTCTAATAAACCTTCAAAAATATGGGAGTTTATAAAAAAACATAAATTAAATACCGCTTTAATTGCTGTCATTCTAATTTTATTAGCTTGGCACTATATGAGTGTTTTAAGTTTAAAAAATAGTTTTAGCAAGGAAAAAACCACTATTGAAACTACTTATCAAATAAAACTAGATAGTTTAAATAGTAATAGGCTTCAGTTAACCGCCAAAACATTTTCATGGGCTATAAGAAGTGAACTATTGAGAGAAAATTCTGAACAAGTCAATCAATTTTTTAATGATTTTGTAAAAAATGATGATATTGTAAAACTTCAATATATTAATGCTGAAACCAATGAAATTCAAATTTCAACAGATAAAAAAGATGAAGGAAAATCCGATTTAAAATATAATAATCTTACTTCACAAACCATTTCACAAGATTCTACAAGTTTTGAATTAGCAACTCCAATAAATGGCTTAAATACCAAATTAGGCGTTTTTGTAATGAGCGTTAAAAAATTAAATAAATAATTGTATCTATAAAAAAAGCCTTTTCCAATTACATTTGAAAAGGCTTTTAAAATATTTATCTTTATTTTAGGCTAACTTAAAGTAAAAATTACTTTTCTTTCCCAAATAAATAGCCGTAAAGCATTCCAACAAAGAGAGCGCCTCCTACCATATTTCCTAATGTAGCTGGAATTAAGTTTTTCACAATAAAGGTTGTCCACGTAATATCAGCTCCTTCAAAAATAGCTAATGGAATAAAATACATATTAGCAATACTGTGTTCAAATCCCATTGCCACAAAAGCCATTACTGGAAACCAAATTGCCAATATTTTTCCTGTAGTATCCTTTGCTGCCATTCCTTGCCAAACCGCTAAACATACCAACCAGTTTGCTCCAATTCCCTTTAAAAAAGTTACTAAAAACGTATGACTTGTTTTTCCGATAGCAATTTGATACACAGAATCTACAAATGGAGCACTACTTACTAAATGAGTTAAATGTGTAATCACATACGCCACAAATACAGCACCAATAAAGTTCCCAACATACACCAAGCCCCAATTTTTAAGAACCGTAAAAACACCTTGTTTTTTATGGAGCACATTTGGTATAAAATAAGCATTGTTACCTGTAAAAAGTTCAGCGCCTACAATTACAACCAAAATAAGTCCAAGTGGGAACATTGCGCCAAAAAGAAACTTTGTAATTCCGGGATTACTTGCTGCAATACCGGGTGAACCACCACCCACAATGATGGCTAATAAACCACCAAATGCAATATAAGCACCTGCCAAAAAGGCTAAAATTAAGGTTTTACGTACTTTATAATTACCTTTAGCTTCTGCAATTTTCCCTACAATTTCTATAACTTCTTTAGGTGTATTCATTTTAAAACTTTTTGTTGCTTTTACAACACTTCTTAATTTATTTTTACTTCTCTAAAATATTGTTTTAAGATAGCTGCCGCTTCCTCTAATTCTTCCGGTGTATTTTCACGCGCGTCTTTTAATTGGTAATCCCAACCTAAAGCTTCCCATTTATGTATTCCTAATTTGTGATATGGCTGAATTTCAATTTTTTCAATTGTTTTATAATCTTTGAAATAATTTCCCATATCGTGTAACAATTCAGGTTTCCCTGTTATTTCAGGAATTAATACGTAACGCAACCACATATTTTTACCTGACGCTTCTCTGTGCGCAGCAAAATTAAATGTGGTTTCTTTACAACTAACACCTGTTAAAGCCACATAACCTTCCTCGGTCATATGTTTAATATCAAGCATTACCAAGTCGGCATACTCATCAATTAATATTTTTGCATAACTGTTTAAAATTCGCCCATTCGTATCAACATTGGTATGAATACCTTCTTCTTTCAGCCTTTTAAAAAATGGAATTAATTCTTTTGCTTGTAATAATGGCTCGCCACCTGAAACGGTCACCCCTCCTTTTTTGCCAAAGTAAGGTTTCATTTTAAGCGATATTTTAACCAATTCTTCAACTTCATATTCAGTTCCTCCTGAGGTTTCTATGGTGTCTGGATTATGACAATACAAGCATTTTAGTTTGCAACCTTGTAAAAAAACAACCAATCGAATACCTGGCCCGTCGTGAGTTCCAAACGATTCAATCGAATGTACTCTAATAGTATTTTCTGTTGTTTTGATCATTATATTTTTTTAGTAGTTAGTAAAAAAGCATTGAAAAGTTATGATAACTTTTCAATGCTTTCAAGATATATAAATCGTATTACATTGATTCGTGGAACGAACGTGTAATAACTTCTAATTGTTGTTCTTTTGTTAAACGAACGAAATTTACAGCATAACCAGAAACACGAATGGTTAATTGTGGATAGTTATCTGGGTTTTCCATGGCATCCATTAACATTTCTTTATTTAATACATTTACATTTAAATGTTGTGCATTTCTTGAGAAATATCCGTCTAAAGTAGTTGCTAAATTTTCAATTTGCTCCTCTTCGTTTGATCCTAATGATTTTGGAACTATTGAAAATGTATTAGAAATTCCATCTTTAGAATCGTCATAATTAATTTTTGACACTGAATTTAAGGAAGCAATTGCTCCATTACAATCACGACCATGCATTGGATTAGCTCCTGGTGCAAAAGGAATTCCTTGCGCTCTACCATCAGGTGTTGCTCCCGTTTTTTTACCGTAAGAAACGTTAGATGTAATGGTTAATACAGACATAGTAACTTCTGCATCTTTATACACAGGTAATTGTTTTAATTCATTATTAAATTCTGCAACTGCATTACTTGCTAAAAAGTCTACCTTATCATCATCATTTCCGTACATTGGAAACTCTCCTTCAATTTCAAAGTCTATGGTTAAACCTTGTTCATTTCTAATTGGCTTCACTTTTGCATATTTAATAGCTGATAATGAATCGGCTACAATTGACAAACCTGCAATTCCGTAGGCAATATTAATCCCAGGATTTGTGTCAATTAATGACATTTGCGCTTTTTCATAATAGTATTTATCGTGCATATAGTGAATAATGTTCATAGAATCATTATATACTCTTGCTACTTCTTTCATTGCAATTCTAAAGTTTGCCATTACTTTATCGAAGTCTAAATATTCATCTGTATATTCAGGAATACCTTCTACAATTTGAGTTCCTGTAAATTCACAACGACCACCATTTAAAGCTAACAACATTGTTTTTGCTAAGTTGGTACGTGCTCCAAAAAATTGAATTGATTTTCCTAATTCTTGGTAAGATACACAACAAGCAATTCCATAATCATCAGAACCACGAGTGTTACGCATTAAATCGTCATTTTCAAATTGAATTGAAGAAGTATCAATCGCAACTTTTGCGCAATAGTTTTTAAAGTTTTGAGGCAAACTTTCTGACCATAATATAGTAATGTTTGGTTCTGGAGATGCTCCTAAATTGTATAAGGTATTTAAGAAACGAAACGAAGTTTTTGTAACCTTTGTTCTTCCGTCTGCTAACATTCCTCCAATTGCTTCAGTTACCCACGTTGGATCACCAGCAAAAATTTCATCATAAGCTTCCATACGCAGGTGACGCACCATACGTAATTTCATAACGAACTGATCAATAAATTCTTGTGCCTCCTCTTCATTAATTAAACCTGCTTCTAAATCTCTTTCAATAAAAATATCTAAAAATGACGACACATTTCCTAAAGACATGGCAGCTCCGTCTTGTTCTTTTACAGCTGCTAAATACGCCATATACGTCCATTGTACAGCTTCTTGTGCATTTTCTGCAGGGCGAGATAAATCTAAATCATAAGCTTTACCCATTCCTATCATTTCCTTTAAAGCTTTAATTTGCTCCGAAACTTCTTCACGCAAACGAATCACTTTATCTGTCATAGGACCTGTAATTGCCGCTAAATCTTGCTTTTTTGCTTCAATTAAACGGGTAACTCCATACAACGCAATTCTACGATAATCTCCAATAATTCTTCCACGGGCATAATTATCCGGTAACCCAGTTAAATACCCTAAAGAACGATATTTTTTAATTTCATCTGTATAGGCATCAAATACACCATCGTTATGGGATTTTACATATTTTGAAAATAATTCTGATAAACTATCATTTGGTTTTAAACCGTGTTCTGATAATGCTTTTTCAACTACTTTAAAACCTCCAAAAGGTTTCATTGCTCTTTTTAATAATTCATCGGTTTGTAAACCAACAATTACTTCATTTTCTCTATCAATATAACCAGCTTTAAAAGCATTAATTCCAGAAATAACATCTGTATCAACAGAACGAACTCCATTACGTTGTCTTTCTTCTTTTGTTCCTAGTTTACAGATTTCCCATAATTTTTGGGTTTTGTCACTTGGGCCTACTAAAAAGTTGTAAGTTCCATGATAAGGGGTAATATTTTTTGTAACAAAGTCTCTTAAATTTATAGATTCATTCCAAATTCCTTCGTTAAATTTTTTAGTTTTCATGTATTTATTTTAAATTTTGATTCTTTTTATAGTTCTTGAAATTCTCAATAACGGCGCAAAATTAGGGCATTTAAAAATGAAAAATATGATAAATATCATATAAAAAAAGAGATGTTTATCTTTTGTTTTTTCAATGTTTTACTAAAACGTTTGAAGTATATAGTTCCAAAAAAATCATTTTATTTAAAAAAAATTAAAAAAAATCATTGTGGGCAAAATAAGCCTAAATTTTTGGCTTATTTTTAGTATTTCACCTTTGAAAAACTGAATTAAACAAAAAAAGGGATGCCTACATGGCATCCCTTTTTTTTTACTTTAAAAATAAAACTATTGCTTTACATTTTCTAATTTTACTTCTTTGGCATCTTTTGTAATTAATTTTACTTCATCAAATCCCATGGCTTTAAATTGTGCAAATTGTGTTGCAGCATCTCCAACAACAACATACACCATTTTAGATTCATCTAAATATTTATTAGCCAACGCTTTGTGTTGTTCTAAAGTCATATTATTTACTGTTTCTTCCTCTTTTTCAATATAATTAGGCGCTAAATTATAGTTGCTAATTTCTTGTAACATTCCTAATAAAGAATTTTGTGTTTCAAATCTACGTGCATTTGATTTTATTAATGCGTTTTTAGTAAAATCTAAATCTTCTTGACTAATACCTTTTTTATACTTAGCTATTTCATCTTTAAAAATTTGAACAGATTCTCCAGTAGTATTTGTTCTAACACTTGAACTTGCTGTAAAAGTACCTGGTGTTTTTGAACCGCTAAATCCAGTTCTTGCACCATAGGTATACCCTTTTTCTTCACGTAAAATTAAATTTACATTTCCTGAGAATGAACCACCTAATTTATAGTTCATAACTTCAGCAGGATAAAAATCGGCATCAGTTCTAGGTAAACCTATATAACCAATATTAATTACAGATTGTTTAGCATTTGGTATATCAACAAAATACAAAGATGCTTTGTCTCTATTATTGGCAATTGGAAACGCTGGAATTTCAACCTTTTTAGCTTTCCAGTTTGCTTCTAATTTTTTTAAACTTTTTAAAGTTTGCTCTTTTGTTACTTTCCCAACAATATTAAATTTACTTATTGAAGGTGAAAAATTAGCGGCATAAAAGGCTTTTAAATCATCCATTGTAATTGCTTCAACTGAAGCTTCTGTTCCACTAGTTGGATACGCGAAAATATGATCTTCTCCGTATAATATTTTATTATACACATTTTCTGCAACTGAGTTAGGATCTGCATCAGAACGTTTTATTTGGTTGATAGTTTTGGTTTTTATTCTTGCAAATTCTTCAGCATCCCAACGTGGTTTCAATAAAATTTCTTCTATTAAATCCATTGTTTTATCAAAGTTTCTAACCAATGTATTTCCACTAATTACAATAGATTCGTTGGTTGTATACATTCGTATACTTGCCCCTAACATTTCAATTTCTTCTTCTAATTGTTCTGGAGTTTTATCTGCAGTCCCTTCCATCATAATATCGGTCATTAAATTTGCGATACCATTTTTGGCTTTATTATCTAATAAATGACCTCCATCAATTACCAAACTAAAGTTTACCGTTGGAATTTCATTTTGTTCAATTCCATACACTTTCATTTCATTTGATAATGTTGCATTCCAACTTGCTGGAATTTTTAGTTTTGGTGAAACTCCTGTTTCAGGTGCTTTTGATCTGTCTATTTTAGAAGGTGTTTTAATAATTTCTTCTTTTACATCTGTCACAGTTTTTACTACATTTTCTTTAATTTGTTCTTCAACAATTTCTGCTTTTACAGAATTTTCAGTAATTAAATTTAGCTGACCCTTTGGAACAAAACTTGTCATTACATAGGGTTTATCTTTAATGTATGTATTGTAAACACGTAATACATCTTCCTTGGTAACTTTTTTAATGTTTTCAATATCTTTTTCAATAAATGCAGGATCGCCAGCAAAAACATTGTATTGTGCTAATTGGAACGATTTTCCTAAAACACTACTTATACCATTGTAAAAACCTGTTTCTAAACCAGCTTTAATTCGCTCTACGTCTTTATCCGTAACACCTTCTTTTTCAAAGAGTTTAAATGCTTCAAAAATCCCAGCTTCCACATCTTTTAAATCTTTACCTGCATTAGCAGTAATTATAATATGAAATTCACCTGCCAATTCTTGCGAATTATTATACGCAGTTGTTCTTGATGTTAAGTCTTTTTCTTTCACCAACACTTTATATAAAGGTGCTTTTTTACCACTTGATAAAATTTCTGATAAAAAATTTAGCGCATATGCATCATCTGTATATTGTTGTAATGTTGGCCAAACCATATTTAATTGTGGTGCAGTAGCAAAATTATCTTCGTGGAAGAAACGTTTTGTTTCAGTGATTGTTACAGGTTGAGGTTCTAGTTTTTTTACTTCTTCTCTTCTTTTAATTTCACCAAAATACTTTTCTACCAACGCTTTCGCATCTGCCATTTCAAAATCACCCGCTAAAACTAGTGTTGCGTTATTTGGTCCGTAGTACTGATTATAAAAATCTTTTACATCTTGCACAGTGGCATTTTGTAAATCTTCTAACTCACCAATCACTTGCCAATTGTAAGGGTGGCCTTCTGGATAGATATTTTTATCTAACACCCAGTCTGTATGTCCGTAAGGATTATTGTCTACACGTTGTCTTTTTTCATTTTGAACAACTTCTTGTTGGTTGTAAAAAGCAGATTCAGTTACGGTATTAATTAAATACCCCATTCTATCACTTTCTAACCATAATACAGTTTCTAAAGCATTATTTGGAACAACTTCATAATATACTGTTCCATCTTTCCAAGTTCCTCCGTTTAATGTTCCTCCTAAATCTTGAATTTTTTTAAAAAATTGATCTTGTGGAACATTTTCAGACTCTTGAAACAACATATGCTCAAATAAATGAGCAAAACCTGTTCTACCAGTTTTTTCTCTGTTGGAACCCACTCCATATTGAATGGCTACCGATACAATTGGGTCACTTTTATCTTGATGTAATATCACATCAAGACCGTTTGCAAGTTCATACTTTTCAAACTCAATAGAGAATTTAGCATCCTCAGCGGTATTTTGTTTTAAAGAATCTTTACATGAGAGTACCAAAAACGATACAATTAATAAAGATAATACGGATAGTTTTAATTTAAATTTTGTCATCATACAATTATTTTAGATTACGATAAATATACAAACATTATATTTAAAATCATTTATCACTAAATACTCAAAATTAACCTTTAACTGTACTTTATTATTTTTAATAAAAAAATTATTTTTTGCAAATTCCATTTTTATTTCTACTTTGCGCAGTACCAAATATATATATTATGACAACGAAAAAAACTCGATTGTTTGATTTTGCGTACAATCAATTAGAGGTGAAACCTCAATTAAAATGTTTCAACTCAAAAATTGGGGATGATTGGGTTGCTACTTCAACAAAACAATACCTTGAAAAAGCAAATGCCGTAAGCCGTGCTTTGCTAAGATTAGGCGTAAAACCTAACGATAAAATTTCCGTTGTAACTACTAATAATAGGGTTGAATGGAATATTTTAGATATTGCCATTTTACAAATTGGAGCTGTTAATGTTCCACTATACCCAACAATTTCTTCCTCAGATTATCAATATATAATTCAACATTCCGACTCGGTTTTATGCTTTGTATCCGACAAAGAATTGTATGAGAAAGTATTTAAAATAAAAGAAGAAACCAACTTAATTGATATTTATTCTTTTGATACGATTGAAAACGTATCAAGCTGGACATCTTTACTAAAATTAGGGGAAGATCCTGCAAATCAAAACGACGTAAATAGTTTAAAAGAAGCGGTTTTACCCATAAATTTAGCAACCATTATTTATACTTCAGGAACAACAGGAACTCCTAAAGGTGTAATGCTTTCACATAAAAATATTGTTGAAAACACCTTGGTCAGTGCCAACGCATTAGATTTAAATTCAGAAAACTTAAGAGTTTTAAGTTATTTACCTATTTGCCATATTTTTGAAAGATTTGCAATGTATTATTATCAAATGATGGGTTTTGAAATATATTTTGCAGAATCTATTGATAAATTGGCTGATAATTTAAAAGAAGTAAAACCTCATTTTATACCAGTTGTTCCAAGACTTTTAGAAAAAATTTACGACAAAATTATTGACAAAGGCAGCGCATTAAAAGGCATTAAAAAAATGCTTTTTTTCTGGTCATTAAATTTAGGTAAGAAATATGAACCTTATCAAAAAAATGGCTGGTGGTATCATTTTCAATTAAAAATTGCTCAAAAACTAGTTTTTAGTAAATGGCAAGAAGCTTTTGGTGGCCATATTAAATTTTTAGTCTCAGGTAGCGCCCCTTTGCAACCACTTTTAATTAGAGTCTTTACAGCTGCAGGAATCCCAGTTTTTGAGGGTTATGGAATGACAGAAACCTCTCCGGGAATTTCCATCAACGATTTTAGAAATCAAGGTTTTAAAATTGGATCTGTAGGAAAAGTATTAGATGATATTGAAGTTAAAATTGCTGAAGATGGAGAAATTTTAGTAAAAGGCAGCAATGTTATGATGGGTTATTACAAAGAAGATGCACTCACTAAAAAAACTATTATAAATGGTTTTTTACATACTGGAGATATTGGGGAAATGGACGAAAATGGTTTTCTGAAAATTACCGACAGAAAAAAAGAAATGTTTAAAACCTCTGGTGGAAAATACATTGCTCCCGCTGTTTTAGAAAGCAAACTAAAAGAATCTCGATTTATTGAACAGGTAATGGTTATTGGTGAAGGAGAAAAAATGCCTGCTGCTATAATACAACCCCATTTTGAATTTTTAGTGGAATGGATTAAACATAAAAAATTAGAAATTAATACAACTTCTTTTGAAAAAATTATTACCAATAAAAAGATTCTAAAAAGAATTCAAAAAGAAATTGATAAAGCAAATCTGAACTTTGGCGATTGGGAAAAAATTAAAGCATTTGAACTAACTTCAGAAGTTTGGACTATAGAAAATGGATTGCTTACACCAACACTAAAAATGAAGCGAAAAGAAATTAAACATAAATTTAAAAATTTATACAATACTATCTATCAAAAATAATATTATATTTAGGTAACATAGTAGCTTGTACAAGACTATTATATTTTATACTTTGCAAATTGCAATTAAACTAAACCAAATGTCAATAGAAATTAAAAGATTATTCGATTTTGCTTATTACCAGCAAGAAACTTACCATTTAGAGAAAGCATTTAATGTTAAAAAAAATGGCAACTGGATTTCAACTTCCTCTCAAGAATTTTTAAACAAAGGAAATGCTATAAGTAGAGGCTTACTCCGTTTAGGTGTAAAACCAGGTGATAAAATTGGTCTTATTTCCTCTAATAATAGAACTGAATGGAATATAATTGACTTTGGAATTACGCAAATTGGAGCAATTAACATTCCAATTTATCCAACAATTTCAAAAGAAGATTACGAATATATTTTTAACCACGCTGAAATTACGTATTGTTTTTTATCAGATACTGAATTATTTGAAAAAGCGAATGCTATAAAATCTAAAGTTCCAACCTTAAAAGAAATTTACATTTTTGAAAATGATAAAAATTGTAAAAATTGGGAAGAAGTACTAAAACTGGGTGAAGATACCAGTAATCAAAATGATGTTGAATCAATTAAAAATTCTATTGAGCCTCATGATTTAGCCACTATTATTTACACTTCTGGAACCACTGGAAGACCAAAAGGTGTAATGTTATCTCATGAAAATATTGTTAGTAACGTAATGGATTGTACTCCAATAATCCCAATTAAAAAAGGCGAATCAGTTACATTTAGTTTCTTACCTGTTTGTCATATTTTTGAACGAATGTTAATTTACCTGTATCAAAATGCGGGTTGTTCAATTTATTTTGCAGAAAGTATTGAAAAGGTCGGTGAAAATATTAAAGAAGTAAAACCTAATTTAATGACCGTTGTGCCTCGTTTATTAGAAAAGGTTTATGATAGCATTATTGCAAAAGGTTCTGAATTAAAAGGTATAAAACGATTTTTGTTTTTTTGGGCTGTAGATCTTGGATTAAAATATGAGCCTTATGGTAAAAATGGATGGTGGTATCAAAAAAAACTTGCGATAGCTAATAAATTAATTTTTAGTAAATGGCGTGAAGCTTTGGGTGGAAATTTAGAAATAATGGTGTCTGGCAGCGCTCCTCTTCAACCTAGGTTGGCTAAAGTTTTTTCAGCGGCTCAAATGCAAGTTTGGGAAGGCTATGGACTTACAGAAACTTCTCCCGTAGTTTCTGTTAATGAATATAAGAACAAGGGGCTTAAAATAGGTACTGTTGGTAAACTTATTAATAATGTTGAAGTTAAAATTGCAGAAGATGGTGAAATTTTGGTGAAAGGACCAAATGTTATGCAAGGTTACTACAAGGACGCAGAAAAAACTGCAAGTGTTATGACTGGTGATTATTTTCATACTGGTGATAAAGGTGAATTTGATGACGAAGGATTTTTAAAAATTACAGGTAGAAAGAAAGAAATATTTAAAACATCTGGTGGAAAATATATTGTTCCAGGTTTTATTGAAAACGAAATGAAACAATCTCGTTTTATTGAACAAATTTTAGTTATTGGGGAAGGACAAAAAATGCCGGCAGCTTTAATTCAACCAAACTTTCAATTTTTACGCGACTGGGCAAAAATACATCATGAACCAATTTCTGGAAATAATGTTGATTTAATTGCAAATCCAAGTGTAATTGCACGTATTCAATTAGAAATTGATAAAGGAAACGAAGCTTTTGGAAAATGGGAAACCATTAAACGTTTTGAATTAACACCAGACGTTTGGGGAATTGATAACGGACTTTTAACACCTACAATGAAACCTAAACGAACTGAAATTTTAGCAAAATACCAACATTTATACAATAAAATTTACGAAATAAAATAAGTTTTAATTACGTTATCAACCATACGTTTTATATTTTTGCACAATAACCTAATTAAGAAAAATGGAACATTTTATAGTATCAGCCCGTAAATACAGACCTCAAACTTTTGAGGAAGTTGTTGGGCAACAAGCTATTACAAACACGCTTGAAAATGCTATAAAAAACAATCATTTAGCGCAAGCCTTGCTTTTTACAGGTCCTCGTGGAGTTGGAAAAACTACTTGTGCACGTATTTTAGCCAAAAAAATAAATCAGAATAGCACAACTTCATCCAATTTGGATGAAGATTTTGCTTTCAATATTTTTGAATTAGATGCGGCTTCTAACAATTCTGTTGATGACATTAGAAGCTTAACCGATCAGGTTAGAATACCACCACAAACAGGAAAATATAAAGTATATATTATTGATGAGGTTCACATGTTATCTCAAGCGGCTTTTAATGCCTTTTTAAAAACATTAGAAGAACCTCCAAAACACGCAATTTTTATTTTAGCAACTACCGAAAAGCATAAAATTATTCCAACTATTTTATCACGTTGTCAAATCTTCGATTTTAAAAGAATTGGTGTGTTAGATGCTAAAAAGTATTTAGAAAAAATTGCGCTAGAAGAAAATATTACTGCAGAAGATGATGCACTTCATATTATAGCGCAAAAAGCAGATGGCGCTATGCGTGATGCTTTGTCTATTTTTGACCGAGTAGTTAGTTTTTCGGGTAATAAATTAACTAGAAAAGCGGTTACTGAAAATCTAAACGTGCTAGATTACGATGAGTATTTTATAACAACCGATTTGCTAATTGAAAATAAAATACCTGAAGTTTTACTCCATTTTAACAGCGTACTTTCTAAAGGTTTTGAAGGGCATCACTTTATAAACGGATTGGCTTCTCATTTTAGAGATTTAATGGTTGCTAAAGATAAAATTACACTGGAATTGCTAGAAGTTGGTGATAATGCCAAAATGAAATATTTAGAACAATCGCAAAAATCTGACTTACGATTTTTATTACAAGCTATGGATTTAGCAAATGATTGCGATTTAAAATATAAAACCAGTAAAAATCAGCGGTTGTTAGTTGAACTCACTTTAATGCAATTAGCCTCTATCACTTTTGATGGAGAAAAAAAAAATAACAAACCATACATAATTGCATCAGTCACTTTTAAAAACACACGAAAAAGAGTTAAAAAAGTTATTGAAGTTCCTGTAACCCCTGTAAAAAAAGAAGTTTCTAACAGCCTTCAAAACAACGATTTAACAACTGAAAAAAAAATTGTTAAACCGGTTTTAAACACCGTAAGAAGACGTTCCGCACTATCTTTAAAAAGTATTCACAGAGACAAGGAAATTGCTGAAATTGAAGTAGATGCAGAGACAGTTGAAGGGTTACCTTGTGACGATTTTTCTGAAAATAAAGTAATTCTTCTTTGGAATCAATACAGTGCTAATTTGCTAAAGGATGGAAAAAAAATATTGGCTTCCATTTTAACTACCAATAAACCAAAAGTTGTAAATAACACCATTCATTTTGAAGTTCCTACAACATTAATGAGAGACCAATTAGAATCTGGTAAAAATCCGTTAATGAAATT
The DNA here is from genome assembly GCF_016342705.1 of Lutibacter sp. Classification (GTDB taxonomy): domain Bacteria; phylum Bacteroidota; class Bacteroidia; order Flavobacteriales; family Flavobacteriaceae; genus Lutibacter. The sequence goes on along the minus strand of NZ_JAEINV010000011.1, from coordinate 73,989 downwards.
TATTAAAGAAAAATTAAATAACTTTAAAGTAGATTTAGTTATTGATTTAAATGAAGAGGAAACGAAAAAATACGCGTATACCCCTTTTGAAAAATTCGAGAAATTAAAAGAAAAAAATAAAGCTATGGAGCTGCTAAAAACTACGTTTGATTTAGATCTTTAGTTTTTTTTACTTGCTAACCATTCTTAAAATTTAAAATTTGGATATAAAATTATTAATAAACTTTTTAGTGGGATTTTTTATTGTAGCAATTGCTGCAAATCAAATATCTAAAGTTTTCCAAAAAATTAAATTTCCCTTAATTACAGGTTTAATCATTACAGGTATTATTGCTGGATCATCTTTATTAAATTTTATATCTAAAGAAGCTCTAGAAAACCTTAATTTTTTAAATGAAATTGCACTTTCTATCATTGCCTTCTCTGCAGGTTCTGAATTATATTTAAATGATTTACGAAGCAGAATGAAAAGCATAAAGTGGATGACCATTGGGCAACTAGTTATCACTTTTGTTATGAGTACTGTTGTTATATATTTTATTGCAGATTTAATTCCTTTTATGAAAGGAATTCCATCCAAACATAAAATTGGAATTTCATTATTATTTGCAACCATTTTTGTTGCACGTTCACCATCTTCTGCAATAGCCGTTATTAATGAAATGAGAGCAAACGGCCCTTTTACAAAAACTGTTATGGGCGTTACCGTTGTAAAAGATGTACTTGTAATTATACTTTTTGCAATTTGCTTAGCAGTAGCCAAAGCTTTTATTCATGATGAAGAAACTGGAATATTCTTTTTTGTCATTCTATTTTTAGAATTAATAGCATCATTTGGTATTGGGTTTTTATATGGAAAAATTTTACAAATCCCATTTTTCTCCAAGTTAGATAGTCAAATTAAAGGCATTTTAATTATAGCTATTGGCTACAGTGTGTATATTTTATCTCAAATTGTACATATAAAATCAATGGAATATTTTCATCATGATTTTTCGCTAGAGCCATTACTAATATGCATTATAGCAAGTTTTTACTTAACAAATTACAGCAAACATAGAATAGAATTTTCTGAAGTTTTAGATGAAATAAGTCCAATAATTTATATTGTATTTTTCACACTTACAGGCGCATCGCTATCCATTCAAACTTTAATAAGTGTATTCGGTATTGCCGTTGGGTTATTTTTCTTAAGATTAATAACCATGGTTTTTGGAGGTATGTTTGGTGTATTTGCAGCCAAAGACCCTAAAAAATATACATTTATTGCTTGGATGCCTTATTTAACACAGGCTGGAGTAGCATTGGGATTAGCCACTATTATTTCTCATGAATTTCCTACTTGGGGATATCAATTTGAAACCATTATTATTGCCATAATCGTAATAAATCAATTAGTGGGGCCTCCTTTATTTAAATGGTCTTTAAATTTTGTAAAAGAAAGTCATTTAAAATCAAAAAAATCCAATTATGATGGAACAAGTGATGCTTTAATTTTCGGACTAGAAAATCAATCTATAGCTTTAGCTAATCAATTAAAAAAACATAAATGGGAAGCTAGAATTGTAAATACAGATAAAAGAAATAGAAAAGATGTTATAGGTTTTGAAGTAATTGACTTAAAATCTATAAACTATACGTCATTAAAAACATTAGAACTCCATAAAACCGAAGCCTTTATATTAATGCTTTCTGATGAGGATAATTATAAAATTGCTGAACTTATTTATGAAAACATTGGTTCAAAAGAAGTAGTTGTGAGATTAAATAAACGTGAAAATTTTGAAAAATTTCATAAATTAGGAGTGTTAATTATAGAACCTGCTACGGCAATGGTAAGTTTATTAGATCATTTTGTTCGTTCTCCAAACGCAACTTCGTTGTTATTGGGTATGGATGATGGGCAAGATTCTATGGATGTTGAGATTCGTAATAAAGATATTCACGGAATTCGTTTAAGAGATTTACGCTTACCATCAGATGTTTTAGTGTTATCTATAAAACGAAAAGGCCATTTATTGGTGTCACATGGTTACACGCGTATGCGTTTAGGAGATATTATTACCTTGGTAGGCGCAGAAAGTAGTTTAGAAGAACTTAAATTTAAATTTGATACATAAGTATGTTAGGATTAAAATTACCGACCGATCCGCGTTGGGTAAATATTGCAGAAAAAAATATTGATGAAATTTTAATTGATCACGCACATTGTGAACTAAAAGCAGCATCAACGGCCAACTCATTAATTATGAGTTTTCCAGAATATTCTGATTTGGTTACAGAAATGGTTGCATTGGTAAAAGAAGAAATGAGCCACTTTAAAATGGTGCACGAGCGATTGTTAAAAAGAGGTATAAAATTAGGGCACGACAGAAAAGATTTATACGTTAATAATTTATTGAAGTTTTTCCCAAAAGGCGGCAGTAGAACCACGCAATTAGTGCATAGATTATTATATGCAGCATTAATTGAAGCCAGAAGTTGCGAACGCTTTAGGTTGCTTTCGGAAAACATTCAGGATAAAGATTTAGCAAAATTTTATAGAGACTTAATGGCTTCAGAAGCAAATCATTATACCTTATTTTTAAATTTTGCTCGTACATTTGGTGAACGTAAAGAAGTGGATAAAAAATGGAATGACTTGTTGGAATATGAAGCTGAATTAATGAAAAATTTAGGAACTCAAGAAACTATTCACGGATAAATGTTTAGCAAAGAAGAATCGGCACAATTGCGCAAAGAATTTTGGACTAGCTTTGGAAAATCATTTCCAAGAAAATGGCTATTATACAATACCAAAATAAAAGATTTCAACTTTAAATTTGTTGCAGACAAAAAACAAGCTTTGGTTTGTTTAGATATTGAATCGTATGATAAAACTAAAAACGAACTTCTTTTTGATCAAGTACTTGAGTTAAAACACATTTTAACTGACGATTATTTACCAGATATTATTTTTGATGAACTTTATGTTTTAGATACTGAAAAAATTATTCACAGAATATATGTGAAATTTAATGGTGAGTTTAATATTTACAATAAAAATACGTGGCAAGGCGCCTATTTATTTTTTAATGAAGCTATGCATCAATTTGAAGAGTTTTATGAAGATTATGAAGACTTTATAAAACAAGCTATCTATCAATAAATTATCCTTGTAAATTTTACTTTCTAAATACTATTTTAAAACTGTATTTTTGCATTTATGAATACTGCTATTACAAATGATACTATAATTGCACTTGCAACCTCTTCAGGAGTTGGAGCAATTGCTGTAATTCGCTTATCTGGTGAAAATGCTATAGAAATTGTGAATGCATTTTTTAAATCTAAATATGGAAATAAAGATTTAACAACTGTAAAATCTCACACCATTCATCTAGGTAATATCATTGATAATCAACGTATTATTGATGAAGTCTTAATTTCTGTTTTCAAAAATCCAAACTCATATACAGGAGAAAATGTGGTTGAAATTAATTGCCATGGTTCCGTATATATTCAACAAGAAATATTACAATTATTCATAAAAAACGGTGTTAGAAATGCCAATCCAGGTGAGTTCACTTTACGCGCTTTTTTAAACGGTAAAATGGATTTAAGTCAGGCGGAAGCTGTAGCTGATTTAATTTCATCAAATTCCGCGGCATCACATCAAGTAGCTTTGCAACAAATGCGTGGCGGTTTTAGCAACGAAATTCAGGAATTACGTACACAACTGCTGAATTTTGCTAGTTTAATTGAGTTAGAATTAGATTTTGCTGAAGAAGATGTTGAATTTGCAGACAGAACAGCATTCACTAATTTAGTGAATAAAATTAGTACTGTTTTAAAACGCCTAATAGATTCTTTTGCAATAGGAAATGTGCTTAAAAACGGAATTCCTGTGGCAATTGTAGGTGAACCAAATGTTGGAAAATCGACTTTATTAAACACACTTTTAAATGAAGAAAAAGCCATAGTAAGTCATATTGAAGGAACTACTAGAGATGCTATTGAAGACGAAATTTCTATTGATGGAGTAACATACCGATTTATAGACACTGCAGGAATAAGAGCTACTGAAGATTTTGTAGAAAATATTGGAATTCAAAAAACCTTCGAAAATATTGAAAAAGCACAGTTGGTGCTGCATTTAATTGATAGCTCAAAAATTGAATCACTCGCTTCAAGAATTCAAGATTTAGAAAATAAATATCCTTCAAAAAAAATATTAACCATTATCAATAAAGCGGATTTATTAACTAATGAACAAATTTCAGTTCTGAATAGTAACTTCTCAAACCTACTTATACTTTCTGCAAAAGAAAAAACAGGCATTCACGAATTAACTACAACACTTACACAATTAGCAAACAAAGGCGCATTAAGTAACAATGAAACTATTGTTAGTAATTCTCGCCATTTTGAAGCTTTAAACAATGCCTACAATGCCATAAAAGAAGTTCAAAAAGGAATTGACTTACAAATAAGCACCGATTTATTTGCCATTGATATTCGCCAAGCATTATTTCATTTGGGTGAAATTACTGGAGAAGTTACTACCGAAGATTTATTAGGTAATATTTTTGCTAATTTTTGTATCGGTAAATAATTACCAAAATTTTACATAAAAAACCATCCAAAAACCCTTAGTTATCAACAATTTCCCTTTGTTTTTAGCACTTCTCATTTTGTAAAATATTGTAGTTTTTTGGCTCCTTTTGTACCTTTATTGTACCTTTTTTAAATAAAAGAAAAATAATTTTATTGACTTGACGTATGTTGAGGAGTTTCTGACCGATCAGGACCGACATAGACTTATCAGGACTTAAATGGACCAAAAAAACTAATAATATTCAAAAATGAAAATAGCCAAAAAATGTAGTTATTGTGGAAAACAATTTATGGCAAAAACCTTAAAAACTAAATATTGTTGCCATAAATGCAATCAAGAGCACTACAGGAAAAAGGAAAGAAAAAAGAATTTACATAATATTGAAAAATCAATTTTTCAGAATGAAGAAATAATTCCTTTTGATGAACAATTAAGTGCTTTAAAAGCAAAAGATCTTTTAAGTATGAAAGATGTAATGGTTTTACTTGGCATAAGCATGTCTTCTGTACAAAGACTGATTAGAAATAAACACCTGAAAGCTGCGAAATTAGGAACCAGAGTAATTATTAGAAAAAAAGATTTGAAAAAATTGATTAATAACCAGTTTGAAAATGAATTTTCAGAAAAAATTATTTTAAATGAAAGCCCTAAAAAAAATAATAATGGTTATTTTAGCGTAGGTGAAATATCAAAGTATTATAATTTATCAAACAGAACAGTTGACCGTCATATTATTGAAAAAGATATTAAAAAAATAAAAAAAGGAAGGTTTGTTTACGTACTAAAAAAAGATATCATCAAAATATTTGGCAAACCTCAAATACCTCAAAAAAATGGCTAATGTAACTCTAAGACAAAAACCACTTGCTAACGAAAAATCCAGTTTATATTTAGACTACTTCCCTCCTATTATAAGTCCAAAAACGGGGAAAGAAACACGAAGAGAATTTCTAAAACTTACCATTCACGATAACCCAATCAACCAAGTTGAAAAACAACATAATAAAACTACCATTGAGTTTGCCGAAATAATTAGAGCCAAACGATTGGTGCAAATACGAAACAAAGAATTTGGGTTTAAGGAAAATGTTGAATGTAACATTAATTTTGTACAGTATTATAAAAGTATTGTAGACGAGTATTTAAATTCAGGAAGCAGAAATAATTATTTAACATGGAATGCTTCTTATGCATATTTCAAAAAATTCTTAGGTAATAAAGTTAGCTCAAAAAATATTTCAATTGAAATTGTAAAAAACTATAGAACCTTTTTGTTAACCACAAAATCAATAAAGTCTGCGAAATCAACGCTATCAACTAATAGTGCGGCATCATATTATAAACATTTCATTTTTGTGTTGAAACGAGCTTTCAAAGAACAAATAATTAGCACAAACCTTTCTCAACACGCTGAATATATAAAAGAAGAACAAACATTTAGAGAGTATTTAACTGAGGAAGAACTTGTTAAACTATGGAATACTGATATACAGTTCCCACAAATTAAAAGAGCTGCTCTTTTTTCAGCTTTAACAGGATTGCGATTTATTGATATTAAAAATTTAACTTGGGAAACCGTTTTTGGGGACATTCACCAAGGTTATTATATAAAATTAAAGGAACAAAAAACTGGCAATATTTATAACCATCCTATTTCAACTAAAGCTTATGAAATATTATTGAAAGAAGGTGAAAATGAAGGCATCATTTTTACAGGTTTAGAATATTCAAAAACAGCCAGATTTGTAAAAATTTGGGTAAAAGCTGCTAAAATTAATAAGAAAATTAGTTTTCATAATTTTAGACACAGTTATGCCACATTGCAATTAGCGAACGGAACAGATATTTATACCGTATCTAAGTTAATGGGACATAAAAACGTAAATACAACTCAGATTTACACAAAAGTTTTAGATAAAAACAAAATAGCAGCAGCTAATAGAATAAATTTAGATTTAAATGGATTATAATCAACTCTACCAAAATAGTTATAACAAGGCTTTTGAAGAAAGAGAACATCTTTTTTATACAACACTTTTGGAAGCAAAAAAGGCGTTACAATCTTATAATTATACGAGTAATGAGTATTTAAAAGAAACAAATACAATTGAAATCAAAAAATTTGAATACTTAAAACTAGATCCTTATTCTAAAGTAACCAATTTGTTCAATAAAAGGTTTGAAATTTATGACGAGAATAGCATCAATAATATTGTTAATTTGAAAATACTTCCACTTTTAGAAAATTCAAATATCAAACTTGAAAAAACTTTAGATACTATCATTTCTGGAATTGCAGCACATGATGCTTTATTGGAAACCTCACGAATAATGACCAATAATTATAATTTATATGAATTAATGTACAATTTAAATGATCTATCAAAGTTTAAATTGATTTCATATACTAGCGATGTTCGGAATACTCCACTCTATCAAAAGTTAGAAAATAAAATGTATCCACCTGCAAAACCAAGCAAAACAAAAATAAGTCAGAACAACGATGAAAATGATGAATTTTTAAACGTTAAAGAAGTTGCTGAATTGACTAATTATGCTGTTGCAACTATTTATGATTTAAAGCATAAAGGGCAACTTCCATTTTACAAAAAAGGTGCAAAGTTGCAATTTAAAAAATCGGAGATTTTAGCTTGGCTTGAAAAAGGAAAAGGAATCACTAAAGATGATTTAAACGAAAAAGCCAACGAATACATCCTCAAAAATAGATAAAAGTTAAATTATGCGTCAAACGAGCGTTCATTTAACGCTTAAATTATAAAATGTTATGGAAAAAGAATTTTACATATGTGAATTTTGTCAAACCAAATTTATACCAAAAAGAAGAAAAGTGCAAAAATTTTGTTCCCCTAGTTGTAGAAGTAAAAATCATCATCATAAAAACTCAAAACCAAATGAGAAATCTTCTGTACAAAATAATCTAATATCAGAAAATCATACCCAACTATTAGAAGAAATAAAAAAATTAAATGCCTTTATAAATAAAAAAACTAAAATTAATCAAATGAGCCTTGCTGGAGTAGGAAATACACTTGCTGGACAAGCATTATATGACTTCGCTAAAGGCTATATAACTTCAGAAGAGGATAAAAATGTAACACAAAAAGATTTTCAAATACTTATTCAAAATATTCAACAGATAACTAATTCCGTAAACAAACGTTATTTTTTAATTAAAAATATGGAACGCAGATATGACGGTTACCTACCCCATTTTGATATGGAAACAAGTTCTATTATTTATCTAAAAGATCCAAATTATTTCAATCCTTCTAGTTTAATTTCATAAAAACTATTTTTATATTTTAAGTAAATAGGCCTTAAATGAACTCTTTTAATGCCAAAAAATAGATTTTGTACTGCTAAAAACTGGCAAAATAAAATATTTCAAACGCTTTTAATTACATATTATACGGAAACCCGTAAATAATTAAAATGAATTTTAGCTTAATTTGTTTGTGGTTATTTGTATGGCCTAGATTAAAGTCTAAAGTTTATAAACTAAGTTGATGTTCAAAAAGGATATAAAAAATGAAGTCATTAATAATAATTTAAATAGAGAAATCTATGGAAAATTACTTTTAGATATCCGTTGGCTAGATTTTAGGAAGAGAATTTTGGAAAGAGATAAAAACATGTGCGTTGTATGTCAGTCCAAAACAAACCTACAAATACACCATAAACAGTATCACTTTTCAGAACTTTCAAGAACTTATAAAAAACCTTGGGAATATAATGCCCGATATCTTATTACATTATGTAAAAAGTGTCATGACAAAGGGCATGCAAAGTACAAAGTTCCAGTAAAATATATTAAGTAAGTTTTAAATAAAAATAATATGGGATTATTAAGTTTTTTAGGATTAGATAAATCAAATCCAATAATTGAGGAAAAAGAACCTTTAGAAGAACAATTCATTGACAAATCTGAGCCTTTGGATTTACAAGATGTTGCAATAAATAAAGAGTCCTATGGTTTATATCAAATTTTTGATTACGCATCAACAGATTTTGAACAAAGAGGCTATCAAGATGCATTAATCAATCCAGATTCATCATACAAACAAGAGAATATTGATCTTTTAATTGAAGATTTATATATTAAAATTAGACAGGCTAAAAATCATTACACAACTAAATTAAAAACCCTAGACTTCCACATAAAATCAAGAAATGATGCTGGATTAATTGATATTGTTGATGAATTAGAAAGTAAAAAATCTATTATTGTTCAAAATTTTGAGGAAGTTTTAAAAATTGAGGAGGAAACAAAAGATAAAAAGGGTTTAATAGTTAGATTAAAACTGTCATATACTCGCGGATTTAATCGCGGATTAGCATCATTGTCTAATAAAATTCTAAATACTGAAGTTTAATATGAGAACGTGGTGGATAAGATTTGGTTGTTTTCTTACAGGATACAACTACGATATAATGAAAAACTCTAGTGAAGCAAGTGCAAAATCTGTAAAAAAATACACTTCAGCAATCCTAATTGTTTCAATAATATGGGGATTTATAGGATATTCTTTTGCTAATAGATATATGCATTTAAATACAAAAGGCTCAATTATTGGGGCCTTAATTATGATATTTATTGTTATCCAAATTGAAAAACAAATTATTTTAAACGTTGGTAAAAACAAAATAGCTCATTATTTCAGAGTAGCTATAGCTTTAGTTATGGCAATTTTAGGTTCTATTATTGTTGATCAAATGATTTTTAAAGATGATATTGAACTTCAAAAAGAAGCTTCAATAATTGAGAGAGTTAATAAATCATTACCCAATAAAGTTACTGAAATCAATAATGAATTATTAAGATTAGATTCTTTATACAATCAAAAAGGTGCCGAACGTTTAACTTTAATTGATGAAGTAACACGAAAACCAACTATCGTTATGCCTGGCACAGTTGTTACACGAAAACCAACTAAAACAGATAGAGTAATTAAAGATAAAAATGGAAATATTTCAACCATTAAAGTGGATACTATAATTACTGAAAGAAGTTTTAGTTCTGAATCTATTGTAAATCCAAAAGCTGAATTAATTCCAAAATTAGACGAGCAAATTAAAGAGCTTTCTTCTAAAAGAGATTCATATAACCTTATGAAAATAGGTATGAGAGAAAAATTAGAAAAAGAATTTAAAAGCAAAGTTGGCTTTTTGGATGAACTTGAAATGATGATTAACATTTTATTTAATTCAAAAGTAGCCTTATTTGTTTGGATTTTATGGTTTTCATTTTTGGTTTTCATTGAACTTTTTGTAGTATCAAGCAAATGGGGAAATGATACACAAACAGACTATGATATTACAATAATACATCAACGTGACGTGCGAATTAATGCCATAAAGCAATTATCTAAACCAGGTAATGATATCTAACAATTTTAACCTCATAAAAAAACCCACCTCAAAAATTGCATAAAAAGAGAGGTGGGTAAATTGCTATGAAAAAGATAGGTTACCTATGAAAATAACCTAGAATTCAAATATATTAGTTTTTAAATTATTATTATAATAATTTAAACTTTTTTATGCAATACCATTAGAGAATAAAAAGTAGTAATTCTTATTTTTTAGCCTATTTAATTTAATTACTTTTATGGTCGTTTGATATTTCCAACTATCAAATTTTTTTAATAATTATTAAACTTTCAAAATACCTAAAAAAAAATCAAAAAAAATGCCTACAAACAATAAATATCAAATACGAATTAAACTAATATGAGTAAAAAACTAACACTGTCTTGGTTAGAAGGTTTCCTTATGGATGCCTGTGATATATTAAGAGGAAATATGGATGCTTCGGAGTTTAAAGAATACATTTTTGGAATGTTATTTTTAAAACGACTGAGTGATAAATTTGAACAAGATAAAGCAACTCGGTTAATAGAGTTACAAGCAAAAGGAATACCAGAAGCTAAAATTCAAGAAGCCCTGGAAAAGGTAAATGCGTACGAATATTTTGTACCTGTTAGAGCACGTTGGAATTACAAAACCATCAATGAACAAGGACAAGAAATAAATGATGGCGTTTTACACCTTAAAAAAGATGTTGGAGATGCGCTAAATAAAGCACTAGAAGCTTTAGAAGAAGCTAATCCAGATAAATTAACAGGTGTTTTAACCAACGTTAATTTTAATAGAACCATCGGGAAAAGTAAAAATGCATTAAATGATGAAAAATTAATTGAGTTTATTACACATTTTAATAAAGTAGTATTAACCGATGATCGTTTTGAGTTTCCAGACATATTGGGTGCTGCTTACGAGTATCTAATTAAATATTTTGCAGATAGCGCAGGTAAAAAAGGAGGTGAATTTTATACGCCTAATGAAGTTGTAAAATTATTAGTAAACATATTAGAACCTGAACCAGAAGCAACAATTTACGATCCTACTTGTGGCTCTGGTGGTATGCTAATTGAAGCTAAAAATTATGTAACATCTCGTTATGGCGATGCATCTCGTTTAAGTTTTGCAGGACAAGAGCTAAACGGTACAACTTGGTCTTTATGTAAAATGAATATGCTGTTTCATGATATTTTTGATGCTGAGATTTTACAAGGTGATACCATAGCTGATCCTATGCATGTGGACAATGGTGAATTGAAAAACTTTGACATTGTAATTGCCAATCCTCCGTTTTCAAACAATTACGGAGATATAAAAAACTTCCGTGATCGTTTTCATTTTTGGATGCCTAAAAAGAAAAAAGCCGACTTTATGTTTGTGCAACACATGGTAAGTGTGTTAAAAAACAATGGTCGTATGGCGGTTGTAATGCCACACGGTGTATTGTTTAGAGGGAGCGAAGAAAAAAGTATGCGCCAATGGTTGGTAGAACGCGGTTATTTAGAAGCTGTGGTTGGTTTGCCTTCTGGCTTGTTTTATGGTACTGGTATTCCTGCTTCTTTATTGGTAATTAACAAAAAAAATGCAGGTTCTTGCAACGAGGTATTATTTATAAATGCCGACCGAGAATACAAAGAAGGGAAAAACCAAAACAAGCTACGCCCAGAGGATATTGCCAAAATAACCTACATCTATAAAAATAAAGAAAATTTAGACGGTTATGCTAAAAAAATCTCCAAAGCAGCACTTGAAAAAGAAGATTACAACTTTAACATTCGTAGATATGTAGATAACAGTCCACCTGCTGAACCGCAAGATGTAAAAGCACATTTACACGGTGGTATTCCAACAGTTGAAGTAAACGAGTTACAAGCGTATTGGAACAATTATCCAAATATTCGTAAACAACTTTTTGAACCTTTAAAAGAAGGCTATTCTCAATTTGTAAAAAATATTGATACGAAAGAAACAATTAAAACCTTGTTACTAGAACATTCAGATATTTTAAACAAACGCAACCAATACGAAAGTGGTGTAAATACGTGGTGGCAACAAAATTTAGCCAAATTTGAAGCCTTGCCTGTAAAACAAAATATTTTTGAAATTCAGAAAGATTTTTCGGTAAGCATAGCACAAGACTTTAGCCAATTAGGAATTTTAGATCTTCATAAAAGCCGTGGTGCATTTGCAGCCTATTGGAGTAGTTTAGAAACTGATTTAAAATCCGTGTCTGCAAGTGGTTGGAATGCTGAGTTAATTCCTGCCGATGACATTTTACAATCACAGTTTCCAGAAGTATTAGAAGAATTGGCAAATAATGAAGCTAGAAGAGATGAATTGGAAGCGATGTTTAATGAAGTAAATGAACTGGAAGAAGGTGAATTTGAAGAAGAAAACTACGAAGTATTTCCAAAGGAAGTTTTAAAAGACCTAAAAGACGATATTAAAAGCTACAATGGCGAAATCACCATCTTAAAAAGAGAAATAAAAGCCTTAACTATTAGAATAAAAGCAAATGCTGTTTCGGATACTAAGCAAAGTCATCCTGAGCCTGTCGAAGGACAAGTCGAAGGGTTAAAGCAACAATTAACCCAAAAAGAAAAAGCCCAAACCACCACCGAAAATAAAAAAGTAGCCATTGAAACCAAACTGGCACGTCATACCGAATTAACTAACGAGTTAAAAAACTGCAATGCTACAATAAAAGAAATTAAAGAGAAAAAAGAAGCTTTGGTGGAGAAAGCAAGAGAAAAAATTACGCATGAGGAAGCCAAAGCGTTAATATTAACGCGTTGGAAAGCAACCTTACACGCAACAGTAATGGATTATGTAAACCGTTACGAAAGAGAACTCATTACCGAACTGGAAAACCGTTATACCAAATACTGCAATACACTAACAAGTATTTTAAACGGCCGTGAAAAAGCTGCTACACAATTAAATAACTTTTTAATGGAATTGGGTTATGAGGGATAAATTATTGAGTTATTGCGATGTTGTTCGTGGCGTATCTTATTCTCCCTATGATTTAAGAGATAGCTATAAAAGTAACATGTTCTATTTATTAAGATCTAACAATATTAAAGAGGGGAAATTAGTATTTAAAGATGTTCAAATAGTTGATGATAATTGCGTTTCTTCTGCTCAAAAATTAGAAAAAAATGACATAGCAGTATGTATGTCGAATGGCAGTAAGAGACTTGTGGGTAAAAGTGCACAGTTTAAAGGTTCCACCAACAATTTTTGTGTAGGAGCTTTTTGTGCAGGATTCCGTCCAGGTATTAATTCTGAACCAAATTATATTTACCAATTATTCCAAAGCCGAGAGTATCAAAAATATATTGATGTTACTCTAGCAGGCTCAGCTATAAATAACTTAAAAGGTGGGGATATTTTAAATTTTGAATTTGATTTTCCCCCACTTCCCCAACAACAAAAAATAGCCAATATTCTATCAACCTGCGATGAGGTGATAGAAAAAACAGAAGCCGCGATTGCCAAATACCAAGCCTTAAAACAAGGCTTAATGCACGATTTATTTACACGTGGTATAGACCTAAAAACTGGTAAACTCCGCCCAACCTACCATGACGCTCCAGAATTTTATAAACAAAGTGAATTGGGAATGGTTCCTAAGGATTGGGAGATAGACGAATTAACTAATCTTACAAAACTAGTTACAGATGGCTCTCATTTTAGTCCTGTTCCCCAAGAAAAAGGAATGCCAATTGGTAATGTTAAAGATATGATTGATGGAACTTTTAATTATGCAAATTGCACAAAGATTTTACCCGAAGTTTTTGAGTTGTTAGTAAGACAGAATTGTAGCCCAATATTTGGAGATGTTTTATTATCTAAAGATGGAACTATCGGTAAGGTTATACATTTTATTGATGATAAACGAATTGTGTTATTATCATCAATTGCAATAATTAGAGTAAACGAGCTTATAGATTCTGAATATTTATCTTGGACTTTACAAAGTGAATTTTTTGATAAAGCGCTCTATAGCCTATTATCGGGAAGTGCTCTTAAAAGGATCACACTGAAAGATATTCAGAAAATAAAGATTCCTTTTTCCAAATCGTTAAAAGAACAAAAGGTTATTTCTATGAGGATTGAATCTATTCAAGAAAAAATCCAAACAGAACAACAAACTTTAGCCAAATACCAACAACTAAAAGCAGGTTTAATGCAAGATTTGTTAACGGGTAAGGTTGAGGTGAAAGTTTAAAAAAATAAAAAATGAGTATTAGTTTTTTAAGTTGGAATATAGATCGTAAGAAAAATTTTGAAGAGGAAATATCAAGATTAGTTTTAGACGAAGAAATTGAAGCTGATATTCTTTTATTAATTGAAGCAGAAAATGTTGATGATTCTTTAATTGAATCTTATACAAAATTGAAAAGAATTTTTGTTAATGATGGGCGTGAAACTAATTTGACGCCACGTTTTTATTCAAACTTATCTATAGATGAATTTCAATTGGTGGAAATTCACGATACTAAACGTATAACCTTTGCAAGGTTAAATATAGATGGTCAAGAGGAAATTATTGTTGGAGGTGTTCACTTGCCAAGTAAATTGGAATGTAATTCAGAGACTCAATTTAAAGATGCTAGACGGATTTCTTTAGATCTAAAAACAATGAAAGATAGAAAGGACATTGGTCATAATAGATTTCTATTATTAGGAGATTTTAATATGAATCCATTTGAACCAGGAATGATTGAACCAGATGCGTTTAATGCTGTGCTCTCCGCAGATGAGGCATTAAATAATCAGAGAACGGATTGGTATAAAAAGTATGATTATTTCTATAATCCAATGTGGTCTTTTATGGGGGATAGGAATTATATAACTGGAGAAAGAAAATTACCTGGCTCATATTATTTTAGAAAAACTAGGGATGTAACTTTAACGTATTGGAATGTTTTCGATAAAGTTATATTGAGACCATCTTTAATTAATTTACTTGATTATAAGTCTTTAAGAATAATTGAAAAGAATAATATTGAAACCTTGATTAATGATGATTACAGCTTAAAAGATGAGGCTTATTCCGATCATTTACCAATCACATTTAAAATGAATTTATAATGAAATCTAAAGAAGAAATTATTAAGATTTTACCTGAGGGGAAAAATACTTCAAAAGTAGAAACTACACCAAGACAAATAATGAATTTATTTGTGGACGCCATTAAAGAAAAGTATCCAAAATATTTTAATGCTTTTGTTACAGAAACAGCGAAAATTCCCGAAGGAGATAACTCTTCCGAAACCCTAAGTTATTCATTTTATTTGGTTGCCTATATTGGAAAAGGATATAATTACAAGCTATTCGAGGTTGTTCCTAAACGTTCAGATAGTCCTTACCCTATAGAATTAATTTTGTTTGAAAGAAATCCTTCAAATGAAGGAGAATTCAATAATGAGAACGAATTTTCGGAAAAATTATGCAACTTTTTCAAGAGTTCTTTTTTTGATAATGTGATAAATAATTTGATGGGGCAAGTTGATTTATTTCGAGAAAGTAGAGGTGAAAATAAATAATTGAAAAAGATAAAATAAAAAATGAATAACAAAACACGCACACAATTAAGAAAAGCAATAAAACAAATTGAAGAATTAAAAAACCAAATTTCAGAAATTGCAAGTGAAGAACAAGAAAAGTTTGATAACCTTCCAGAAGGGCTTCAAGAAACAGACAATGGGTATCAAATGGAAGATGCCGCAACTGCCTTAGAAGATGCACTAAACAATTTAGAAGAAGCAATAGCAAATATTGAAACAGCAATAGGATAAAAAATAAAAAAATGTTAGAAAAAGAGTTACAAGTAACCGAAAATGCACTGTTAGAACCAAAATTGGTCTCTAATATAAAAGGCGAGTTTTTTATACCAGCCTACCAACGTGGGTATCGTTGGGAAAAAGAACACGTAGAAATGTTGTTAAACGATATTTTGGAAAATAAAGACCAAAACTATTGTTTACAACCCATTGTAGTTAAAAAATTAGCAGAAGATAAGTTTGAGTTAATTGATGGGCAACAACGTTTAACCACTATGTTGCTAATATTTAAATATATGCAAACCATCGTTTCAAAAGTGAAGATAAACTTTTCTTTGAGCTATGAAACCCGTATTAAAAGTCAAGAATTTTTAGAAACATTAGATGTAGAGTTGGCAGACGATAATATAGATTTTTTCTATATGTACAATGCGTATGATGCTGTTAAAACTTGGTTTGAAGAAGATGAAAATGGTGATGAGTTTTTAAAAACAATAAACTTATACAAGTACTTTAACGAAAATGTAAAGGTTATTTGGTACGAAGTAAATACAAACGAAGATGCAACTAATTTATTTACACGTTTAAATATTGGTAAAATACCATTAACCAATGCAGAATTGGTAAAGGCTCAGTTTCTATCTAAATCTGATGATGGAATTAACCACGAAAAACAATTAGAAATTGCAACCAGTTGGGATACCATAGAAAATGAACTAAGAAACAAAGATTTTTGGGCATTTTTAACCAATAAATCTGCTAATGAGTATCCAACTAGAATAGAGTTGTTATTCGATTTAATGTCTGAAAAACAGCCTGATGAACGTGAGAAGTTTTTTACTTTTTATCATTTCTCAAATGAAATTAAAGAACATTCAGCTCTAGATGTTTGGAAAGATATTTTAAAGTATTATTTAGTATTAAAAGAATGGTATCAAAAAAGAGAACTATATCATAAAGTTGGTTATTTAGTGGCAATAGGAAAAAGCTTGCAGACTATTATTCAGGAATCTAAAGAATTGACAAAAATGGAATTTAAGGAAAGTCTAAATACTCAAATAAAAGACGAATTAAATTTAACTATAGATGAGGTTTTTGAATTAAGTTATGAAAACAAAAATGATTACAGTAAAATAGATAAAATCCTTTTGTTATTTAATGTAGAAACAGTGCGTTTACTTCAAAATTCAACGGAGATGTACTCATTTGAAAATTATAAAAGTAACAATTGGAGTTTAGAGCATATTCACGCACAACAATCTGAAGGTTTAAATAAAAAAGAAGATCAGCAGGAATGGTTAACCTTGCATAAAAAGTCTTTAAATAGTATACGATTTTCAGAAGAAATACAACAGAAAGTTAACGAGTTAGTTTTAAAAATAGATGAAAATTATAACGCACTTACAAAAGAAATTTTTGATGGTTTATTTGTTGAAGTTTTTGAATTGCTCTCTGATAATTCAGATAGAAGTTATGTAGATTCTATGTCTAATATGGCCTTGTTAAGTGTTGCTAACAATGCAGCATTAAACAATGCTACCTTTGATGTAAAAAGAAACAGAATTTTAGAAATGGACAAAAAGGGAGAGTACATTCCAATTTGTACACGAAGAGTTTTTCTTAAATATTACACCAATTCTTTAGATCATCAACTTCATTTTTGGGGAGAAGAAGATCGAAAAGCTTATATACAAGCAATGATAGGTGAAGAAGGAGTAATTACAAAGTATTTAAAACCAAACGCAATAATTGAATAAGCTATGAACTCAATACCAACAACTTTTAGTAATATTTTTGATAAAGAATTAAACGAAGAAAAAGTAATAAGCAAAATTGAAGTTCCTATTATTCAGCGAGATTATGCACAAGGAAGAACATCAAAAGCAGTTAGTAGAATTAGAAACGGATTTATAAATGCAATTCATACTGCTTTAACAGGTACAGAAGAAGATGCAATAAAATTAGATTTTATATATGGAAATATAGAAGATGAAAAATTAATTCCTTTAGATGGTCAACAAAGGTTAACTACCTTGTTTTTAGTACACTGGTACATCGCTAAAAATGAAAATATAGCAGCGGAAGAACAAGAATTCTTAAACAATTTCACATATAAAACAAGATTTAGTTCGCAACACTTTTGTGATAGCTTGGTGAATTGTGAACCTAATTTTTCTTGTGAAAGATTGTCAGATTGGGTTATAGATCAAAATTGGTTTATGTATTCTTGGCAACAAGACCCAACAATTTCAGGGATGTTAGTAATGTTAGATGAAATTCACTCAAAATTTAAAAATGAATCAAATCTTTGGCAAAAACTAACCATTAAAGAAAATGCACCAGTTAGCTTTTATTTTTTGGCTTTGGAAGATATGGGTTTATCCGATAGTTTATATGTAAAAATGAACTCACGTGGGAAACCACTTACTCCTTTTGAGCATTTTAAAGCTGATTTTGAAAAGGTGATAAAATCGGTAGATACACATCTGTATAATGAATTTGTGCAAAAAGTTGATATTAGCTGGGTGGATATGTTATGGAAGTACCGTGGTGATGATAATTTAATTGATGATGAATTTATGAGGTATTATCGTTTTGTAACAGAAATAATATGCTACACACAAAATATTGATATTGTTGAAAATGATTTTGATTTAGCTAATGCTGTATATGGATTAGAGAATAAAAATGCCAAAGCGAATTTAAAAACCTTGTTTAAATCATTTGATTGTTGGGCAGAAATGCAAAACATAGAAGCTTTTTTTGATGCTATTTTTTCAGGTGTCAATTACGAAAAAAATAAAGTAAGAAATTACTCTGATACTTCAGATCTATTTTTACTATGCTGCAATAATTATGGAATTTCGACCGGAAAAAGAAGAGCATTTACATTAAATAATACATTACTCCTTTATGCAGTACTTCAATATTTAATGAATAAAGATCAAATTTCAGAAAGTGAGTTTACTGAAAGAATTAGAATAGTTAGAAACTTAGTACTAAACTCTCCTGATGAAATACGTGAAACTAGAATGGAAGCTTTATTAAGTGATACATTTAATATTATAGTAAGTGGAGAAGTTCAAACAAAAAGTGGAGGTTTTAGTGGTGTTCAAAAAAATGAAGAAATTAATAAAATTGAGTGGAGAAAGAATAATATTGAATTAATAGAAGATTTAAACCAATTAGAAGATCATAATTTATTACAAGGAAATATTGCTATTGTTGGTTTGGAAGATGTTCATTTATTTAAAAACCGCGTTCAAAATTTTATTGGTTTATTTAATAATGAGATTGAATATTTAAAAATCAGTAATGCCTTATTAGCTTTAGGAGATTATTCTCAAAATATTACGTGGAGATGTTTGTTTGGAAATAAAAAAGCCTCCTCTTGGGAAGAATTATTTAAAGTATCTCAAAAAAAGTGGTTCTTTGAACGAACTCAAAAAGTAGTATTAGAATTATTGGATGCTATTGAAGGAAACTTTAACACTTATTTAGAAAATGTAGTAACCTCTTTTTTAAGTAATGAAGAAGTTGGAAAAGATTGGAAATATTATTTCTTAAAATATCCTGCAATGCGGTCTGGTGATAGTGGAGTTTTTTGGTGGAGACAAGACGGAGAAAGAATAAAAGAAAACCAATATGAAATATTTATGATGAATACAGCATTGTCTCTAAACGGAAGGCATTGGGATCCTTTTTTATATGCTTTAAGTATAGATGAAGAAATAAAAGACACTGTTTCTTTAGAGGAATATGGAGCCCCTTTGGTGTTTAAAAATGAATATATAAAATGTAAGAATGATGGTTTCTATTTTTATGATTTTGAACATAATGAAACTAGAAAAATTGAAATCCCACAAGAAGAAGGTACAGATAAATTAGACAGAATTAAATTGCTAAAGAACTGTATCAAATCAGAAATTTAAATTGCTATGGCAGAATATAAGAACGTTGAAAAGCCTTTTTTAGAAAAGTTAAAACAATTAGGTTGGCAAGTAATTGATCAAGGAAGTTTTGGTATTCCACAAGATCCTGCAAAAAGTTTACGTATTAGTTTTAAAGAAGTAACACTAAAACAAGAATTTATAAAAGCATTAAAAAAAATCAATTTAGCAGATGGTATTGAGTGGTTAACTACCAAACAATGTGAGGATGTGTATGCAGAGGTAATTGCGACCGAAAAAGCAAATCTTTCCTTATTAGAAGCGAATAAAACAGTTTTTGAAAAACTAATAGGTAAAACAAAAACCATAGTTGCTATAAATGAAGTAACGGGTGAACAAAATCCGCTAGTAAAACTCATAGACTTTATAAATTGGGATAACAATTCTTTTATAGCAATCAACCAGTTTAGAGTAGTTACACCTGGAGGTCCTCGTGAAGGAATTATTCCAGATATTGTATTGTTTGTAAACGGTTTACCGTTTTCTGTAATTGAATGTAAAGATGTAGATGTATCAGATCCTATCTCAGAAAGCATCAACCAAATTATGCGGTATGCCAATACCCGTGAAGATGATTTCGGCACAAAAGAAGGTGAAGAACGCTTATTTTATTACAACTTGTTCAACATTGCTACTCACGGTGAAGAGGCACGTCTAGGATCTATTACTGGTGATTTTGAATACTATTTAAATTGGAAAGATATTTTTCCTGAGGTATATAAAACCTTTGACATCAATTCCTATGCAGAAGAGGAAGAAATACGATACCGTAACAATGGTTTACATAAAGAACCAAAAGTGCGTCAGGAAGTGGTAATTCACGGTTTATTGAATAAAGAAATTTTATTAGATGTACTGCAACACTTTACCTTGTTTATGGAAATAAAAGAAGGTGTTGAGGTTAAAGTTGTTTGTCGTTACCAGCAATACCGTGCAGTAGGTAAAATTTTAGAACGTTTACGAAATGAACAATCTGCAATAGCCCGTTCAGGAGTGGTTTGGCATACGCAAGGTTCTGGAAAATCCTTAACAATGGTGTTTTTTGTTCGCAAATTAAGGTCACAAAACGACTTAAAGGATTACAAGGTAATTATGATGATTGACCGTGTAGATTTAGAAGATCAATTATCCAATACCGCTCGTTTAACAAATGAATTTAAAGAAAAAAATATTGTAAAGTCACGTAAAGAATTACAACCAAAGTTAAGTGGAAATGCCTCTGATTTAAGTATGGTAATGATTCA
Source organism: Lutibacter sp. (assembly GCF_016342705.1). Classification (GTDB taxonomy): domain Bacteria; phylum Bacteroidota; class Bacteroidia; order Flavobacteriales; family Flavobacteriaceae; genus Lutibacter. The sequence goes on along the minus strand of NZ_JAEINV010000011.1, from coordinate 53,024 downwards.
TAAATTTATACAAGAAGAATTAAAGCATTCAAAAGCTTTAATGAAGGCATTTGTAGAAGAAAATGTAGTACCCGAATTCAAACCTTTTGAAGTTGTAAATAATTCAGATCGTATTGTAATACTTATTGATGAAGCACATAGAACCCAAGGAGGTGAAATGGGTGATAATTTATTTACAGCCTTTCCCAATGCTGCAAAAATCGCTTTTACAGGTACACCTTTATTAACGGATAGACATAAACAAAAAACACATGAACGTTTTGGTGGCTCTGGAGAATTTATAGATACCTATAAAATTAGGGAAGCTGTAGATGACCGAGCAACTTTAGATATTGTATACATCGGAAAAACTAGCAAGGATAAAATAAAATCTAAGGAAGCCTTTGATGCTGAATTTGAAGATGTTTTTAAAGAGCAAACAAAAGAGGTAAAGGAAGAAATACAAAAACGTTACGGTACAATGCAAGCTTATTTAGAAAATATGCCTCGTTTAACGAAAATTGCTAAAAATATAGTGAACCATTATGTGGATGATATTTTACCCAATGGTTTTAAAGCAATGGTGGTTGCTAGTTCTATTATGGCAGCAGCTCGTTACCAGAGTTTAATTGAAAAGGCGCTAAAAGAACGTCTTGAAATTGAAAAAAACAAAGCACAACCAGATCAAGATTTAATCAAAAAAATTGCTTTTATAGAAGCCTGTACAGTAGTTACAAAACAAGACAATAATGAACTAGGTTATATCAGTGCGGCAAGAAAAAAAGCGAAAGAATTTAAAGCGGTAGATAATTTTAAAAAAGATTTTGATTACACCACAGCTGAAGAAGGGAATTATGAAAAACCCGAAACAGGTGTCGCTTTTTTATGTGTTTGCGACAAACTATTAACTGGTTTTGATGCACCAATTGCACAAGTAATGTATTTAGATAAAAGCATTCGTGAGCACGATTTATTACAAGCAATTGCAAGAGTAAACCGTACCAAAAAAGACAAAACACACGGATTGTTAGTTGATTATTATGGCGTTTCTAATAATTTAAAAGAAGCATTAAATATTTGGGGAGCTGAAGATGAAGAAGACATCAAAGAATTATTAGCGTATTTCAGAGATATCAATAAAGAAATTCCAGTATTAGAAGCACGTTACAACCGGATGGTTCAATTATTTGAGGATAAGGGAATCAAAGAATTTAAAAAGTTTGCCGAGCAACGAATGACAGATAAAGATGTTGAATTTCAATTAGCTGAAGATTGTATTGAAATGGCAGCAGCAATTCCTTTTAGAGCACAATTTGACACCTATTTAAAAGCTTTTTTTGATAGTTTAGACTTGTTATTTAATAACGATGCAGGAAAGAAATATTACATTCCAGCAAAAAGATTTGGTTATTTATTAGTGCGTATTAGAAATAGATACAAAGATCCAACAATGGATTTAAAATGGGCAAAACCAAAAATCCGAAAAATGATTGATGCTCATTTGGAAACATTAGGCATCAATAGCAAAATTCCACCAGTAAGTTTATTATCGGAGAAATTTAAAAAAGAGGTTGATAAGATGGGTAAAAACTCAAAATCAAAAGCCTCTGAAATGGAACATGCCATTAGACGTCATATAAAAGTAAATATCAATAAAGACCCAGGGCTATATAAGCGTTTTCTTCAAAGAATGGAAGAAATATTAGAACGCTATAAAGGGAATTGGGATCAGATAGTTGAGGAATTTGACAAAGTACGTGATGATTTAGCAAAAGGCAGAAAAGGAGAGAATGAAGAACCTGGTCTAGCAGAGCAAGAACTTCCTTTTTTCGATTTTATAATGTTCACGGCATATAATGATGAACTTATCGAAGAAACTGAAAAAGAAAAAATTAAAGAACTCACTATTAAAATAGTAGCGGTATTGCAGGATGCCGTAAATAAACCTAAATTTTGGAGTGATAGAGATGCTGAAATTAGAAAGCTACAAGGAGAATTAGATGACTTACTAGACTTTTCAGGTATTGAAGTAATATCAGATTTGCACGAAAAATTAAGTGTAGAAATTATGAGTTTAGCAAAAAAAAGACATCAGGAATTAACTAGTGAATTATGATCGTATCTGGAGTAGATATTACCATTCATAAAAGTAAAAGAAAAACACTGAGCATCTTTATTGAAAGAAATGGAAGTGTGTCTGCTCGTGTTCCAGAAACTCTTACTGATGAAGATATTTTAGAAGTGCTTAAATCAAAAGAATATCAAATTCATAAAAATCTAGCAGACTGGGTTCAGTCAAATACTAGTCAGGTATATAGAGAGTATGTTAGTGGGCAATCTTTTTTGTATTTAGGCAGAAATTATCGCTTAAAATTAGTTGATGAAAATTTAGGTGAAGTGATATTTAAAAAAGGATATTTTTTGTTATCTAAAAATGACGTGTCAAAAGCAAAAGAACTATTCATTGAATTTTATAAAGGAAAATTAAAAGAAAAATTGCCTTTATTAGTAAAAAAATACCAAGAACAATTAGCAGTAAATCCGAAGGAAGTTAAAGTAATGGAATTACAAAATAGATGGGCTTCTTGCACTTCAAAAAGAAATGTAAATTTTCATTGGAAATGTGCAATGGCACCCATTAATGTGTTGAATTATATTGTAGTTCACGAATTAGCACATTTAATTCATTTGAATCACACCAAAGAATTTTGGAACGAGGTTGATAAAATTTTACCTAATTACGATAAACAAATTAGCTGGTTAAAAATAAATGGCGCCGGTATGGATTTGTAACCCAATAATATTTTAAACTTATGAATGAGAAGCAAAAAAAAGATGCTAAAGAAAAATTCAAACAGTATCAAAATGTAACTTTAACACCTGAAGATATGGAAAAGGCCCAAATAAAAGCGGATAAATTAGGTGATCAAATGAATAATTTTAAATTATTGCTTGAAATGGTTAAAGACCATTGGAATGGTAATTTTAAAATTAATGCTGCAAGCTTTACAATTATCATTGGAGCTATAGTTTATGTCATTTCTCCTTTAGATGCAATTCCAGATATGATTCCTGTTTTAGGTTGGATTGACGATGTTTCAATACTTGCATTTGCAATGACCAAAATCCAAAGTGTATTAAATGAATATAGAGTATACAAAGAAAAAGGAAACCTTAAATAACACAAATAATATATGGATTTTACACTTGATGTCTTTAAGGATAGATTGGAAAAATATTTCGAAAAAAATAAAAGTTTCGCCAAATATGTTGATTATAAAACACTTGAAAAAGATCAAAAATTCCTAAATTATGGAGAAAGACAGGCGGAATTCGCAATGTTATTTGATGGAAAATTAATATCAAAATATGAATATGAATTTGATAATAAATATGATTCAGAGGAATTTGTATCTAAAATATTTTATGCTAATGTAGCGCAGGAAAAAAACATTCCCTTCGTTATCAATCACGAAAGTTATTTCTTCAATAGAGCATCAACTGAAGTTATTGAAGCTATAGAAAGATCAACTATTGTAGTAGTTCAAAAATCTATTCTTGACAAGGTAATTGAATCTGATTCTGACTTAAAAGAAATATTTTCTGAATTTGAAGAAAGAAGTTTCATGGAATTAACGAACAGATTAAGAGATTTACAATCTTTATCTACTAAACATAAAATAGAAAAGTTTCAACGGGAAAACCCCGAGTTGCTAAGTATAAAAATAGATCATATTATAAAGTATCTTGGTATCCGATCTAAAGATACTTATTATAGGATTTTACGAAAATTAAGAGAATAGTACGATTTCGGACTGAAGCAACATTTTGTTTAGAATAATTTTGAGGTATAATTTAAAACTAAATGAAATGAAAAATTCAAATTCAATTAAAATCGTCGGGAAATATACTATTATGGCATCGTTAACGGGAGCATTTCCAGTTCCAGCATCTTCTGCTGCTATTGTTGGTCAAAACGCTATTATGGTTAACCATATAGGCAATGTTTATGGACTCAAAATTACTAAATGGACATTATTGAAATCAATAGGATTGTTGGGTTCAGTAAATATGGTAGGAAGAAATCTATTTATAGAAGGAGCTAAACTATTATCGTGGGGAACAGGAAGTGTTTGGGCCGCCCCTGCTTTATGTTTGTTCGGAGCTGCAACTGCAGGACTTCAAACGTATATTCTTGGTATGCTTGCAATTGAAATTGCAAAACAAGGAGGTAGTGTATTAGATTTCACTCAAAGCTCAGAAGTAATTAGTATGGCAAAAAATAATTATGATGACTTTGTAAAAGAATGGAAAGGAAAGGATTTTCAAATGCCTAGTCAGAACTAAATTCAAAACTGACCATAATCATTCTTGGAATAAATGTTTCACTAGATCTAGTTTTTTAGAACTTAGGTCTAGTGGAAATGTTCCATTATCGCAAAGATTTATGAAGTCTCGTGAAAAATGAAAAACAAGTGTAAATAAGAAAAAATGGCGTCACTGTAAATAATCAATATATGGAAAAAGCAATCTTATCTAAATCAACATTTATTCGCGGTCTTCAATGCGAAAAATCTTTGTATTTGTATAAACACAATTACAATTTGCGCGATGTAGCTTCGCCTCAATTGCAGGCTATATTTAGTCAAGGAACCAATGTTGGTTTATTAGCACAAGGATTATTTCCTGAAGGAGTTGACGCTTCTCCAGAGAATTATTACGAAATGGCTAAATCGGTAGTGAAAACATTACAGTTTATTAAAGATGGTGAGCAAATAATTTACGAAGCCACATTTCAATACAACGGTGTTATTGTTGCGCTAGATATTTTAGTAAAAGATCAATACGGTTGGAGAGCTTATGAAGTAAAAAGTTCCACCAGTGTTTCTGATACCTATATTATGGATGCTGCAATTCAATATTACACCATTGTAAATTCTGGAATAGATTTAAAAGATATTTCAATTGTTCATATTAACAATCAATATGTGAAAGATGGAGATATTGATATTCATGAACTTTTTTCGGTGGAATCTGTATATGATAAAGTTTTGGAGGTTTTACCATCCATTCCGAATCAAATTGCGCGTTTTAAAACAGTAATAGCACAAAAAGAGGTTCCAGTAATGGATATCGGTTCACATTGTAATAATCCATATAGTTGCGATTTTAAAGGACAATGTTGGAATCATATTCCTGATTATTCAATTTTCAATATCTCAAGATTAACAGCTGATAAAAAATTTGAATTATACCAAAATGGAGTAATCAATTTTGATCAATTAGATTTATCCACAGCTCCTTTAAATGAAAAACAGCAAGTACAGGTTATTAGCGAATTGGAACAAAAAACATTCATTGACAAACCCAATATTCAACATTTTGTAAATAACCTTGAATATCCTATTTACCATTTAGATTTTGAAACAATGACTGCTGCTGTTCCTATTTATAATAATAGCAGGCCTTATCAGCAATTGGTTTTTCAATATTCTTTACATATTGAAAAGCAAAATGGAGAAATAACACATAAAGAATACTTAGCGGAAGCAAATCCTAATCTAGATCCAAGAGATGCTTTTGTAAAACAATTGATTGAGGATTGTGGAACTTATGGAGATGTTTTAGTATATAATATTGGTTTTGAAAGAGGAAAGTTGAATGATTTAATGGCTTTATACCCTCAGTATACGTTTGAAATTAACAACATAATAATTCGTTTAAAAGATTTGATGACACCTTTTCAAAAGAAATGGTATTACTCACCAAAAATGATTGGCAGTTATTCTATCAAATATGTATTACCTGCACTGGTACCAGAACTATCTTATCAAGATTTAGAAATAAAAGAAGGTGGTACAGCTAGTAATACGTTTACCCAAATGGTTATTGGTACATTTCAAGGTGATATTGAAAAAACACGTAAAGATTTATTAGAATATTGTAAAATGGATACGTTTGCAATGGTGAAAATTTTAGAGAAATTGAAAACAATTGTTTAACTGGGATCAATATCAAAGTTTCTTTATCCTATAGAAAATGCTATCTGCCTATTCAGTAGGGTATCCGATTTTAAACAAATTAATTTCTGATTGTTATATGTAATGGCATTCAATAATTCATAAGGAACAGATGAATAATTTATTTTAGTTAAATAAAATTGTAATACATCTATTTGAAAATTTCCAACCGCTATTTCATAGGTTCCTATAAGCCCAATTTCTCGTTCTTCAACATAAATTCCAGTACTTAAATTACGAGTATTAATAAAATTAACCTGAGTATTGTATAATGGAAATAAAGTTGTTGGATATAATAGTGTATCAATATTAAATTTGGCGATTCGTTTTCTACCGTAAGTTATTTCTACTTGGTTTCTATAATTATTAATTAGTCCGCTAAAAGTAGAACTGGTTAAATCATTAAGAGATTGAAACTCCTTCATATTTAACACCCTGAAAAATTCTATATCTGTTAATGCTTCCAACAACGGCAATTTAATTTTATTGGCAACCTGAATAAGGATTGGCATTAAACCAACATCTATTTTTAGCTTGTGTAGTTTAAGTGCCTCACCAAATAATTTAACTCTTACTATTTTTTCCATAAAATAAAGTCAAAATTATGAAATAAGTTCGCCAAATAGTGTCGTATAAAAATCATTTGTTGTGATACTTTACTTACTTTTAACAATCAATTTAAATAATAGTATGGCAACACATATCATCTCTAGAAGAATCCAATGTATCATCCAATATATTTATGACTTCCACTACCCTTCAAAAGTTGATTTATTAAACTTTTTAAAGGACAAAGATTTTATAGTTTCTCCAAGGACCTTAGAACGAGATATTGAACGAATTAGAACAGATTTCGGATTGGAGATAGTATACAGCAAAGCCCATCAAGGTTATTTTATTGATAAAAGTAAAAGTGTTAAAGTAGAGTCTTTTTTTAAATTTTTAGAAATCGTTACTGTTGCAGATATTTTAAGTGAAAGTTTAAAAGATAGTAATAAAATGCTGGAATATGTTTCTTTTGACGATTCTAAAAACCTCAAAGGAATTGATAATTTAAAAGAAATATTAGTAGCAATCAATCAAAAAAGAAAGCTTCATTTTGTGCATGAAAATTTTTGGAGAAACACCTTAAAAAACTATGAAATTACGCCATTATTTCTAAAAGAATATGAAAATAGATGGTACGTTATTGGTGTTCCTAAAGAATTAAATGAAATTAGAACTTTTGGAATTGATAGAATTTCGGAATTAAAGTTAGGGACATTGTCTAATGTAAAAAGAAGTCATTTTAAATCTCAGCTAAAGAATTTTGATGATATTATTGGTTTGGATTTCAACCAAGGAAAACCAACCAAAATTAGACTACTTGTAGATGGTATTCATATTAAATATATGAGAAGTTTACCCCTACACCATTCTCAAAATATCCATACTGAAAATGAAAAAGGAGAATTTTTTGTAGATTTTTTCTTAATTCCTAATTATGAATTTATAACACAAATATTAAAAATTGGTAGTGAAGTTGAAGTAATTTACCCAACTGAATTAAGAGATGAAATTAAAAATATATTAACTAAATCTTTAAATAAATATAAATAGTTCGCCACTACTTGGCGAGCACGATTCGTATTTTTACATCTTTAAAATGAGATGACACATATGAATCTACAATCCTACCCACTGGGAACACTTATTGCCATTGCATCACAGAATACAAAAAAACTATCAGAGCAATTATTGCGTGAAAGTTTGTCAATAACGGGCAATCATCGCTTTCAAAATGTAGCTTTCATTTCAACTGAAATAAAGCAGGAAACATTTCATAAAATTGCATTATCAAATCAGGATCAACTTGTTTATAATGATATTGAAAAGCCAGAATTTAGTAGTATCTGTTTACCTAAAACTTCACTATTATTTTTAGACCTTCCAGACAAATCACTATACAGAAATGATGATGGTATTTTAGATATTGAACACATCAACAAAATGCTAATACCATTAAAAAACAACTACAATATTGAAACCATAATTATTGATAATATCGATAAGGTTGATTGCAGTTTAATGGGTAGAGACCTATTATGGAAAACAAATAGTAGTAATCTTTCTAATTATGAAGATTGGAAAGAACGCAAACACGAATACATCATTTCTTTATTATTTTTTATGTCTCGAAAATTTAATCTTAGAATAATTTTTGGCAAAGAAATGAAGGAGTCATCTACCCTTCCTTTAAAAATAACTCACATAAAATATATGAATTTCGGATTCGCTGCTGAAATGATTGATGAAATAATGTATTATAACGAAAACCAAGATTTACAAAAATTAAAAAATTAAAACCGTCACTAGTTGGCGTAAACTGAAACTAAATTTGTAATAAAAAATAATCTATGATGACACAGGCAGATAAAAACGTAGTATTTGAAAGTATAGTAGCAACGATTGATGATGAAAGACTAATTTCAGAAATGAAGATACTTTTAGAAGTTGAACCCGAGCCAATAAAATCTTTGAATTATTATTTAAAGAACTATAGGAAACAACTTGTAGAAGATGAAATGAGTAATGATTCCTTCAAGGCGATAAATACTGGTTTAAGTGATTTTGACAACCACACAGGCGGCTGGAAAATGGGAACATTAAATATTGTGGCGGCTCATAAAGGAAATGGTTTACGTGCCTTTTTAATAAGTATATTAGATAATATAGCAATCAAGAATAAGCAAGAGGTTGCCGTTTTTGGATTGATCAGTTTACCTGAAAATTTCATCAATCACATCATTGCATCTGAGACAGCCATTTCAGTCTGTAAAATTCATTCAAAACTACTAGAAAAACACGAAATTGTTCAATTAGATAAAAAAATAGACCAAATAATTTATGCTCCAATTTTCATAGATGGTAACGTTCCTTTAACTGTTATTCATCTGAAAAATAAAATAAAACAGTTAATAAAAAATAACAACCTAAAAATAGCATTAATAGAAAATTTAGAAGCAATAGCAGGCAAGCGAGAATTGGTGCTAAAAGACTTAAATAATTTAGCTGAAGAACTTCAAATTCCAATAGTCGCTTTTTATGAATTACCTACAAACTGGATAGAGAGATTAGATTTAAATTATAAGCCTTCTTATACTAGGTTTAAAAAAAAATATTCAGACATCGCTTTTCACGATGATTTAGAAACACTTACTTTAATTTACAGACGAGAATATTATGGTTTAACTAAATGGGAAGACAATACCTCCTGTGAAGGTCAAGCAGAATTAATCTGTTACGGGAAATCTTTTGAAACTAAAAATATCCGTATAAAATTTATAGCCCATTTAGCAAAATTTGTAGATTTAGACTGTTAAAACACTAAATGAAATTACCTAAAAGGATTACTTTTAAACTAAAAATAATTAATTATGAAAAATAAAGCATACGAATCTTTAAAAGCAAAAATCGATTTGATTGAAGAGGAAATTGACAATATCGATCCTACTGATTTGGAGAGTGATATCTACGAATTAGAAGACGAATTAACAATTAAAATGCAATCTTGTTTCGTTGAAGATATTCATTTATTTGAAAGATTACAAAGGAGAATAAACAATATTAAAAAAGAAAATGATTTTTATGATGCTGAAGGTGAATTAGATATGATGTTTCCAGAACGGCATAATGAAGATTTTGATGAAGATTCAATGTCTTATGATAGTATATTTGGTGGTGATTAAATCAACATATTGGAGTAATATAAGTGTATTAGAGTAGGTTACTTATCAAAAGGGAACTTTAATTCATATAATTAATCTTTATTCAAAAAATGACAAAAAAAGAAGCTATTGTAAAATCCATTTCAGAAATGGATATAAATATGTTATCGCTGGTTTTAGAGAATGATACTTCTTTTATGAATTTATATATAGAAGATTTTTTAGGGAAACTTCAAGAAATATTTATAGAATGTAGAGAAAACAATATAACTGAGTTTTCAAAGGTTATTCCAGGCGAATCTATAGAAGATAGAGAAACCAATGGTTTAGAAGGATATATGTTTATTACAAGCGATAAAAAAGCTTTAACATTAGTATTTGAAGAAAACAATAATGATGTAGTTGAAATATATGAATGCACACAATTTAGATCATATCAAAATTGTGAAGAAACCGAACCAATACATATCTGTGTATGGGATGATGAAAAGATAGATTACATACCAACGTTTGAACATATAGCTTTAACCAATAGAATTGAAGTTTTTTATACTCAATATGAAGAGTTTAAAAATACAATTACACCTATTGAAGATGTTGATAGTTGGTACAATCAAATTAAAGAAGTATATGATAGCATCAATCTTTTTGATCATATGGAGTTTAAATTTTTTTATGATTTTTCAAATCTTGTAGTAGACAACATGTTTGTACATTTTATTATTGAAAATGGTGAAATCTCAAAACAAGCCTTACAAGATTATGAAGAAATTGATAGTGAAAATGAATATGAAATTTTAGAATGGTTGCTTAAATATCAAGATGTAAGATCAATATTTAGTGAAGATTTAATAAAATCTAATGAATGGGAGAAAAGAAGCCTTGTAAAGCATAAGAAAGAAGCTTCAATTATTTTAGATTGTTCAAACTATAGGTCTTCATTTAAATTTGAAGAAATTTATAATATGCACTATGATAATCAAAAGGTAAATGGGTTGTAAATCCATTTACTTTTTGTCTTTGCCCTCCGAAATCATTTTTAAAAAATTAAAGAATTATTTAAAATTTGAATAAATATTTTTTTAATTTTAAAATAAAATTAAATATTAAATGTTTTACGTTTTATTTAATATTATAACAAAAATCAGGCGGTTTTAAAATGATAATTACAACTTGGAATTTAAAACATGGTGGTGGTAAACGCATAAAAGAAATTGTTAGGGTTTTATCAGAAAATACCGATACTGATATTTTCGTATTTACTGAGTATAGAAACAACTCAAATAAAGAATACCTAAGTTTAAAACTTAATGAACTAGGTTATGTATATCAATATAATCCAAAGAGTGAGCCTAATGAAAATTCAGTATTAGTTGCAAGCAAAATTAAATTTAAATCAAAAATATTTAGCAATTTAAATAGCCATAAACATAGGGTTATTAAAGTATTCAATAATGAATACGCTATATATGGATGTTATTTCCCACTTAAAAACTTAAAAAAAGAACTATTTGAATTCCTAATGGATGAAGTACATGAAAATAAAGAAAACCTTATAATAATTGGAGATTTTAATACTGGTAAACATTTTATTGATGAAAAAAATAAAACTTTTTATTGTTCTGAATATTTTGAAGAATTGGAGCAAAAAGAAATGATTGACGCTTGGCGATTAAGCAATAGTCAAAAAAAAGAATTTTCATGGTATAATAATGCTGTTAATGGTTTTAGATTGGATCACATTTTTATAAGTTCATATTTAAAAAATAAAGTGAAACAGTGTGAATATATTCATACTTATAGAGAAGAAAAAATTAGCGATCATTCAATGATGAAATTGGAAATAGAATAAAAAACAAAACTTTAAATAACATCTATTGTTTACATTTAAAAATTAATACATTTTAAATATGATAGGCGCAATAATTGGTGATATAGTTGGCTCAATCTATGAGTTCAACAATCATAAAAGTAAAATATTTGACTTATTCAGTAAAGAAAGCACTTTTACGGACGATACAGTTATGACTATTGCTGTAGCGGATTTTATATTGTGTGATCACGGAAATCCTGGGCAACCAAGATATATTTCTTATTTACATAATTGGTATAAGAAATATCCAAACGAATCATATGGCTCAAAGTTTATTCAATGGATAAAACAATTTGATACGATTCGTTATGTAGATTTCAAACCATACAACAGCTTTGGCAATGGTGCTGCTATGCGAATATCACCTGTTGCTGATAGTATTAGCAGTATGGAAAGTTGTATGTTAAATGCTAAAGGTTTTACAGAAGTTTCTCATAACCATCCTGAAGGAATTAAAGGTGCTCAGGCTACGGCAGGATTGATTTTACTTTCAAGAACTGAAAAAGATAAAGTAAAACTAAAAAAATACGTAGAAAAAGAGTTTGGTTATAACTTAAACAGAACAGTTGACGAGTTGAGAGAAACGTATCTATACAATGAAACTTGTCAAGAAACGGTACCTGAAGCGATTATTTGTTTTTTAGAAAGTTCAGACTTTGAGGATGCTATTCGCAACGCAATTTCAATAGGTGGAGATAGTGATACTCTAGCTTGTATAACAGGTTCCATTGCCGAAGCCTATTACCAAGAAATTCCTGAGTGGATTGTGAAAGAAACTATTGATAGATTGCCTAGTGATATTCTAGTCGTTTTAAACAGGTTTTATGAAGAAGTGTATATCAGTTATCCCGAAATTGCAAAAATTGTTGCAAAACTAACATAACAATATTTTAAAAATATTTGTTAATATAAATTAATAGAAAAAATTGCTGAATTAATTACCAAATTTATAAAGCAGAACTCAATAGAAATAATAGTTAAATAACAACTTTAAAAAGTACTGACCCCTACTCTACTACATACTAAAGTCCTGCATATTTTAGTATGTAAATTTTTATATTCAAATAACAAAATAGCAATATTCTAAATCATATTTAAATTCATTTTAAATTAACATTGAACATATTTTTTAAAACTATTTTTTGCTAAATTAGTACATTGAAAAAATTGCGAATTTCAATTATAAATAAAACAAATTTTAACTTTTGTTTATCCTGCTTTTTAAAAGGATAGCAAATGTGTTTATTTGGATATAACAAGTTACCAGCAAGGTGTAGAAGAAAATTGAATTAATTAATATAATTATAAAACAAAAAAAAATGGCAAAGAAAAAAGTATTCGTAAGTTTTGACTACGACAATGACAAACATTACAAATTTTTATTACAGGCGTGGGATGCAAATCCAGAATTTGATTTTTATTTTAGTGATTTATCCTCACAAGAAATAAACTCTTGGAATATTTCAACTGTAAAAGGATCACTAACTAGAAAAATAAATGAAGCTACATACACTTTAGTAATTGTAGGTAAAGAGGCTAATAAAATTCATAAAGATTATTTAGAAATCGGATATAGAAATTGGATAAATTTTGAAATTGCAAAAAGTAAACAAAATGGAAATAAAATTGTTGCTGTAAAACTTGACAAATTCTATACATCTCCAAGTGAAATATTAGGTTCTGGTGCTGAATGGGCAATGAGTTTTGGAAAAGATTCTATAATTAAAGCATTAGAAACTGCCTCAAAAAAATGACAACAGAAAGTAAAATAGAAATTCTATATGATCATTATAAAGACACCTTTGAAAATCAAAAGGTGTCTTTACAAAAAAGAAACTACTACACTTTAATTTGTATTTGCTTAATTGCAGCTCTTTCTTTTCAAATTTCTAACCCTGAAGAGTCAAATCTAATATCAAATCAATTAATAAAAGACAATATTGGTGATATAAAAATTGATTTTAATTATATAAATAATATATTAACATTTGCATTACTCTGGATTGTAATTATGTATTATCAGATAAATTTTCTTATCGAGAAAATTTATAAATATATTCACGAAATTGAAGGAAAACTGACAAATGAATTAACTCCTTTTGAGATATCTAGAGAAGGAAAAACTTATTTAAATCATTATCCTTGGTTATCTGAAATTGTTCATCGAATTTATTCAATTGTTTTTCCAGTTATTCTAATTTCAGTCGCGATTACAAAGTGGATTAGCGATAAGAATCAATTAACTGAACCTTTTAAAAATGGACACTTTTGGTTTAATACTTTATTTCTATTTATGATTGTTTTAACTTCATTGTTATATCTTTCAAACAGACACTTTAATGATTTCAAAAAAAATGACGAAAACCCAGCTGGTAACAACTCATAAAATTTATGCTTACATTTAAACTAAATAACAAACCGACAAACATCCAACTAACGATTTCCTACGTCCTAAAAATCTCCGATTTTCCAGTCGCACAAATCTTATAAAATCACGTCATCGTGAGTAATAAAAAAAAGAGCCAAAACATTAAAAAACTATGAAAAAATTAATAATTATAAGCTTGCTTTTATTATTGCAAAGTAAAATAATTGGACAAAATACAGAACTAATTTCTAATGCAGTAAAAAAACAAAATATTGAGAAAATTGATAGTATTGCGAGAAAATTAAATTATAAAGGTGGAGATATTATTAAGGTATTTGCTGTTTTTACAGTTAATGAAAATGGAGAAATAAAAGATGTGAAAGCTCGTGGTCCTCACAAATTATTTGAAGAAGAAGCTGTAAGAATTGTTAGTTTAATTCCAAAACTTGACCCTAAAGAATTTAAAAATGGAATGAAAGAAATGAAATTCACACTTCCAATAAATTTTCAAATTGAGACATATAAAGACAAAAAGAAAAGGTTAAAAAAAGAAAAACAGATCGTTCATAAAAATGCTGAGATTAATAAAAAAGATAATATAATAAATTTAACTATTAAAGACGAGGATATATACCTATTTGACCTTGTTGAAATTACACCAATTACCATTGATTGCAATCCAAATTCGGAAAAAGAAATCCTTAAAAAATGTGTTAAAAATAGTATTACATCTCATGTAAATAAAACTTTTAATGCTGGACTAGCATACAAGCTAGGATTAAAATCTGGATTACATAAAATAGATGTGAGTTTTATAATAAGTATTAACGGAGAAATTGTAAACATTACCACTGAAGGGAATAACAAAGAGTTAAATGCAGAGGCTATTAAAGTAATTAACCGCTTACCTAAAATGACACCTGGAATGGTAAACGGAAAAATTGTTAATGTTAAATATAGTTTACCTATTGTATTATTAGTTAGTTAAACTTGCAACATCAATGTATATAAAGAATTGCTGATATCAGTAAAATAGACTGTTTCTAAAACCAAATAAACATAAATTTAAATATTGGAGAAAAACGGATATCAAACCACAACTTTTTATCCTCTAAAACATTCGGCACCTAAAAACTAAGAATTTAATGAATAGAATAATTGCTATAATACTATTAATCTTTCTTTCAAGTTGTGAAAAAAATGCAACTGAATTAGAATTTGAGAAAAAAGTGATGAATGAAATCTTTATTGATTTAGTTGATTCAATTTTTATAGATATGAGAACTATGAAAATTCCTTCACTCCATTTAGAAAAAGGAATCTCTGATAGTTTGAAAAATGAAAGAATAAATAGATACAGATTAGCTTTAGACAAGAATGAGAAAAAAAGAATTGAAATCAAGAATGAAACTAGTAGAATTGTAATTGCTGTTTATGATACGATTGAAACGCAGTCAGTTAGTGCTGGTGAAGAATTGATAAAACACAATAACATTGACTATTTGTTTAATTCAAAAACCAAAAAAATAGAATATAAAATTGACTTATCTAAGGTTAGAAAAAGTGATAAATTTATTTTTAAATACTACACGAAATTTCCAATTGGAAGAGACATTTGGAGAACTGAATACCCATTTTATTTAGGAGGAGTAGTTTCTTTTACACGAATACAATTTGACAGAGATAGAAATTATGGAATTCTATCCGCGGGAATATCATACGCACCACTAAACGGAGGTGGTTTTGTGATTTATATCAAAAAAGATGAACATGATAAATGGATAATTGATGAAATAATACAGACTTCAATATCATAAAAACGTGTTACAATACCTCATTTATTTATATTTAAATTTTGATTAATATAAACGACAAACATTCAACAAACAATTTGCTTCTTCCGAAAAAACTATGATTTCCCAGTTACACAAATCTTATAAAATCTCGCTAGGCTTATAATATCTAATCCAAAAGGTTTAATTTCCAAACAATTTATTAATCTTAAAAAGTCTATACCAATAACTTTGAACAAAGTTATAACCATCCCAAAGATTAAAGCTCACTTTTTTTCTATTTATTGATATTAAAAGCACAACATTGTCATCCAATACCACTTCTATGTTTTTATATTTTGTCTTTTTTTCTAATTCGGTTACAATTAGTTGGTACAATTCTTCTTTCGTTTGTTTTGACAACCAAATACTTTCATTTTGATAATTATAATTACTGTTTCTAAACGTTAAAAGATATTTATCTTTATCCTCAAAAAATAATAAAGTTGCGGAAAACTCTTCACCTTTCAGAAACGACATATTTCTGATGCCGACAGTTTTAAATATATCATTAGCTTCTTTCCTTAGCTCTTTATATTGATTTAGATCTAAATTACCCAAAGAAGTTAGAGGGTCAACAATTGGAAGTTTTCTAGAAAGTCCACTGGTTTGGTCAGCAAGTGTATGACTTATTTTTCCAACTAAACTTACATTGGTGCTTTTTTGTTCAATAACTTTTATTTGCGAAAAACAAAATATTGAATTTAAAAGAAAGATGAAAATTATTTTATATTTTATCATAGTTATAAAAAATAGGAGTCCCACTTGACTTTAAACAAGTGGGACTTAATTAATTGTAAAATATTAGTAATACTCAATTATATCTGCACTAACAACAACCTCTATTGTTATTTCTTTAATATCAATAGCTGCACCAACTCTTTTACCATTTAATGTTTTAAGAACATCAATAGAGAGATTTGCAAACGCTTGGTTAGCCATTAATTCAGGAAGTCTTGATTTTGCTTCAGATAATAAACCATCTGGAGCTGTTTGTTGCTTATAATTTCTGTAACTAGATACTTTATATGTTGTTTTTGCTTTTCCCATAACATTTTTAGCAACATACTTAAAGTTAGAATTTGTTTTAATTGATTCTGTTCCATGATGCACAAAATCGTAAGTTTGTTGTGTTATTGAACAACTAGATAAAATAAACACAAATAATAATAAAACACTAATTTTCTTCATAATAAAGATTTAAATATTAGCCTACTCTATTTTTAAATTGGATTTTCAGCTTAACTCCAATATTTTATAAAAAACGTGAAACGCAAAAAATATATCAGAGATTCACACTTATTGAATTACTAAAAAAATAAAATAATTGCATCTATTTTCTCATTGGTTTTAAACTAAAATTGTTTAGTTATTTAGACATTGCTACTATCACAAACCAAATCTACTTTGAATTATTAAATTAATTTTACGGAAACCCGTAGTGAAACTATAAAATTGCAATTATTATTATTTTTTATAAATTGTATCAATAGATAGAATGTATTGTTAATTGAGCTAAACCTTGCAAAAATCAAAATTTTCAATAGATAACATCTATATAAAAAATATAAAACACTGATAAACTGATTGTTACACACTTAAAAAACAACCTATTTTTCAATAAAAAACCTTGATTTTAGCCAAATTGTACCTCGTCAAAAAATGCCAAAATCGCCGAAGCCCTTTTAAATACTGGAAAACTAATTTCCGAGAAATGCACTGTACCTCATTTTTTAACCCTAAAATTTTTAAAATATTTTTACATTAAAAATTGAAAATCTGACGTTTTAAACAAAAAACTCTTTGCTTATATGGGTTAAAAAGCTATTTTTGTTGGGCGAAATTGCGGGAGAAGTAAGATAATAGATAAAATTTATTAACAAATGCTAATTTTTGTGCTAATTTCCGAGCCTTTTTGTACCTCAAATCTTTCTAGCTACTATAAATAAAGGAAACCTAATTGTTGTATCGGTAAATAAAATTGATTAAATTATTACTGAAATAAAAAAGTTAAACACCTCTTATAAATTATGCTTAAATTTGATCTAGTTCAAAAGGCAAACATTCAACAAACAATTTGTTACAACGGAAAAATTTCAAATTTTAAACCTAAATTTACATTAAAAAAGTTCAGCTAACAGGTTGAAAAACAGTCTTACAAGTCATCTTAAATAGCCAATCGAAATAAAGTAGTTAATTATATAAATGAATTTATAAAAGTATGCATTATAGATTAGGTGGTATAATTTTAAACTATATAGGAGCAACATTTCGTTGGATATATGGTAGTATTTGGAGAACCCTTTTTCGAAAACCAAAATTCACGTTTAATGAGTACTTAAATGGCCCAAAAAAATCTGATTATTATGATGAAATGGGGCATCAACTAAATAACAGACTAATTGGAATGTTAGGATTAGTTTTAATAATCATTCCAATTATTCAATTAATTTTCAGGTAAAAGAAGTAAAATATTATGGAAAAAGCTTAAAACTACTCAGATAAAACTCACCTTTAGACTTTATAACACCAAAATTATAAACTATAAAGAACACAGCAAATGATTACTCTAGCTTAAATCATACGTTAAAAAACAGCATTTAACAAATCAATATATAATGATATTTAAAATCATTTTAAATTAAGATTAAACTTTTCTTAATTCTTTTTTATTAAATGAGTTCCTTATAGAGGTAGCGAATTTCAATAATAGTTAAAACATCTTTAAATAATTATTTTTCCTTAAATTTAAAGATTGTTGAAAACACTCTCAATCAATTTGTTAAAATCAGTACAATTTTTGCTGACGATTTACAATTTTCTTTATGTATGAATTGCCAGTCAAGTATATAAAAATAATAATATGATAATGGTTATTTTTAACAACTAACATCAGTCCTATCATAATTGGTGTAGTTTTCATATTTATTTTAATGCTCTTGCTACTTGTTCGGCAGAAAGCCAATTAATTAACAACTACCATCCAATGAATTATTACGTGCTATTTTTTTAATTTTAGATTTAAAACCTCTTTAAAAATTATTTTCTATAGATAAATACCTTCAAAATTTACTTGTTATAATTAATTGAAAATAAGTATCTTTACTATCTTACACATTTTTTAAACTATTTATATTTCATGACTAAAAAGAATGAAACAATTTTTTAAAACAATACCGGCATTTTTAATATTAAGTATTGGGCTGTTCACTTCTTTCTGGATATATTCAATTTTTGAAAAAAGGGCCTTAGAAGTAAAAGAAGAACAAATTTCTAATGTTATAGATAACAATGTTGACAACATTCAAAAAGAACTAAGTGTCTCTTTTGCTTCCATTGAAATTCTTCAGTCCATTTTTGAAGAACAAAATTTTATTTCAAAAGAAGAATTTAAAAACTATACAACACCTTTATTCAAGAGAAACTCTGGCTTAAAAGCCTTGTCTTGGGTACCAAAAATTTTAAATACCGAAAGACCCATTTTTGAAAAGTCGCTTCATAATCCTCTTCAATATAATTTTATAAATGAGAGAGATAGCAAAAATGAAGTGATTGTTGGTAAAGAAGAGTCGTTTTATTTTCCTGTTGCTTTTATAGAACCTTTTGAAGAAAATAAACAAGCATTGGGTTTTAATATTTATTCAGACAGTTCAAGACAAAAAACTATTGATAGCGCAATTAAAAAAAGGGAGCTCGTTATTACACCAAGAATTAAAATTGTGCAAGATACGCTTGGGTATAGTTTGTTAGGTATAATGCCCGTTTATAACGTTCCTGAAAAAGAAACAACTGTTGAAAACGTAAAAGGTTTAATTTCTGCTGTTTTTAAAATTGACAGATTGGTGAATGATGCCTTATTAAATACAAAAGACCCCATTTTTATGGTGGTTATTTTTGATATTACAAATAATAAAAAGGAGTTGATTTATGGCGTTGAATCTCAAAGAAATACACAAGAAAGAGTGGATAAAAGAATAATCTCTGTAGCTGGTAGAACTTGGGAACTTAATTTTATGATAAAGCCTGATTATTTAAAAGTTGCAGGTTTTGGTGTTTATCTTTTTGCTGGTATTATTTTTTCTTTAATGTTATTTATAATATTGTTGTTTCCTGTTTTAAAAGAAAAAAGAAGACAGATTTTAACTGAAAAACTAACTAAAGAACAACAAATTAGAATTAGTGCCGAAGAGTCCCTTTTTGAAAGTGAGGAAAAATATAAATATATGTTTGAAAACAATCCGCAACCCATGTGGATTTTTGATTTGGAAACACTTGCTTTTCTAGAAGTAAACAATGCTGCCATTGCACATTATGGATATTCCAAGGAAGAATTTCTTTCTATGACCGTAAAAGATATTCGACCAAAAGAGGATGTTCATCTATTTTTAAAAACCAAATTTTTAACGGGTAATTTAAACTTTGCAGGAGAATGGAATCATTTAAAAAAGAATGGTGAAGTTATTATTGTTGAAATTACCTTTCACGCCGTTACCTTTAATGGTCGTAAAGCGAGGCATGTAATAGCGAACGATATTACGGAACGCAAAAAGATAGAAGCTAGTTTAAAAGAAAGCAATAATAGGTTGGCTGCAATAATGAAAAACATTAATGAGGGTCTTATGTTAGCCGATTACCAAGGTAATGTTATTTATTGGAATCCTGCTGCCTTAGCAACATTTGGTTATGCGAGTATGGATGAATGTAAGCGCCAATTAAATCAATTTGCCGATACGTTTGAAGTTCGGACACTTAATGATGATCGTATTTTAACAGTTGATGAGTGGCCAATGAGTCGTGTAATGCGAGGCGAGTTGTTGCGCGATTGGGAAGTAAGATTGAGCCGGATAGACCAGGGTTGGGAGAAAATTTTAGCTTATTCTGGCTTCCTTATAGAAAGTGATAGTGGTGAAAAGCTCGTGATAGTTTCTACGATTGACATTACAGAAAGAAAACAAGTAGAAGAAGAACTGAAACAAAGCGAAGAAAAATTTTCAAATGCGTTCTATACAAGTCCGGCAGCCATGTCAATAGCAAGAGTATCCGACGGTTTATTTTTAGACGCTAATTCTTCCTTTTTAAATATGTTTGAATTTAAACGAGAAGAACTTGTTGGGCATACCTCCATAGAACTTAATTTAATTGGTCCTGAAGAGCGCTCTAAAATAATGCATCAGATTAAAGAAACAGGCGAATTAATTAATTTTGAACTCATATTAAAATCAAAATCTGGAAAAAATATCAATGTACTAGTTTCATCAAAGCCAATCAAGATTAAAGATGATGCTTGCAATTTAACCACAATGATTGATATTACCAGTCGAATACAAGCAGAAGAAGCCTTGAAAAAAAGCGAAGAAAAATTTTCAGCTTCATTCCATGTGAGTCCTGTCGGATTAGCGATTACAAGAATATCTGACGGAAATTTTATTGATGTTAATGATTCCTTTTTAAAAATATTTGAATTTGAGCGCGAAGAGGTGATTGGGCACACTTCCATTGAGATAAATATGCTTAGTCCTGAGGCTCGGGCAAAAATAATTAAGATGCAACTTGAAACAGGTGGATTACGCAACAATGAACTAGTTACCCAATCTAAATCTGGAAGAATTGTTCATCTGCTCTTCTCATCAAATCCAATAAAAATTGAAGATGTGGACTGTCATGTAACTACCATGGTTGATATTTCTGACCGAAAATTGGCTGAAAAAAAACTGCAAACTAGCGAAGAGCAATTTCGTGCATATGTAGAACAAGCAGCCGATCCTTTATTTGTACATGACAGTGAGGGCAACTTTATTGCTGTGAATCAACAAGCCTGTGAAAGCCTTGGTTACACTAGAGAGGAACTTATGAACCTGAATTTGTTTGATATTGAAATTGATTTTGATTTAGCCAGAGCAAAAGAAGCATGGAGCCATTTCAATACAAATGAACATTTTACATTGGTAGGGCACCAGAGACGTAAGGACGGCTCAACCTTCCATGTAGAGGCAAGTTTTGGATGTTTTGATATAGATGGTAAAAGACAATTTATAGTTCAGGCACGTGATATAACAGAGAGACTAGAAGCTCAAGAAGCCTTGAAAAAGAGTGAAGAAGAATTTAGGAATTTGGCTGAATCTATGCCTCAAATTGTTTGGACAACAAGGGCAGATGGTTGGAACACCTACTTTAATCAACAGTGGATGGATTATACAGGACTTACACTGGAAGAAAGTTATGGACACGGATGGAACATTCCTTTTCATCCAAAGGACCAACAACGAGCTTGGGATGCTTGGCAAAATGCTGTGAACAATAATGGCTCCTATTCTATTGAAGTCCGCTTAAGACGCTTTGATGGGGAATATCGCTGGTGGTTGATTCGTGGAATCCCTATGTTAAATGAAAATGGTGAAATTTTGAAATGGTTTGGAACATGTACAGATATTGAAGATATAAAGCAAGCCGAAGAAAGTATCATTTCAACAAAAAAGCAACTTGAAAATATCTCAAACAGCTTACCGGTGTTTATTGCACAATGCGATGCTACTAAATACTACAAGTTTGTAAATGAGCCTTATTCTGAAATGTTTGGCCTACAACCTGCTGATATTATTGGAAAACATCCAAAGGAAATATTGGGCGAAAAAGCCTTTGAATTTGCGAATCCTTATATGAATACGGTGCTTTCTGGAACCCCTACGCATTATGAATTCGTTTTATCAAATTCAGTAAATGAAGAAAAAATACTCAATGTAAACTATGTTCCAGATATTGATGAAACGGGTACTGTGGTAGGATTTATTGCAGCTATTACAGATATTACAGAAGAAAAGAAAAAAGGAGAACTACTGAGAGAAAGTGAAGAGCTACTTCGTTTATCTACAGAACTTGCAAATGTGGCCGCCTGGGAAATGGATTTAGTTGCCAATTCTATGACGCGTTCAAGTAACCATGATAATTTGTATGGATTAAAGGATGTTGGTACATGGCAGGTAAATACATTTTTGGACGCAACACATGTAGATGACCGAGAAAAATGTAATTTCTTTATCAATCAATCAATTGCTTCTGGTGGTCCGGATGAATATAAGTTTGACTTCAGAATTCATTATCCTGATCAATCGATTCACTGGTTAAACGTTATTGGTGTGGTAATTGAAAGAAATGCAAATGGAGTAGGTACAAAAATAAGAGGATTTATTACGGATATTACAGACAGAAAAGAAGCAGAAGAAGCCATTAAACAATTAAATATTGAATTAGAGCAACGCGTACTAGATAGAACCGAAAAATTAGAAGCCACAAATAAAGAATTACAAACATTTACTTATTCGGTATCACATGATTTAAAAGCACCGTTAAGAGGTATTGATGGCTACAGTAATTTATTACAGGAATTGTATGCAAAGGATTTAAATGATGAAGCTAAAAATTTTATTCGATTGATTAGAAACGGAACGATGCAAATGAATAATTTGATTGAAGATTTATTAGAATATAGTAGATTAGAAAGAGCAACGCTTCGAACAGAAACCATTCATATTAAAGATTTCATACAAAAGTTAAAAACACAATTTGAAGCTCAAATTTCTGCAGCTAAATTTACTGTAATTATTCATTGTCCAGATATTAAAATAACTACAGATAGCAAAGGCTTAACCATTGCATTAAGAAATCTTTTAGATAATGCTATTAAATTTTCTCGAAAAAATAAAAAACCAATTGTGGAGATTTCACTGGTAAATAAAACTAAATTCATAATTATTTCAGTAAAAGACAACGGAATAGGGTTTGACATGCAATATAAAGAACGTATATTTGATATATTTCAACAATTAAATTTACCTGAAGAATTTCCAGGAACTGGAATTGGTTTAGCAATGGTTTATAAATCTATAGAGAAAATGGGAGGTAAAGTTTGGGCAGAAAGTAGCCCTAGAAAAGGTGCCACTTTTTACCTTGAAATTCCAAAACAAAAAACACCATGAAAACACCTTATGAAAATTCACCCATTTTATTAATAGAGGACAATCCTGTGGATGTGGATTTAACACTTCGTGCATTTAATAAACAACATGTTACTAATAATATTATTGTTGCTAGAGACGGTGCACAGGCAGTTGCGCAAATTAAAAAATGGGACAAAGGAAGTAAAATTCCAATTGTTATTTTACTTGATTTAAAATTACCAAAAATTGATGGCCTTGAAGTATTGCGCGTTTTTAAAACGCATCCAAAATATAAAACAATTCCGGTAGTAGTATTAACATCTTCTTCAAATGATAAGGATATTGAAAATGCTTATGAGTTAGGAGTTAATTCTTATATTGTAAAACCTGTAAATTTTGATAAGTTTATGGAGGTTGCAGCACAAATAAAATTGTATTGGATGGCATTAAACAATTCAAAATTAAGCTAGTCCCAAAAAATAGTATATATATGAAAATATTGTATGTAGAAGATAACAGTATTGATGTAGATTTAACACAGCGAACTATTCAAAAAGCATTTCCAACATGCATTTTGCACACCGCTAGAACCATTGCGGAGGCCCAAAAAGCACTTAAAAAAGTGAATGATTATAATTTGCTATTATTGGATTTGCATCTGCCCGATGGCAATGGAATGGATTTACTTTTCGAAATTCGCAAAAAAAATATATCCATCGCAATTATTATTTTAACTGGAAGTAATGATGAAGAAATTGCAATAACAGCTTTAAAAACTGGTGCAGATGATTATTTATCTAAATCTGCAGGTTATTTAAATAAACTTCCAGAAGCCATCCATCATACGCTTAAAAATTTTAATGGGTATCATAAAAATGAATCAGAAACAATCCATGTGTTATATGCCGAATGGCACGAGGCTGATATTGAATTTACAACCAGACATTTTAAAAAGTTTGCTCCTTATATAAAGCTTAATTCCGTTTCCAATGCTCAAGACGCGTTAAAACTATTGCCTAAAACAACTAAAACAAATGCAAAATTTGACATTTTATTATTGGATTATCAATTATCAGGTATCAATGCTATAGAGGTTATTAAAATTATAAGGCAGGAACGAAAACTAACTATTCCAATTGTAATTGTTACTGGTCAAGGAAATGAAGAAATTGCCGTTCAAGCATTAAAATTAGGAGCAGATGAGTATTTGGTTAAAAGAGAAAATTATTTAGTAAGACTGCCTTCAATTCTTTTAAGTGTTTATCAAAAAACACAATTGAAAATTAAACAACAAGAAATATTAAAAAGTAAAGAAGAATACAAAAGTTTTTTTGAAGATGACTTAACGGGAGATTTTATTTCTACCATTGATGGGAAACTTTTAAATTGCAACCCGGCTTACCTTAAAATATGTGGTTTTTCATCTAAAGAGGAAGCTTTAAAATTTGATACTCGTAAATTATATGCCAATCCAGCATCTAGAACTCAAATTATTGAACTTCTTAAAAAAGAACGAAATTTAGTTTCTTATGAAGCAGAACTCATTAGAATAGACGGAAATAAAGTACAAGTAATAGGAAATATGGTTGGAGGTTTTGATGAAAAAGACAACCTAATAACGCTTAAAGGATATATTTTTGACGACACAGAAAGAAAATTAGCCGTTGAAGAATTGCGAAAAATATCAAAAGCCGTAGAGCAAAGCCCATCTACCGTATTAATTACAGATATAGATGGAAATATTGAATACGTAAATAAAACCTTTATTGAAATTTCTGGGTATACTTTAAATGAAGTGAAAGGAAAAAATCCAAGAATTTTTAATTCTGGAAATCAACCTAAAGAAGTGTACCAACAGCTTTGGAAAACTATAAAAAATGGAGGAGTTTGGTTTGGAGAGTTTTTAAATAAAAAGAAAGATGGAAGTTTATTTTGGGAACAAGCATCCATTTCTTCTATTAAAGATAAAAATGGAGATATCACAAATTTTATAGCCATAAAAGAGGATATAACAGACAAAAAAAATAATGAAATTAAATTGATGAATGCCTTGGAAAAGGCTCAGGAAAGTGACCGTCTTAAATCTGCTTTTTTAGCCAATTTGAGCCATGAAATTAGAACGCCAATGAATGGTATTTTAGGATTTTCTGACTTGTTAAAATCGCCAAATTTGAGCGGTGAAAAACAACAAAAATATATCAGTATTATTGAAAAAAGTGGCATTAGAATGTTGAATACTATAAATGATATTATTAGTATTTCAAAAATTGAATCGGGACAAATATCAATAACCCTCAAAGAATTCAACATAAATAATCAATTAAAAGAATTATATAATTTTTTAAGAATTGAAGCTGAGAAAAAAGGAATAAGCCTTTCAATATCTAATTTTATAGCGGAGCAACATGCCACCATAAAATCTGATTCTGAAAAAACATATGCTATCCTTTTAAATTTAATTAAAAATGCCATTAAATTCACCCATAATGGAAAAGTAGAATTTGGGTGTATTTTAAAAGAAAATCAGCTAGAATTTTATGTGAGTGACACTGGAATTGGAATCCCAGTGGAGCGCCAGCGCTTTGTATTTGATCGTTTTGTGCAAGCAGATATTGAAGATAAAGAGTTGTATGGCGGTTCCGGTTTAGGGCTTGCCATTTCAAAATCCTATGTTGAAATGCTCGGCGGTAAAATTTGGCTAATATCAACAGAAGGTGTTGGTTCTAAATTTAATTTCACTTTACCTTATCATGAAATTAAGAAAGAAAACTCACATACTGAATTAATTGATGAAAATATTGAAAACAAGAAATTAGCGCTCACAATATTAATTGTTGAAGATGATTTTGCCACTCAATTATATTTAAAAGAGATCTTAAATCCATTATCTAAAAAAATAATTTTAGCCAATAATGGGTTGGAAGGTTTGGAACTTTTTAATAAAAACTTGGATATTGACCTTATTCTTATGGATATTCAAATTCCTGATATGAACGGTTATAAAGTGACTAGTGAAATAAGACAAATTAATAAAGAGATTATTATAATTGCTCAAACCGCTTATGCCCTTTCTGGAGATAGAGAAAAAGCTTTAAGCGCTGGATGCAATGAGTATCTTTCAAAGCCAATTAAACAATCGGAATTATTTAGGTTGATTTTTAACTATTTTAGTTAGTTATTTTTTAACTATTGAAACGGGTTTCCAATTGTATGATGATTACAAAATACCTAGCGCTATTTTAAGGCAAACGTGTTTGAGCATGAAAAGTTGCGGGTTTTGAAACCGCAATTTTCCTTTGGTTAAATTTAATTATATTTTGTTTTATATACTTTCTTTTTCATGGAATTAAGCAATTTTTTATGAGCGGTGTCGTGTGTAGCGCTTTTATTCAAAGAAGGTATTTGTATAATCATTAAAGTTTTCAAAATCTTGAGTGAAAGTATTATTCACAAATTCATATTCCCAAAGTTCAATATATCTAATACCTAATACGCGTGCTTGTTCAAAAACAGTTGTGTAGTCGTTATTTTCAAATCTTTCAGTTTGGTCAGACCGTCCAATGGCTTGTGCATATATATCTCCTGGGAAATCAATTAAGGCATTAACTAAATTGGGTTGATAAGTAGTTTTACCAGAAATCCACCACATGGCTGCACCAACACGATGGTTTAAAGAAGGGTCATTCCATAAGTCTGTCATAATTCGGTTAGGAATTGATGTTTCTCCCATGATATCGTGTACTTCAACTGCTATTGCCTTTTTTGAAAAGGCATTTGCAAATATTTTAGCTGTTTCTTTTACAGAATAAACCCAATTATCTGGAGTTAATCCAGCATTTGTAAGTTCTTCTGTTGTTACACCATTAAAATGGCCTTCTATTCCGTTAGCGGTCATTTGTGGTACATATATTAAAACTAAATCGTCATCGTCACCATAAGTGCTTGCAAGTGCTTCAGCAAGTAGAGATAGTTTATCATTAACTTTTGAATCCCAAATTTTAGGAATTCTTTTCACAGCATTATCAAAGCCTATTATTTCAAAATAATCTGCACCAAAAGAGTCAGTTAACCAGTCCGGACTGCTACTTCCTGCTATTATGCCTAAACTCCATTTTAAATTTCTTGATTTAATTACAGTACGAAATTGTTCTATTTTTGAAAAGTCATAAATCCCTTCACTTGTTTCAATATCACTCCATTTTACTCTTATTAAAGAACCATTAA
The DNA here is from genome assembly GCF_016342705.1 of Lutibacter sp. Lineage (GTDB taxonomy): Bacteria > Bacteroidota > Bacteroidia > Flavobacteriales > Flavobacteriaceae > Lutibacter. The sequence goes on along the minus strand of NZ_JAEINV010000011.1, from coordinate 25,087 downwards.
CTTGATTATTATTCAAAGCAGTTTCATTTCCAAAAGAACTAGAGTATAGGCCTTTTGGTTTTTTAATATTTGAGTTATTGTCTGTGTTTTCAAGGATTACATTGTTATCATCTGAATTACAAGAAAGTAAGGATATTAATATTAGAAAAAATAAAACAAATTTACTCATGACTGTTGTTTTAAATATTTAAGAATTAGACTTTGATTTAAGCAAAAGGTTTAATCCGCATGTCTAGTCCTAAAATATGGCAAGTTGCGGGTTTTAAAACGCAATTTTTCGATGTTTAAATTTAATATTTTTTTGTATTAGAAACATTCTATTGAATTGAATTTAGCAATTTTTTATGTGCGTTGTTGGGCTTTCGTACTTATTTTATGTCTTTTTCTAATTTGTCTGGATTTTTTCTTGTGTCAAAAACTGTAATAATCTCAATTTCATTTCTGGCAAAGTTTATTCTATAGTAGAAAGTTGTTTGTTTTGTTACGACACATTTAAAAAGTCCTTTAAACTCTGAAGATTGTGGACAACTTTCAGGTTGTTCTGAAATCTGGTCAATTTTAGAAGTTAGTTTTTTAATAAAATCATTGCGAACTTTTAAATTCCAATTCTCCAGTAGAAAATCGCTCAATTTTAAAAGCTTATTTTCAGCTAATTCTGATAAAAATACTTTCATTAAGAAATCTTTTTCAAAAAGTCAGAGTATTCAACTCTTTTTCCTTTATTCAATTCTTTAATTCCTTTTTGAATTTCTTTTTGCTCAGATAAACTCAATTCATTCCAAAAATCGATTTTTTCTTTTTGAATAAATTCCGTGATTTTTTCAATGAATTTGTCATTCTCAATGTTGAGAATCATTTTTACTAGTTCTATTTTAGAAGTTTGAATATTCATAATATGTTATTTCTAAATTCAAAGTTACAAAAAAATCGGTTTATATTTTGAAACTAAATTTTTTTCGGTTGTATGAAGCCCAACATGTAATAACCACGCTAAAACTACTTTTTAGCCAAACTAGAAAAAACTAAATCTTCTAAAAATATAATAATCTCACTTTCATCTTTATTCTCACCAAAATCAGTTAATAAAGGAAGATGCACCATAAAATAATTTTGAAAATGCGCCATTTCAATAATAGTAGTTGCTAATGATTTTGGGTATTTATACGTTGGGCTGCATTCTAAAATAATAGCACCAATTACCGCACAAAGCTCTTTATAAGGTTTAAAAAAATGATGCTTATTGTCTTCGCCTACGTGTTTTGTTAAATATACTTTTGAGCCTTCTGAAATTATAATTTGATGTAATAAACTTTCATCTACATAATTTGTTTTTTGATCATCTTCAACAGCTACTGCCAATAATTTTATAATGCGCTGTAATTTAATAGTTGGATCGGTTATATTATTGGTTTGAAAACTTATTTGATATTCTAACCAACTCCAATACCAAGCAACAATATAGCTTAATAAACGGTGTTTATTTTCGAAATAACGATAAATACTTGCTTCTGTAGAATTTATTTCTTCTGCTAATTTCTTAAATGTAAAAGCCTCAAAACCTTTCCTATAAATTAATTCAACACTATATTGAATAATTTTCTTACCTAACGCTGAGCTCTCTGGATTGCGAAGATAAAGCTCTTCATTCATTTTTATTTGTAGCTGTAATTTCATTCTGAAGTTCTATAAATGATATGCTGTTTTAATTTTTTATAAAAGTACTAAAAAATATTTAACAATTATTTATAATAGTAATACTATTATTTCAAACATTAATACTATCTTTGTGTAAAAATAATGACATATGAACATAAAAATTCAATCAAACGGACTTGTACTAGCTCCAACTATTAGTAAGCTTGTGCATCAAAGAATTAAAAAGTTAACGCGCTTATACAATGAAATCATTGCCAGTGAAATAACTTTTAGGGTAGAAAACGATTCTACAAATGAAAATAATGTGTGCGAAATGCGATTGGTGGTGCCAGGTTATGATTTTATTGCTTCCAACAAAAGTAACACCTTTGAAGAAGCAGTTTCAAAAACGTCTGAAGCTCTTGAAAGACAAATAGAAAAAAGAAAAACAAAATTAAAGAGAGCGTCACTCCGCTTTAGTTCATAACCTCGTACACACAGAATTGTTTAGATTTTTATAAACCAATAAAAAATGAAACCTTATGAAACATGTATTTAATAAAAGTTTCTTCTTAATTTTAAGTGTAGGATTATTAGCTTCTTGTAACCAAATGAATGACAGAGTGGATCAAAAACTACAAGAATTAAACACTAAAGCTACGTATTTAGATTCCATTATAACTAAAGAAGTTGATAAGGTTATGCAGCTAGATTCTATCATTAATTTAGAAGGTGAAAAAATTAAAAAACTAGATTCTTTAGTTGATAAATCTACTTCAAAAATATATTCTATAGCCAATACTAAAATAAAAACACTAAAAAATCTTATAACTAATTAATTTTCATTAAATCAAATCAATTTAAACCAAACATCAAATGATTAAAAAAATAGTACTTACTCCTGTTCAAAAATTCATTAAAATTGAAAGTTTTAGCGGTATTTTACTACTTGCTGCAACTATAATTGCCCTATTATGGGCAAATTCGCCGTGGGGTGAAAGTTATCGAGCACTTTGGCAATATAAAATTGGATTTACTTCAGGAAGTTTTGAATTAAATAAACCTTTAATTTTATGGGTGAATGATGGTTTAATGGCTATTTTCTTTTTTTTGATTGGATTGGAAATTAAAAGAGAATTTTTAATTGGTGAATTAAATTCTTTAAAAAAACTAGCATTTCCGCTTTTTGGCGCATTGGGTGGAATGTTAGCTCCTGTTTTGTTATTTTATATGCTGAATCAAAACCCAGAAACAATTAAAGGTTGGGGAATTCCAATGGCTACAGATATTGCTTTTGCGTTGGCAGTTTTAAAAATTTTAGGAAATAGAGTCCCTTTAAGCCTTAAAATATTTTTAACAGCTTTTGCTATTGTTGATGATATAGGTGCTGTAATTGTAATTGCATTATTTTACAGCGCAAGTATAAATGTAACCATGCTAATTTCTGCCCTCCTCTTATTAGGAGTATTATATATACTGTCCTTTAAAGGATATTATTCTAAATTTTTACTCATCGCTTTTAGTATTATTATTTGGATATTATTTTTAAAATCAGGAATTCATCCAACACTTGCAGGAATTTTATTGGCTTTTTCGGTTCCTATCAGACAAAAAATAGATACTCCTGAATTTATTGATAATTTAATGGCTATTACAACTAACATAAAACAAGGCCTACTACTAAAAAAGCCTATTTTATCTAAAGAGCAAATAGAACAAATTGATAATTTAGAAGATTGGACGCAAAAATACCAGTCTCCGCTTCAACATTTAGAACATAAATTACACGATTGGGTAGCTTATTTTATAATTCCTGTTTTTGCACTGGCAAATGCTGGGGTATTTTTAAATAGCTCTCTTAATTTAGACACTGTTTTAATGAAAAATATAGCGATCGCTTTAGTTCTTGGAAATAGTATTGGAATTTCAACAATTGTACTATTGGCTAAAAAAATTAAACTTATTGAGGTTCCTAAAGATATTAGTAACAAACAAATTATAGGCGTTTCCTTTTTAGCTGGAATTGGGTTTACAATGGCTATTTTTATTGCTACTTTGGCTTTTGATGGTAATCCGGCCTTTATAGATGCTGCTAAAATTGGAATTCTAATCGGCTCTTTAATTTCTGCTATAATTGGCTATACTATTTTAAGGTTAACGCCTGCAAAAACATTGAATAATAGTAACTAACATTCATTAAAACTTTCTAAAGAAAATGCTAACATACGTGCTTTTTATCATAGGTTTCTTTATTCTTATTAAAGGAGCCGGACTCTTGGTTGATGGTTCCTCTTCCATTGCCAAAAGGTTAAAAATATCAAATATTGTGATTGGGTTAACCATTGTGGCTTTTGGCACATCTACTCCGGAATTTATCATCAATATTTTTGCCAGCGCCAATGGCAATACTGAAATCGCCATTGGGAATATTCTGGGAAGTAATATTGCCAATATTCTATTAATATTGGGGGTTTCAGCCATAATTTATCCATTGGCAACAAAAAATAATACAGTGTGGAAAGAAATTCCATTCATGTTACTTGCATCTGTGATGCTAGGTATTTTAGTAAATGATATGCGCATTGACAATAATATATTTTCTGGATTAACCAGAATTGACGGTTTAGTGCTGTTAGCGTTTTTTATAGTATTTTTATATTATACATTCGGTATCTCAAAAGCTACTGGAGACCAAGCTACAGAGGGTGAAGAGATAAAGGAGTTAAGCTATTTAAAATCATCCATTTTTATAATTGGTGGGTTGTTAGGTCTTATGATTGGTGGTAAATGGATTGTTGATGGTGCTGTTAAAATAGCGGAATTATTTCATGTAAGCCAGTCATTAATTGGTTTAACAGTAGTTGCTATAGGAACATCTTTGCCTGAGTTGGCTACATCGGCAATGGCCGCCTATAAAAAACAAACAGATATTGCCATTGGTAACGTTGTAGGTTCTAATATTTTTAACATATTTTGGGTGTTGGGCTTTAGTGCTTTGATAAGACCATTACCTTTTAGTGCAAAAAATGATATAGATGTAGCCATGACCATTTTTTCAAGTGCGCTCCTATTTTTAATACTATTTATTGGGAAAAAACATATTATTGAAAAATGGCAAGGAATAGTACTCGTTTTGGTATATGTTGCATACCTTATGTACTTAATAACAAACGGCTAAGGTATTTATTATTAACTTATTAATTTCACTTTATATACTTACATTAAAACAATGAAAAAAAATTGGATTCTTATTTTAAACCTCCTCTTATTAGTGGGTGTCATTTATTTAAAGTTTTTCAATTCGGTTACTTCAAAATTAATTGCTGAAGTAAATCAATTACAATCGGTATTGGCATTTATTATTTTTTATATCACCATTCATTTTTTATCAAATACCGCTAAATATTTTTATTCTAAAAAAAATAAAATTCCTAAAAACAAAAAGAATAATGTACATTTTGGAATAGAAAATATTGCCAATTTTACAATTAGCATAGGTATATTGCTTATGCTCTTAAGTATTTTTGGAATAAACCCTACAGAGTTAATAACCTCATTAACAATTGTTGCTGCAGCCATTGCATTATTAACTAAGGAATATATTGTTGATTTTTTAAGTGGAATTTATTTAAGTTTTTCAAATACGTTTGAAATAAATGACTTTGTTAAAATTAATAATCAAAAAGGTAAAATTGTAGAAATAAGCATGTTAAAAGTACATCTATTGAATGATGATGATGACATTGTAATTATTCCAAATTCAAAAGTTCATTATGGAGAAATCATCAACTATACCAAAAAAGATATACGATTAATGACTATAGATTTTCAAATTGCATTGAAAAATATCAATAACATTGAACAACTTGAAAAAGAAATCATTATATCACTGCAAAGCTTCAAAGAATTTATTGATCCTAAATCGTATAAATTAAAAGTGGTTGAAATGAAAATGGATTATTTAGATCTGAAATTTCAATATACACTTAAAAAGATTGATATGGATTTGCAACAAAAAATTAGAAAAAGAACCATTCGCGAAGTCTTTAATTTTATTTCAAGTGTAAATCGTACGCCAACAGCAGAATAATATCAAATTATAAACACTCTAAATCAAGACTTTTTTTGATACCATTTACGCGTTTTATATAGTATATTTACAGCCTAATTTTTCATAAAAATGTCTCAAAAAAAACGTACCCAAGAGCTAACTAAAAATGTGTTGTTTTGGATGAATAACTGCATTCATTCTGAAAGCAACACCCTTTATTCTGGTGTTTCCATTCAAGGAGTTCCGTTAACAACGGAACCGCTTGGCGCCATGTATTTGAGTAGGATTCTTTATGGAGCAAGCACCGCCAGTGAACTTTTAAAAACAACAGACTATTTAAAATTAGCTACCATCAGTTTTCAGGAATTAGAGACATTTAAAAATCCAAAAGGCGGTTATTATTGGTCTAAAATTAGCGCTCATAAGTTTATCAATGCACCTGACGATGTTAATATGGCACAGGCTTTTATTTTGTATGGCTTTGTTGCCTATGCTAAAATAAATCCATCAAAGACATTAGATAAACTCATTGAAAAGCAAGCTAATTTTATTAAAAACACCTTATGGGATGCAAAAAATAGTGGATTTATTGATGGTTTTGATGAACATTGGAACTTAGGCAACTCCCCTACTAAATCACTTGGCACTCATTTACATACGCTAGAAGCTTTTGTTGCATTGTATGAATATCAACAAGACAGCAGTATTCTTCCAATTATTGAAGAACTTATTACCCTTATTTTAACTCATTTTATTACAAAAGACACGTTTGATTGTATTCATAGGCTTACCATTCAGTGGAAACCATTAAAAAATGAAGTGTGGGCTGGACATAATGCAGAATGCAGCTGGATTTTATGTGATGCTGCCAACACCACAAAAAATGAAGCATTGATCTCCCAATGTAATGCAACTGCCCTAAAAATGATGTCGCAAGTCATTCAAAAAGCAATAGATACTAAAAATGGTGGTTTGTTTAATGTGTTAGAAAATGGAACACCCACCGAAACGGTTAAAATTTGGTGGCCTCAAGCTGAAATGGTGTTAGCATTGTTAAACTGTTATAATATTACCCATGATAGTTTATATAAAGATTTAGCCCTTGAATTTAGCACCTATATCAGTACGCAATTTATTGCTCCAAACGGTGAGTGGTATACCGAAATTAAAAACTCAGGACAGCCAACAACTGAAATTCCTATAGTGCATTTTTGGAAATCTATGTACCACACTGTTCGGTATTATTTTATGGTTGAAAAATTTTCTCATTAAAAAAATAGAAGCACTGAAAATAAAGTTTCATTTCCAGCGCTTCATTTAACATTAAACACCCATTAAAGTACTTAAACTGGTTCAGCTTCTTTTTTCATTCTGGCTTTTGCAATGTTTTCAATTAGTCCTGGAACTTGCTCAAACATAGCAGATAAACCGTGTGTTTTTCCAGCTTCAATAAATGAAATTTCCTCTCCTTTAGTGACTAAAAATCCAATAGGCTCTACTCCAACACCTACTCCTGCACCCATTCCTTCACCTTTAATTTCTTTCTTTTCAAATCCTTCGCCGCCACCTGACCCAAATCCAATGCCAACTTTAATTACAGGAACACATTTAAATGCTCCTAGTTCAAACATTTCACCAACTACGGTTTCTGTTTTTGCCTCATTTTTAATGAAGTCTGTTACTTGTTTTAATAATTCTTCGAAATGTAAATCCATCATGTTATGTTTTAAAATTAATATATGATTTTAGAATATCAATTGGCCTATTTTGAAGATGAAGGACCAATTGATTTTTACCTTGATAATTAATCCAAAAATTACCTTTACTTAAATTTAAAAAGTAAAATATTGGAAATAATTTTGCATTTAATGTCCAATCTGAAGTATCAATGTTAAGAAACAACTTTTTCACTTTAAAAGTTCTAAAAACACTATATACCCATTTAATTATAGTGCGCTGCTTTTTTTTAGTTGTATGTGGGCGTGAGGCCTTTTTAAGTATTCTCTTTGGTATTGGATAATAATAAAAATTAAAAAATAAAATAGATATTTTTACTCGTAAAACCTCATTTTTCACAGGTTCTAAACTTACTTTTAAAAGTCCTTTTAATTGAATGAAATACTCGTTCTTATGTGTATCAATCCATATAATTATGGGCATTATTAAAAGTAAAATAATGAACAAAAAAAGAAAAATAAGTACACCAACCAAAATCATCATCATCGCTAGTTTTTGAAACCTAAAATTCGCATATTTTAAAAAATTTGACAATGATTTCAATCAAAAGAACTCCTGATCTTTATTAGGTATAACTTTTATAGCTCGTTCCCGCAAAATAACTAGTAAATGAATAGTCTAATCATCCTAATTTCATATTTACAATCAGAGCTACAAAAAATAAATCTTTTTTTTCTTGGTAACTCACTTATTTTTAGTACATTTAATCAAAATATGATAAATATCATATTGTTGTTTTTTTTGAATTTCACCTACAACTCAAAAAAACAATAATGCTACTTTAACATTTAATAACCTCAATTTTCAACCTCAATTTAGTTTGATTAATAGCATTACAATTGTTATCAAATCAAAAACTAATATGCTTTCAAATAAAACTTAATAAAATGCTTAAATAATTTTGAGCCACAGCCATCAATATTACATTTTTATAGAAAAAAATAAATACAATCAACCTTCAAAAACTATTTAAAAATTACTATTTACTAACTTAAATTTTTTAATTATGAAAATCAACAAACTTTTATTGAATTCACTACTTGCAGGAGTTTTTATCGCAAGTTTTATGGGTTACACCCAAGAAAAGGAAAAGGAATCGTATGCAATGGTTAATTTGCAATACATTATGCCAAAAATTGGGATGGAAAAAGCTTTTGAAAAAGCGGTAAAAGAACACAATAATTTATATCATAAAGACGGACCTTATAAAGCAAGTGTTGATAATATATTAACGGGACCTGAAACTGGATGGTATGTTTGGTTAATGGGACCGAATACATTTTCTGAGTTAGATGGCAGTCCAGGTGATGGTGCACACGCAGATCATTGGACTAAAAGTGTTGCTCCTACTATTGCTGAATATGGAAGAAGTGAATTTTGGAAATACAATGAAAAACTTTCCTATAACAACCTAAAAGCAAGTGCTAAATATGAAACCATTTGGATGATAGATTTAAAACGTGGAGATTATTATAGATTTAAAGCTCTGATGCTTAAAATTAGAGAAGCGCATGAGAAAAAAGCCGAGGACAGTATTTTAATTTATGAAAATCAGTTTAATGCAAACGATGGAAGAGAAATTGCCATTGTATGGCCTTTTAATACGTGGGCTGAACTAGATATTGATAATGGAGGAATTAAAAAAACCTATGAAGAAATATATGGAGAAGGAAGTTGGCAAGATGCGATGGATGAATGGACAGAAATTACAGAATCCATTGTTTCCCATGTGTGGAGAATTGGTCTTTAATTAAGTAACAAAAAAGCCTTCGCTAATTGCGAAGGCTTTTTTAATTGAAAAAATAATATCAATATTAGTCTACAAACATTGGAACATCTGCGCTGTAGGCTGCTCTTGAAATTGCTGAACGCTCTCTTGAAGTTATTAAACGATCTTTATACCAGTAATAACTTAACTTCGCTAATTCTTTGGTGAATTTACTATGTAATGCTCTATAATTGTCTCCGTTATACTCTGCGTTAATAGAGGTAATTAAGCTCTCTAACTCATCCATCATAGTTGCGCCGTTACGTGCTAATTTATTGGCTATACCTAAGTTTGTGTGATAAATACGAAACTCTGGTGTAAAATTAGAAAATGGATACTTATCTTCACTATTAATTACACCATCACCATCTAAATCTGGTTCATTTCCAAAAGCAACATTGTCAACATTTTCACGAGTATATAAATAATCACTAATAATTACTATTTTACCAATAGCCACGCCTGACTTAACAGCCCAATAAGACATACTATTGCTATTGGAGGCTAAATAAGTATAATCCGTTGCAATTATATTTCCAGAACGATCATAAATATTAAATGTAAAAGAACCTCCTCTTAGAATATTTAAGCTCACTGCATTTATATTATTTTCACTAAACTTAATCTCTAAATCTGTAAAATCATAATTACTAGTAAGTGGTTTGCTATGACTAAAATTATATTGTGGATAATAAACATATTGAATTGCTTCTGAATAGATATAAAATCCATTTTCAAAAATTAACTCTTCCATACGATCATCAATCTCACTTTCAGTCCAATCATATTGATTTCTTAAATAATCTCTGAACGAATTATTTTGAAAATCATCCTCATTTTTAATCAATTCAAATGAAATTCCTGAAGCAAAATCTCCTTCATTAAAAATTCCATGCAAGTTGTCTTCATTTAAAATACCTGGAAATAAATCACTACCAGAATTCTGAACATATTGACTCCATTCGCCACTATCATAATAATTATTATTTGAAAATCCCATAATGGCATTTTCAAAATCTTCCATAGGAAGTGCGTTGTTATTAAATCCTTCTGGCGAATTAAAAAATTGAATATTTGGATTGTAAGAACGCGCTGCAACCGTTTGTGAAGCTATTTTATTCTGGGTGTTTTCAAAAGATCTAAAATAGGCATCTAAGCTCCCCAATTGCGTTATTTCAAATAATGTTAATGGTTTTTGACCTATAATTTGTTTGGTTTCCTGAGTGCTAGCATCGGTAGTTTCAGGTGTAATTGTTTCTGGTTCACAGCTTGTTAAAAAAACTGTTGCCAATAATACATATGCAAAACTCTTAAATTGTTTCATAGTTTATTTGATTTTAATTAGTTAGTTAATTTCAAATTGCAATATAAAACTATTTTTTTTAAATCATGTACGTAGTACTACGTACATGATGCACATTTTTTTGCTATAGAAATTGTATTCTTTTATAAGGATTGATATTTATAAATTTTTCCATAAACTCTTATAAAACAAAAAATAATATCAATATTAGTCTACAAACATAGGAACATCTGCACTATAAGCAGCTGCAGAAATTGCTGAACGTTGTTTAGATGTTATTAATCTGTCTTTGTACCAGTAATAACTTAACTTCGCTAATTCTGTTGTAAATTTTCTATGCAATGTATTGTAATTGCTACCGTTGTATTGTGCGTTTATTGCAGCCAATAAACTCTCTAGTTGATCCATCATAGTTCCTCCATTACGCCCTAATTGATTTTCAATACCAAAAGAAGTATGAAAAAGCATAAAACTAGGTGATAGATTAGAATTAGGATACATATCATCTTCATTTGCTACGCCATCATTGTCAAAATCTGGATTATTTCCAAAAGAAACATTGTCTAATCTAAAATAGCTCACATCAAAATAACTTATTATTATTTTACCTATTGAAACTTTAGAGGTAATTCCCCAATATACTGAAAAATAATTTTGTGTGTTATCTGTTGCAATTAAATTACCTGCAATATCATATATTTTATAAATAGTATTCCATGCATAAGGTGCATCAAAACTAACAGAATTTACAGAATTTTCACTAAATTTTAAGACTATACTGGTATAATCATAATTTGTAAACAATTGTTTTGTATAGGTAAAATTATTTTCCGGATTATTATAATCTGTAACATTATAATCTTGAATATACCATCCATAATTCTGCATCATTTCCTCTAATTCTTCATCTGAATATTCTTCTCTCCAATAAGAATTTGAAAGAAGCTCTTGGTTTAACTCTAATTCAAAAGAAATACCAGGAGTAAAATCGCCCTCATTAAATTTACCATGCAAATTATTTTCATTTAATATACTTGGAAATGAGTTGGTGTAATTAACATCTGTAAAATAACCTGGATTAGTCCAACTATAATAACCATCTGTAATAACATCTTCAAAATCTTCTATAGGCAAGGTATTATTATTAAATGCTTCCTTAGAGTCAAAAAAAGTAATATCTGAGCTATAGGCACGATTTGAATAATTTTGTTCTACCATTTTAGAATGCAATTGCATTTTTTCAAAAGAAGCTCCCATCAGGTTTCCTGTGCGCATGAACTCTTGTAAAGGAAATGGTATTTTAGAACCCATTTCTTTAGTTTCTTTACTGATAGCTGCTGTATTGTCTGGTGCTATCACGTCTTTTTCACAACTTGTAAAAAAAGCACCGCATAACAGTGCTAATGTAATAATTCTTAAATGTTTCATAATGATGTTGGTTTTTCTTAATAATTTGGTTAATGATTGTATGGGGGCAATGTATAGCTATTATTTTTAGAAAACGTACGTAGTACTACGTACACGGCTCACTTTTTTAAATAATAATTACTTTCATATTAAAAAAGTGATTTTTCTCAATCATACGTTGGTATTCTTAACAAAAAAAACCTAGCAAATTGCTAGGTTTCTTTTGATTTTTAATAGAATCTATTCCTTTTTTATCTATAACTCATAGGACCATCTGCTCTATACGCTGCGCTTGAAATTGCAGAACGCTCTCTTGAAGTTATTAAACGGTCTTTATACCAGTAATAACTTAATTTTGCTAATTCTGTTGTAAACTTTCTATGTAAGGCGTTGTAGTTTTCTCCATTGTATTCGGCATTAATAGATTCAATTAAGCTATTTAACTGATCCATCATGGTAGAACCATTTCTCCCTAATTGATTGTCTATTCCAAAATACGTTTCATAAATATGAAAATCTGCTGTAAAGTTTGAGAATGGATGTTTGTCTCTACTATCTACAACCCCATCATTATCATCATCGTCATCACAAGCGTCTCCTTGTCCATCTTCATCATAATCTGCTTGGTCTGCATTGGCTGTAAACGGACAATTGTCTTCTGTATCTCTAATACCATCATTGTCATCATCGTCATCACACACATCTCCTAAACCATCATTATCATTATCTGCTTGGTCTGCATTGGCTGTGCTTGGGCAGTTATCATCTGCATTTAAAATACCATCTTCGTCTGTGTCTGGATTGCAAGAACCGAAAGAAACATTGTCTACCATTGGATAATTTGCTCTTAAAACAATTTTTTTAATAGGCTCTACAGATTCAATTCCCCAATTTGCACCATATGGCCGAATATAAACAATAGACGTTCCTAATAAATTATCAGATAAACCATATATGTCAATAAACACATTACTATAACTTGATGAAGAAAGTTGAGCAATTTTCATACGAACGTTTGTAACATCGGAATTGGAAAAGTTGATAATTATACCATCGAATGAATATAATGCTTTATCTGCATTCCAATAATCCTCATTCAATATATTTAAATTATAAGAGCTTGTAAAAGATATTCCAGGCACTATATCTCCTGGTGAAAAAACTTCATTATCAGTATTCATATCTAACTGGGGTCCTACATCAAACCAATAATTATGATAATAATAATCATAATCACCAAAATAACCATCGGGTAACTCAAAATTACTAAAATCTTCAGTGGGTAAGTTATCACAAGGAAAATTAAAACCTCCTTCATCTTCAAAAAAGTATTCAACACCTGTATTCTCATAAGTATGAGATGTGGTTGGCTTGGTCATTTTACCACTTAGTTTAGGTAAAGTTTTATAATAACTTTCCATATCAACACCTGCCATCATCATGTCATGTAATGATTTATAGGAATTATTGTCAATCATTTTTGTGTCTTGGTCATTCAATGATGCATTTTCTTGAATGAGTGCGTCTTTTTCACAACTTGTAAATACCATAGCTAGCACTGCTATGTACATTGTAATTTTTAAATGTTTCATGTTTTGGTTTGGTTAAATTTTTGTGGGGGCAATGTATAGCTATTATTTTTAGAAAACGTACGTAGTACTACGTACACGGCTCACTTTTTTTAAATAATAATTACTTTCATATTAAAAAAGTGCTTTTTCTCAATCATACGTTGGTATTCTTAACAAAAAAACCTAGCTATTTGCTAGGTTTCTTTTTAAATTTTGGTGAATGCTAATTAATAATCTCCATACGTCATAGGAACATCTGCTCTATACGCTGCGCTTGAAATTGCAGAACGCTCTCTTGAAGTTATTAAACGGTCTTTGTACCAGTAATAACTTAATTTTGCTAATTCTGTTGTAAATTTTCTATGTAAGGCGTTGTAGTTTTCTCCATTGTATTCGGCATTAATAGATTCAATTAAGCTATTTAACTGATCCATCATGGTAGAACCATTTCTCCCTAATTGATTGTCTATTCCAAAATACGTTTCATAAATATGAAAATCTGCTGTAAAGTTTGAGAATGGATGTTTGTCTCTACTATCTACAACCCCATCATTATCATCATCGTCATCACAAGCGTCTCCTTGTCCATCTTCATCATAATCTGCTTGGTCTGCATTGGCTGTAAACGGACAATTGTCTTCTGTATCTATAATACCATCATTGTCATCATCATCATCACACACATCACCTAAACCATCATTATCATTATCTGCTTGGTCTGCATTGGCTGTGCTTGGGCAATTGTCATCTGCATTTAAAATGCCGTCTTCGTCTCTATCAGAACTGCAAGAATCTAATGGGAATTCAATCATGTTTATAGCTAGCAACAATTCTTCTGAAGAACTTGAATCATATAAATCTCCAAAATCCGAGAAAAAAGCAACCCAAACCCCAGAACCATAACAATATGATCCAACAACTGGGTCATTTATATTGTCTCCTGTCAAGTCACTATTTAAAGAAGCTACAATTTGAAAATTAGAATCTAAATCATTAAAAAGTTGAAAATATTGTATTTGTCCACCAGAATAAAATGAACTAGCAAGTCCATTAGCCATTGGATGGCTTTCATTAACATTTATAGTTGATGAACCAAAATAATAAAAACTATCATATAAAGTAGCAGGTTCACTAATATTAAAATTCTGCATTACATTAGTTGTCGTTGAAAATTCTGTTATTAATATACCTCCATTACTTACAAACTCAACTATACTAGCTTCGTTTGCGTTTGCAAAACTGTCTCCCCCTCTGAAATATAATAATACATCCAAATTTTCCAATCCAAATTCATCGAAATATGACTGATTAACTGTAACAACATTATATCCATTGGTACTAAAAAAATCATCCCAACTTGACCCAAAATAATTCTGAATAATTCCAATATTTTTTTGAACAACTTCTGCTTTTGCATTTAAGTTGTTTGATTTTTTAAAATTTAAATTTGTTGGTACTTTAACTTCACTTATAAAAGTGTTATAATTTAAATTTATAGATTCATTTTTTAATTCAAATTTATCCTGTGTTGTTGTCTCTTTTTCACAACTTGTAAAAAAAGCACCACATAACAGTGCTAATGTAATAATTTTTAAATGTTTCATTTTTAAATATTTTTTTAGTTAGGGACCCAAAATACCAGTGAAGTACTTTGTGATTTTATTTATGGTAAACTTATTGCTTTAACAGTATTTTAACTAAAAAAATGGTTACTTTTTAACTAATTGCCACTTTTGTTACATAAAATACATTGTTTCATACATAAAATGGTTCTGAAAAATAACATAAAATTAGCAAAAAGCCCATTTATTCCAATAAATGGGCTTTTAAAAAATAGTGCTATAAAATTAATTAATATTTCTCTTTTGGAACTACATTAATACTAACATTAGCTCTCACATTTCTATATACATCCACATAAACTAAATAGGAACCCGTTTCTTTAATAACATTAGGAAAAGTAATTTGTTTCCTATCAATATCAAATCCCCTTTCATATAATGCATTGCTAACCATTAATGGTGTTACAGAACCAAATAACTTACCATCTGGGCCTGCCAATGTTTCTATAGTAATTGATACTTGTTCCAGTTGATTTTTCAAGGAAACTGCTGCGCAATAAATTTCATCATCTAAAATCCCATCACAATTATCATCTATTCCATTGCAAATTTCTACAGCATCTGGATTAATTGTCTCATTTGAATCATCACAATCACCACTATATTTTGCATAACCTGCTGGCATCTCACACGCAAGTACAAATTCATCGGTTCCAAAACCATCACCATCGGCATCTCTAAAATACGTGGTTTGTACACCTTCATCAATTTGCCCATCACAATCATCATCTTCTCCATTACAAATTTCTACAGCATCTGGATTTATTGTTTCTTTTGTATCATCACAATCACCGCTATATTGCGCAAAACCTACTGGCATAGCACACGCAATTACAAATTCATCTGTTCCAAAACCATCACCATCGGCATCTCTAAAATACGTAGTTTGTACACCTTCATCAATTTGCCCATCACAATCATCATCTTTTCCATTGCAAATTTCTACAGCACTTGGATTGATTAGAGGATTGCTATCATCACAGTCACCACCTGGAATCCCTAAATTTGTTTCTGGTACAAATCCATCTCCATCTCTATCTAATAACACCAGTAATTGTTGAAAATTTGCACGGTAGCCACATCCTGATAAATTAGATCGCTCCTTAGTAGAAATCAACCTTTTCTTTACCCAATAATAACTTAATTTAGATAATTCTCTTGTAAATTTTTTACGAAGTACATTTTCATCACTTCCTACATTTTCAATAGCAATAGTTTCAATAGCATCCACTATTTGATCCATCATAGTTGTTCCACAATCTACCAAGGAATTTGGTATCCCAATATCGCAACCATCTATACTTATAGTAGCACTTCTATTTGAATTTATATGCGTATCATTTTCATCTAAACAGCCATCACCATCCATATCGTTTACTAAAACAGCACTTCTATTTGCTATGTCATTTTTTTCAATTTCTACAATGCCTGTTTCAGTGGTTGCTATTATTTCCTGATGGCAATTAGTAGTTGCAACAGCCAAAAAAAGCAGGTACATTATTCTTTTAAATTGTTTCATTTAATCGTTATTTTTTTTATTAGTAGTTCTTGTAGTTTTACAAGAAACCAATGATACAAAAAATTATTTTAACACAATATTGTATCAATTTAACACTACAAAAAGCCCATTTATGTGTCTAAATGGGCTTTTATAATTATAAGAATATAGTTATAATTATTTAAAATGCTCTCACAGCTCTTAAACTTCCATTACTATTTTTTGAATTTTGATGATATCTACTAGGACTATCCATATATTGATACCAAGCACTTACACTATCAAATTCCGAAGAACTTCTGTACCAACCATATGAAAAATTACCATAACCATTTAAATGTAAATTGTTACGCATTTCAGTTACTTCATCAATACTCGGTAAAAACCAATCATTATATCCATCAATTGATAAATTGGCGCAAATATATGCGGCTGTACCAGTTTCATTACAACTAGCTAAAATATCTATGGTGTTTTGAGCACCTGTCCCAATTTCAGTTCCTAAGGCTCCTGGTAAATCAACTCCTATACATCCCCATTTTGCACCTTGTTGATTATATGGCGCTGCCAATAATCCTGAAGCCTCTCTCTCATTCACATAAAAAATTAATCCGCCTTGATATTGTTTACCATATAAATCTTCAGCCATCACTCCTTTAGATATAAAATCAATCATTGGTCTACCAGTATTTAATATCTCTTGCAATGAAAAATCTAAATGACGTAATACATCTACACTTATATTTTGAAGCATTAGATTTTCAAAATCTGCACTCCAACCGCAATTAGATAACGCAGACCTTTCTCTACTTGTTATTAGCCTAGCCTTATACCAGTAATAACTTAATTTAGATAATTCTCTTGTGAATTTTTTACGAAGTACATTTGCATCACTCCCCATATTTTCTAAAGCAATCATTTCAATTGCGTCTGCAATTTGATCCATCATTGTTGTACCGCAGTCCACTAATGAATTTTGAATATTAATATCACAACCATCTAAATTAATGGTAGGATTGGTGTTTGAATTTGGGTGCGAATCTTGATCATCTGAACATCCATCTCCATCGGCATCTTCTTGAGTTAACGTTCGAGCTAAGTCTTCGCTTTTTAAAGTTGATGCTTCCGATACACCCATTATTTCTTTATCGCAACTGAATGCAATTACAGCAATAATTAGAATGCTAAAAATAATTTTTAGTGATTTCATAAAAGTTTGATTTTTGAGTTAGTTATTAATAATTTTTATACATTTCAAGAATACAATAAATAATTTTAATCGTTGGCTAAATAAATTTTAAACAACAAAAAGCCCATTTATGGGTATAAATGGGCTTTAATTATTAAAAGAATGTTTTTAAATCCTACTCTGATAGGTATATAAATCAAAATAACGTCCTTTTTTAGCAATCAATTCATCGTGTTTACCGCGTTCTACAATATTTCCATCTTCAATCACTAAAATTCTATCGGCTTGTTGAATGGTACTTAACCTGTGTGCAATTACAAAGGTGGTTCTGTCTTTCATTAACAATCCTAAACTTTTTTGAATATACGATTCACTTTCAGTATCTAAATTAGAGGTGGCTTCATCTAAAATAATAATTTTTGGATCTGCCAATAATGCGCGTGCAATAGAAATTCTTTGACGCTGTCCGCCTGATAATTTTACACCACGCTCTCCAATTACAGTATCTAAACCTTCTTCAAATCGATCGGTAAATTCATTTACATATGCGCCTTTTACAGCTTGTTGCAATTGTGCTTCGGTGGCGTTTGGACGCGGAAACAAAATATTTTCTCGAATAGTTCCTTCATATAAAAAATCGTCTTGCAACACTACGCCTAGCCTACTTCTAAAACTACTTAAATTTACTGTTGATAAATCTATACCATCTAAAGTTACATTCCCAGTAACCGGATTTAAAAAAGTAGCTGCCAAACCTGCAATGGTAGATTTTCCTGAACCTGATGAACCCACCAACGCGGTAACACTACCTGCCGGTGCTTCAAAAGAAATATTGTGTAGCACTTCCTTATTTTCCTGATAACTAAAAGAAACATCATTAAAAACAATATTGCCTTTAATTTCATTTAAAATAACTGTTCGTTGTTCAGGATTATCTTCTTCAGCCATATTCATAATTTCCTGAGTTCTGTCTAATCCTGCCATGGCTTCTGTAAGCTGACTTCCAATATTACTCATTTGCACAATGGGCGCAATCATAAATCCTAAAAACAAGGTAAAAGATACAAATTCACCATAGGTCATGGTATTTTTCATAATAAAATAACCACCAATTCCCATAATTCCAGCAGATGCTAATCCTAATAAAAATGTGGATGAACTGGTAATTAAAGCGGTTGCCGTTAAACTCTTTTTTACATTTAAAAACAAACGCTCTACGCCTTCTTCAAACGTTTTATTTTCCTGAGCTTCGGCATTAAAACCTTTAATAACGCGTACGCCATTGAGCGTTTCTGTTAATCTACCGGTTACTTCTGCATTAATTTTTCCGCGTTCTCTAAAAATTGGACGAATGTACCCAAATGCTTTCAGCGCCACAATAGCGAAAATGGCTACCGGAACCAACACAAAAAAGGTCATAGTTGCATTAATTTTAATTAAAATCACTAAGGATATTATTGCGGTTAAACTTCCTCCTATTAATTGTACCAAACCGGTTCCTACAATATTTCGCACCCCTTCAACATCTGTCATTACTCTAGAAACCAGTGCGCCAGATTTTGTATTATCAAAATAACTGATAGGCAATGTTAATAGCTTTTTTTGCACATTGGCTCTTAAAACCGAAATTAAATGCTGTGCTTCTACACTTAACAACCGTGTTAATAAAAAAGAAGTCACGGCTTGTAACAAAATAGCCGCACAAACAATTAGCAATAACGTGGTTAATGTACTGATATCTTTGGAAGGAATTACCTCATCTATCAAATTTTTACTGGCGTATGGCAATACCAAACCCGATAAACTTTTTACAATTATTAATGCAATGCCTATTAAAACAATGGTTCTTCTTGGCCAAATAAATTCTTTAATAGCCCAGGATAATGATACTTTATTTTTGCTCATAATTAGTTAGTAGTCGAAAATTAAGCCAAATATATACAAATGACAAATAGACAGCAGTCATAAATTCTTAAATTTAAAAAAAGAGCTTACTTTTTTTATGGTTCCCAACATGTTTTAATTAATTTAGAAAAATGAAAGCAGTGACTGTAAAAGAATTAAAACAAGAGTTAAAACACCTTACAAACAGTGAGTTAATAGATGTATGCTTACAACTATCAAAATTTAAAAAAGAAAACAAAGAACTGTTAACGTATGTTTTATTTGAAGCTGCTAATGAAGAAGGTTTTATTGAAACTGTTAAAAGTGAGGCTGATATTTTGTTTGAGACCATTAATACCAACTCTTATTTTTACATTAAAAAAAGTGTTCGCAAAATATTAAGAATGCTTAAAACCAATATTCGGTATTCTAAAAAGAAGGAAACGGAAATTGAACTCCTCCTCTATTTTTGCCTAAAATTAACTGAAATAAGGCCTTCTATTAAAAATAGTACTGTTTTAAAAAACATCTATCTAAGAGAAAAAACTGCCATACAAAAAAAGCTCTTAGTGTTGCATGAAGATTTGCAATATGATTATAACCTACAATTGGCAGCACTTCCATTTTAAATTTATAACTAATGACATTTATCATCTTATTTCACTTAAAAAAGCATAAATTAACTGATTATTTTAGTTGACCCAATAAAAATATACCTCACTTCATGAAAAATTTACCCTTAAAATTATCTTTACTGATTATAGGTATCGGATTTTTAAGTTTAATTGGCTGGTATTTTACCATTCCATTTTTAACACAAATTTCATCTAATTATATCCCAATAGCCGTTTTAACAAGTGTATTATTAATGCTTTCAGGAACTTATTACAGCATTTATTTTTCTACCAAAAAAAGTAAATTTTTAAATACTGTAGCAAACAGTTTAGCCGGATTAAGTTTTGTAATTGCTCTTTTAAATGGCATTGATTTTTTATGGATACCGCATTGGAGTTTCGAAAATTCTTTTTTTAACTGGATTAATAGTCTTAAAAATGTTCAAAACAATATACTTATATCACCCATTGCAACCATCCTTTTTTTGTTATCAAGCGCTTCTTTTTTGATTTATCAAATAAAACCAATAAAAAAATATCAACTGTTTTTTATAAAAGGGTTCTTTTATATTCAATTTACTATAAGCAGTGCTTTTTTATTAGTATATATTGAAAATATTTCATCCTTATATTTAAATGAAATTTATTCTTTAGCATTTCCAACCGCTATCGCCTTATTTGTTATAAGTTTATTACAACTTTATATGCTAAAGTTACAAATTTGGCCATTTAATCATATTGAAAACAATTCAATTCAAAGTAAATTAGTTCGTTCATTTTTACCCATGATTCTTTTTTTTGTGATTGTAGGGAATGCCATTGAATCTCATTTAGTACCTGACCATAACGAAAATTTTACCAACTCTATTTTATTGTTTTTGTTAATAATACTAATCATTATAAGTTATCATATCATTTCTAAAAATGTAGAAAAGGAATTGAATGATGCCAAATCTTTATATATAAGCTTATTTGAAAACAGTACCGTAGGATTGTACCAAACAACCCCCCAAGGAAAAATAATTTCTGCGAATCCTGCCCTAATAAAAATGTTGGAATATGATTCCCTTGAAGATTTAATGCAAAGAGATATTAGCAAGTATGGCTATGTTGATCCAAAAAAACGGGAGGAGTTTAAAGCTTTAATTGAAGCTCAAGGAGAAATTACAAATTTTGAAGCACAATGGTTTACCAAAAACGGCAACATTTTAACCGTTGAAGAAGGCGCAAAAGCCATAAAAAACAGTGAAGGAGCCATTATTAGATATGATGGAGTGGTGGAAAATATCTCCGAATTTAAAGTGGCTCTAAATAACTTAAAAACTAGTGAAGAGCGCCTTAATACTGTATTAAACATTAATGAAATTGGTATTTGGACTTATAATTTTGAAGACCAAACTTCTTTTAGAAACTTGATTCATGATAAATTATTTGGTTACACCGCCTTAGTGTCTGACTGGACATATGAAACCTATATGAGTCATGTTCATACAGATGATGTTGCTTATGTACAAGAATGTTATACAAATGCTTTTGAACATGGGGCTCCTTTTATTTTTGATTGTCGTATTGTTAGAACCGATGGTGTAACGCGTTGGGTAAAAATATCTGGAAATCATGTGTACAATAAACAAGATAAACCTGTTGGATTATCTGGAATGGTGCAAGATATTACAGAAAGTAAACTTAGAGAATTAGAAATTACAGAGGCTAAAAATGAATTGGAAGATATTTTTAAAAATGATATTTCTGCAAATTTCACCACTTCAGTTAAAGGTGAAATTCTAAATTGTAACAGAACATTTCTCAAACTCTTTGGTTTTACAAGCATAAAAGAACTGCAAAATAAACCAATTACAGATTTATATTTTGAACCTAAAAAAAGAATGGCATTAGTAAGATCCATTTTACTCAATAAAAAAGTATTAAACGAAGAAGTTGATTTTATTAACAATAAGGGCGAAAAAATAAACTGTTTAGTAAATTTAGTGGGTGTTTTTAGTCCCAACAATAAACTGCTAAAAACCAGAGGTTATTTAGTAAATATTACCAAACTTAAAAATGCCGAGCTAGACTTAAAACAAAGCGAAGAACGTTTTAGAGTTGCTGCCAAAGCAACCAATGAAGTTATTTGGGAACATGATTTAATTAAAAAAACATTTTGGCGTAGTGAAACCTTTACCACGTTTTTTGGCTGGAATCATGATGATTTTGGATATAGTAGAGAAGACGTACAAAAAAGAGTACACCCAGAAGATTTTGAGCGCGTAAATACTAAAATCTTTCATTTTTTTGAATCTGATGAAGAGTTTTGGGAGGACAGTTACCGATTATTAACAAAAGATAACGGCTATGCCTATGTACATGATCGCGCTTTTAAATTAAAAAACAAAAATGGCCAATTAACAAAAGTAATAGGCTCTATGGCTAATAAAACTGCCGAAGTTTTACACCAACAACAATTAAGAGAATCTGAAGAAAATTATAAAAACATATTAGAAAATGCTTTAATAGGCGTGTATCAAACAGATTTAAATGGCCATATTTTATTTACCAACCAATATATTAAAGACCAAAGTGGGTATATTCTAGATGGTGAAATGGAAACCATCAATATTTTAGATTTATATGTGCATCCTGAAAAACGAACTGAAATGTTGACCTCCTTGCAAAAAAATGGGGTGGTTACTAATTTTGAAGTCGCGTTTTATACCAAAACCAAGCAAATAAAACACTGTTTAATGAATGCCAAACTATTTGAAAATAAAATAGTGGGTATGTTATTAGATATTACACAAATTAAAAATAATGAATTAGAACTTAGTAAGCTATCAAAAGCAATATATCAAAGTCCTGTTTCTGTGGTAATAACCAATTTAAAAGGTGAAATTGAGTACGCCAATCCAAAAACATCAGAAACCACTGGGTACAGTTTTAACGAACTTTTTGGAAAAAAAACTAGTATATTTAAATCTGGCGAAAAATCTCCCGAAGAATATAATGAATTATGGAACACATTACTTTCTGGAAAAGAATGGTTTGGTGAATTTCATAATAAAAAGAAAAATGGCGAATTATTTTGGGAAAAAGCATCTATCTCACCAGTATTAGATGCGCATAATAAAATCACTCATTTTATTGCCGTAAAGGAAGATATTACCCAACAAAAAGAAATATTAAGTGAACTTACCATAGCTAAAGAAAAAGCAGAAGAAAGTGACCGATTAAAGTCAGCTTTCTTAGCCAATATGAGTCATGAAATTAGAACACCTATGAATGGTATATTAGGCTTTTCTGAATTGTTAAAAACCCCGAACCTTTCTATAGAAAAACAAAAAAAATATATTGAAGTTATTGAAAAAAGTGGCAGCAGAATGCTAACTACCATTAATGATATTATTGATATTTCTAAAATTGAATCAAAATTGGTAACTATTTATAGCAAAGAAGTGAATATTACCAAACAAGTTAATGAAATTTATTCATTTTTTGCTCCTGAAGCCGCTAAGAAAGGATTAGAACTTTTTAAAACACATGATACTAAAAGTAATGATTTAATCATAACATCTGACCCCGATAAAATTTATGCTATCATACAAAATTTGGTGAAAAACGCTATTAAATTTACAGTAAGTGGCAGTATTGATATGGGATATTTTGTTGATAAAAACATACTTCATATTTATGTAACTGATACCGGTATTGGAATTCCTTTAAACCGACAACCTTATGTTTTTGACAGATTTGTACAAGCAGATATTGAAGATAAAGAAGTATATGAAGGTTCTGGTTTAGGGTTAACCATTTCTAAATCGTATGCAGAAATGCTTGGTGGAACTATTCATTTAAAATCAATTTTAGCACAAGGCTCAACATTTACCTTTTCCTTACCTTATACAAATACTTTAGAAAATAGTATGGACATCACTGAGGAATCTAAAACTTCTGATACTATTGCAACAAGCCATACAACTCCTTTAAATATTTTAATTGTTGATGATGAAAGTTTAGTGCAAATTTATTTACAAGAAATACTATTTAAAAAAGCAGATCAATTATTTGTTGCAGAAAATGGACTTGAAGCCCTTGAAGTATTTAAAGCTAATCCAGCCATCAATCTTATTTTATTAGATATTCAAATGCCTGTGATGAACGGCTATGAAGTTGCGCGTCAGATACGTGAGTTTAATAAGGACGTTATTATCATAGCTCAAACCGCATTTGTTCAAACGGGTGATAGAGAAAAAGCATTAACTGCAGGTTGTAACAATTATATTTCTAAACCCATAGATAAATTTGAGTTGTTTGAAAAAATAGATCATTTTTTTTCTAAAAGTAACTAAAGAACAATCATAAATTGACACATAATTTCGTCATTGTTTCTGAAAGGAAAAGGGCACATATTTACAAAGGAACGTCATTGCGAATGAAACGCAGTGAAATGAAGCAATCTCAACGTTGGAACTACAATGTAACAGATTACTTCGTCATTACCATTCCTCGTAATGACGTATTGTTTCGTTATTGCGAATGCAACGCAGTGAAATGAAGCAATCTCTACGTTGGAACTACAATGTAACAGATTACTTCGTTATTGCCATTCCACGAAATGACGTATAGTTTCGTCATTGCGAATGCAACACACTGAAATGAAGCAATCTCAACGTTGAAACTACAATGTAACAGATTACTTTTTCATTAACACTCCTCGTAATGACGTATTGTTTCGTCATTGCGAATGCAACGCAGTGAAATGAAGCAATCTCTACGTTGGAACTACAATGTAACAGATTACTTCGTTATTGCCA
>NZ_JAEINV010000010.1 GCF_016342705.1 Lutibacter sp. | reverse complement strand
ATGGTCCGTTCGTCTAGGGGTTAGGACGCCAGGTTTTCATCCTGGTAACAGGGGTTCGATTCCCCTACGGACTACAAAAAAATTAATATAAAATTTATAATGGCAAATCATAAGTCAGCATTAAAAAGAATTAGAAGCAATCGCGCTAAGCAATTAAGAAATAAGTATCAGCATAAAACAACTCGTAATGCTGTTAGAGATTTACGTGCTGCGACAGAGAAGAAAGAGGCTGAAGAATTGTTTCCAAAAGTAATTGCTATGGTAGATAGATTAGCAAAGAAAAACATTATTCATAAGAATAAAGCAAGTAATTTAAAATCTAAATTAACTAAGCACGTAGCTGCTTTATAGTTTAGTTTTAAATATAAAATCTAAAGCATCCATTTTGGATGCTTTTTTTTGTTTTAAATTTAAATAGGAAATCTAAAGATTTACCACTCGTAAATTCTATTTGCATCTAGCTTAATAAATATAAATAGTAATACGGTAAATCCCCAAAGCGCAGATCCTCCATAGCTAAAAAAGGGTAGGGGTATTCCAATTGTAGGTAGTAAACCTAGTACCATTCCAATATTAATAGTGAAATGCGTGAAAAATATTGCAGCTATACTATAACCATAGACTCTACTAAATTTAGATTTTTGGCGCTCTGCAATTGTTATTATTCGTAAAATAAATAATACAAATAAGATGATAACTACTGAACTTCCTAAAAACCCCCATTCTTCACCAACAGTTGTAAAAATATAATCAGTTTGCTGTTCGGGCACAAAATCACCTTTAGTTCTTTCGCCTTCTAAAAACCCTTTTCCAAAAAATCCACCATTTGCAATTGTTGTCACAGATTGATTAGTGTTATAACCAATACTTTTAGTGTCGGCTGTTTTACCTAATAATATATTAAATCTGTCTCTGTGGCGTTGTTCAAAAACATGATTAAAAACTAAATCTATACTAAATATAAAAAGTGCAGACATTAAATAAATACCAATTATTTTTAGCCATCCTCTTCTAAAGGCTTTTTTTCTGTAAAAAGAAAAGTATAATAAAATAAAAAGGAATAGGCCTAAAGATGTAATTAACGTTATTAAATACCCGAATATGAGTGTGGTTATAAATAAAACCAATGCTACAATACCAACTGTTATAAAATAAAAAGGTAAACCTTCTCTGTTCAATACAAAAATAAAGGCTCCATAAACTAACGCTGAACCCGGATCTGGTTGTAATGTAATTAAAATGGCTGGAAAAAATAAAATGAGAATAGCTTGTATTTGAGTCTCAATTTTTTTTAGATTAAACATTTTTTCACTGACTAATTTTGCCATTGCAAGCGCAGTAGCTGCTTTAACAAACTCTGATGGCTGTAAGCTAAAAATACCAAAACCATACCACGAAGTGGCTCCATTAATATTTTTACCAAAAACAAAAAGCCCTAGGAGTGAGAAAAGTGAAACTACATAAATTATGGAAGCATATTTTTCATAAACTTTAGCATCAAACATTAAAATCA
This sequence comes from Lutibacter sp., assembly GCF_016342705.1. Taxonomy (GTDB): domain Bacteria; phylum Bacteroidota; class Bacteroidia; order Flavobacteriales; family Flavobacteriaceae; genus Lutibacter. The sequence continues at coordinate 131,003 of NZ_JAEINV010000010.1, read as the reverse complement.
ATATGATAAGTGGTATACTTAATGCTATCCAAATTAATTGTTTTCCATATTCTGAAGATAAGTTTATAATTTCGTATTGATCTTCGGCAACAGTTGCGGAATATATACTTAACCATCCTAAAAAAATTAGAATGAAATAGAATAGGACTAATAGCCAATCAATTCCTAAGAAAATATTATTTTTTTTACTTCTCAATGTTTGAGTTTTCCTTGTATTTGTTTGTTATACTCCTCTTGGATACTTCCATTAAACATCCTTTCTTCAACCAAAGGTCTATTTGTTTTACCGTTTAAATATTTTTCAATCATTAACGTTGCAATTGGTCCAGCCCAACGAGATCCCCAATAACCATTTTCAACAAAAACTGCAATTGCAATTTTAGGGTCGTCTTTTGGAGCGAAAGCTATAAATATGGAATGGTCTTGTCCGTGAGGATTTTCAGCAGTTCCGGTTTTTCCACAAATATCAATTCCTTCAACTTTAGACCAGTGCGCTGTACCTCTTGGGTTATCAACAACATTAAATAATCCTTCAATAACTGGTTCAAAGTATTTTTTATCAATTGTTGTATAATTTGGAATGGTAAATTTTTTATCTAAAGGAATTCCTTCAATATGTTTTGCAATATGAGGCGTGAAATAAAATCCTCTATTTGAAACTGTTGCTGTCATATTTGCTAATTGAATAGGAGTTGTTAAAACTTCACCTTGACCAATTGCGTTTGAAATGGTTGCAGTAGATCTCCATCTTCCATTTGGGTAAACTTTATTATAGTAATCTCCATCAGGAATATTACCTTTTTGTCCCACTGACAAATCATTATTTAAATAATTTCCTAAACCAAAACTTTCTACATGTTTGTTCCAAACATTCATTCCATCATATGGTTTTTTGTATTTCTCAATTACTTTTCTATATGCATTTGCAAAATAGCTGTTACAAGACCTATAAATAGCTGTATTTAATTCTATTGGATAGCCAGTTTCACAGTGGCAATTCATAATTGATTTTGCACCTGACCCATATCGATAGCCTCCAAAACATGTTGTTGTGGTATGTGGTGTAATTACATTTTCTTGCAATGCCACTAATGCGGAAATTACTTTGAATGGTGAGCCTGGAGGATATTGTGCTTGTAAACCTCTATCTAAAAGTGGACGACTGATACTATCTAAATATAATTTTGTGAAATTAGCGGATCGCTCTCTCCCAACCATTAAATTAGGATCATATGTAGGCATTGATATTAAGGCTAAAATTTCTCCAGAACTAGGTTCAATAGCTACAATTCCACCTCTTTTATTAGCCATTAAAGCTTCGCCATATTGCTGCAGCTTGCTGTCAATTGTTAAAGTTATATCTTTTCCGGGTACTGGCAAAGTATCAAAAGCGCCATTTTTAAATGAACCAATTTCTTTATTAAATCTATTTCTTTGAATAAATTTAACACCTTTTGTACCTCTTAAAATTTTTTCATACGTTTTTTCAATTCCGGCAGTTCCAATTAACTCTCCTATTTGATAGTAAGGATTTTTTGCAATTGAACCTTCATTAACTTCACTTATATAACCTAAAACATTTGGTGCAGATTTTACAGGATACTCTCTAATTGACCTTTTTTGAATATAAAAGCCTTTATATTTATACATTTTTTCTTGTAAAAATGCATAATCATTTTTTGAAAGTTGAGGTAAAAAAATTGAAGGTATCCTTGTAGAGTATTTTATGGCTTTTTCAGTTTTTTTTATTAAATCTTCTTTGCTGATTTTAAGCAAATCACAAAACTCTATAGTATCTAAATGTTTTACTTCATTAGGGATAATCATAATATCATAAGAAGCCTGATTTGCAACTAACAAAATTCCATTTCTATCATATATATAACCTCTTTCAGGATAATCATACACTACTTTTACGGCTGAATTATTTAAGGTTGGTATATTGTAAGAATTATCTAATATTTGTAAATAAAAAATACGTACAATATAAATTATACTTATAAATATAACGGAAAACGATAAAAGATTAAATCTTTTCATTACTTCTTTTTCGTAAATAAAATGATTCCTAAAACACTTAAAATTATAGTAAAAACTCCTGTTAATAGCGTGTTGTATAAAATGGAGGATATGGAATTAAAACTAAAATATTCTAAGCTAAAAATTATGAAATGATGAATAAATGTAAGTAAGGCAATAAAAGTAAAGGCTTTAATAAAGGCAATACTTCTTAAATTAAAAAGCAAATAATCAAAATCGGATTTACCTAATATAGTATTTAATACTGGAATTCTAATATAAGCAATAAATAGGGTAGCGGCTGCATGAATTCCTCCAGAATCTGAAAAGAAATCAATACTTAATCCTAATAAAAAACTTAATAAAAGCAACGTAGTTTTATTTTTTTTAATGGGATAAAGTAGCACCCAAACAATATATAATAACGGGTTAATAAAGCCAAATAAATTTATATGGTTTAACACTAAAACTTGTAAAAGTAATAGACCAATAAATCGGAGGGTATTATTTAAAGCTACGTTATTCATTGTTAGATTTTTCTTCTAATGCTTTTTGTTCTTCTTTTTGAAGATTTTTTATAATTTGTACTTGTCCAATTGAACTCATATCATTAAATAATTTCACATCTATTTGATGATATTGATGGTTTTTAATGATAATATTTTCAATGGTTCCAATACTAATTCCTTCAGGAAAAATAGCTGATTTTCCTCCAGTAATTATTGTGTCGCCTTTTTTTAATTTCGCTTGTCTAGGAAAATCAATAATTTGTACAAAAGCATAATCATCTCCATTCCAAATTAACGAACCAAAGTGACTACTATTTTTCAATCGTACATTTATTTTTGAATTACTATTTAAAATAGAAAGTACTGTAGCAAAATTTGAAGAAACATTTTTAACAACTCCAATAACTCCTTTACTATTTATAACTCCTAGTTCTGGAGAAATATTAGTATCACTTCCTTTGTTAATAGTTAAATAATTGTTTCTTTTTGAGTAATTATTATTAATAATTTTAGCAACTAAATACTCATATTTTTGAATGTTATATGTGGTGTCTAACACATTGTAAACACTGTCATTTGAGATGATTTGTACTCTATCTAGCTGATTTTTTAAACGAGCATTTTCTTCATTTAAAAGTTGATTTTCCGTTTTTAAATGAAAATATTCATTTATGGAACTCACTTTATTATATAAACCACCAGTAACAAAGTTAGCAGAATTTACAAACTTACTTTGATGGTAAGAATGGTGTTGAATGGTAAGGTAAAATGCTAAAATTTCTAACAGAATAAACAGCAGAAAGTATCTATATTTTCTGATAAAATAAATTAAATGCTGCATATTAGATGTTGGAAGTTATACTATTTCATTAATACATTTTTGAATTTTTCAAGATCTTTTAAGGCTATTCCTGTTCCTCTAACAACAGCTCTTAGTGGATCTTCTGCCACATACACAGGTAAGTCTGTTTTTCTAGATAAACGCTTGTCTAAACCTCTAAGCATTGAACCTCCTCCGGCTAAATATATTCCGGTATTATAAATATCAGCAGCTAATTCAGGTGGTGTTTTAGAAAGTGTTTCCATTACAGCATCTTCAATTCTTAAAATAGATTTATCTAAAGCTTTTGCAATTTCTCTAAATGAAACTTGAACTTGCTTAGGTTTTCCGCTTAGTAAATCTCTTCCTTGTACTAACATATCTTCTGGCGGAGTTTCTAAATCTTCAGTGGCTGCACCAATTTGAATTTTAATTTTTTCGGCAGTGCGCTCTCCAACATATAAGTTGTGTTGTGTTCGCATATAATAAGCAATATCTGCTGTAAACACATCACCCGCAACTTTTACAGATTTATCACACACAATACCTCCAAGGGCAATTACAGCAATTTCTGTAGTTCCACCACCAATATCAATAATCATATTTCCTTTTGGTTGCATAATATCAATACCAATACCTATTGCAGCAGCCATTGGCTCGTGAATAAGGTATATTTCTTTGGCGTTCATATGTTCTGCAGAATCTATAACTGCGCGTTTTTCAACTTCAGTAATTCCTGAAGGAATACAAATCACCATTCGTAATGAAGGTGTAAAAAAACGTTTTTTTATGTTTGGAATATTTTTGATAAATTCCTTTATCATTTGTTCCGAAGCTTCAAAGTCTGCAATTACACCATCTTTTAATGGTCTAATTGTTTTAATGTTCTCATGAGTTTTTCCTTGCATTAAACTGGCTTTTTTACCAACTGCAATAATTTTTCCGGTAGTTCTATCTCGTGCAACAATTGAAGGAGCATCTACAATTACTTTACCATCGTGAATAATTAGGGTATTTGCTGTACCTAAATCAATGGCAATGTCCTCTGTCATAAAGTCGAAAAAACCCATATATTTTACTTTTTTTTATATTTTAATTTGAAACGTAGCAAAGTTACTAAAATTAGTGTTTGAAATGACGAATGCCTGTAAATATCATGGACATTTCATTATTGTCACAATAATCTATAGATAACTGGTCTTTAATAGATCCTCCTGGTTGAATTACCGCATTTATTCCTGCATTTTTTGCGATTTCTACACAATCTGGAAAAGGGAAAAATGCATCACTTGCCATTACTGCGTTATTTAAGTCAAATTTAAAGTGTTTTGCTTTTGCAATTGATTGTTCTAAAGCATCAACTCTACTTGTTTGACCGGTACCGCTTGCAAAAAGTTGTTTGTTTTTTACTAAAACTATAGTGTTAGATTTTGTGTGTTTACAAATTTTTGAAGCAAAAAATAAATCGTTTAATTCTTCTTTTGAAGGTTCCTTTTTTGTTGCTGTACTAATAACGCTAGCATCATCTGTTTTGTTGTCTTTTTCTTGAAAAAGAACGCCATTTAATGCTGTTCTATATTGTACTTGTGGTAATTCAATCTCTTTTTGAATTAATATGATTCTATTTTTTTTGCTTTTTAATAACTTTAAAGCTTCAATTGTATAGCTTGGTGCAATTACAACTTCACAAAATAAACTGTTTATTTCTTGAGCAGTTTCTATATCAATAGTTTTATTAGAAATTAAAACACCTCCAAAAGCAGAAGTTGGGTCACCAGCCAAAGCATCTAAATATGCTTGTTTTAAAGAATTTCTTTGAGCCAATCCACAGGCATTGTTGTGTTTTAAAATGGCAAATGTAGGATCGTCATTTTTAAATTCACTCATTAAATTTAAGGCAGCATCAACATCTAATAAATTATTGTAAGAAAGTTCTTTTCCGTGTAATTTTTCAAATAATTCATCTAAATTTCCAAAGAAATATCCTTTTTGATGTGGGTTTTCACCATATCTTAAAATTGAAGAAGTATTATAACTTTCTCTAAAAGCAATTTCGTTTTTATTTAAATAATTAAAAATGGCAGTATCGTAATGGCTAGAAACAGCAAAGGATTTTGCAGCAAAGTTTTTACGATCTTCCAATGTTGTTGCACCATTTCCGTTTGTCATAATTTGTAAAAACTCATCATATTGGTTCATTGATGAAACACAAATTACATCTTTAAAATTTTTAGCGGCTGCTCTAATTAAAGAAATACCACCTATATCAATTTTTTCAATAATATCTTGTTCATCAGCACCACTTGCAACAGTTTTTTCAAAAGGATATAAATCAACAATAACAATATCCAATTCTGGAATTGAATATTCAACTAATTGGGCTAAATCTTGTTCGTTTTCACGTCTTGCTAAAATTCCACCAAATACTTTTGGGTGTAACGTTTTAACTCTACCACCTAATATAGAAGGATATGAGGTTAAATCTTCAACAGGGACTACTTTAATTCCTAGTTTTTTAATGAAATCTTCTGTTCCTCCAGTTGAATAAATAATAACGCCTAATTCATTAAGTTTTTGAACTATTGGTGCTAACCCGTCTTTATGAAATACTGAAATTAATGCTGATTTTGCCTTTTTAGTTATGCTCATGTTGTGTGTGGTTAATTAAGCCGCAAAGCTAATAATTATCAACAGTTTAAACAAAACAAAAGAATGCTAAATTTTTATTAATTCTTTTTAATTTTTAATTCGAAGTTATGAACCATTTCCGAATAATTAAGTTGCTTTTGGTTGTGGTCTTTTTTTGAAGATGAATTCTCCTTAAGAAGCTTTTTAGAAATGAATTCTTTTAATTTAGGGTATTTCTTTGGGGAAAATTTTAACATGTGTTATTTCAAAAATTAGTTTTCAATTTTGTTAAAATCAAAATCATAGCACATAATTTTAATGTAAAGATAAACATGTTTTAAATTATATGTGATATTTTAGTGCATATAAATTCTAAAAGAAGTTCATCATTTTTTGTAAATGGATTAACTGTGTGAGAATCTATGTCAATTTGTCCAATATTCTTTCCATTAACAAAAATTGGAATTACAATTTCACTTTTAACTTTCCATCCACACGAAATGTAATTTTCCTGAGCAGAAACATCTTGTACTACAAAATTTTCATTGCTAACAGCAACTTGTCCACAAATACCTTTTCCAAAAGGTATAATTGTGTGTTCTGTTGGTTCTCCAGCAAATTCCGCTAATTTTAATTCTTTTTTATCTCCATTTTTAAAGTAAAACCCAACCCAATCATAGTATGAAATTTCGCTTTTTAGTAAATTGCAAATTGCTTGTAGTTTAAAGGATTTTGTTTCATTGCTACTAATTATATTTGCAGCAGATTCTTTTAGTTGAGATAAATTCATATTAATTTGTAATTTTAGGCAAAATTAAAAATCTTTTCGAGTGCAAAATAATAAAATCGTTATATTTTTTTTAATTAAATTTTTTGGGACTTATGCCTTGTTGTTTTTATTGTACTCTTTTTTCTTAAGTAAAAATCAAAATACCATTGATGTTTTTGAGTGCGATTCAATTACAGAGCACGTTGCTAAAAAAAGTAATTTTGTTATTCGTATTTTAGGGTATAATTCAGAAATCATCCAAAGTACAAATGAGTTGTCTTATCAGGTAATTATTGATAATAAACCTATCGCCAGAGTTATTGAAGGATGTAATGCAATGAGCATTATTATTCTGTTTATTTCTTTTATTGTGGCTTTTTCAAAACGTTTTAAGCCTACTTTAGTGTTTATTTTAGTTGGAAGTTTGTTAATATATTTTATTAATATTTTTAGAATTGGTGTAATAACTATAGCATTATATAAGTTTCCTCAGCACCAATATTTATTACACGATATTCTTTTTCCTGCATTAATTTATGGCTTCACATTTTTATTATGGATACTTTGGGTTTCTAAATTTTCAAAACAATACTAATGAAGAAAGCTATTAAATACGGATTGTTACTTTTTTTAGTGTTATGTTTAGTTGCTGTAAGAGTTTTTATTGAACCGTTATTATATGATCCTTTAATTGAATTTTTTAAAAGTGACTATTTGCATAATGCAATTCCAGATTTGTATTTAGGATTGTATATTGCTAATCTTTCTGTTCGGTTTTTTATAAATTCCCTAATTTCGTTATTAATTATATTTGTTGTTTTTAATAATAAAAACACAGTCCTATTTTCTGGTATAGTGTATTTGTTCTCCTATTTATTCTTAATAATTTCTTTTTTTTTAATTGTAGAATATAAATTAATTGAAGGTTATTTGACCGTGTTTTATTTAAGACGTTTTTTAATTCATCCAATAATTTTATTGCTTTTAATTCCAGCTTATTATTATCAAGAATTAGTTTCTGAAAAAAGAAAACCCTAATAAGTTTTTATAAACAATAGAGGATCAGCTATATAGTATTTTGTTGTAACAAATTAATTATTGTTTTATTTTTAGTAATTTGCGGCGTAAAATAAATATCAATTTTAACGTTAATTAAACTTTTATGAAAAAAATTATTTTTGTAGTTGCTACCATTTTTTCTTTTGCTGTATTATTTACAGCTTGTAAAGAAACAAAGAAAGAAGAAGTGAAAGAAGAAGTTCAAATGGAAAGTCATGATGGTCATGACCATGATGCAATGGCTTCTAAAACATATCAATGTCCGATGGACTGTGAAAAGGGGAAAACCTATGATGCAGAAGGTTCTTGTCCAGTTTGTAAAATGGATTTAAAAGAACAATCCGCTGAAATGGAACATGCGGAAGGTTGTAAATGTAAAGAAGCTGGTGAATGCACTTGCCCAGATGGAAAATGTACTTGTCAAGAAAAACATGACATTGCTTGTTCAAAATGTGAACCAGGAAAATGTACTTGTAAAAAAGAAACAGCAAATTTAGAAAGTACAAATTCTAAATGTGGAGGAGGTTTATGTTCATGTAAAGCATAAAAGTGCTAATGAATTTATATAAAAAAGAGTCGTGATATTTCACGACTCTTTTTTATATTTAATACTATTGTTTTAAGAATTTAACATTTTCCATAAAGTGTCTTTCAACTCGGTTAAACCTTGTTGCGCAACAGATGAAATAAATAATGTTTCAATTCCTTTAGGAAATTCTTTTCTAATTTCATTTTTTAATTCGTCATCTAACATATCAGATTTTGAAATTGCCAATAATCTAGCTTTATCTAAAAGTTCTGGGTTATGTTGTTGAAGTTCGTTTAATAAAATATCATATTCTTTTTGAATATTTTCTGAATCTGCAGGAATTAAAAATAATAAGATTGAATTCCGCTCAATGTGGCGCAAAAATCTATGACCTAAACCTTTACCTTCGGCAGCACCTTCAATAATCCCAGGAATATCTGCCATTACAAATGTTTGAAAATCTCTATACTCAACAATCCCTAAGTTTGGCTTTAATGTTGTAAAAGCGTAATCAGCAATTTTAGGTTTAGCAGCTGTTAAAACAGAAAGCAAAGTTGATTTTCCAGCATTCGGAAATCCAACCAAACCAACATCTGCTAAAAGTTTTAATTCTAACTGAAACCAACCATCTAATGCATCAATTCCAGGTTGTGCATAACGTGGTGTTTGATTTGTTGAGGTTTTAAAATGCCAGTTACCTAAACCACCCATTCCACCTTCTAATAATATTTGTTCAGTGTTTTCAGTAGTTATTTCAAAGAGGATTTCTTGTGTTTCAGCATCACGTATTATGGTTCCTAAAGGCACATCTATATAAACATCATCACCGTCTTTTCCTGTACTTCTGGATGCACTTCCATCACCTCCGTGTTCGGCTTTAAAATGTTTCTTAAATTTTAAATGGTATAATGTCCAAAGGTTTTTATCAGCTCTAACAATTACGTGACCACCACGTCCACCATCTCCACCATCAGGACCGCCTTTAGCTACGTATTTTTCTCTATGTAAATGCGCAGAACCACGTCCTCCTTTACCAGAATTAGCGTGTATTTTAATATAATCTACAAAATTTCCCTCTACCATTATGTCTATTTTCTGCTTTTACAGTTTGTTTAACTATGTTATAATTTATCAAAAACTGTACTTAATCGTACAGTAATATCTTTTATTTCTCCAACGCCATTCACGCCAAAATATTTATTTTGTGAAGCGTAAAAACCTTTTAAAACAGCTGTTTTCGAGTTGTATTGATCAAAGCGATTTCTGATTTTACTTTCATCTTGGTCATCGCTTCTGCCACTTGTTTTTCCTCTTTCAAGCAATCTTTCAACTAATAAATCTTCAGGAACTTCTAAAGCAACCATTCCATTAATTGTTTGACCTTTTTCGGCCAAAAATTCATCTAATGCAATAGCTTGAGACTCTGTTCTTGGAAAACCATCAAAAATAAATCCATGTACACCTCCGTCTTTATTTACCTCATCTTTAAGCATGTTAATTGTAACTTCATCTGGAACTAAATTTCCGTTATCCATAAAAGATTTAGCTAAAATTCCTAATTCAGTTTCATTTTTAATATGAAATCTAAATACTTCCCCTGTTGAAATATGTTTTAGGTTGTATTTTTCTTTTAATAAATCTGCCTGAGTTCCTTTTCCTGCTCCTGGAGGGCCAAATAAAACAATGTTTTTCATAGTTGGTTTAGTAGTAAGTTGATAAATATCTGCCAAATTTCGTCCAAAACCGTTGTAATCTAATCCGTAACCTACTATAAATTTATCAGGAATTGAAATTCCAATATAATCTATAGGTAATTCTTTTTTAAATACATCTGGTTTAAAAAATAATGTGGCAATTTTAAGTTGCTTTAATTTTTTGTCTTTAAATATTTCAAATATTTCTTGAAGTGTATTTCCAGTATCAATAATATCTTCTAATATAACAACGGTTCTTCCTTCTAAATTCTCATTTACACCTACTAATTTTTTTATTTGTCCAGTAGAATTTGTTCCTTCATAAGAAGCTAATTTAACAAATGAGACTTCACAATTATAGTTATATTTTCTTACAAAATCAGCAACAAACATAAATGATCCGTTTAAAATTCCAATAAACAATGGCGTTTCATCTTTTAAGTCATTTGAAATATGAGCGACTAATGTATTGATTGATTCATCAATTTCTTTTGCTGATATATACGTTTTAAAATATTTGTCGTGTAGTTTAATTATGCTCATTTTTATGCTTTGTTACAAATGTAAGAATCAAATTAGAAAATTACTTTATAAATGAAGTTTCTTTGCTAATTTGAAATACAAAAACCGTTTTGACGTGTCAAAACGGTTTTTGAAATAAATTTCAATAGTTATTATTTTTTAGTTTTATCTAATTTTTTTACTGTATCATAAAGTATTGGTGATGCAATAAATAAAGATGAATAAGTACCAACTACGATACCAACAATTAACGCAAACATAAACCCTTTAATAGAATCTCCTCCAAATAAGAAGATTGCAATTAAAACTACTAAAGTTGTTAATGAAGTGTTTATTGTTCTACCTAAAGTGGTGCTTAATGCTTTGTCAATTACTGTTGAGAATTTCCAAGAAGTATGTGTTCCTGCAAATTCACGAATTCTATCAAATACAATCACCGTATCGTTAATAGAGTAACCTAGTACTGTTAATATGGCGGCAATAAATGATTGTCCAATTTCCATGTCAAAAGGTAATACTTTATAGAATAATGAGAAAATACCAATTACAATAATAACATCATGGAATAAAGCTGCTACTGCTCCTAAACTGTATTGCCATTTTCTAAAACGGAATAAAATATATAGGAATATTACTAACAACGAACCTAAAATTGCCCATCCTGCAGCTGTTTTAATATCATCTGCAATAGTTGGTTCTACTTTAATAGAACTCATAATTCCTACTTTTTTCTCACCATCATATCCAGGTTTAAATTCGTCTAAACTTACATCAGTAGAGATGTAAGATTTTAAACCAGTATACAATAAACCTTGCACTTCATCATCAATATGATTTCCTTCTTCCTCAATTTTATATTTAGTCGTAATTTTTAATTGTGTAGCTTCTCCGTAAGTTTTAACTTCTGGGGCATCACCAAATACATCTTTTAAAGTACTTGCAACATCAGAAGCAACAATTTGTTTATCAAATTTTACAACATATGATCTCCCTCCAACAAAATCTACACCGTAATTTAAACCGTTAGAAATTAATGAACCTAAACTTATAATGATTAGGGCTCCAGAAATAATATATGCAATTTTACGTTTTTTAAGGAATTCAACATCAATATTTGTAAACCAGTTTTTAGTAATACTTGTATTGAAGGTAAATAATTTTCCTTTTCCAGCATACCAGTCAATTAATAATCGTGTTATAAAAATTGCTGAAAATAATGAGGTAACAATACCAACCATTAATGTGTAAGCAAATCCTTTTACAGGTCCTGTTCCAAATACATATAAAATTACACCTGTTAACATAGATGTTACGTTGGCGTCTAAAATAGCTGAGAATGCACCTTTATAACTAAATCCATATTCTATAGAAGCTTTTAAACCTTTTCCACTATTTAATTCTTCTTTTATTCTTTCAAAAATAATAACGTTTGCATCAACTGACATACCAATTGTTAAAATGATACCTGCAATACCTGGTAAAGTTAAAACAGCTCCAAATGCAGTTAATATACCGAAGATAAATAATAAGTTAGTTGCTAACGCAATATTTGCGAATCCACCTGCTTTTCCATAATAGAAAATCATCCAAGCCAAAACAATTAATAAAGCCAATCCAAATGATAGCATACTACTATCAATAGCTTGCTGACCTAAAGATGGCCCAACAACTTCTGATTGAATAATGTGTGCTGCAGCAGGTAATTTACCAGCTTTTAATACGTTTGCAATATCTTGTGCTTCAACAACAGTCATACTTCCACCAGAAATAGAAGTTCTACCATTTGTAATTGCTGTATTTACAGAAGGAGCAGTATATACATAATCATCTAAAACAACAGCTACAAATTTACCAACATTCTCTGTTGTCATTTTAGCCCATTGTTTTGTTCCAGTAGCATTCATTGTCATACTTACTTCAGGCTTTCCTGATTGTCCGTATTCCTGGCTGGCATCATCAATTACATCTCCTTCAATTGGCGCAACATCTTCTCTGTTTGATTTAATTCCATATAAATAAATTAATTCAACACTTTCATTAGTTGCTGCAACTGTTGAAGTGAAAGGTTTTGCATCCCATAAGAATTTAGCATATTTCATTTCGTTAGATAACATTGCTCTAACATCTTTCATTGCTAAATATTTATTTACCATAGCTGTATCTGCTACTTTTGCAGTAGCAATTACAGATGAAATTTGATTTTCTGATTGAGGAACACTTGGTGTTAAAACTGTAAATAAGTTATTAACTTGTTTGTTTGCAATTGAGTCGGATACTTCACCCAATAAATCATTTAAATCATCTTTTACAGAAGTAGTATCAATTGTAGTTTCTTCTTTTTCTGCTTTTAAATGATTTTCTATAACTGTATTTGCTGCAAAAAAGAAGTTTGCAGTTTCTTGGTTAGAGTAAACTTCCCAAAATTGTAATTCAGCAGTACTTTGTAATAATTTTTTTACACGGTCAATATCTTTCGCTCCAGGTAGTTCAATTAAAATACGTCCAGAGTTACCAATACGTTGAATATTTGGTTGTGTAACCCCAAATTTATCAATTCTGCTTCGTAATACTTCAAAAGCGGTACTAATAGATCCTGAGATTTCATCAGCAATTATTGGTTTAACTTCCGCATCTGTTAATTTAAAATTAATTTTATCTCTTAAAGATTTGTTTCCAAAAATACTTGGATCGCTTAATTTTACTTTACCAGCGCTTAATTTTTCAAATTCATTAAAAAATAAATCTAAAAAAGTTTTATCACTATTTTTTTGAGCTTCAGTGGCTTTTGCGATAGCTTCATTAAAAACAGGATTTTTAGAGTCGTTAGATAAACCAATTAAGATATCTTTTACAGATACTTGTAAAATGGCATTAATACCACCTTTAAGGTCTAATCCTAAATTTAACTCTTTGTCTTTAATGTCGTTGTAGCTAAACTGAGCAAAACCTAAATCAATAACAGGTTTATTTGCAACTGAGTCTAAATAAACTCTTTCTAAATTTGCTATTTCCCTCCCGTCATCAGATTTTGATTCAGCATAAATTTTTGCTTTATCTTCAACACCATTTGTAAACCAAGTAAATGATAATTGGTATATACTTACTAATCCGAAAAGAATTGCGAATAGTTTTATAAGTCCTTTGTTCTGCATTTTATTTAATTTAATATAAGAATCATTTGTAATAAACGTGCAAATATATAATTTCAAATAAGAACTAACAATTCTTTTTACGCTTTTATAAGTATAAATTAGCACATTGATATAAATCACTTATTCAGATTGTGAATTTTATATATTTGTATATCAAAAAACACCGTAAATGAAGGTTTTATCAGATATTGAAATTGCTCAGAATAAAAAATTGGTTCATATTAAAGAAATTGCCGGCAAATTAGGTATAAAAGAAGATGACTTAGAAATGTATGGCAAGTACAAAGCTAAATTGCCTTTAACACTTATTGATGAAGATAAAATTAAAACGAATAATTTAATTTTAGTAACTGCTATGACTCCAACACCTGCAGGTGAAGGTAAAACTACTGTGTCTATAGGTTTAACGGAAGGATTAAATAAAATTGGTAAACAGGCCATTGTAGTTTTAAGAGAACCTTCTTTAGGTCCTGTTTTTGGAATTAAAGGTGGCGCAGCTGGAGGTGGATATTCTCAAGTTGTTCCTATGGAAGATATTAATTTGCATTTTACAGGTGATTTTAATGCTGTTGAAAAAGCAAATAATTTGTTAGCTGCATTAATAGATAATAATTTACAAAGCTCTTGTTGCAATTTAAATATTGATTCAAGAACAATTTTATGGAAGCGTGTTATTGACATGAACGATAGGTCGTTGCGCAAAATAACTATTGGTTTGGGTGGTGTTGCAAATGGAATTCCTCGTGAAGATGGATTTAATATTACGCCGGCATCTGAAGTGATGGCAATTCTTTGTATGGCTACGGATTTTGAAGATTTAAAGGACAGGTTAGGCGCTATTTTAATTGGATTTACTTTTGATAAAAAGCCAGTTTTTGCTCGAGATTTAAAAGCAGAAAATGCAATGGCAATTTTATTAAAAGATGCTATTCAACCTAATTTAGTGCAAACCTTAGAAGAAAATCCTGCAATTATACATGGTGGACCTTTTGCAAATATTGCGCAAGGTACAAATACAATTATTGCTACTAAAATGGGGTTGTCCTTATCTAATTATGTAGTTACAGAGGCTGGTTTTGGTGCAGATTTAGGTGCTGAAAAGTTTTTAAATATTAAATGCGCAGCGGCAAATTTAAATCCAAAAGCTGTAGTTTTAGTAGCTACAATTAAGGCTTTACGCCATCATGGAGGTGCAAAGTCTGATGAAATTAATACTCCAAATTTAGGAAACGTTAAAGCTGGTTTTTGTAATTTAGAAAAACATATTGAGAATATTAGAAAATTTAATATAGCGCCTGTTGTGGCCATAAATACTTTTGTAAATGATTCTTATGAAGAAATTAATTTTGTAATTAATCATTGTAAATTATTAGGTGTGCAGGCTGTAGTTTCTGAAAATTGGGCAAAAGGAGGTGATGGAACAAAAGATTTGGCACACGCAGTGGTTAAAGTTGTAGAATCTAATAAATCGCATTTTGAGCCTTTGTATAAATGGGATATGCCAGTTAAAGAAAAAATTGAAATTATAGCGAAAGAAATTTATGGCGCGGATGGTGTTGATTTTGATAAACAAGCAAAATTAAATTTAAAAAGAATTGACAGGTTAGGTTTTAATGATTTTGCTATTTGTATGGCTAAAACTCAAAAATCTTTTTCAGATAATGAATTTTTAATTGGAAGGCCTAAAAACTTTGTGGTTACTGTTCGTGAAATTGAAATTGCTGCAGGAGCGCAATTTATTATTCCAATATTAGGGCAAATGATGCGTATGCCTGGGTTACCAAGCAATCCTGCGTCTGAAGGTATGAATATTGATAAAAATGGAGTGATTTCTGGGTTGTCTTAATTTTTGTTAGGTATAAAAACTTTAAAGCCAATAGAAACCAACATTAGTTAGTTTTTATTGGTTTATTATTTCTGCTCCATTCACTCCAAGAACCAACATATAATATTGGAATTTTTAAACCGGCATAATCAAAAGCTAAAAGCGAATGGCAAGCTGTAACTCCAGATCCGCAATGTACAATAATGTGGTTGTTTTTAAATTTTGAATACTTGTCCTTTAATTCTGAGGGTGATAAAAACAATCCGTTTTTATTTAAATTCTCTGAAAAAGGAATATTTAGTGCTGTTGGAATATGCCCTGCAACCAAATCTATAGGCTCATGCTCTCCATTGTATCTTGTTGTTTCTCTAACATCAATAATTGTGGCAGATTTAAGTTTAACCACTTTTTCAATGTCATTTAAATTAATGGTTGGAAGTTTCCAATTATCAATAATATATGGTGTATTTTTTTTTGCTGTTACTTTTTTTGAATTTATAGGGAAGTTTAATTTTTCAGCTTCTTGTATTCCACCATTTAATACTTGTACTTTTTTATGATCAATGGCTTTTAACATCCACCAGAAACGTGCCGCAGCATTTGCGCCATTTTTATCATCATAAATTATAACGTGACTTTCTGGTGAAATTCCTAAAGTGGTTAATGTGTTTGAAAATTGTTCTAATGTAGGCAAGGGATGTCTGCCACCATCAGCTAGGTTTTCTTTTATAGCTGCTAATTGGGAGTTTAAATCAACAAAAAGTGCACCATCCAAATGTTTAGCTTCATAATTTTTTTTTGCGTTTATTCCGTTGCTAGCATCAATTAGTATGGGGTTATTAACTTTGTGAAGTTCAACTAATTCTGTAACATTTATAATAGGTGAAATGTGATGTTTTATCATTTACTTCAGAGTATAGGTTATAATATTTTATTGTAATTTTCCATTTATATAAGTTTGAATATTCTTGAGGGTCCCATTTTTAAAAAAAGTTTTAAAAACACCGTTTTTATCACCGTTTTTATCATAGTTTCCCGAAAGTTCAATTTTTCCATTTTTAAAATAAGTGGTAGATTCTCCTATACTTGCCCCAGTATCTGGATTAAATGTTCTGGTTACTTTTAATTCACCAGTTTCATAAAATTCTTTTGAAAAATTAGTTTCCCAATTAATTATGTAACCTAGCGCACCACTTTCTAAATAATAGTTCCATTCACCTATAGGAAAACCATTTTTATCAATTGCACCAGCTTCTTTTATATTTCCTTTTGCGTAATTATAGTATTTTTCAATTTTTTCTTGAGCATTTATAGTATTAATGCTTAAAAAGGTTATAAATATAAGGAGTGCTTTTTTCATAATTTACTAAATTTTAAAATTGATGGTTGAAGTAAACGCCACATTTAGCCCTTTATATAAACGTTGAATAGCTTAATGATAACGTATGGAGGTAAATATAATTAATTTTTATAAACAAAAGATTGATGACTGCTGAAAGTTAACTGGAAATAAAGATAGCTAAATTTTAGAATGAGAATATGAAATTTACCTAATATACATGTCCGTTGTAAAAAATATTTTGATTCTAAAAATTAAAAACTCCTCAAATACAAAGTATCTGAGGAGTTTTTTTTATTTGAAACTATTGAAATTTACAATAAATCGTTTACTGCTCTAACTCCATCAGCACTTTCTGCTAATTTCGCTTTTTCAGCATCAGTTAAATCAATTTCAACAATTTTTTCAATTCCGTTTTTACCAATAATACAAGGCACACCAATTGAAATGTCTTTTAAGCCATATTCACCTTCTAATAAAGCTGAACAAGGGAACATTTTTTTAGTATCACAAGCAATAGCTTGAACCATTGAAGAAACTGCTGCACCTGGTGCATACCAAGCACTTGTTCCTAATAATTTAGTTAAAGTAGCTCCACCAACTTTAGTAGCTTCAGCAACTTCTGCTAATTTTTCTTCTGATAAAAATTCAGAAACAGAAACGCTATTTCTAACAGCTAAACGTGTTAAAGGTAGCATTCCAGTATCACTGTGACCAGCAATTACCATTCCATCAACATCAGATTGAGGACAACCTAAAGCTTCTGCCAATCTAAATTTAAAACGAGCGCTATCTAAAGCTCCACCCATACCAATAATTCTGTTTTTTGGTAATCCTGTAGATTTATGAGCTAAATAAGCCATAGTATCCATTGGGTTACTTACAACAATGATAATTACGTTTGGAGAATATTGAACTAAACTTGCAGATACAGCTTTTACAATACCAGCGTTAATTCCAATTAATTCTTCACGTGTCATTCCTGGTTTTCTAGGAATACCACTTGTAATTACTGCAACATCACTTCCTGCAGTTTTAGAGTAATCATTTGTTACACCAGTAATTTGGGTGTCAAAGCCCATTAATGAGGCTGTTTGCATTAAGTCCATTGCTTTTCCTTCAGCAAATCCTTCTTTAATATCAATTAAAACAACTTCTGAAGCGAAATCTTTAATAGCTATGTACTCAGCGCAACTTGCACCAACAGCACCAGCTCCTACTACTGTTACTTTCATATTTTTATTTGTTATGTTTATAATTTATTTTGATGTAAAAATAGCAAAATTTAACTAAAATATAGGCTTATTCAGCTTGAATCTACGAAATCGTTTGTAGTTATTATTCAAAAAATTAAATGGGTTTTAACTATCTAAAACTAAAAGCTATACCAGCAGTTATAGTGTTGTATTCTTGCAAGGTGTAATCTGCAAATAATTTGAAAAAGCCTAAACTAATTCTTGTGCCTAAAGTTGTTTTCAAAGCTTTGGTATCAAAATTTAAATTTATAGGATCAGTCACTGTAACTTCGGCTGTATCATTTGGCGCGGGATAGCCAGTATTGTATTCTAAATTATAAGTTCCTTTCATTTTAAATTTTGAAGATCCTCCGCTATAGCCAATTCCTCCATAAAAATTGATAATTGGAAAATTAATGGATGCAATTGCTTGAACAGAATATGCGTTTAAATTAAAAGTTGCTTCTTGATTAACTCCTTGGATAGAACTATCATTTTGTAAATCATAATTAACATCCATTGTTGTGTATGTCCCTAATAAAGAAACGTGTAGGGGTAGTTTATCTATAGGTCCAAATAAACTTGTAATTTCTTTTTTAACTCCAACTCCTAATAAGTTTCCTTTTACATCATTTGATCCAACACTAGGAACGCCTCTAAGCATAATATCAAAATTGTGGGGTAATCCTAAAGTTAATTGAACCGATGGAGCAGGCATTGCATTTAAAGGTAAATCATCTTTTACTCCGCCTGGCATTGTGTAATTTGCAGTAACATTTTGTCCATTAATTGTTGTAGAAACCTTCACAGGTGCTTCTAAAGAATTTGGTCCTGCAACAGTTGCTCCTGTTAAAGAAGTAGAGGTTGTATTTGATGATAATCCTAAATCAGAAAAATTAAAAATTTCCTCTGATGATGGAATTACGGATGCATTCAATCCAATACTAATATCAAAACCCAATGTTTGATGAGTTTTTGCGGTATGGTACCAGCCTCCATTCATACTATAAATTAATCCTTTCATAGAAGGATTAATATATGCTTCGGTTAATTTATTTGCGTCGCTTACTCCAGAAAGTAAGATTGCCTCCATTCCATCTTGTGCTTTTATAGTTAAGTTGATTGAAATGGTTAGAAAAACAAGAATAATTTTTTTCATAATTTAGGGGGTTTTATTTAAGTAAATATAAATAAATTATGTGTATAAAATAAAAAGACTGCTTGAAAAAGCAGTCTTTTTATTAATTTAAGAGTGTTAAATGTATCAGATTAAGCGTCAATCTTTGCGTAAACTGCATTTTTTTCAATAAATTCTCTACGTGGGGGAACTTCATCACCCATTAACATTGAGAAAACTCTATCAGCCTCCGTCAAGTTATCAATTGTTACTTGTCTTAATGTTCTGTATTCAGGATTCATTGTTGTATCCCAAAGTTGCTCAGCATTCATTTCTCCAAGACCTTTGTATCGTTGAATACTAGCACTACCACCCATATTTAAAGCAATCATATCACGTTGGTTGTCGTTCCAAGCATATTCTCTTTTTTGCCCTTTTTTAACTAAGTAAAGAGGAGGAGTTGCAATAAAAATATGTCCGTTTTCAATTAATTCCTTCATATATCTAAAGAAGAATGTTAGAATTAAGGTAGCAATGTGGCTACCATCAACATCGGCATCACACATAATAACTACTTTATTGTAACGTAATTTTGATAGGTTTAAAGCTCTTGGATCTTCTTCCGTTCCAATAGACACGCCTAACGCAGTGTACATATTTCTGATTTCTTCGTTTTCAAAAACTTTATGCTGCATTGCCTTTTCAACGTTTAATATTTTACCTCTTAATGGTAAAATAGCTTGAAATGCTCTATCACGTCCTTGTTTTGCCGTTCCACCTGCGGAATCTCCCTCAACTAAGAAAATTTCACATTTTTCTGGATCAGTTTCAGAACAGTCACTTAATTTACCAGGTAAACCACCAATGGACATTACAGTTTTACGTTGCACCATTTCGCGTGCTTTACGAGCTGCGTGACGGGCAGTTGCTGCTAAAATTACTTTCTGAACAATTATTTTTGCGTCATTTGGATTTTCTTCCAAATAATCTTGTAACATTTCAGATACTGCTTGACTAACGGCTGCTGTAACTTCACGGTTACCTAATTTTGTTTTTGTTTGACCTTCAAACTGAGGTTCTGCAACTTTTACTGAAATAATTGCGGTTAATCCTTCACGGAAATCATCACCAGCTATTTCAAATTTAAGATTTTTTAACATTCCAGAATCATCAGCATACTTTTTTAGAGTAGCAGTAAGTCCACGTCTAAAACCAGCTAAATGTGTTCCTCCTTCGTGCGTGTTAATATTATTAACATACGAGTGTAAATTCTCTGAATATGAAGTGTTGTAAACCATTGCTACTTCAACAGGTACACCATTTTTTTCACCTTCAATAGAAATTACATTAGCTGTTAAAGGCTCTCTAGTTGCATCTAAATATCTAATAAATTCAGGTAAACCTTCATCACTATGAAAAGTTTCAGTTAAAAATTCACCTTCATCGTTTGTTGTTCTTTTGTCAGTTAATGTTAAGGTGACTTTTTTATTTAAAAATGAAAGTTCTCGCAATCTTGTTGCTAAAGTTTCATAACTAAACTCAATAGTTTGTGTAAAAATAGAAGGATCAGGTAAAAAAGTAACCATGGTTCCTTTATCTGTAGTTTCTCCAATGGTTTTAGCTGGGTACATAGCTTTACCTTTTTCGTATTCTTGTTCCCAAATTTTACCATCTAAATAAACTGTAGCTCTTAAATGATTTGATAATGCATTTACTACCGAAACACCAACTCCGTGCAAACCACCAGAAACTTTGTAAGAATCTTTGTCAAATTTACCTCCAGCACCAATTTTAGTCATTACAACCTCTAACGCTGAAACACCTTCTTTTTTGTGCATTCCAACAGGAATACCACGACCGTTATCTTTTACGGATACTGAATTGTTTTCATTGATAATTACATCAATAGTATCACAATGCCCAGCCATTGCTTCATCAATAGAGTTGTCAACAACTTCATATACTAAATGATGTAAACCTCTTATCCCTACGTCTCCAATATACATAGATGGACGCATTCTTACATGCTCCATTCCTTCTAATGCTTGAATACTATCAGCAGTATAATTTTGCTTATTTATTTCTTCACTCATATTTTTATAATTAACTAATTAGTCATTTTTTGTGTAACACACAAATATAAGGAATCACCATGGTAAATCAGCTGTTTTAAGCAGTTGAGCAAAATAAGTTATCAACAATTTATTTATAACTGAAAACGCTCTTAAAACGCTTTAAAATGGTTTTATTTTTAATTTTCATAAATTTTCAATGTTTTCAAAAGTTAAAACATATTAAAAATGGTTTAAATGCAGTGTAATTAAGTTGAGTTTTTCTGTAATAAAATTGATAAATTGAAAAAAGATGAGAATTCCTATGTAGTTAAATAATTATTTGAACAAAATTTCATGAACTCATTATTTTTTAATAAATAGTATCTAAAATTATTTTAAATAGTAATAATAATATTATTTTTGCGGATGCAACAAAAGGTACTTATTTTAGATTTCGGTTCGCAATACACACAGTTGATTGCCAGAAGAGTTAGAGAACTCAATATTTTTTGCGAAATATTTCCGTACAATAGTAAAAATTTTAAAATTGAAGATTATAAAGCTATAATTCTTTCTGGAAGTCCATTTTCAGTGAGAGCAGAAGATGCTCCTCATCCAGATTTATCCCAAATTAAAGGCAAATTACCATTGTTAGGTGTTTGTTTTGGAGCCCAATTTATGGCTCATAATTTTGGCGGAAAAGTAGCTGCTTCAAATACAAGAGAGTATGGTAGAGCAAATTTATCTTTTGTAAATTCAAACGATTTGTTTTTTGAAGGAGTTTCTGAGGGAAGTCAGGTTTGGATGAGTCATAGTGATACTATTGTTGAATTACCAGAACATAGTGAGTTAATTGCTAGTACGCATGATGTTAAAAATGCCGCTTTTAAATTAACAAATGAAGTTTCATACGGAATTCAATTTCACCCAGAAGTGTATCATTCAAAAGATGGTTTAAAAATTTTAGAAAACTTTTTGGTGAAAATTGCTGGGGTTGCTCAAACGTGGACACCAGACTCTTTTGTGGAATCTACTGTTAAAAAATTAAGAGCAACCATAGGAAATGATAAAGTTGTTTTAGGTTTATCTGGAGGAGTGGATTCTACAGTTGCCGCTACCTTATTAAGTAAAGCTATAGGTAGTAATTTATATTGCATTTTTGTAAATAACGGTTTGTTGCGTAAAAATGAATTTGAAAATGTATTGGATCAATACAAGCATATGGGCTTGAATGTGAAAGGAGTGGATGCTTCGGCACGTTTTTTGAAAGAATTGGCTGGAGAATCGGATCCTGAAGGTAAACGCAAAATAATTGGTAGAGTTTTTATTGAAGTTTTTGATGATGAGGCGCATTTAATTCAAGATGTAAAATGGTTAGCGCAAGGAACTATTTATCCAGATGTAATTGAGTCAGTTTCAGTTTCTGGAGGTCCTTCAGCAACTATAAAATCACATCATAATGTTGGGGGTTTGCCAGACTTTATGAAGTTGAAAATTGTTGAACCTTTAAAAATGTTATTTAAAGATGAGGTTAGGAGAGTTGGACGTTCTATGGGAATTGATGATGAGTTATTAGGTAGACATCCATTTCCAGGACCAGGTTTAGGAATTCGAATTTTAGGTGATATTACTGCTGAAAAAGTAAGAATGTTACAAGAAGTTGATGCTATTTTTATTCAAGGTTTAAAAGATGCAGGTTTGTATAATAGTGTTTGGCAAGCAGGAGCAATGTTATTACCAGTGAATTCTGTAGGTGTTATGGGAGATGAAAGAACTTATGAAAAAGCAGTTGTTTTAAGAGCCGTTGAATCTACGGATGGAATGACAGCCGACTGGGTAAATTTACCATATGAGTTTTTACAAAAAACTTCTAATAAAATAATAAACGGTGTAAAAGGCGTTAATAGAGTAGTGTACGATATTAGTTCTAAGCCACCAGCAACAATTGAGTGGGAATAATTTTCCTTCTTTAAAAAAATAACATAAATGAATTTATCTAAATTATTTTTAGTATTTCTTTTTTTGGTTTCTGTAGTTTCCTTTGCTCAGCAAAAAAAATACATAACTTATACCGTTAAAGATGGTGAAACCATAAAAAGTATTGCCAAGGATTTTGATCTTTCAACAAGAGATTTGTTAAAATTAAATCCAGATGTTAGTAGAAAACCAGACGCCGAAACAGTTATAATTGTTCCAAATAAAAATTTTGGAAATAATGTTATCGAAAATAACGCTGTAATTAATAAAGATTCCAATCTTTATGAAGTGCAACCAAAGGATACTGTTTATGGTCTTTCTAAAAAGTTTAATGTTTCTATTAACGATTTAATTAAAGCAAATCCGGGACTTGAAGATGGATTGAAAATTGGAATGAAACTAAACATTCCAGAGAATGGACAAAAAGTGACATTAGTAGAAAATGAATATATTTTACACACCGTTGTTAAAGATAATACTATTTATAATTTAACCAGAAAATATGATGTTACAGAAGCTGAATTACTAAAGTTAAATCCAGATTTAAAAGATGGTTTAAAATTAGGGATGGTTTTAAAAATTGAGAAAAATAAAAGCGAAGAAGTAGTTGTTAAGGTACCATTGTTTAATGATTATAATTCAAACCTTATAAGAGAATCTCATGGAGTTACTTTTAAAGAGCATATAAATTCTGGAAAAGTATTAAAGGTGATTTTTTTGCTGCCTTATCAATTAAATAAAGTGAACGATTCTATTTCAGGTTCAATTTTTAGTAGAAATAATATTACTAATGTTGCGGCGGATTTTCATATTGGAGCTTTAATGGCAATTGATTCTTTAAAAGAAAAAGGAGTGCCTTTAAAAGTTCAGTTTTTTGATTCTGAAAATTCATTATCGAAGCTACAAAGTCTTGTAAATAAGGTGAATTTTAATGAAGCTGATATTGTTATTGGTCCGTTGTTTTTTGATAAAGCAGAATGGTTAACTAAACACATAAAAACACCTGTTATTACGCCTTTTTTCTCAAAAAGTCAGGATTCTTATGGTGCAGAGAACTTAATAAAATCTTCTCCGAAAGAAGCATTGGTAGAAGATAAATTAATAACTTATTTAGAGCGAACTTATAATGGCGAAAACATTATTGTTATTAATGATGGTAAAACTGAATCTCAAAGTGTGCTTTGGAGAGTTGTTAATAAACTAAATTCTTTTGAAGGGATTAAAAATGTATCGGTAATTAAGCCTGAAAAAGGCTATGTAGGCGGTGGTAGAATTTCAGAAAAATTAAAAGAAGGTGTTAAAAATTGGGTATTTTTAATAAGTGAAGATAATGTAACAACTGCTTCTACAATTAATAATTTAAAAGGACTTGCAGATAAGTTTGTAATTCATTTAATATCTTTAGATAAAGGTAAAAACTTTGAGGGAGTAGATAATAATTATTTGGGGCAATTGAATTTTACTTATCCTACGGCTGAGTTTTTTAATATGGATAGCGTGTTGATAAAAAACTTTTTCACAAAATTTCAAAAAGAAAATAATACAATCCCAAGTGATTATGCTATTAGAGGGTTTGATGTTACGTATGATGTATTAATTAGATTAGCTAGTTACGATTCATTAGAAGATGGTTTAAAGGCTGGGAAATCTGTTAGGGTTTCATCTTCCTTTAACTATGCTAAAAAAGCTAGCGGAAGTTTTGAAAATAATGGTATTTACATAATTCAATATACGAAAGAATTGGTTCCATTAATTCTACAATAATTTAAAGGTTAAGCATAAAAAAAGCGCAACATTTGTTGCGCTTTTTTTATGAAATTAAAGAAAATTAAATTTTCTTTAATTGGTCTTTTAACATTTTTATTTGTTCAGCTAACATATTTTGAGTATCCAGCTTTTTAGCTTCATTCATTAACAGTGTAGCTTCTCTTTTTCTTCTTTTTGTCATTGCAATTCCTGCTAGTTGTAATTTAGCCATTGCAATGTCATGGTTCATATTTAAACCTAAACTAAGCGCTTTTTTAAAATATTTTTCAGCCTGTGTTATGTTGGTTTGTGAAACCATAATTCCTTGTAAAAAATTATAATAACCTTCCTGTTTTTTAATTAAAGCACTGCTAGGATTTTTAATATATGACAACCATTTACTTGCTCCAGCAAAATTTTGTTTTCTTAATTGTAAAAAGGCTAGTAAAATAAATTCGTTTTTAAAATAAAACAACACAAAAATACCAGCTAATAAAATTAATGAAATACCATTCATTATATTCCCTTCAACAAATTGAAAAATTGACCAAATAAAAATTGCTCCTGCTATTACTAATTTTATATACTTATTAAACATTTTTATATTTTTTTAATAGTTTGCAAAGTTACATTTTTGCATTGGTAATTATTATTTTTTATAATGTTTTTTGAATTTAAAATAGGCGAAAATTGATAAAATAGCTACAATTACAATAGAATAGTATACAAATACGGGTGTAATTACTTTATCTCCACTAGCATAAGAATGTAAACCGGATAGGTAAAAGTTAACTCCAAAATACGTCATTAATATGGAAGCAAAAG
Organism: Lutibacter sp.; assembly: GCF_016342705.1. Lineage (GTDB taxonomy): Bacteria > Bacteroidota > Bacteroidia > Flavobacteriales > Flavobacteriaceae > Lutibacter. Next base: position 105,184 of record NZ_JAEINV010000010.1, on the reverse strand, counting down.
CAGCAACAGAAAATACGTTAAACGTAAATCTACTTCTTAAACCTGGTACTAATCTTAAATGCAATACAAAAGCATAAATCATAATGCTAATTAAAGCCCAAGTTTCTTTTGGATCCCATCCCCAGTAGCGTCCCCAACTTTCATTGGCCCATTGTCCTCCTAAAAAGTTTCCTATTGATAACATCACTAAACCTACAGTTAAAGACATTTCATTAATAGTGGTCAACTCTTTAATCATAGCGCCAACTTTTGCTTTGTTTTTTTGGGTAGTTAAAGCCATTAATATTAATGAAATTAAACCTAAAATCATACCTAAAGCAAATGGGCCGTAACTAGCAACAATTATTGAAACGTGAATCATTAACCAATATGAGTTTAATACAGGTTGAAGGTTTGCAATTTCAGGATCCATCCAGTTCCAATGTGCAACCATTAAAATAAATGCGGTTAAAAACGCTGTTGCTGCAATGGTCATAGATGATTTTCGTCCAAAAATTAGCCCAAATAGCATGGTGGCCCAACCTACATATATCATAGATTCATACGCATTACTCCAAGGAGCGTTTCCACTTACAATCCAACGTGCAATTAAACCTCCAGTATGCATTAAAAATAGTAGTATAATAATGGCAATACTTCCTTTTATTAAGTAGTTTATTACTTTGTTTGAATTGAAAATTTGAAATATTACAAATAAGAACATTAACGTTCCTATGTACATATAATAGCTATATATTGTTCTAAAAACATCATATTTATTATAGGCAATTTCTAAATCTATTTTATGGTCTGAAGGATAAACATCACTACCATATTTTTTTTGGAATTTTATAATACCCTCAATAATTTCATCAGATTGAGAGTAGTCTTTTGTTGTTTTGGATTCGGATAATGTTTGTAAATAAATTGGTAATATTTGACGAACAAATAAAGAATCTTGACCTTTAAAATTTGTTGGTTGAATATTATTATGTGATACCCACGTATGATTAATATCATTTGGAATAGGGAATATTCGCAAAATATCACCAGTTATAGCAGAATATAATAAATTAACTCTTCTGTCTACATTAATAACATCTTTTTCAAACTTACTTTTTATATTACTTTTTTGAGCTTCTTGCTGAATTTCAGAAATTTTATACATTCCTTGTTCATCAAAAAAGCTTGCCAATGCTGCATATTTTTGATCGTGTGGAATACCAACAATATCTCTTAGTTTGGTATTATCTTTTTCAATATAAATTACTGGAATTTGAAACCAAACTCTTGGATTTTGTTGAATAGATAGAAATACTTGAGTAGCATTCATATCTTTATATGTATCGTGTTTACTTACTTTTCGTAATAATTCTGATGCGTAGGTATGTACTGGTTTCATTCTTCCTCCAGCATCTTGAATAATAAGCTTACTAAATTTTTCTGCATGTTCTAAACTAATTTCATTAGCCACCAAAGCAGAATCAATTTGCTTTTCAGACATTGCATGATTGTGTTCTTGTCCAAAGGAAAAGACAGAAAATAAAAGTAACGCTAGAACAGAAAGTGTTGTTTTAGTTTTTTTAATTTTTTGTAAACTTTTTCTTAAGAAATCAAAACGTGTACCTGGCATAAATATAATTAATATTAATCCTGCATATAATAAGAAATATCCTATGTACGTAATTGTAGTTCCCCAAAAATCATGATTTACGGATAAATGTGTTTCTTCATATTCTGGGGTAATATTATAACTAGATTGGAAAAATTTATAACCTTTGTAATTTAATATGTGATTCATAAAAATTCTAAAATCAAAAGTTTCACTTGGATCAATTACAGTAATTTCACTGGCAAATGACATAGCGCTTTCAGATCCCGGGTATTTATCTAATTGAAAATCGTTTAATTTAATGCTAAACGGCAATTGCATTTGCATAGCGCCATAACTCATTCTAAAGTTTAAATTTCCAATTGAAAATTGAGTTGGAGGTTGAATTGCAAATTTCCCTCCGTTTAATTTAATATGTTTTGTTTCTCCTCCTACTGTTACGTCAAATTCTAATTGAGCTAAAGAATTCATTTCTTTATTTCCAGAAACTGTTTTATAGGAACCTTTTATTGGTCCTTTTGGTACAACAAATTGTAAACCAGCAATAGAATGCACTGCTAAAAGTGAAAAATCTTGTAATGAATCTTTTGCTATATTTCCTTCAAAATTATCGGCCATTCTAAAAAATTGACCTTCAACAGCTGATGCAATTTTTAAGCTACCATCAACAGTTTTAAAATCGATAGTATTTTTAGTTGGAGAATCAAAACCAACCTGTACTCCGTGAACAACTTCAGCATTTCCCTTTTTTAAATAATGGTTGTGTCTTCCGCCTCCACCAGATTCAACAAATAATAAATACTCTTCACCATTTTCAGTTTCCTCAAAAACTTCTTCAGCATTTGGAGTGTAATTTGTTAATTTTACAGAAATATCCGTTCCTTTAAAATCGGTTGTATAATTAAAACTATTTTTACTAATTGATGATAATAAAACAGGCTTATGATAAGGAGTTTTTTGTTCATTCCCATCATTAACTACTATGCTTATATAATTTTTTTCAGAAAGAAAAGTATTACTAACAGCACCTTCTTTAATTGGCATAATACCTTCAAAACTTATATATCTTGTTATCCCGGCGCCAACAATTATTAAAAAGAAGGCTAAGTGAAATGCTAAAACAACTAATTTTTCTTTTCTTAATAATTTATATTTAAAAATATTTCCAAAAAAGTTAATAGCAAAAAAGATCATAATTCCTTCAAACCACCAAGCGTTATAAACTAAAGCTTTGGCTGTTTCGGTTCCGTGATCATTTTCTATAAAGGTTGCAACACCCATTGCTGCAGCAAATACAAGAAAAAGAACGGCCATAATTCTGGTAGAATATATAAAAGATAAAAATTTATTCATTTTATTAAATTTATTATTAAAAATAACGTTTTGCAAAACTAATGATAATTGTCATAAAACTACTTTATTATTATAATTTTAAGATAAAAATCACCTAGTTTTTTGCGAATGTAAAGTTAACTGTAACTTTTATCACATTTACTGATTATTGTCACTAAATTTTTTTATAAAAATTTGAAAATAGTGCTTTAAAAATTAAAATTTTGTAAATTTGTTATCAGAAATAAATTTCATGAATACGTTAAGTTTTTTCAAATTATTTTATAGTAATTATTTATATATAAAACGCCCAGAGTGTTTTATTAAGTAAACCCTTTCCTTCCAGTCAATTGGTTTTAAACCAAGTTAAAGAATCTTATTGTAAATTTTTAAAATTATTATTATGGAATTACCATATGCTGAACCGTATAAAATTAAAATGGTTGAATCTATTAACAGATCAACTAAAGAACAACGCTTAAAATGGATAAAAAAAGCACATTATAACTTATTTAACCTATCATCTGATAAAGTTTTTATTGATTTGCTTACAGACTCTGGAACAGGCGCAATGAGCGATAAACAGTGGGCAGAAATGATGATTGGTGATGAAAGTTATGCAGGATCATCTTCTTTTTTAAAATTAAAAAAGACAGTAAAGAAGATTACAGGGTTTAAATATTTTTTACCAACGCATCAAGGTAGAGCAGCGGAGAATGTTTTGTTTTCTGCATTGGTTAAAGAAGGAGATGTTGTGCCAGGAAATTCTCATTTTGATACTACAAAAGGACATATTGAATTCAGAAAAGCATCTGCAATAGATTGTACTATTGATGAAGCTTTTGATACTTCAGTTGTGCATCCATTTAAAGGAAATATAGATTTAAAAAAATTAGAACTAGTATTTAAACAACATCCAAAAGAAAAAATTCCGTTTGTAATTTTAACTATTACTTGCAATAGTGCAGGCGGGCAACCAGTATCTGTTAAAAACACAAAAGAGGTTTCTGAACTTTGTAAAAAATATGGAATTCCATTATATTTTGATGCAGCTCGTTTTTCTGAAAATGCGTATTTCATCAAAAAAAGAGAAGAAGGTTATGCTGATAAAACTATTAAAGAAATTGTAAAAGAAGTGTTTTCTTATGGTGATGGAATGACCATGAGTGCTAAAAAAGATGGATTGGTAAATATGGGAGGTTTTATAGCTTTAAATAGTAAAGAAGTTTTTAAACAAGCCACTGTTTTTAATATTATGTTTGAAGGTTTTATAACTTATGGTGGAATGAATGGTAGAGATATGGGTGCATTGTCAGTGGGTTTAAATGAATCTACTGAATTTAATTATCTAGAAAGTAGGGTGGAGCAAGTAGATTATTTGGGGCAGAAATTAGTTGATTATGGTGTTCCTGTGCAACAACCGTTTGGAGGTCATGCTATTTATTTAGATGCCAATAAATTTGTGCCAACAATTCCTCGTAATGAATATAGAGGACAAGCTTTAGCTGTTGAATTATATGTTGTAGGTGGAATTCGAGGTGTTGAAATTGGAACTGTATTAGCGGATAGAGATCCTGTAACTAGAGAAAATAGATATCCAGAATTAGAATTAGTGCGTTTAGCAATTCCAAGAAGAACGTATACAAATAACCATATGGATTATATTGCAGCCTCTATAAAAAATATTTTTGATACAAGAAATGAAGCAAAATCTGGATTCATAATTAGCGATGAAGCACCTATTATGAGGCACTTTACGGTTAAATTTAAAAAAATATAATACTTGTTACTCTTTTTTTGTTAATTTTGCATTCTAAAGAAATCAAACAATATTATTTATTATGATGTTATCTCGTGCAAGTAAGTATGCCATTTTATCAACATTGTTTTTGGCAGAACATTCAAGTGAAACCCATAAAATAAGTGTAAAAGTAATCGCTGAAAGCATTGATGTACCTAATCCTTTTTTAGCTAAATTATTCCAGCAATTAGTGCGTGGTAAGATCATTTCTTCAACTAAAGGACCAAATGGAGGTTTTTATTTGACTAAAAAAAATGGAAAAAGAACAGTATTGGATATTATTGAAAATATTGATGGATTATCTAGGTTAAACGAATGTTTTTTAGGCCTTTCTGAATGTGATGGTTTAAATCCTTGTCCAGTTCATTTTATAGTTGAACCTTTTAAAAATGGTATTTTAGGAAAATTCAGAGATTTAAGTATCATGGAATTTTCCAAAGAAATTATTGCTCAAGGAAGAAAGCTAACACTAAAAGATATTTCTACGGATTTTGAAAAAAAATAAGAATTATGACAATCGTCATAATTCTTATTAAAAAATTATATATTTTTGCAATAATAAAAGATAAAAAGGTCCTTTAATATAATAATCAATTTAACTAAATTAAACTCTTTTAAAACATGTTATCTAAAAAACAAGCAAGGGCGTTCTTTCTTGGTGGTACATTGGTAACCTTCCTAATATTTATAGGACTTACGGTGTATTCATTATCAGAAGGAGCAGACCAAACAAATCATGAAAACCTTACTGCGGAAGTAGTTAGAGGGAAAGAAATTTGGGAATCTAATAACTGTATGGGCTGTCATACTATTCTGGGAGAAGGTGCTTATTATGCGCCAGAACTTACTAAAGTAGTAGATAGATTAAACGTTCGTTATGATGGAAATGGTGAGGAAGTAATAAAAAGTATTTTAATGTCTAAAGGACCTTGGCAGCCAAACGGAAGAAAAATGGTTGCATATGGAATGACCGAACAAGAAGCTAGCGATGTGGTAGCTTTCTTTAAATGGATTGGAAAAATTGATTTAAATGGTTTCGATAGAATTGTTTCGCCTTTAGCAAAAGATAAAATTAACAACTAAACAAAAGCATCATGAAATATAAATCACAAAAAGTAGCATATTGGTTTTTTGCCCTTTCTATGCTATTGTTAGTATTACAAATTACCTACGGTTTTATTATGGGTTTTGCCCGAATAGGATTTGATAATTTACACGAATTTATTCCATTTAATACCGCAAGAGCAGTACATACCAACTTATTAGTAGTTTGGTTGTTGTCTGGTTTTATGGGAGCAGCGTACTATATTATTCCTGAAGAGGCTCAAAGAGAATTGGTAAACGTAAAATTGGCATATGTACAATTAATAAGTTTAGCAGTTGTTGGTGTTGTAGCAGTTGTTGGATTCCATTTCAATATTTGGGAAGGACGTAAATTTTTAGAAATTCCTCGCCCTTTAGATTATTTGGTAGTAGTTAATGTACTATTATTCTTAGGATTAATTTTAACTACATTATTTAAATCTAAAAGACGTACAACTACAGCACTAGTGCTTTCAATGGGATTATTATTTGCTGCGTTGCTGTATTTACCAGGAATGTTACCTTTTGATAGCCAAGTTACTGATTCATTTTTCCGTTGGTGGGTTGTTCATTTATGGGTAGAAGGAGTTTGGGAATTAATTATGGGTGGTATTTTATCATTCTTATTAATCAAATTAACTGGTGTTGACAGAGAAGTTATTGAAAAATGGCTTTATGTAATTGTTGGATTAACTTTTTTATCAGGAGTTTTAGGAACTGGTCACCATTACTACTACATAGGTGTAAATAAAATTTGGTTAGTTGTTGGTGGAATTTTCTCAGCATTAGAGCCTTTAGCATTTTTAGCAATGGCATTATTTGCCGTAAATATGTATAGAAAAGGAGAGAAAAAACATCCAAACAAATTAGCATTATACTGGACATTAGGTTCTGCAATTGTTTCCTTTGTTGGAGCAGGTTTATTAGGTTTTGCACATACGTTACCACAAACAAATTTATATACACACGGAACTTTAGTAACTGCAATGCACGGACATTTAGCATTCTGGGGAGCGTATGCTATGATTGTTTTAGCAATTATAAGTTATGCTTTGCCAAATATGACAGGTAGAAAATTATATGATAGCGCAACTGGTAGAATGGCTTTTTGGTTAGCTAATATTGGTATGATTGGAATGACAGTTGCTTTTGGAGTTGCAGGAGTTGCTCAGGTTTATTTAGAACGTAAGTTTGGAATGGACTTTATGCAAGTTCAAAAGGAAATTAGCATTCATTTTGTTGTGTTGATATTATGTGCAACTATGTTTACAACAGGAATTGGATTATATATTATTGATTTTTATAAGCACGGTAAACCAACCGATGAAGCTTTAGAAATTAATGAATAGTTAGCAAAAAATATAAAATTGTAGTTTTTTAGATTGATGCCAGAGTTTGAGATAATAAGCAAACGACCAAACTTGTTTTCTGAAAATTCCAAAACTCTGGTTTTTAATCTAATAAATCAATAAAAAATAAAAATGAACACTCAATTACCATATTACCATCAAATAGGCAAAGAAGTTGAGGTATTTGAACACGCTTATAAAAACAAAATACCGTTTTTATTAAAAGGGCCAACAGGTACTGGAAAATCTAGGTTTGTAGAGTTTATGGCTTCAAAATTAAACAAAAAGCTAATTACAATAAGTTGCCATGAAGAAACTTCATCAACAGATTTAGTTGGTAGATATATTATAAAAGGAGCCGAAACAATTTGGTCGGACGGACCATTAACAACTGCAATTAAGCAAGGCGCCATTATTTATTTAGATGAAATTGCGGAAGCCAGACCAGATGTAATTGTAGCAATTCACTCTTTAACAGATCACCGTCGTGAATTGTTTATTGATAAGTTAGGAATTACAGTGAAAGCTCACGAAGATTTTATGTTGGTAGCATCTTTTAATCCAGGTTATCAAAAAGGATTTAAAGAGTTAAAACCATCTACTCGTCAGCGTTTTATAGCTACTTCATTTGCATATCCTGAAGAGAAAATTGAAGCTGAAATTTTAGTGAATGAAACAGGAATTGATAGTTCAATGGCTAAAAAATTGGTAAATATTGCTACTAAAATTAGAAATTTAACCGAACTAGGTTTGGCAGAAACTGTTTCAACACGTTTGTTGGTGGATGCAGCTAAATTAATTCATAGTGGATTACCAAAAAGATTATCAGTTGAAGTTGCTGTTGTAGAACCTTTAACAGACGATTTAGAAGTGATAGAAGCCTTAAAAGATTTATGTAATTTAATGATATAATTAGCCAATAGCCAAAAGCCAAAAAAAATGTTCGAGCCAGATGAATACATATTTACTAAACTAGCCTACTATTTCAAAAGAAAAAAGAAGGCAAAATTAGCGGAAAATATAGCTGCGGTAAATTTAGCAGATATTAAACCTCGTTTAGTACTATTGGCGCGTGCAATTACTGGCGAATCTATTGAGATTTACGAAGCAGAACGTGAAGGTGGTTTTAAAAATAATAACTTCTTTTTACCAACAAAGTTTACAGATTTTCCTTCAACCGATGAAAATATTGCCTATTATTTATTTAGAGTTTTGTATTTATCAGTTCAAAAGAATTTAAACTTAAATTGGAATGATAATCAGGAACATGAGTTATTAGAATCTCAACAAAAAGCACAAGAAACTTCAAAAGAAATATTGGATTTGTTGTTTGAACAGTTTCCAATTACAGAAAAATATTATACCAATTTAAAAACGTTTTATACTTCAAAAGTAAAAGAAGAAACGTTGGCAGATTTTTCATTTATCTACGGAAAATGGATGCGAAATAATCCTGAAGAAGATTCAGAAAATAGTTTAAACAATTTTTCAGACAAAGTAAAAAAGGCAGCTGAAGAACAGCCAAAAACTATTTTAAAATCGAAAGCGGTTGAAGAAATTATTTCGGTTCAAGTAGATATAAAACAGCAAGAAGATGCAGTATTGCAACATCAATTTGAAAAGGTTGAAACTGCTGAAGAATTTGGTGGAAATTTTAGAGATTTTGATGGTGAAGACGAATTAGACGACCATTCAAATGCGTTGGAAGATGTGAATATGAAATACACGGTGCGTGTTGATGATACGGCACATTCTGTGTATCAGGCCGATTTTATTGAAAATACAACAGTTTCTGAAAGTGCTGATTTTGATGCAAATGGCTATCACATTAAATACGACGAATGGGATTATACAAAACGAGTGTACAAAGAAGATTTTTGTAAAGTGTACCCAAAAACATTGGTAAAAAATAATGTGAATTACTATAAAAAAACGATAAAAGAAAACAATAGTACTTTAATGGGTTTGCGAAAAATGCTGACTTCTGTAAACAATAAATACCAACAACAAAAAAGACAATTACAAGGAGAAGAGTTTGATATTGATGCTATTACAGATTTATTTGTAGATGTGCATTCAAAACACACACCATCAGAAAATATATACATTTCAAAACGAAAAAAAGAGAAAGATTTATCCATTTTATTATTGTTAGACATCAGTTTATCAAGCGATGGTTATGCTGCAGGAAACAGAGTTATTGATGTGGAAAAGCAGGTTTCAATTTTATTTGGAGAAATTTTAAATGAATTTAATATCGATTTTTCAATCGACTGTTTTTATTCAAAAACAAGAAATCATTCTTCGTACATCACCATAAAAGATTTTGATGAAGATTGGAATAAAGCAAAATTTAAAGTGGGTGCTGTTGAACCAAGCGGATATACCAGAATTGGAGCCGCATTACGACATTCAGGTGCAATGCTTGACAAAAGAAGCACAAAAAATAAATGGGTGATTTTATTGTCGGATGGAAAACCAAACGATTACGATAAATACGAAGGAAAATACGGCGTAAATGATGTAAAACAAGCATTAAGAGAATTAAATGAACGCAATATTAATTCGTATGCTTTGGCAATTGAGGCGCAAGCAAAATATTATTTGCCACAAATGTTTGGGCAAAATCATTATCAAATATTAACAACACCAGTTGAATTGTTAAAGTCTATGGTTCAACTATATGAGAAAATAAAACATCAATCATAAATTATTAATTATGACAATTACTAAAGAAAATACAGTTGCAGAAGTTGTATCAAAAAAATTAGGATCAGATCACATTTTTAGTAAATACAATATCGATTTTTGCTGTGGAGGAGGCGTAACTTTAGAAAACGCTTGTAAAAAAATTGGAGTAGATTTTGAAATATTAAAGCAAGAAATAGATGCTATTAATAACAAAATTTCAGGTGAACAAAATCTGAACGATTTAGATATTACAACTTTAATGGAACAAGCAACGGAAGATTTTCATCAATATATTTATGAAACACTTCCTCAAATAATGCCTTTGTCAGCTAAAGTTGCTGAGGTTCATGGAAGTGACCATAAAGAAGTTTTGGAAATAAACAACTTAATGCAAGCCGTTGAAATTGTGTTAGTTGAAATGGTTAAAAATACTGAAACTAGTTTGTTTCCTGCTATAGAAAGTGTTTTAGCATTAAATAATAGTACAGCGGATATTTCAACAACTCAAATTGAAAGTGTTAAAAAAGCTTTGAACAAAAGCGAAATTGCGCAACATTTGGTGAGTGATACATTTAAAGAAATTTCAAAACTATCATCACATTACGCTGCGCCAAATGAAGCTTGTAATTCGTACCGATTTTTATATGAAAAATTACAAGAATTAGATCATAAACTTCAAAAATACATGCATTTTAATACTCATGTATTTATTCCAAAAATTTTAAAAATTGTTGCATAAACATATAAAAATAGTACAATGAATTCATTTTTATCAACTGTAGAAAAATTACCAATTGGGCATCCAGTAAAAGTATATTACCAAGAAAGCGAACTAATTCAAAATTTATTATCAGAATTATACGATGCTAATCCTGTTGCCGATTTTCAAAAATATTTTAATGTTTTCAATCAGTTAACAACTATTGAAAAACGATTTTCAAGAAAAGAAAATCAATTATTTCCGTATTTAGAAAAACACGGTTGGGAAGGTCCAAGTCAAGGAATGTGGTCTTTTCATGATAATTTACGAGATCAAATACGTTTGTTAAACACCTATAATACGGAAAAGAATACAGCAAAAATAATTGATAATGTTCCGTATTTAATTGAAGGAATTAAACGATTATTATCTATTGAAGATATGAAGTTGTTTCCAAATTCAATGGAATTATTATCGGAAGACGAATGGAAAGAATTTTACCAAGGCGATGAGGAAATTGGTTGGATGTTGTTAGAAAAACCATTACCATATCCTGCAATTGAGCAAGAAACATATGTGCACCCAAGTGAAGATTTTTCTAAAAGAGATTTGTCTTTTTCTTTAGAAAACACATTTCATTATGATGAAGGTTATATGACACCTGAACAAGTAAATTTATTGCTTCGTTTTTTACCAGTTGACATCACTTTTGTGGATGAAAACGATAAAGTAATTTTTTACAATAGAGGAGAAGATCGTGTTTTTCCTCGTAGCAAAGGAATTATTGGTCGTGAAGTTCGTTTTTGTCACCCACCAAAAAGTGTGGATATGGTATTACGAATTGTGGAAGAATTTAAATCAGGCACAAAAGATGTTGCCGAGTTTTGGTTCAATTTTAGAGGACGCCAAATTCATATCCGTTATTTTGCTATTCGTGATAATAACAAAAAATATAGAGGTGTAATTGAAATGTCTCAAGATGTAACCGATATTCAAAAGTTAGAAGGCGAAAAACGTTTATTAGATTGGGATTAATGTATGAAAACAGCACAAATAAACACTAAAAATATTGCATATCCACCAGGAGGTATTTTATTATGGATTATTATTTTCCTAGAATTATTCACTTTTGGTGCAGCTTTAATAGCCATGGTTTTATACAGCAAAGATGAGCCCGAAGTTTTTCATACCTCTAAACTGTTATTGAATACAGGTTTTGGAGCCATAAACACTGTGTTTTTATTAACAAGCGGTTTTTTTATGGCTAAATCTGTTGAGAGTTTCAAAGAAAATGATTTAAAAAAAGCAACACGCTTTTTAAAATTTACAATGTTTGGTGGTGTGCTATTTTTACTTTTAAAAAGTGTAGAATATTATTTTAAACTGGAATTAGGTATCACAATTGGATACAATACATTTTTCTCATTTTATTGGATGTTAACCTTGTTTCATGTGATTCATGTGCTGGTTGGATTGGTGATTTTAATGTTCAACTACATTAGTTTAAAGAGAAAAGCAACAATTATTTTAGAAGATTTTGAAGCGAGTGCCGCTTTTTGGCATATGTGCGATTTAATTTGGCTGTTATTGTTTCCCGTAATTTATTTACTTTTTTAAAATGAAAAAAAACCTTCTTTTAACAGTATGGATAGTTCTTATTTTGCTAACAATAAGTACTGCGTTGGTTTCAAATTTAACAATAGCAACAACAGTTTCTACAATTATTATTTTAGTGCTTTCTGCAATTAAATTTTTAGGTGTTTCATTTTATTTTATGGAAATGAGAAGCGCCCATATTTTTTGGAAATATTCAATTTTCATTTATTTGTTTGTGGTAATTGGAATTATAATTTTTATTCTAAAATAACTAAAGTTGATAAAAATCAGTATTTAGTTGCTTTATAGCTTGTATTTTCGCCATATAAAGACAAGAAGGTCTTTATATATTAAATCGAAAAATAATTAAAACAAATACCAATGAGAAAGTATTTTTATTTTACACTTTTAGTTACATTAATGGTAACAACAAATTATGCACAACAATTTGATCTTTCTGCTGAAATTAGACCACGTTTTGAGAACAAACATGGCTATGGATCCTTATCAGCTACAAATGCAGATGGAGCAAACTTTATTTCACAACGTTCACGTTTAAATTTTAATTTTAGTCAAGACAAAATTAAGTTAGGAGTTTCTTTACAAAACGTAAGAGTTTGGGGAGATATTAGCACTTTAGGAGCTGATGACAACGCAACTATGTTACACGAAGCTTGGGCTGAGGCTTTATTATCTGATAAATTTTCATTAAAATTTGGTCGTCAAGAAATTGTATATGATGACAGTAGAATTTTTGGAAATGTAGGTTGGGCACAACAAGCTAGAAGCCATGATGCTATGATTGTCAAATTTAAGACTTCAGAAAAAAGTAATTTAGATGTAGGATTTGCTTTAAATGCAGATAGCCAAGCTGGTGTAGATAATTTATATAGCAATATTGCTGGTTACAAAACATTTCAATATGCGTATTATCACACAGCAATTGATAAAGTAGGTTTAAGCTTATTAGCTTTAAATAATGGTGTTGAATATTTAAATTCTGGAGATCAAAAAGTAGATTATTCTCAAACTTTGGGTACATATATTACGTATAAAGAAGGAAAATTTGCTTCAGATTTTTCTATATATGTTCAAACTGGAAAAATTTCAGATAAAGATGTTTCTGCATCAAACTTTTCAGGAAATTTAAGTTATAAAGCTTCAGAATTATTTTCTTTTGGATTAGGTGCTGAATATTTATCCGGTAAAGATATGAATGATTCAAGTTTAGACGTAAAATCCTTCAATCCGTTATATGGTACAAACCACAAATTTAATGGTTGGATGGATTATTTTTATGTTGGAAACCACGGAGGTTCTGTTGGTTTAGTGGATATTAATGCTTTTGTTGGTTATAATAAAGACAAGTTTTCAGCAAAGGTTATTCCTCATTTCTTCTCTTCTGCTGCAGATATTTATAGTGGAGGTACTAAAATGGATAGTAAATTAGGAACTGAAATTGATTTTACAATTGGTTATAAAGTAGCTAATAATATTGCATTTAGCGCAGGTTATTCTAAAATGTACGGAACAAATTCTATGGAAGTATTAAAAGGAGGTGATAAAGATGAGAACAGTTCTTGGAGTTGGATTATGTTTACTTTTAACCCTAAATTATTTTCTTCAAAATAAATTATAGACAAAAACTTTAGTTAGTAGATTTTTATTAGAGGCTGTATAAAAAGAGTTAAAAGCCGTCATTCTGAACTTGTTTCAAAATCTCAATATTCTGATTTTCAATCATTATGAGAACCTGAAATAAGTTCAGGTTGACGAAAACTTCACTTTCTATACAGCCTCTTTTATGTTATAAATTCAATATTGAAAAACATAACAAAATCCAACCACACACCAAAAACAACCCTCCAAGTGGCGTAATTGGGCCTAAAAATTTTAATTTTTTATTGTTTGCTGAAGAAATAACCAAGCCATAAATACTAAATGAAAACAGCAAAATCCCAATTATAAAACTGTACACCATATATTTTTCTAGTGAAGTTTCTAAACTTAAATTAAACCCAATAACTAATAAAACAATAGCATGATATAGTTGGTATTTTACAGCAGTTTCAAAACTTTTTAATTGATCTTCATTTAAGAGTTTTTTCAACGAGTGCGCTCCAAATGCGCCAAAAATAACGGCTAAACCTCCTAAAATACTGGCAAATAATAATGTGAATTGTGACATAAAATTAATTTGGTGTAAAAATAGGATAAATAATGTTCTTATTTAAACTGATTTTAAATATGGCTTAATAATAAAATTATTTTGCCAAGTCTTTTTTTTTTTTTTTATACATTTAACCTGAAGAAAGATTTAAAACCGAATACAAAATTGTTATATGAAAAAGAATACTGCTGTAAATTGCTATTTACTACATATTTTTAAGAAAAAAGAATAAACTCGTAATGAGATTTTTTTTGCTGCCTTTAAGTTTTAATAAAGCTTAAAAAAGGTAATTTATCTATTGTTATTAAGCGGAGTAAAATAAAAATCCTCTGTTTGTAAAATTTTAAGAACACAATACGCTAATAAAATGTTTAACCTAAAACCAACCAACTATGACATAGCTAATTAATACAAACAGAGGAAAGTGTTGCAAAAGTAATACACCTCGAAGTACTAACAAAATATTAAAGCGCATTTATGCGCTACTAACAAATTTAAATTTTACTAAAATGAAAAAAATAATATTAGGACTAGTTTTTGTTCTTGGGGTTACTACGATTGGATCAGCTCAAAATAGTGTAGATTGTTATGAGTCAGCCGAAATAGCCGTTTATATGGCTAATGAAGATTCCAGAACTTGGTATGGAACAGGTTGGTTATCATATGAGGAAGAATATTATGTCTTTGAAGAAGCCTATGAAGAATGTATGGGTAATTAAGTTGAAAAAATTAATCAATTAATATACCATATAATTTAATTCCCTCCAAATAAATTATGGAGGGATAATCTTTATTACAATGAAATATATTAAAATATTATTTCTTTTATTTTTAATAAGTAAAAGTGTAAATAGCCAAAATTCATACAAAGCATTATATAATATCCATTTTTACAATAATGATAGTATTTCTAAAATTGATGAAAGTTCAATGGATTCCAAAAAAAAGCAAATGTTATTTAAAATGAGAGCTGATTACAAAAAAAGCCTTTCTTATTCTGAATCTGTAAATTTTGTTTTAGATTTTGATAAAAAAAATTCCTTGTTTTATCTTCCAAACCAACTTGAAATTAATAAGAATAGTATAAAAATTCTGAAAAGAATCGGCAGGTTTAAAGGATCATATTATTTCAATAATAAAAAAACTATACAAAGTAAGAACTCTTTTGGTCAAGATTTTTTGTTAGAAGTTCCTAAATTTGAATGGATAATTTATAAAGATGTTAAGAAGATAGGGATTTATAATTGTTATAAAGCTACAACAAAAAAATATATTGAAGGTTCAAGAGGAGTCGAAGAACAATTAGTAGTAGCTTGGTATTCAAAGGAATTACCTTTTAATTATGGACCAAAGGAATACAATGGGCTTCCTGGTCTTATAGTTCAACTTGAAGAAGGAAATATTTTGTTTAAACTAAAAAGTATTGAAATATTTGATCATCTTGAAATAAACGAACCCATGCGCGGTAGAAGTATAACTCAAAAGGAATTCAATGATTTAAGTAAGAGAATGTTTAATGGTTTTAAAAAATAGATTTGAGTAGGAATAAATAAACAAGAGTTGAATAAAATAAAAATCCTCTGTTTGTAAAATTTTAAGAACACAATACGCTAATAAAATGTTTAACCTAAAACCAACCAACTATGACATAGCTAATTAATACAAACAGAGGAAAGTGTTGCAAAAGTAATACACCTCGCAGTACAAACAAAATATAAAAGCACAATTATGCGTTACTAACAAATTTAAATTTTAATAAAATGAACTTTTCAAAGAAAAATCACGAACACAAAGTTGTAAATTTAAAAATGGTGAGTAAAAAAATAATTTTAAGTATAGTATTTGTTTTTGCAAGTTTAGCAATGGTGAATGCGGAAAATATAAAGAATGATGTTATCAATAAGCAAATTGAAAGAATTGTTGTTTATGATGATTTTTGCGATAGAGTGTACGAATTTACTCGTGATGCGGCATACGAAACAACGGGTGATTTTATTGAGGCAATTAAAATAGCTATTCGAGCTGAAGAATTGTGTTTGGAAGAAAGTGAGCCACAATAAATGATTTTTAATATTAACAAAGCCACAGTTTTGCAAAAATCTGTGGCTTAACTTTTAAATACAATAGATATGGATTTAATCAAATACATTTATTTGACAATATTGTTAATCACAATTAACAACTCAATGTATGCTCAGAAATTTACAGGTGAAGTAGTTTATAAATATAGAGCTACAGATATGTTTAATATTGATTCATTAAAACAATTTGGAAAACCAGGAGAAGCTGAAACCCTTTATAATATAAATGAAAGCTTAAAGGAATACCAAGATTCATTTGAATTTAATTTGGTTTTTAATAAAGATAGCTCTAATTATTTTTGGAAAGAAATTTTGGGTTCAGAAAATAATTATGCCAGTATAGATTATGCTAAGATTTTTACGGCTAGTGATAGTAAATTTTACACAAGCCTGAAAGATAGTGTCTCATTAGAGGAATTAGGCTCTTTTGATAAAGGAATGATTATAAAAAGAATTTTAAATGAAATAGGTTGGAAATTATCAAACGAATCCAAACAAATAGGAGTTTATACTTGTTTTAAAGCAACAGCAATAAAAGTAAACCCTAAAAAAAGGATAGTAGTTGAAGCTTGGTATACTCCTCAAATTTCAAATGGTTTTGGTCCAAAATATTATGCAGGTTTGCCAGGTCTTATTTTAGAATTAACAGAAGGAGGTATAACATATTATGCAACTTCAATAAAATTAAATTCTAAAAATGAGCCTAAAATTAAAAAGCCTGAAAAAGGTAAAATTATAACTCATGAACAATTATTAAATAAATATAAAGAAATTGATAAAAGTAGAAGAAATTAACTTTTTTTAAAAATAAGATAAATATTATTATTTAAACTGATTTTAAATTTAGATAATTAGTGAAAATATTTTTCCAAGTCTTTTTTTTTTTTTTATACATTTAACCTGAAGAAAGATTTAAAACCGAATACAAAATTGTTATATGAAAAAGAATACTGCTGTAAATTGCTATTTACTACATATTTTTAAGAAAAAAGAATAAACTCGTAATGAGATTTTTTTTGCTGCCTTTAAGTTTTAATAAAGCTTAAAAAAGGTAATTTATCTATTGTTATTAAGCGGAGTAAAATAAAAATCCTCTGTTTGTAAAATTTTAAGAACACAATACGCTAATAAAATGTTTAACCTAAAACCAACCAACTATGACATAGCTAATTAATACAAACAGAGGAAGTGTTGCAAAAGTAATACACCACGCAGAACTAACAAAATATTAAAGCGCAATTATGCGCTATTAACTAATTTAAATTTTAATAAAATGAAAAAAATAATTTTAAGTATAGTATTTGTTTTTGCAAGTTTTGCAATGGTTAATGCGGAAAATATAAAGGAGATTCCAAATCCAATGAAATTACAATTCCAAATAAATCAATTAAATATGATTGAATATATTAATTATGATTTAAATGGGATTGAAAGTGCGAAATGTTGGGCTTTTAAAATTTGGATAAAAGCAAAATTAAAAGAAGTAAGTGATGATGAAGAGCTTATTAATGAAACTGCTGATTCACTAAAGCAGTTATGTGAAATAGCTAATGATTTGGGGTGGATATAAATACTTAATAAATAGAGGACTGGTATGTTTAATAAAATAAAGATTTTATCAATAATTTTATTTTTAATATTCAATGAAATATGCTCACAAAACATAAATGGTGTTGCTATTTATGGTTTAAAAACAACTATTGATTTCAATAAAATTGAAAATAGTACTGCAAAAGATATTAATATTTTAAAGAATACTATAGATGATTCGAGTGGTCCAAGTAGTACTAAATTTAAATTAATCTTCAACAATTATAGCTCGCTTTTTTATTATGAATCCAATTTAAATGTGAGTTCTTCTAAAATTGATATGGCAAGTGTTAAAGCAAAAATAACAGGAAAAATTTATTCAAATCTGATTTCAAAAAAAGTCATTCAACAAAAGGAAAGTTTAGGGGAGGTCTTTAGAATTATTAAAAACTTTGATGATTATAATTGGAAATTAACAAATGAAAAAATTAGAATGGATAAATATATTTGTTATAAGGCCATATCGGTTGATTCAACGAAGAGGAATAATAAAATTATAGAAGCTTGGTATACTCCTGAAATTCCTGTTAACACTGGACCAATGGGCAGTGGAGGTTTACCAGGGTTAATAGTTGTACTTAAAGTAGACATCTTTACATATTATTTAGAAAAGCTAAATTTAAATTCAATAAATAAAATTGAGATAGATGAACCTAGAACAGGTAAGGAGGTCAATAAAATTGAATATGATTCCATTTATAGAATATTATATAAAAAAAAGGATCAATTAGAAAGAGAGGAATATTAAAAATAATTGTATTCAATAATAAAATAAAAATCCTCTGCTGGTAAAAATTTTAAGAACACAATACGCTAATAAAATGTTTAACCTAAAACTATTGACTATGACATAGCTAATATATACAAACAAAGGAAGTGTTGCAAAACTAAAACTCCTCGCAGTGTGAACAAAATAAAAAGGCACATTTATGTGCAATTAACAAATTTAAATTTTAATAAAATGAACTTTTCAAAGAAAAATCACGAACACAAAGTTGTAAATTTAAAAATGGTGAGTAAAAAAATAATTTTAAGTGTAGTATTTGTTTTTGCAAGTTTATCAATGGTGAATGCTAATTCAAATGTTGAGAATTTCAAAAATCTAAAGCTAAGCCAAATAGCTGAATCAGATAGATTTTGCGAAGAACAAGCCTTAGCGGTTGGAGAATCTTCCCATATAGCTGGTATGAGTGATGAACAAATATTTTTTAATATGAATGTAGCTTATGCTCTTTGTGAGGGATATACCTATCAAGAAATTGTTGAAGCAGGTAATATGGGATAAATTCAATTAGAATTTTATTAAAGGAGAAAATTTGATCATCAAATTTTCTCCTTCATAATATTTTAGATAAATAAATTAAATTAAAATGAAAAAAATTATAGTAATTGCATTCCTACTTTTTCAAATAATAAATAGTTATTCCCAAAGCAAAGATGTTTATGGCTTTGCTTATTATAAACATAGTTCTAATCCAAATGAAGTATTAAATGGTGTAAAAACGAAACAAATTGTAAAGGATCATTTTAATGGGATAAATGAATATATGGCAGAAGTAATATTTAAATTGGAGTTTTTCAACCAAACATCATTTTTTTCTGTCAGCAATAAAATGGATAGTGATATTAACTTAAACGCAGGAGTATTTGCAGATAAATTAATAAGTAATGGTAGTTATTTTTCTGATTTAGAAAATGATATACAATATAGAAAGGTTAATGGAGAAGATTTTTTAATCGAATCACAACCCTCAAAAATAAAATGGGTACTTTCACAGGAAAAAAAGTTTATAAAAAACTATAAATGTTATAAGGCTACTACAAGTGTAACAAATACAAATTCAACAGGAGAATATACATTTGAAATAGTAGCGTGGTATACACCTGAAATTTCAGTTCCGTTTGGACCCAAACAATTTAATAGTTTACCTGGATTGATACTTGAGTTGAAGGATACACATTTTACTTTTTACGCAGATAAAATTGAATTGTATCCTAAAGAGAAACCTGTAATTAAACTATTTAAAGGTAGAATTATTTCAGAAGAAAAATATAAAGAAAGAATTAGGGAAATGATGGGTGGTTTTATGAAGAGATAAAAAATAGATTTTATGAAAAAAATAATTCTTTTATCAACACTATTATTATTTACAATACTAAGTTTTTCTCAGAATGGGAAAGTTTTTGTTATGTATAAAAAAGATATAATAAACTACTACCCAATAAATAATAGCAATCCAGAGAAGCAAAAAATATTGAATACCATACAAGATGGTTTAAAAGAGAGTAGCAATAGTTTACGGTACAATCTGATTATTAATAATAATGAATCATTATTTTCATTTGAAGAAAATTTAGCAATTGAAACAGATGAAAAATCACTAAAATTTATTGTAGGTGCAGGAGATGCAAGTGGTGATTTTTATGTGAATTTAAAAACAAAAGAGGCTATAAGAAGTGTTGAGATGTCAGGAGAAATTTTTAATATAGTTTCAAACTTAGACTCCATAAAATGGCAACTTACCAGTGAGAGTAAATTAATAGGTAACTATAAATGTTATAAGGCGCTCACTACAAAAGTTGTTGAAAATAATGTAGGTATATTTAATCATCCTGTTGAAGCTTGGTATGCACCTGAAATTCCATTTGGTTTTGGTCCTGTAGGTTTTGGTGGTTTACCGGGTTTAATTATAGAAATACAATATCAAAACGTTCGTTTTTATGCCTCAACAATCGAGTTAAATACCAAAAAAGACACTAAAATAATAAAGCCAACTAAAGGGAAAGAGGTAACAAAGGATGAATACAATGAAATAAGCAAAAAAAGGGCGTATGATTTTTTAAAGAGTATAAAACGAAATTAAAGCCAAAAATCTTGAAATTAATGAAGCATCTTTTCGGAAAACATTAAATAGGTTTAAATGATTTTAAAAAAACAAATTGCTATAATATGTTGTGTTCTTGTTGGGGCGTTGTATTCAAACGCCCAAACCATTACTTTAAAAGGAAGTGTAAACGATAGTTTACAAAATCCGCTAAGCTATGCCAATGTTATTGCCAAACCTGCAGACCTTACAAAAAATTTACAATTTGCAATTACAGATGATGCTGGTTTGTACAAATTAGAACTCACAAAAAATGATACCTATACTATTTCTGTGAGTTATATGGGTTTTAAAACCACTAATTTTAAATTGGTAGCTTCCGAAAATGCACTAAAAAACATTGTTTTAAAAGATGCACCAAATCAATTGCAAGAAGTTATTATTGAGTTGCCAGTTACTGTAAAAGAAGATACTATAACCTACAATACCAGTAAATTTGTTACTGGCGATGAACGTAAACTAAAAAATGTACTTAAAAAACTGCCAGGTGTTGAGGTAGATAAAAATGGAAGTGTTACAGTACAAGGTAAAAAAGTAACCAAAATGTTAGTGGAAGGTAAAAAGTTTTTTAATGGAGGCACCAAACTAGCCGTTGAAAATATTCCTGCAAATGCTATTGATAAAGTTCAGGTAATTGATAATTATAATGAAATTGCCTTTTTAAAAAACGTGTCAGATTCTGAAGATGTAGCAATGAACATACTCTTAAAAAAAGATAAAAAGCAATTTGCCTTTGGCGATATTGAAGTTGGAAAAGGAAATAAAGATTTTTTCCGAACCCACAGTAATTTGTTCTATTACAGTCCAAAAACCAATGTTAATTTTATTGGAAATTTAAATAATACAGGAGAGAAAACTTTTACGTTTAAAGATTATATGAATTTTCAAGGTGGCGTTAGTGCATTTTTAAAAAGCGATGGTTCAATTTACAATATTTCAGCTAGTGATTTTTCTCAATTTTTAGAAACCCAAGATATTGTAACTAGTAACAATAAATTTGGCGCATTAAACATTACCAAAGTAGTGAATAGTAAATTAGACATTTCTGGATATGCTATTTTTTCACATTCAAAAAATGAAACATATCAAGAATCCATCAATCAATATACTGCATTTACCGAAGAAACAGCCCATAATTCTGCGACAAGAAATATACTGGGTATTGGGAAGTTAAACATTGAATATGCACCCAATAAAAATGAACAATGGTATTTTAAATCACAGTTCAAAAAAACCGATAATAATAAAAATAACACCATTTTATCAGTTATTGAAAATGAACAAAACCATATTTCAGAAAAGAATGAAGCTGTTTCAAAGTATCTAAATCAAAATATAGAATGGCATAAAAAAATGAACCAAAAGCATTCCTTTTCATTTGCTGTTGATGCTGTTTTAGATGAAAATAATCCAATGACTTTATGGGAAACAAATCAACCAATTTTACAAGGTTTAATTCCCGTAGAAGAATCGGATCAGTATAGTATTAAACAGTTAAAAGAAACAACTACTACAACAATTAATGCTATTTTTAAGCATTATTGGGTGCTCAATAATTTTAATCACATATATACCACTATTGGAAATAACTATACTAAAGACTCTTTTGTAACGGAAGATAGTCAGTTGTTAGCGGATGGTTCTGTGAACAGTTTTGATAACTCAGGTTTTGGAAATGCTATAGATTTAACGCTCAACGATTTATTTGTTGGTGTTCATTACAAATTTAAAGCAGGTATTTTTGAATTAAAGCAAGGTGCTTTTTTGCACAATTATAATTGGGAAACACAACAAGTTACAACTGAAAATCATCAAAAAACAGTACTTTTGCCAGATTTTTCAGCAAAAATAGAGTTTAGTAACTCTAAAAAAATAAAAATAAATTATCAGTTAAAAACCGCCTTTTCAGATGCGTCAAAATTGGCAAACCGTTTTTATTTACGTTCGTACAATTCAGTATTTAAAGGAAATGAAAACTTAGAAAATGAACTATTTCACACAGCTCGTATTTATTATAACAGATTTAGTTTGTACAGAGGGTTAATGTTGTTTAGTGCTATTAATTATAGTAAAAAAGTAAAAGGAATTCAAAACACTGTTCAGTTTGAAGAAACCAATCAATTTATTTCACCAATACTTATAAATAATCCTGAGGAGCGATTAAATTTTAGTGTAACTATTGATAAAAAAATAAAGAAAATAAAATACGGAATCAATACACAAGCTTCTAGGTTGTCCTATATTCAAAATATAGATACTAAAGTGGTTACAAATAAAAATAATAGTGTTGGCTATAACTTGTCAGCAAAAACATTGTTTGATAAATTTCCAACAGTTGAAGTAGGTTTTAAACAAGATTTTGGTAATTACACATCGAGTAATCAAACATCAAAATTTGTTACCAATCAGCCTTATTTAACTATAGATTATGATTTTTTAAAAGGGTTTATTTTTTCTTTTGAGTACGAAAATTATAACTACATTAATAAAACTTCAAATCAAAAAAATAAGTACCAATTAGCAAACACAACGCTTTCTTATAAAAATGAAGACAGTGCTTGGAGTTTTAAAATAGATGCACAAAATTTATTAAAGGTAAAATATAAAAGTTCAAATAGCTTTTCATCCTATATAATTTCTGATCAAAAAACATATATTTTACCAAGAATTGTAATGTTTACTGTGGGCTATAATTTATAAAGAAAGCGGCTGTCTAAACAGAGTTAAAAGTCTTCATTTTTAACTTGTTTCAGAATCTTAACATACTTGATTATTCATCAGAATGAGAACCTGAAACAAGTTCAGGTTGACCAAAACCAACTATTTAGACGGCCTCTTTTAAATTTTATTTATTTTCTAATAATCTTCACATTCATTTCTTCTACCTTTTTATCAGATAAAAGCGATGGCGCTCCGAATAATAAATCTTCACTAGTTCCAGTTTTTGGGAAAGCCATTACTTCTCTAATAGAAGCTTTTTTCTCTAAAATCATCATTAAACGGTCAACTCCCCAAGCAATTCCACCGTGTGGCGGCGCTCCGTATTGAAAAGCTTTGTACATAGTTCCCACACTTTTAATCATTTCTTCTTTATTGTAACCCATATTTCTATAGGTTGCTTCTAAAATTTCAGATTTATGTGCTCGAACCGATCCTCCACCAATTTCGTAACCGTTTAAAATTAAATCGTATTGTTGGGCTATAATGGTTCCAATTTCAGCATCAATACCTTTCATATGTTTTTCTAAATCGTACACAGCTGGCATAGAAAAAGGGTTGTGGGTAAATGTCCATCTTCCTTCATCAGTTCTTTCAAACATTGGAAAATCTATTACCCAAGCTGGGCGTAATTCCTTTGGATTTATTAAATGTAATATTTTACCTAATTCCTGACGAACAGCGTCTAAAGCCTTATTGGCAGTTGCATAATCTGCTGCTGAG
This sequence comes from Lutibacter sp., assembly GCF_016342705.1. Classification (GTDB taxonomy): domain Bacteria; phylum Bacteroidota; class Bacteroidia; order Flavobacteriales; family Flavobacteriaceae; genus Lutibacter. Next base: position 80,874 of record NZ_JAEINV010000010.1, on the reverse strand, counting down.
AAAAATACAATATCACCAATTTGTGCATTGGTAACTTTTATAATTCCTGCTGCAATATCTTCACCTAAAAATTTAATAATTGGCGATTGTAATTCATCTTCATTTACAATAATATAAGCCAAACCACCTAAACCGTGTTGTTGGGCAATAGAAGTTAAATTTTCTATTTGTCCTTTAGATAAGCGTTTGCTTCCTTGTTCTTTTGCAGAAACTTTAATACATTTTACAATTCCGCCATCTTCAATTGGTTTGCTAAATACCTGAAAAGTTGTGTCTTTAACAATAGTTGTAATGTCTTGTAATTGTAATCCGAAACGTAAATCTGGTCGGTCACAACCGTATTTGTCCATAGCATCTTGGTAAGTAATTACTTCAAACGGACGTAAAATCCATTTGTTGCCGTATATTTTCTTCACTACTTCATTAAACATTTTAGTGTTTAAATCTATAATTTGTTGCATACTGGCAAAAGCCATTTCTAAATCTAATTGCGTAAATTCTGGCTGACGATCTCCACGAGAATCTTCATCTCTAAAACAACGTGCAATTTGAAAATACTTTTCATAACCACTTACCATTAACATTTGTTTAAATTGCTGAGGCGCTTGCGGTAAGGTATAAAAGAAACCAGGTTGTTTACGTGTTGGAACAATAAACTCACGTGCTCCTTCATCGGTTCCGGCACTTAAAATTGGTGTCTCAATTTCTAAGAAATTTTCTTCATCTAAAATGTCACGTAATAATTTTATAACCTTATGGCGGTTTACAATAACTCTTCTAACATCATCATTTCTATGATCTAAAAACTTGTATTGAAAACGAACATTTTCATTTGTTTTTGTGGCTCTTTTTATTTCAAAAGGCAATGTTTTAGAAAGATTTAATATTTCTAATTCTGAAGTTTCTAATTCAATTTCACCAGTTCTTAAAGCAGCATTGTAATCATCGGCATTACGTTGTACTACAACTCCGGTAACCATAATTACAGATTCTGGTTTTAACTTTACCAATTCATCTAAATTTGGAAACGATTCTCTACTTAATCGCACTTGAAAAATTTCAGTACTTGAATCACGTAAGTCAATAAAAATTAATTCTCCGTGGTCACGAACACTAGAAACCCAACCTGCCAAAGAAATTTTATCGTTGATATTTTCTTCAGTTAAACTAGTAATTAAATGTGTTCTATAATTTTCTTTTATTACAATAGGAATTTCTGGCAATACTTCTTCTTGTTCTTTTGATGAAGTAGTTGCGCCTTCTATTTTTGATTTTTGAAGCTCATTTTTTGAGCCTTGTATTTCATCAGCACCTAAAGCAGCTAAAATACCTTCTCTGATTACTTTTCCTGAAGCGCCTTTTCCAATAATTGAAATAATTTTCCCAACTAAAATACCTGATTTTCCACTATTTCCTGCTTTAATTTCATTGGCGATTGCTTCGTTTTCTGAAATTACTTTATCAATAGCATTTTTAATTTGAGCATCTGAAATAGTATTTTCTTCAAAGTATTTATTGTAATCAAAAGTTCTATCTTTTAAATAAGAAGTTATAGCATTTTGAACCAATACAACTGTAATTTTTTCAGCTTTAAATAATTGGAAAATTTCAATTAAATGTTCAATATTTTTAATTTTTGAATATTCATCAGCGCTTAAATTATTTACCAATGTTTTGGCAACAAAAGAAGGATCTTTTAGCACATTATTTATCGCCATAAACGTTTTAGAACGATCAGCATCTGCAGTAAAAAACTTAGCATCTTGTGGTAAAACGCCACCTTGTATTAAAATGGATTCCACTGCATAAGGTAATGAGCTGTTATCAACCTTAATAGTGTTTATGAGGTCTTTTATATTTACAAAAGGTAAATCTGGCTCTGAAATAAAACGATAATCGGCTTCAAACTCCTTTTTACGCATTGTTTTGGTTTGCTTTAAATCGGCATCCCATAAAACAGTGGTTTGATCAGGTCTAAACTCTTTATGTTCAATATAATAATTAAACTGTTTTTCAATTTCTTCTTTTAAAGCTTCCACCATAAACTTAAAAGAGTTTAAGTTTTTAATTTCTGTACGTGGATTTAAATCGTAGCTTCTTTTTTTACGGAGAGAAACCGAAACATCCGATTTAAATTCGCCTTTTTCTAGGTTAGCTTCAGAAATTCCTAAGTTTTGAACTATACGTTGAATGTATTGCGCGTAAATAGAGGCATCTTCAATATTTCTAATGCAAGGTTCAGTTACTATTTCAATAAGCGGAACTCCGGCTTTGTTGAAATCTACCAACGAAACTTTTTTCTCGTGCATTAATTTGGCGGCATCTTCTTCTATATGAACTTGCGTTAAATTAACAGTAAACTGAGAACCATCATTTCGGTAACAAGAAACTTGTCCGTCCGGAATAATTGGATTATGATATTGTGTTATTTGTATATTTTTCGGGTTGTCTGGATATTCGTAATGTTTTCTATCCCAAGAGATTACTTCATTAGAAAATGAAGAATCTACCGCTTTTCCAAAATAGATAGCTTTGGTTATAGCTTCTTTATTTAATGCTGGTAAAACGCCCATTTGACCAGTACAAACCGAACAAATGTTTTGGTTTGGTGTTTCAATTTCTTGATTTGGACAAGAACAAAATAACTTGGTTTTAGTATTTAATCGAACGTGAGTTTCCAGTCCAATAACCAATTCTAAATCGTGGGCTTTAATAGCCGCCTGTAATTGCTCCAATTCCATTATATTGTATCTTTTAAGAAGTTAGCAAACTTCAATATCAATTCTTCATTATTTTTTGCTGCGGTAATTTGTAAGCCGGTTGCAGTTCCTTGCGGCACAGTTAAGGTTGGTAATTGTCCTAAACTAAACCCAACAGTATAAGCATCGGATAAATACATAGCCAAAGGATCTTTTAAGCTATCACCAATTTTTGGTGGAGAGCTTGGTGTAACTGGCGATAAAATAATATCAACTTCTTCAAAATCTTTGGTGAAATTTGCAGAAATTTGATCGCGAATAGCCAATCCTTTTAAATAAATTTCATCAGAAAAACCTTGTGATAAAACTTGATTTCCACCAACAATTCTTCGTTTAGTTTCTTCTGAAAAGTTTTCTGAGCGTGTTACCGAATACGTTTCTTTTAAGTTTTCCGATTCAATTCTATTTCCATAATTTGTTCCATCTAATCGAGATAAGTTTGAAGCAGTTTCCGCCATTGCCAAGGTGTAATATGTTGAAACCAAAATATCCGATGGGAAGAAATCTAATTCTTTTACCTTAATTCCTTTTGACTTAATTTTTTCAATACTTTGTAAAAAAGCGGCTTTAACTTTAGGGTCAATAGCGTCATTTTCAATAAAGTTTTTGAAATAACCAACAGTTTTAACAGTGTTTTTTAAAATAGCATCTTCAGTTATTTCAGATGAGTTGATGGATGTTTGATCTTTAGCATCTTTTCCACTCATTACATTTAACACAATTCTAATATCTTCAATAGATTTTGCTAAAGGTCCAACGCAATCTGTACTTGATGCGTACGCCATTAAACCGTATCTAGAAATACGTCCGTAAGTAGGTTTTAAACCATAAATATTGTTGTAACCTGCAGGCTGACGAATGGACCCTCCAGTATCTCCACCAATAGAAAAAACAGTGTAATCTAAAGCAACATTTACTGCAGATCCACCACTAGAACCACCAGCAACTAAGTTGGTGTTTACTGCATTTTTTACAGCGCCAAAAATAGTATTTTCACTAGAGGAACCGTGTCCAAAACTATCGCAGTTTTCTTTAACCAACGGAATTGCTCCAGCGTCTAACAACTTTTGAATGGCTGTTGCAGTATAAGCCGATTTGTAATTTTTTAATAAATCTGAACTTGCAGTTGCAAAAGTTCCTTGCAACATATATACATCTTTAATTCCAAACGGAATGCCTTCTAACAAGCCAATTTCTTCACCTTTTGCAATTTTTTCATCCACTTTTTTAGCTAAATCTAATGCTAAAGTATCTAATAAAGAATTAACAGTATGGTGTGTGTTCTTTTTAAGTAGGTCTAATTTTTCTTGTACCAAAGCAGTACAAGTAATCTGTTTTGTCACCAATTGTTGGTGCAATGCTTTTATTTGAGATTCCATAACTAGTCTTCTATAATTTTAGCAACTACTAGATAACCGTTTTTTTTGTTCGGAAAGTTTTCTATAATTAATTCTTTTTCAATAGCCGAACTTTCTACTACAATATCTTCTCTAAGGTCGTTTACAGACACGCAATTATAATTGACATTATTTAAAGAATTATTATTGGTATGTGCATTTTTAATCACATCAAATAATTTATTCACAGCCTCTGAGGGTTGCGCTCCTTTAATACTCGACAATATGTCGACTGTCATTATTTTACTCATGTCTTTATTTTTTTGTTTATTATAATTAAACGTCAAGTGTGCGAAATTACGAAAGTTTTAATTGGGATGCACTTTTTTTTTGTTGTTAACCTTGTGTTTATTGCCTTTAGAATAAACATTTGTAGCAATTTTTACTATAATATTAAATGCTATGCATTCAGCAGTAGGTATTTTGAATTAAAGATAAAAATAAGCTAGTTTATTTCAATTTCTTCTAATTTGTTAATTAAATGTATTTTTGTAAAAAATTACACTGAATGCTATTAAAAGAAACACAAGAAAAAATACTTCCTACATTAAAAAAATATTTTGGTTACGATAGCTTTCGTGATCAACAACAAGCCATTGTTGAATCTGTTTTATTGAAAAAAGATAATTTAGTAATTATGCCAACTGGTGGTGGAAAATCTATTTGTTTTCAATTGCCAGCATTATTATTTGAAGGAGTAACCTTGGTAATTTCACCATTAATAGCATTAATGAAAGATCAAGTTGATGGATTAAATGCGAACGGAATTGCTGCAGATTTTTATAACAGCAGTCAGGAAAAATTTGAACAAGAAGCCATTTTTGATAAGGTTGTTGCTAAAGAAATTAAGTTACTATATGTTGCTCCAGAAAGTTTAAGTTTTTTAGAAAATATTTTAAATGAAAACTATATAAGTTGCATTGCTATTGATGAAGCGCATTGTATTTCTTCTTGGGGACACGATTTTAGGCCTTCGTATCAGCAGCTTAATTTTTTTAAAAAATTATTGCCAAACACACCAATTATTGCTTTAACTGCAACGGCTGATAAAGCAACAAGAAAAGATATTTTAGAGCAATTAAGTATTCCAAAAGCCATTCAGTTTTTATCATCGTTTGATAGAAAGAATATTGAGTTGGAAGTTCGTCCAGCAAATGATAGAGTAAGTCAAATTATAAAATTTATTAAGAAAAAACCTTCGGAAGCAGGAATTATTTACTGTTTAAGTAGAAAATCTACCGAGCAATTAGCTGAAAAATTAAGGCAAAATGGTATTAATGCAAAATCGTATCACGCCGGATTAAATTTTTTAGAACGAACCAAAGCGCAAGAAGATTTTATTTACGATAAAACGCAAGTTGTTTGTGCTACTATTGCCTTTGGAATGGGAATTGATAAATCCAATGTTCGTTGGGTAATTCATTATAATATGCCTAAAAATATTGAAGGCTATTATCAGGAAATTGGAAGATGTGGACGTGACGGATTGGATGCAAAAGCGTTACTTTTTCATAGTTATTCAGATGTAATTCAGTTACGGAAGTTTATGAGTGGTGCAAGTAATGAAGAAGTTCAGGTTGCAAAATTAGAACGAATGAAACAATTTTCTGAAGCAACTACTTGCCGAAGAAAAATTTTATTGAGTTATTTTGGAGAATTATTATCTGAAAATTGTGGAAATTGTGATGTATGCAAAAATCCACCACAAGTTTTTAACGGAACAATAATTGCCCAAAAAGCACTTTCTGTTGTCTCCAGATTAAATGAAACAGAAGCCATAGGAACTGTAATTGATGTGTTAAGAGGCGCACATAATGCAACTATTTTAGATAGAGGATACGATACGTTGAAATCTCACGGAGTTGGTAAAGATATTTCTTGGCGCGATTGGCAACAATATATTATTCAATTAATAAATCAAGGCTATTGTGAAATAGCTTTTCATAAAAATAATGCCTTGCGTTTAACAGAATTTTCAAAAAAAGTATTGTTTGAAAAGGAAATTGTAAACCTAACACGTGCTGTTGAGGTTAAAGAACAACAAGTTTTGCAAAAAGAACCAAAAGTAGCCAAAGCTAAAAAAGATACGTTGTTTGAAAGATTGAGGAAATTGCGTCATCAAATAGCTTTAGATGAAAATATTCCTGCGTATTTAGTATTTAGTGATGCTACTTTAAAAGAAATGGAACGCGCTAGACCAATGAGTGAAAGCGATTTGTTAGAAATTAGCGGTGTTGGACAACGAAAATTGGAAGTTTATGGTGATGAATTTATTGCCGAAATTATCAGTTTTATGGGTGAGAAAAAGAGAAAACCTAAGAAAAAAGACACTAATTTAATTACGTATGAATTGTATAAAGAAGGTTTTACAATTGATGAAATTGCTGAAAATAGAAATTTAAAATCAACTACTATTTTTTCTCATTTAGCAAAATTATATTCCGACGGAAAAGCGATTGATATTTACAATTTTGTTACTAAAGAAGAAGTTGAAAAAGTTAGAGAAGCAAAGAAAGAGTTAGAAAGCCCGCAAGCATTAAGACCCTATTTTGAATATTTTAACAGTGAAATTGAGTATTTTAAAATTCGGTTAGCGCTTACAATTATTGATAGTAATAGTTAGTTATAAATTAAGATTTGTTCTTTTTATAATTGGATTATTTTCAACAACATTAGTAAGTACAATATGGGTTCTGGTTTCGCCATACGTAATTAGTTGATCAATAAATTTTTCTAAATGTTTTTGGTTGTTAAAAACTACTTCCATTACAATATTTTCATTTCCTGTAATTCTATAACAGTTTACAACTTCATCAAAATTTTTAACTATTTCTAAAAAAGGTTTTAGCCTGCCCATAAAGGCTCTTAAAGTTATAATTGCTTTTAATTGATGGCCAGTTTCATAATGAGAAACTTTAGCATAATACCCTTGTATTATACCAATATCTTCCATTTTCCGGATGCGTTCTGCAACGGCTGGAGAAGAAATGTTTACTTGTTTTGAAATTTCAGTATTAGACTGTCTGGCATTTTTTTGCAAGCATTTTAATATTTTCCAACTGATATCATCTAGTTTCATAATTAAAGTTTTAACTTATAAAAGCATTAATAATTAAAGTAAAATAAATTTACACTTTAATTATTAAATATAAAAATTTTAAAATGTTGGTAGATTTGTGTTGCTATTTTAAAGGGGAAATGAAAAATTATCAAGAACATAGGTTAAGTCATTTAAATTTATATAAAAAATCATTAGAGATTTTTAAATTGTCGCGTCAAATTGCTTCGTATGTTACCAATGATAAAACTATTTTATCTATGTGTTCTTCGGTGAAAAATTATGATTTGTATGCAGATAGTTTGGTAATGAATTCTTTGGGTTTGGTTCCTAAAATTGCAGAAACAGAAACGCAGGAAAACCCAGTTTTAAAATTAAAATACGCAAAGTCACTTCATTATTTTATTGATTGTTTGTATGAAGATTGTTTAAACCTTGAAAGTTCTAAAATTAGTGGTAAAGACTTTGTGAGAATGCTTCGCAAAGAACTTATTCTTTTAAAAAGAATGTATAGAAGTTATGTAAAATCTTTATTATAAAGTTTACATATTTCGTCTATATTGTCCGCCAACTTCAAATAAAGCTTCTGTTATTTCACCAATTGAGCAAACTTTACAAGCTTCCATGAGTTGTTCAAAAATATTTTCGTTAGTGATAGATTTTTGTTTCAACATTTCAATTTGGACTGAAGTTTTAGTTGCATTTCCTTTATTTAAATTTTTAACAACAGTAATTTGATATTGTTTTTCTTCTTCCGTAGCTCTAATAACTTCCTGGGGTAAAACAGTTGGAGAGCCTTTACTACTTAAAAAGGTGTTTACACCAATAATTGGAAATTCACCATTGTGTTTTAACGTTTCATAATACAAACTTTCTTCTTGAATTTTCCCTCTTTGGTACATGGTTTCCATAGCGCCTAAAACACCACCGCGTTCGGTAATTCTATCAAATTCTTTATATACAGCTTCTTCAACCAAATCAGTTAATTCTTCAATAATAAAAGCCCCTTGAATCGGATTTTCATTTTTTGTTAACCCTAATTCTTTGTTGATAATTAGCTGAATTGCCATTGCTCTTCTTACGCTTTCTTCGGTTGGTGTAGTGATCGCTTCATCGTACGCATTGGTGTGTAAGCTATTGCAATTATCATAAATAGCATACAATGCTTGCAGCGTTGTTCGGATATCATTAAAATCTATTTCTTGAGCGTGTAAACTTCTTCCAGATGTTTGAATATGATATTTCAGCATTTGTGCTCTGGCGTTTGCTCCGTACTTATTTTTTAGTGCTTTTGCCCAAATTTTACGGGCAACTCTGCCAATTACAGCATATTCTGGATCTACACCGTTGGAGAAGAAAAAGGATAAATTTGGACCAAATTTGTTAATATCCATTCCTCTCGATAAATAATATTCAACATAGGTAAATCCGTTTGCTAAGGTAAACGCTAATTGTGAAATTGGATTCGCTCCAGCTTCTGCAATATGGTAGCCAGAAATAGAAACCGAATAAAAATTACGTACATTATTTTTTATGAAATATTCCTGAACATCACCCATTAATCGCAAGGCAAATTCTGTGGAAAAAATACACGTGTTTTGTGCCTGATCTTCTTTTAAAATATCTGCTTGAACAGTTCCTCTAACCGTTGAAATAGTTTCGGTTTTTATTTTTTTATACACATCATTTGGTAATACTTCATCCCCAGTAACACCTAATAATAACAATCCTAAACCGTTATTTCCTTCAGGTAAATCTCCTTGGTATTTTGGTCTTTCGGTTCCTTTTTTCTTGTAAATAGCAACTATTTTTTCTTCAATTTCAGCTTTTAAACCATTTTTAATAATATATTTTTCACATTCCTGATCAATAGCAGCATTCATAAAAAATGCCAACATCATTGGTGCGGGGCCGTTAATTGTCATAGAAACGGATGTCATTGCATTGGTTAGTTCAAAACCAGAATACAATTTTTTAGCATCATCTAAGCAACAAATAGAAACTCCTGCATTTCCAATTTTACCGTAAATATCTGGACGAACATCTGGGTCATTTCCATATAAAGTTACCGAGTCAAAGGCAGTTGATAAGCGTTTTGCGGGCAATCCTAAGCTTACATAATGAAATCTTCTATTTGTACGTTCCGGACCACCTTCACCAGCAAACATTCTTGTTGGATCTTCACCGGTTCTTTTAAACGGAAAAAGTCCTGCTGTATATGGAAATTCACCTGGAACGTTTTCTTCTAAACTCCAAAATAAAATATCTCCCCAAGCTTCATATTTTGGTAATGCTATTTTGGGGATTTCTATGTGGGAAAGGGATTCGCTGTGTGTTTTTATACAAATTTCTTTATCTCTAACTTTATAAGAATAAATATCATTTTTGTACGATTGCTTTTTAGTTTCCCAGTTTAAAATGATGTTCCAATTATGAGGGTTTAAATCCATTTTAACACGTGAAAATTCTTTAAAAAGCAGTGATGTCAATATTTTATTATCGTCATTCTGAACTTGTTTCAGAATCCCATCCTCATTCAACCCAATTTTAGTTAATTCTGGTAATTTTGATGAAACTGCTTCAATAGTTTTATAAATCCCAAATAATTTCTGAGCAATTTCTTTTTGTTGAAAACTAGCCTTTGTGTAAGCTCTGTTGTTTTCGGTTATTTCGGATAAATAACGAGTTCTACTTGGTGGAATTATAAATTGCTTTTCTTTGGTGTTGTTTTTTAATTCAAAAGAACTTTCAAAAGTTGCAGCAGTTTTTTCGGTTATTTTTTGAATAAGTACACTATATAATTCGTTAGTTCCGGGATCGTTAAACTGCGATGCAATTGTGCCGTAAACTGGCATTTCATCAACATTTTTATCCCATAAATTATGATTGCGTTGGTATTGTTTTTTTACATCACGCAAGGCATCTAAAGAACCGCGTTTGTCAAATTTATTGAGTGCAATAACATCAGCAAAATCTAGCATGTCAATTTTTTCTAATTGTGTTGCAGCCCCATATTCTGGAGTCATAACATATAGGGAAACATCAGAGTGGTCTAAAATTTCGGTATCACTTTGTCCAATTCCAGAAGTTTCTAAAATCACTAAATCAAAACCAGCAATTTTTAAAATTGCAACCGCATCACTTACGTGTTTAGAAAGCGCTAAATTTGCTTGTCTGGTAGCTAAAGAACGCATATAAACCCTGCTGTTTTTAATAGAATTCATCCTAATTCTATCGCCTAAAAGTGCACCTCCAGTTTTTCTTTTTGAAGGATCTACAGATATAATTCCAATGGTTTTATCTGGGAAATCGTATAAAAATCTTCTAACTAATTCGTCAACAGTTGAAGATTTTCCAGAGCCTCCTGTCCCTGTAATTCCTAAAACTGGAATTTTAGACGTTGCGGCTTTCTGTCTAATTTCGTCAATAAATTTCGCATGTTTTTCAGAAAAATTTTCAGCTCCTGATATTGACTGAGCTATTTGTGTGTTATTTTTTTTAGACAAATCATCTATTGAAAAATCGATAATTTCACCGGTTGGAAAATCGCTTTTTTCAATCATATCATTAATCATTCCTTGCAATCCCATTTCTCTGCCATCATCTGGAGTATAAATTTTTGTAATTCCATGCGCCATTAATTCTTTTATTTCAGAAGGAAGAATAACACCGCCGCCGCCGCCAAATATTTTAATTTGTGAAGCTCCTTTTTCTTGCAGTAAATCGTGCATAAATTTAAAATACTCCATATGTCCTCCTTGGTAAGAAGTCATTGCAATTGCATTTGCATCTTCCTGAATTGCACAGTTTACAACTTCTTCAACACTTCTATCATGACCTAAATGAATTACCTCTACACCGGTTGCCTGAATAATTCTTCGCATAATATTTATAGCAGCATCGTGACCATCAAACAGTGATGCGGCAGTTACAATTCGAATTTTATTGATTGGTTTATAAACTGATATTTTTTTCATTCTGTAAAATTAGCTAGTATTTAAACTGCAATTTATGATTTTTTTAAAATTATAACGTTAAAATTATCATTTATCTAACTTTTATAATTTCGGTATAGGCTAAACTTATTTTGCATAATTTTGACACTTAATAAACGCTATAAATGAAACGAATAATAGTACTTATAAATTGTAACGATAGACAAGGTATAATTGCCTCTGTTACAAATTTTATTCAACAACAAAATGGTAATATTGTATATATAGATCAGCACGTAGATAGGGAAAATTTAATGTTTTTTATGCGTTTGGAATGTGAGTTTTCAAAAGCTACGTTTTCTGTTGAAATATTTGAAGAAAATTTTGCTGAAACGTTTTCTGAAAAATTTAATATGAATTGGCAATTATTTGATGCTGATATAAAGCCGAAAATGGCATTGTTTGTTTCAAAATATGAGCATTGTTTGTATGATATTTTAAGTAGATATAGTTCTAATGAACTAGATGTTGAAATCCCGTTAATTATTAGTAATCATCCTGATTTAGAGTATATTGCTAATAGTTTTAATATTCCATATTATTATATTAAGATTACAAAAGACACCAAAGAAGCCGCTGAAGATTTACAATTAAAACTGTTGCAAGAGTATGAAATAGATTTTATTGTGTTGGCTAGGTATATGCAAATAGTTTCCAGTAAATTAATTGAAAAGTACACCAACCAAATTATAAATATTCATCATTCATTTTTACCTGCGTTTCCAGGTGCAAAACCATATCATTCAGCATTTGCAAGAGGCGTTAAAATTATTGGAGCGACTAGTCATTATGTGACAGAAGATTTAGATGAAGGACCAATTATTGAGCAAGATATTACGCGTGTTACGCATACCAATACTATTAAAGATTTTATTTTAAAAGGAAAAGATTTGGAGAAAATTGTGCTTTCCAGAGCCATTAAATTACATACCAAACGAAAAGTAATGGTATATAAAAATAAAACAGTAGTCTTTATTTAAGGTATTTTAAAAACGAAAAGTATTTCCTGGTTTTTAAATAGTATAAGTTATTTTCGTTTGTATAAGCTTCTCTTTCGAAGCTTATGTTTTTATAAGCTTTGTTATGATTTTTATATTGAAAAAGGCGAATTAAATATTCAATAAAATACCACACAAAAAAGAAAACCCAAATCAATTCAACTTGTTGTTTTAAGTGAATTTTTTCGTGATTCAAAAGAATTTTATTTGTTCTTAAATATTTATTTTTCAAAAATATGAACGGATAAATACTTAAGCCACAATATTTTTTAGGAAATATATGTTTAATAATTATAATCATTACATGGTAACTTATTCAAAAATCAATCCAAATTGAACTATATTTGTAAAACACCAAATAAAAGAAATTATTTTGGACGTTTTGCACTTTAAATATAAAAAATGTATTGCATTAACTCATTCTAGAGTTGGTATACGTTATCCTTAGTTTTTTAGTTTTTTCAATAGTAGAAATTATTAAAAATAAACCTTACAATATGACATTTCAAGAAAATATTCTACAAGGAATTCCAGCTGAATTACCTTCAATTAAAGCCTACGATACAACTATAAATCACGCGCCAAAGCGAAAAGAAATTCTTTCAAAAGAAGAAAAAGAATTGGCAATAAAAAATGCGTTACGATATTTTGATAAAAAGCATCATGCTATTTTAGCAAAGGAATTTGCTGATGAATTAAAAGAATTTGGAAGAATTTACATGTATCGTTTTCGTCCAGATTATAAAATGTATGCACGTCCAATAAACGAATACCCAGGAAAGTGCGAACAAGCAAAAGCAATTATGCATATGATTCAAAATAATTTGGATTATGCTGTTGCGCAACATCCTCATGAATTAATTACTTATGGTGGAAATGGTGCTGTTTTTCAAAACTGGGCACAGTATTTAATTACCATGAAATACTTGTCTGAAATGACGGATGAGCAAACATTGACTATGTATTCTGGGCATCCAATGGGATTATTTCCTTCACATAAAAATGCGCCAAGAGTAGTGGTTACTAACGGAATGATGATTCCTAATTATAGCAAACAAGATGATTGGGAAAAATATAATGCTTTAGGAGTTACGCAATATGGACAAATGACTGCAGGAAGTTATATGTATATTGGTCCACAAGGAATTGTTCATGGTACAACCATTACAGTGTTAAATGCTGGTCGGAAAATTGCAAAAAATAAGGAAGATTTATCAGGGAAATTATTTTTAACATCAGGTTTAGGAGGAATGAGTGGAGCACAGCCAAAAGCTGGAAATATTGCTGGTTGTATTACGGTTTGTGCAGAAGTGAATCCAAAAATTACTGAAATTCGATTGTCTCAAGGTTGGATTGACGAGAAAATTTCAGATTTAACTCAACTGGTTGAAAGAGTTAAAAAAGCAAAAGCGGCAAAAGAGGTGGTTTCAATAGCCTATTTAGGTAATATTGTGGAGGTTTGGGAAAAATTTGCAGATGAAAATATATACGTAGATTTAGGTTCCGATCAAACATCCTTACATAATCCGTGGGCTGGAGGTTATTATCCAGTAGGAATTTCTTTTGATGAAGCTAATGAAATGATGTCCTCAAATCCAGATTTGTTTAAAGAAAAAGTACAGGAAAGTTTAAGGAGACAAGTAAATGCAATTAATAAACACACTATAAAAGGAACTTACTTTTTTGATTATGGAAATGCTTTTTTACTGGAATCTAGTAGAGCAGGAGCTGGTGTGATGGCTGAAAACGGAATCGATTTTAAATATTCATCTTATGTGCAAGATATTATGGGGCCTATGTGTTTTGATTATGGTTTTGGTCCGTTTCGTTGGGTTTGCACTTCAGCAAATCCAACAGATTTAGAAAAAACCGATGCTATTGCTTGTTCAGTTTTAGAAAAAATAAAAAAGAATTCACCGGAAGAAATACAACAACAAATGGCGGATAATATTCAGTGGATTAAAGGTGCTCAGGAAAATAAATTAGTAGTTGGATCACAAGCACGGATTTTATATGCTGATGCTGAAGGAAGAATGAAAATTGCTGAAGCATTTAATAACGCCATAAAAAATGGTGAAATTTTAGCACCAATTGTATTAGGAAGAGATCATCATGATGTTTCGGGAACAGATTCTCCATATAGAGAAACTTCAAATATTTACGATGGGTCTAAATTTACGGCAGATATGGCTATTCAAAATGTAATTGGCGATAGTTTTAGAGGAGCAACCTGGGTTTCAATACATAATGGTGGTGGAGTTGGATGGGGAGAAGTTATAAATGGCGGTTTTGGTATGGTTCTTGATGGTAGTGTAGAAGCAGAAAAGCGTTTGAAAAGTATGCTTTTTTGGGATGTAAATAATGGAATTTCTAGAAGAAATTGGGCGCGTAATGAAGGGGCAACTTTTGCAATTAAAAGAGCAATGGAAATTGAACCAAAATTAAAAGTTACTGTGCCTAATTTAGTAGATGAATCATTATTACATGATTTGTTCAATTAGTTAAAAATTATTTATATGAAAGTCTTCAAATTATTACCATTAGCCCTACTTTTTATAGTAGCATCTTGTAGTTCGGTTCGAGTAACTTCTGATTATGATACCGCAACAGATTTTTCAAAATTTAAAACATTTGCGTTTTACAAAAAGGGAATTGATAAAGTAGAAATTTCAGATTTAGATAAACGTAGAATTTTAAAAGCTATTGAGAATGAATTGTTGGCAAAAGGATTAACTATTTCTGAAAATCCTGATATTTTAGTCAATATTTTTACAAAATCACGTCAAAAAGTAGATGTATATAACAATAATATGTACATGGGTTGGCATCCTTGGTATTACGGACCAAACTTTGGTATGCATATTTCAAAATATACAGAAGGCACGTTGTTTGTGGATTTAATTGATGCTAAAAGCAAAGAATTAGCTTGGCAAGGTATTGGAAGCGGCGCTTTAAATACTTCTGGAAACGTTACTAAAAAAGAAGAAAGAATAAAGGAGTTTGTTGGTGAAATAATGGCGAAATATCCTCCTGGAATTGAGAAATAATTGAAAAAGGAAACCTAAAGACGTTCTGAATTTTCAGAGCGTTTTTTTTTGACTATTTTTGCAGCTATGACTTTTAACAATATCACAACTTTGGAAGAAGGAGATTTTTATGTAAACGAGCAAGGTTACAAAGTTTTTACTGAGCAATACCATTTAAAAAGAGGTTATTGCTGTAAAAATGGCTGTAAGCATTGCCCATATGGATATGATTTTAAAACAGGAAAATTTAAATAATACTATAAAGATGAAAAAATTACTACTATTAATTGTAGTGTTTCAATTATCAGCTTGTGCTGAATTACAGCAAGTTGTGAATCAATTACCTAACGGAATGATTACAAATGATCAAATTGGAAACGGATTAAAAGAAGCATTAAACAACGGAATTACAAATCAGGTGAGTAAATTAGCTGTTGAAGACGGTTTTTTTAAAAATGAATTGACCAGAATTTTATTACCTGAGGAATTACAAAAAGTTGACAATACATTGCGTAAAATTGGTTTATCAAAATTAGCTGATGAAGGTTTAAAAGTTTTAAACAGAGCGGCAGAAGATGCAGTAGGTGAGGCTACTCCAATTTTTGTTGATGCTATAAAAGGAATGTCTTTTAGCGATGCAAAGAATATTTTGTTAGGAGAAAATAATGCAGCAACCATGTATTTACAAAATACTACTTCAGATGCTTTGTATCAAAAATTTAATCCAATTATAGCCAATTCTTTTCAAAAAGTAGGTGCTGATAAAATTTGGTCAGATTTAATTACTAAATACAACAATATTCCTTTGGTTAATAAAGTAAATCCTGATTTAACCAATTATGTTACTGAAGAAGCTTTAAAAGGAGTTTTTACAATGGTAGCAGTTGAAGAAAACGATATTAGAACTAAAATAAGTAGCAGAACTTCAGATTTATTAAAGAAAGTTTTTGCTTTGCAGGATAAATAAAATAGTTGTAAATAATTTAATTTAAAAAGCCTTTCAAAATTTTTGAAAGGCTTTTTTAGTTTGTTTTCCGTTATGCTGAACTTGTTTCAGCATCTTATCCATATTTTGCGAATGTAATATGAGATGCTGAAACAAGTTCAACATGATTCACATTTAAAAATGACTTTCTAGTTTTTCGTGTAGTTTTTTAAAATAATCAAAAGCTAAAAGTGTTCTAGAGCCTGCCCAACTAAACATTTCTCCATCACCAAAAACAGTAATAGATCTGTTAGTAAAGGATGCAATTTCCATTGCATGTTCATCTTTAAAAGGAAATGGTTCAGATGATAAAATTACCACATCTGGGTCGCCATCATATCTAATTTTATTTATTTCAACTTTCGGGTAACGACTCATTGTATCATAAATGTTTTCAAACTTATTTAGTTGCAACATTTCATTTATATAAGTATCATTTCCGGCCACCATCCAAGGTTTTGCCCAAATAAAATAGGCCACTTTTCTAATGGGTTTATCTTTTGTAAATTGCTTAAAATCTGCTAGTTTGTATTCTATTTTGTGCGCTAAATTATCTGCTTCTGTGCGTCTGTTAAAAATGGAGCCTAAGTGTAAAATTAAATCTATAGAATCATTCAGTGTATTAACATCAGAAAAATATGTTGGAGCAATTTTTTCCAAATCAGGCAACATATCATAAGCGTTTTCCTCTTTGTTGCACAAAATAAAATCAGGATTTAATGCTTTAATTTTTTCGTAATCCACTTTTTTGGTTCCTCCAACTATTTCTTTTGTAGATTTTAAATGATATGGATGAACACAAAATTTAGTGATCCCAACCAATTCATTTTCCAAAGCTAAATCGCATAGTAATTCGGTTTGTGACGGAACTAGTGATACAATTCTTATTGGAGTATTTTTTAAGGTAATTTCTCTACCAATTTGATCTTTAATTGTTTTCATTTAAAATTTGTTCCATTTCCTGTTGTAATTTAAACGCTTCTTTTTTTGCAGTTTCAGCAAAGTTTTTATCGTTTCCAGCGTAAATAATTCCACGGGATGAGTTAATTAACAAGCCACAATTTTTAGTTAATCCATATTTGCAAACATCTTGTAAATTTCCCCCTTGAGCACCAACTCCAGGAACTAATAAAAAATGATTTGGTACAATTTTTCGTATTTCAGAAAAATATTCAGCTTTTGTTGCTCCAACTACAAACATTAAATTTTCAGCATTTTGCCAAGTCAACGCGGTTTTTAAAACCTCTTTATATAATTCATTATTTTCAGTTTTCAAACCTTGGAAATCTAAACCTCCTTTGTTAGATGTTAATGCTAATAAAATGGTTATTTTATTTTTAAAAGCTAAAAAAGGTTCTACAGAATCGCTTCCCATATAAGGCGCAACAGTTACAGAATCAAAATTTAAATCTTCAAAAAAAGCTTTGGCATACATGGTGGAAGTATTTCCAATGTCGCCACGTTTAGCATCTGCAATGGTAAAAAGTTCCGGATAATTTTTATTTATATAATTAATGGTTTTTTCCAAAGCTTGCCAACCTTTTATTCCGTAAGCTTCGTAAAAAGCTGTATTTGGTTTGTAGGCTATAGCTAAATGATGCGTGGCATCAATAATTTGTTTGTTGAATTCAAAAATAGGATCTTCACAAGTTAATAAATGTTTTGGAATTTTAGTAATATCAACATCTAATCCAATACATAAAAATGATTTTTTTTGTTGAATTTGTGAAATGAGTTCTTGTTTGTTCATAAGTTCAAATAAAGAGTTGTGCAAAAGTAGTAATTTTAATACTTTAAGTTATATTTGTTCACCAAATAATACAATTTGTTTAATTATATTTTAAATAAAATAGGATACGGAATAGTAACACTTTTAGGAGTGATTACTGTTATTTTCTTTTTGTTTAATGTGCTTCCGGGCGATCCTGCTCGTATGATGTTAGATCAACGAGAAGATACAGAGCAGCTTCAAAATATTAGAAAAAAATATGGTTTTGACCAGCCGTTAAGTACACAATATTTTTATTATTTGAACGATTTATCTCCAATTTCTGTGCATTCAAAAAATAGTGATGATTATACTTTTTTGAGCAAAAATAAATATTCGTATGTTCAATTGTTTGCGTTTGGTCAAAAATCAGTAGTTTTAAAATATCCATATTTGCGAAAATCGTTTCAAAAAAATGATAAAAATGTATCTGATGTTATTAGTGAAACAATGCCTAATACAGCAATTTTAGCAGTTTCAGCTATTACAATTGCAATTTTGGTGGGCGTGTTTTTTGGTATTTTATCGGCACTTTTTAAAGATTCACTATTTGACAGAATTATATCCATAATTAGCACTTTAGGAATGAGCGTTCCGTCATTTTTTAGCGCCATTTTATTTGCATGGTTATTTGGTTTTGTATGGCATAAATACACCCATTTAAATATGACAGGAAGTTTATTTGAAGTAGATGATTTTGGTGAAAAGATTTACATTCAATGGAAAAATTTATTGCTTCCAGCAGTTGTTTTAGGAATTAGACCATTAGCGGTTGTAATTCAATTAATGCGAAATTCTTTGTTAGAAGTTTTAACGCAAGATTACATAAGAACTGCCAAAGCAAAAGGTCTTTCAACCTATAAAGTAATTAAAACTCATGCGTTAAAAAACGCATTGAACCCTGTTGTAACTGCAGTTTCTGGTTGGTTTGCATCTATGTTAGCAGGTGCGGTGTTTGTAGAATATATTTTTAATTGGAATGGTTTAGGCAGAGAAATTGTAAATGCGTTAAATACCTTAGATTTGCCAATAATAATGGGGAGCGTGTTAATCATTGCAACATTGTTTATTTTAATTAATATTTTTGTAGATATTATTTACGGAATGTTAGATCCTAAAATCAGATTAAAATAAATAATTGAAATCGAAAACGAATTCGTAGTATATTGAAAGGAAGTTTTTTAAGGACTGCATTATTGATTAATTTTGTAGTTATAATTTAATATAATAGTAAAAATGAGACAAAAAATAGTAGCAGGAAACTGGAAAATGAATAATAATTTAGATGAATCTAAATCGTTAGTTAAAAAAGTAGCAAAAAGTATTAAAAAGAATAAACTTAAAAATACTAGAGTAATAGTTGCTCCTACCTTTGTAAGTTTAGAAAAAGTGGCTAATAAAGCAAAAGGAACGAAGGTTGAAGTTGCTGCACAAAATATGCATTTTGCTAAAAACGGTGCTTTTACAGGTGAAATTTCTGCAGAAATGTTGAAATCTGTTGGTGTCGAAATTGTTATTTTAGGACACTCAGAAAGAAGAGAATACTTTGGAGAAACAGATGAAATGTTAGCTAAAAAAGTGGACGCAGCATTAGAAAATAAAATGGAAGTAATTTTCTGTTTTGGAGAAGTTTTAGAAGATAGAAAATCTGGAAATCATTTTAATGTTGTTGAAAGTCAAATTAAAAACGGTTTGTACCATTTAGAAGCTAAAGATTGGAAAAACATTATTTTAGCATACGAGCCAGTTTGGGCAATTGGAACTGGTGAAACTGCTTCGCCTGAACAAGCACAAGAAATGCACGCTTTTATTAGAAAAATTGTAGCTGATGAATACAATGATGATGTTTCTGAAAACGTATCTATTTTATACGGTGGAAGTGTGAAGCCAAACAACGCACAAGAAATTTTTGGAAAGCCAGATGTTGATGGAGGATTAATAGGTGGAGCTGCACTTAATAAAGATGATTTTAAAGCGATAATTGACGCAATTTAATGGATAATATTTACATATCATATACTTTTAAAATACACCCAAAAGAACCAGCAACTGAAATTTTAGTTGCTGAGTTGGGTGAAATTGGTTTCGAAAGTTTTGTTGAAAATGAAGACGGTTTGGTTGCTTATATTCAACAGACAGATTGGAATGAAAATATTTTAGCCGATGTTTTTATTTTAAATTCTGATGAATTTTCTATTTCTTTTGAAATGGAAGTTATTGAACAAACCAATTGGAATAGTGAGTGGGAGAAAAATTTCAATCCAATTCAGGTTGATGATTTGGTGAGTATTCGAGCACCATTTCACGAAAATCCAAATTTAAAATATGATATTGTAATTGAGCCAAAAATGAGTTTTGGAACTGGGCACCACGAAACAACTCATATGATGGTTCAACATTTGTTAGACTTAGATTTAACAAATAAAAAAGTGTTAGATATGGGTTGTGGAACCGGAATTTTAGCCATTTTTGCTGAAATGAAAGGCGCTAAACCAATTGATGCTATTGATATTGACAATTGGTGTTACCAAAATTCTGTTGAAAATGTAGAGCGTAATAATTGCTCAAATATTGATGTTTATGAAGGTGATGCTTCATTGTTAATAAACAAAAAGTACGATGTAATTATTGCTAACATCAATAGAAATATTTTATTGAATGATATGCAAGCATATATGAACTGTTTAAACGATGATGGTACATTATTATTAAGTGGTTTTTACCAAGAAGATATTCCAATTATTGACGCAGAAGTATCAAAATATCAATTTAAAATAGATAAAATTATTGAGCGAAATAATTGGGTTGCTTTGAAGTATCAAAAATAATTTTTAGCTTAGCAAAATGAGTACACAAAGAAAAATACAGGAAGAGGTTGATGTTTTAGAACAAGAAACAAATCAAAATGAAATTGTTTTGTTTAATGATGACGTGAATACATTTGACCACGTGATAGATTCGTTAATAGAAATTTGTGATCATACTTTAGAACAAGCAGAACAATGCGCTATATTGGTTCATTATAAAGGTAAATGTACTGTTAAAACAGGTGAATATAACGATTTAAAACCACGTTGTTCCCAGCTTTTAACAAAAGGATTATCAGCGGAAATAGTATAAAAAAAGTCAGTATTTACATACCGACTTTTCCAAAGAGTTACCTAACCAAAAGAACATTGTAAATTAAAAATGAAAAAGATGTAACTCTTTCAATTTTAGACGAAAAAAGGTAATAATACTTACAAACAAAAAAAATCTCAAATTTAATTTGAGATTTTTTTGTTTTAAACATAATTTATAAAGGAATATTTCCGTGTTTTCTGTTTGGGCGAACAATATCTTTACCTTCCAGCATCTGAAAGGCTTTTATTAATTTTCTTCGAGTATTTTTTGGATGAATTACTTCATCAATAAAACCACGTCGTGCCGCCCTGTAAGGATCAGCAAATTTATCCGCATATTCTGCTTCTTTTTCTTTCAATTTTTCTTCAGGATTTTCTGCTTCTTTTATTTCTTTTTTAAAGATAATTTCAGCGGCTCCTTTAGCTCCCATTACTGCAATTTCAGCAGTTGGCCAAGCAAAATTCATGTCTGCACCAATGTGTTTAGAATTCATAACATCATAAGCACCACCATAAGCTTTTCTGGTTATAACAGTAATTCTTGGCACAGTTGCTTCACTTAATGCATATAATAATTTTGCGCCATTTTTTATAATGCCATTCCATTCTTGGTCTGTTCCAGGTAAAAATCCAGGAACATCAACTAAAACTAAAAGAGGAATATTAAAACAATCGCAAAAACGAGTAAAACGCGCAGCTTTAATAGAACTGTTTACATCTAAACATCCTGCCAATTGTAATGGTTGATTTGCGACTATTCCAATACTTCTTCCAGCAAGCCTTGCAAATCCAACAATTATATTTTCCGCAAAATCTTTATGAATTTCAAAAAGGGAATCTTCATCAATAATTCCTTTAATAACAAGATGCATATCATAAGGTTTATGAGTGTCTTCTGGAACTATATTTTCCAGTCCTTCACGAAGTTCTTCATTTAATTGATAAGGAATTTTACGTGTAGTTTCTTTATTATTTTGAGGAATATAACTAAGTAGTTTTTTTAAATCATTTAAACATTCTATATCGTTAGCAGCTGTTAAATGGGTTACTCCAGATTTTGTTGAATGTGTACTTGCCCCGCCTAATTCTTCTGATGTAACTTCTTCATTTGTTACTGTTTTTACAACGTTCGGCCCCGTGACAAACATATAGCTTGTTTCTTCAACCATAATGGTAAAATCGGTCATAGCTGGTGAATAAACTGCACCGCCGGCACAAGGTCCCATTATTGCTGAAAGTTGTGGAATTACACCTGAAGCTTGTACATTTCTAAAGAAAATATCTGCATAACCACCAAGAGAACTCACACCTTCTTGAATTCTTGCACCACCCGAATCGTTCAAGCCAATTACGGGAGCTCCTACTTTAACTGCTTGGTCCATAATGTTGCAAATTTTTTCAGCATGAGATTTTGATAATGCGCCACCAAATACAGTAAAATCTTGTGCAAATACATAAATTAATCGGCCATTAATTGTGCCATAACCAGTTACAACACCGTCACCAAAAAAAAGTTGATTCTCCATACCAAAATCAGTACATCTATGAGTTGCTAAAGCACCCATTTCTTCAAACGAATTTTCATCTAATAAATAATTGATACGTTCTCTGGCAGTTAATTTATATTTTGCGTGTTGTTTTTTTATTCTTTCTTCTCCACCGCCTAAATATGCCAATGCAATTTTATTGTTTAATTTATCAATTTTTGATTCCATATTACTGCAATTTTTTAATTAGGTTAATGGTGTTTTTAGTAATTTTTGCTCATCAAGGTATAGTTTAAGAGCAACAGATGCTGCAATTTTAGCTTCTGCTTCAATTTCTTTTTGAAGTTTAGCTGCTGAATAATAATTTTTAACAAAATGAGTATCAAAATTTCCAGATCTAAAAGCTTCATGGTTGCATACAAATTTTCCAAACGGAAGTGTAGTTTTAGCACCAACAATTTTGTAATTATCAATTGCATCAATCATTAGTTCAATTGCTTCCTTTCTTGTTTTTCCGTATGTTATTAATTTTGAAAGCATTGGATCGTAATAAATAGGAATGTCCATTCCTGCTTCAAACCCATTATCTACTCTAATTCCTTTGCCAACAGGTAATTGGTACACACTTAATTTACCTACACTAGGTAAAAAATTATTCATTGAATCTTCTGCATAAACTCTTAGTTCTAATGCGTGTCCATTAATTTTTAA
This sequence comes from Lutibacter sp., assembly GCF_016342705.1. Lineage (GTDB taxonomy): Bacteria > Bacteroidota > Bacteroidia > Flavobacteriales > Flavobacteriaceae > Lutibacter. Next base: position 57,568 of record NZ_JAEINV010000010.1, on the reverse strand, counting down.
GTCCTCTTGTTTTATTAATAATTTCTCTCCTCTTGCAATTTTAATTTGAAGTTCAACTAAATCAAAACCAGTAATTAATTCAGTTACAGGATGTTCTACCTGCAATCTAGTATTCATTTCTAGAAAATAAAAGTTTAAATCGGCATCCATTAAAAACTCAACAGTTCCAGCGCCTATATAGTTGCAAGATTTAGCAACTTTAATAGCTGCTTCTCCCATTTTTGTTCGTATTTCTGGAGTTAAGATTGAGGAAGGTGCTTCTTCTATTACTTTTTGGTGACGACGTTGTATGCTGCATTCTCTCTCAAAAAAATGAAGTGTATTTCCAAAACTGTCAGCTAAAATTTGAATTTCAATATGTCGAGGTGATGAAATATATTTTTCAACAAACACGGAACCATCTCCAAAAGCTGAGATAGCTTCACTAATTGCCCGTTTCATTTGTATTTCTAAATCAGTTTCATTTTCAACTGTTCGCATTCCTTTTCCACCACCACCTGCTGAGGCTTTTATTAAAATTGGAAATCCTATTTTTTTAGCAATTTCAATGGCTTCTTTAGGATCAGTTACAGCTCTGTCTACTCCCGGAACCATTGGAATGTTGTAAGATTTTACAGCTTCTTTAGCTGCCAATTTACTTCCCATTATTCTAATAGCGTCAGATTTTGGACCGATAAAAATTATACCACTTTTTTCTACTTGTTCGGCAAAATTTGCATTTTCACTTAAAAAGCCATAACCAGGATGAATAGCATCAACATTTAATTTTTTTGCTTCATCAATTATTCGATCTCCAACAAGGTACGATTTGTTTGAAGGAGCTTCACCAATGTAAACAGCTTCATCGGCAAAACGAACGTGAGGTGCATTTCTATCAGCTTCAGAATATACAGCAACAGTTTTAATTCCCATTTTTTTTGCTGTTTTCATAACCCTAATAGCTATTTCTCCTCTATTTGCAATTAATATTTTTTTCATATGGAAAGGTATTTTTATAGGAAGTTTGAATAATTATTAGGCTAGTTCAATTAAAAGTTGACCTTTATCAACAGTTTGATTTACAGATATTGTAATGTTTTTAATGATTGCATCTTTTGGACAAGTGATGGCATTTTCCATTTTCATAGCTTCAAGAATTAAAAGCGTTTCACCTTCTTTAACTTGTTGATTTTCCTTGACCAGAACACTTAGAATAATGCCAGGCATTGGCGCTTTAATGTCGTTTACTTTTTTGGAAGCTCCCTTGTGAAAACCCATTTTTTTAATAAGTACATCTAATTGATTTGAAATTTTGACTTGATAGCTGTTGGAGTTTACAGAAATAATGTATTCTTTTAAATAGAAATCAGTCTTTTCTATGGCAACATTATAGGATGTTTTGTTTTGCAAAACGTGAAATTTAGATTCGGAAAGTTTTACAATATCTAAATTCTCACTATCTGAATCATTAAAATCATATTCTAAAGTTTCATTTACCTGCACTTTAAAATTACTTTCCATAAATAGTTTGTTTTGGTTTTCTTTTATAAAGTTATTGATTATTTTAATAGAATCATACAATAAAATTGAATATTTCGTTTTTTAAAGTACTAATTATGAGTAAAATATGCATATAATTTAATAAAGTGTCTAATTTGAAATTCCTTATGTTTTGATTATGAAGTATTTAAATAATATAATATGTTAAATTGATATTAAAAATGTATCTAAAACGTTTTCGAAGTTAATATAGAATATAAAAGTGAAAAAATTGTTGTTGAATTTAGTTTTTTTTTAGTGCAAATTTGTACAATTAATTTTAACAAATTTAGTTATGAGTTTAAAGAAGCAGTTTTTGAAAAGTAAACCAGTTTGTAAGGTAACTTTTTTAATTTCAGAGGAAGAAGCAAAAGGAGCAAACAAGGTGGAGCTATTAGGTGATTTTAACGATTGGAAATCTAAAGAAGCTATAGAGTTAACAAAATTTAAAAACGGAACTTTTAAAGTTACTGTTGATTTAGAAACTGAAAAAGAATATCAGTTTAAGTATTTATTAGATGGTGAGCAGTGGGAAAATGATTGGGAAGCAGATAAATATGTGAGCAGTGGAATTGGAGCAGAGGAGAATTCTGTTGTAATAGTTTAAAAACAATATAGTTAAAAATAAAAAAAAGAGAATTCGGGCGAATTCTCTTTTTTTTTACTACTAACTAAAAAAATCAAAAACATTACTTAAACTGATTAAGTAATTGAATTATGATGTAAAAGTATCTGTATTTGTTAAGGTAATCTATGACTTTTATCAGGAAATTGAAAAAAAGTGTAATTTTCATAAATTTTTTTAGCTTTTATGAAGTGCTTTGGCTTATTGTTGCTGGCATTAAGTTATAAATACAAAAATTTTTAAAGTAATTATTAGCTAGAAAGGGCGTCATGTATTTTCATTTTTAATTTTAAAAACTAAATTTTTTTATGTTGAATATTTGCTTTAAAAGTTACTTATTTCAAATAGTAAAAACTTATAATTACTACATAAAACCTTATAGATTAGATTAATCAATAGGTTATATTTTTTGAAAAATTAAGCGTTTCATTTTTAATATTTTCTGTTTTATAGATAATTGTGTATTGTTTTATAATTAATTTTTATTAGTTTTACATACCACAACAGAACAGATCGGTAAAATGAAAAATAACTTTACAATCAGTATTCAGCATAAAAGCGATATCCCAAAATATCAACAGATAGTAAATTCAATAAACGATGCTATTTCAAAGAAAAATATTGAAGTAGGGGATTTGCTGCCTTCCGTAAATAGTATTTGTAAAGCTCATAAAATATCTAGAGATACCATTTTTAAGGCATATTCTATTCTAAAGGAAAATGGAGTTATAGATTCTGTACCAAATAAAGGTTACTATGTTGCGAGTGATACCCGTAAAATTTTATTGGTTCTAGATACTTTTAAAGCTTATAAAGAGGTATTGTATCATTCATTTACAAATAATTTACCAGACAATATAATAACGGATATACAATTTCATCATTATAATATTGACAATTTCAAAACTATTATTAATAACAGTGTAGGTAAATATTATAAATATGTTGTAATGGGTTTTGATCACGCTTCAGTTCCAGAGGTTTTAACAAAAATAAACACAGAAAAATTGTTATTAATAGATTGGAATATTTGTGCTTCAGAAGGGTGTAATTATATTTTTCAAGATTTTGGAAAAGCTTTTGGAGACGTTCTAAATGAAGCCGTAAATCTTTTTAAAAAATACAAAGAAGTAAAATTCTTATATCCAACATTTACAAATCACCCAATTGAATCTGTTCAATATTTTGAGCGTTTTTGTAAAGAAGAGAAGATTAAATATCAAATTCTAACCAATCCAAAGGATTTTATTATTGAAAAACATACGGCGTATATAAGTGTAAGTGATAGAGTTTTAGGTAGTTTTTTAGAGCAATGTAGAGAAAAGGATTATGAGCCGGGAGTTGATGTAGGGTTTTTATCCTACAACGAAACACCCATGAAGAAATTTATTTACAAAGGAATTACAGTTGTTTCAACTGATTTTAAAGAATTAGGAACCAAAGCGGCAGAATTTATTAACCAAGATAAGAGAATGCAATATTACGTACCTACAAAATTAACAATTAGAGAATCATTATAGAATTATGTATTACATCGGATTTGATTTAGGAAGTTCATCTATCAAGGCAGCACTTGTTGAAATTTCAACAGGAAAAAGCATTGGAGTTGTACAAGAGCCAGAAAAAGAAATGAGTATGCTCGCATTAAAAAATGGCTGGGCAGAACAAAAACCAGAAGAATGGTGGCAATATATTTGTAAAGCCATTGAGAGATTAAAAAAAACGTATAATATATCTAGAACACAAATTAAAGGTATTGGAATTGCTTATCAAATGCACGGATTAGTAATTGTTGATAAAGATGGAAAGCCTTTAAGAAAAAGCATTATTTGGTGTGATAGTAGAGCTGTAGAAATTGGCCATAATGCGTTTGAAGAAATTGGCAAGGAAAAATGCACGTCACATTTGTTAAATTCTCCAGCCAATTTTACGGCCTCAAAATTAAAATGGGTAAAAGAAAATGAACCAGAAATTTATAAGAGAATATATAAATTTATGTTGCCGGGTGATTTTATTGCTTATAAGTTTTCAGACACCATAAATACAACTATTTCAGGTTTGTCTGAAGGTATTTTTTGGGATTTTAAAAACGATACAGTAGCCGATTTTTTATTAGAAAAATATGGGATTGATCAATCATTGCTACCAAATATTGTCCCAACTTTTGGAGAACAATCTGTTGTAAGCAAAAAAGGAGAGCAGGAATGTGGTTTAGCAGCAGGAACCCCAATACTGTACAGAGCAGGAGATCAGCCAAACAATGCGTTAGCTTTAAATGTATTTAATCCTGGAGAAATAGCTGCAACAGGTGGAACATCTGGAGTGGTATACGCTGTAACTGAAAATTTATCGAGAAAAGAAAGTACAAGAGTTAATAATTTTGCACACGTTAATTATACTAAATCTACACCGCGTATTGGAAAATTATTAAACATTAACGGAGCTGGAATTCAGTACAGATGGTTACTTAATAATTTAGCAGTAAATTCTTACGAAGAAATGAACAACTTAGCTTCTGAAATACCAGTTGGATCGGATGGTATTTGTATGCTTCCATTTGGAAACGGAGCGGAAAGAATGTTAAATAATTTAGAAATTGGAACTCGTTTAGTAAATGTTAATTTAAACAATCATCACAAAGGACATATTTGTAGAGCCGCCTTAGAAGGTATTGCTTTTTCATTTGTTTATGGAATGGAAATTTTAAAATCTGATGGTATTAATGTTCAGGTAATGCGTGCTGGTAATGATAATTTATTTCGTTCGGAAATTTTTGCAAATACAGTTGCAACATTAATTCAGCATGAAATTGAAATTTACAATACTACAGGAGCAATAGGAGCTGCACGTGCATCAGGTTTACATAAAGGAGATTTTGAAAGCTATGGAAACTTAATTATGGAAAACGATCATGTAATGACTTTTATGCCTTTTAAAGATAAGGAACCATATTTAAAAGCATACCAAAATTGGAAAAAAGAGTTAGAACTCATTTTGAGTGTAAAATAAATAGAAGAAATAAATAATAAAATAACATAAAATAATTACAATGGCAATTTTAGGAAACAAAGAATACTTTAAAGGTATTGGAGAAATTAAATTTGAAGGAAAAGAATCTGACAATCCGTTAGCATTTAAATATTACAACCCAGATCAGGTGGTGGCTGGAAAAACAATGCGTGAGCATTTTAAATTTGCAATAGCGTACTGGCATACATTCTGTGGTCAAGGTGGAGATCCATTTGGACCTGGAACACAAAATTTTAGTTGGGATAAATCATCAGATCCAATTCAAGCAGCAAAAGATAAAGCAGATGCAGCTTTTGAATTTATTAGTAAAATGGGCTTTGATTATTTCTGTTTTCACGATACAGATTTAATTCAAGAAGGAGCAACTTTTGCAGAGCAAGAAAAAAGAGTAGCTATTATTACGGAGTATTTAAAAGAAAAGAAAAAAGGGAATAATATTAAATTATTATGGGGAACAGCCAACTGTTTTTCTAACCCTCGTTATATGAATGGTGCTGCAACCAATCCAGATTTTAATGTTGTAGCAAGAGCAGGTGGTCAAATTAAATTAGCCTTAGATGCAACTATTGCTTTAGAAGGAGAAAACTATGTATTTTGGGGAGGACGTGAAGGTTATATGTCGTTGTTAAATACTGATATGGGAAGAGAATTAGACCATATGGGACAATTTTTAAGAATGGCTCGTGATTATGCACGTGCACAAGGATTTAAAGGGAACTTCTTTATTGAGCCAAAACCAATGGAGCCAATGAAACATCAATATGATTTTGATTGTGCTACTGCTATCGGATTTTTAAGAGCGCAAGGTTTAGAGAACGATTTCAAAATGAATATTGAAGTAAATCACGCTACTTTGGCACAACACACTTTTCAACACGAAATTGAAACAGCTGCAAAAGCAGGAATGTTAGGAAGTTTAGATGCGAACCGTGGAGATTATCAAAACGGATGGGATACAGATCAATTCCCTAACAACATTCAAGAAACTACAGAAGCTATGTTGGTTTTCTTAAAAGCAGGAGGTCTTCAAGGAGGTGGAGTTAATTTTGATGCAAAAATCAGAAGAAATTCAACAGATATGGAAGATGTATTCCACGCGCATATTGGTGGAGCAGATACGTTTGCTAGAGCTTTATTGACTGCTGATAAAATTATTACTTCATCTGCTTATGACAAATTAAGAACAGCGCGTTACAGCTCATTTGATGCAGGAAACGGAAAAGCGTTTGAAGAAGGAAAATTATCTATGCAAGATTTGTACAAAATTGCACAAGAAAACGGTGAGTTAACACTTCAAAGTGGAAAACAAGAGTTATTTGAAAATATTATTAACCAATATATTTAATAAATAAAATGTAATGGCAACAGCAACAAATTCTAGTTATTTATTTAAATTAACCATTGTAGCTACTCTAGGAGGACTTCTCTTTGGATATGATACTGCAGTTATTTCAGGAACTGTTAGTTCTTTAGAAAGTTTTTTTGTACTGCCCTTTGGATTGGATGAAATGGAAGCAAATGCCAGATTAGGATTTGTTGTTTCAAGTGCCTTAATTGGTTGTATTATTGGAGGGATTTCAGGTGGTATAATTAGCAAAAAATTAGGGCGTAGAAACGGCTTAGTTTTAGCGGCTGGATTATTTTTATTATCAGCATTAGGTTCTTCCATGCCAGAAATGTTTTTAAAACCAATTGGAGAAGCAGACCATACATTTATGTATGTGTTTATTGTTTACAGAATTATTGGTGGTATTGGTGTTGGATTGGCATCTATGCTATCTCCTTTATATATTGCAGAAATTGCACCTGCAAAAAGCAGAGGAAAATTAGTTTCAATGAATCAGTTTGCTATTATTTTTGGGATGTTAATCGTTTATTTTGTAAACTATTACATCGCAAAACAAGGTGATGATACTTGGTTAAATTCAGTAGGTTGGAGATGGATGTTTGCTTCAGAAGTAATTCCAGCAACATTATTTTTAGTGATGTTGTTCTTTGTTCCAGATACCCCAAGATCTTTGGTGTTAAAATCGCAACCAGAAAAAGCATTAAATGTTTTAATTAAAGTTAATGGAGTTCAAGAAGGTAAGAAAATTTTAGCAGACATTCAAAATACAGTAGAAAGCCATTCAGGAAAGTTATTTTCTTTTGGAATGACGGTTATTGTAATTGGTGTTTTATTATCAGTTTTTCAGCAATTTGTAGGGATCAATGTTGTATTGTACTATGCTCCAGAGATTTTTAAAAGTATGGGTTCAGGAACCGATACAGCTTTGTTACAAACTATTATTGTAGGTGCTGTTAATTTAGTATTTACAGTATTAGCAATTATGACAGTTGATAAATTTGGTAGAAAACCATTGATGATTATTGGAGCTTTAGGTATGGCAATTTCAATGTTTGCTTTAGGAACAACATTCTTTTTGGAATCTGTTGGTATTGGGGCTTTAGTTTTTATGTTGTTATATGTGGCAAGTTTTGCAATGAGTTGGGGACCTGTTTGTTGGGTGTTGTTATCTGAAATTTTCCCAAATAAAATTAGAGGCCGAGCATTAGCTGTTGCAGTTGCAGCACAATGGATTTCTAACTACTTAGTATCTTGGACTTTTCCTATGATGGATAAAAACACACATTTAGTAGAAACTTTTAATCATGGTTTTGCCTATTGGATTTATGGTGTAATGGGAATACTAGCCACTATTTTGGTTTGGAAATTTGTACCAGAAACAAAAGGAAAAACATTAGAAGAAATGGAAACTATTTGGGAGAAATAACTATTTTCCATTAAAATAAATTAACAACAAGCAACACAGTTTTAGGATATTTTAAAACGTGTTACTTAATTAAAAAAAGAATAATATGAAATTTTTTATAGATACAGCAAATTTAGAACAAATTAAAGAAGCATAAGCATTAGGTGTTTTAAATGGAGTTATAACAAACCCATCTTTACGGCTAAAGAAGGAATTACTGGATCAGCAAATATTTTAAAACATTACTTAGATATTTGCAATGCTGTTGATGGTGATGTTTCTGCAGAAGTAATTGCAACAGGATTCAAACCTGTATCCTATGTATTAGTGTTTATAAGGGTTTATAAATGTCAAAGATGTTGAGGTGTTATTTAACGACCATAAAAAAAAGTTTAATGTTATAGCTTTTTCACTTTGTTTTGAACTATAAAAATACGACTTTTAAATGACTAAATAACACTAAATAACATCAAAATTTATGATTTTTAATGATTTAGTTGAATAAAATAGCTGCTCTTTTTAAAACTATTTTTATATAGTTTTCTTTCATTTTTTCTGAAAGAAAAGAGGTGTTTACAATTTTTATGATTTCAGGTTGTTTACTTTTAAATCGCTTAAAAACGCCATTTATTTGTTTTTCGTTTAACGCTAAATTGTACCCTAATTTTATAAAATCTCCTCTGGTTAATTTATTCTTTTTCCCTTCTAAGGTTAATGCCATTTCTTCTTTGTCCCCTGGATTTACTATAGCAACATTCAACAAATCATAAGCTGGTGCTAAAATCCAATTAGCGTTGCTTTCAATCATTGAAAAGTTTTTTAAATGCATATCGTTATTTCCAGTTAAAAAGCTAAATACTGCAATTTCAAAAAAGAATAATTTATCCAATAGCGTGTTGTTGGAATACTGACCCAATGCTTTTCCAATTTTTTCCATAGAGCTTTTGTATTTATCAAAAGCTTCTGTTATTTGAAACATATCCAACATATGAATCTTTTTTCCATCGTCAGTGCGGTCGATGCGTTTTGTGATGTACGATAATTCACCAGAATTTAATCGAATTAAAGAGGAGGGAACCGTTTTAATTTTTAAATATTCAGCCAAACGCATTGTTACGTGTTCATTGGCTGGCATTTCTGGATAGTCTTTTGAAGGTGGTTTAAAAATATAATTACCACCTAAAGCCCCAACAACTGTTAACCGATTGTCTTTTGCCTGATCATTAAATGTCATAGATAATTTGGGTTGTACTCCAGGAACTGAAATACTTCGCTCCACCACATTTTTAGCTAAATCAGTCATTTGTTCCAATGAATAATTCAATTTTGGCGCTTCTTTCGTTCCAAAAAAAGCAAGACTACATTTTTCATGAAAATCGATTTCTGTAGTTAATTCTTTATAACAATACAAGCACTTATTTTTCATTTTCTGAAGTTAGAGGTTGAACACTCACTGCTCCAATACAATTCTGACAACAAGCCAATAACAATCCCATTCTGTCATTCGGATTTATTTTCCAGTTTTTTGATGCAATATTTAACAGCCAACCTTCAGGAATTAATCCTTCAAAAAAAGGAAATAATCGGTTGCTTTTATAGGATTCTTTTCTTACAGGTAACGTAAATGTTATAAACTGATTTGGGAAATTAAGCACATACTCGGTTGAGTATGTAAATGTGTATTCTCCATCATTGGTTTCAATTAATGTTCCAGCAAGAGTTTTATCGTAAAATATTTTAGCACTTCGCATAGCTTAATTATTAGATTCTATATTTTCTTTTAAACTTACGGGAGCTAATTGATGTCCAAACATTTTTAGCACCAAATTTACTTTATCCATATTAAGATTGGTTTTACCTTGTTCTATTTTTCGGATAACTGTAAGTGCAACTCCTGTCCTTTCTGCGAATTCTTCTTGCGTTAAATTCACTTCTTTTCTACGTTCCTTTACAAACTGCGCTAATTCTTTCATTATATGCTTTAAAGTATAATTTATATGTAAATATAGTAAATTATATGTAATTACGTATATTTTATGTTTATATTACATATTTGTATGCTTTAGCATATACTATAAAGAAAATAAGAAAGTTGATTTATGAAACCTTTTGTAAATATTCGGTTACAATTTCTAATTTGATTCCGCTGTATTCAGCAAATTCTTCTGAAGTAATAAACTGATGTGATTCCTTCCCAAAATGCGCTTTTATTTCATTGAGTAGTTTTCTTCCATAGCGTTCACTTCTGCCAGTGATGCATTGAATGTCTTTTGGGTATATGCAGGCTCTAATTATTTTCATTTCATACACTATCCATACTTTATCCTACCGGTATCTATACTTTATCTATGTGTTTAATTCGGAACAAAAAGATTGTTTCGGAATGGATGGTTGTTGGTTTTTTAATTTTTATTTAAAGATAGGTTCATTTGTTGAGAATTAAAAATATTATACAATTATGGCTAGACAAAAAGGCATTATTAAATTAAAAGGAACTATCGGAGGTATTACCTTTTACAAAACTTCTGATGGAGACCTTGCTCGTGAAAAAGGAGGAGTTGATGCTTCCAGAATTGCAAACGATCCAGCATTTCAAAGAACACGTGAAAATGGTTCTGAATTTGGATCTGCAGGAAAAGGTGGAAAGATTGTGCGAAATGCTATTCGTATTCTTTTGCAAAATGCAAAAGATAAAAGAGTGGTAAGCAGATTGACAACCGACCTTTTAAAGGTGGTAAAAACAGACAGTGTAAATGATCGTGGGGCAAGAACTATTCAAGATGGGAATATGAGCTTAATTCAGGGGTTTGAATTTAACACCAACGGTAAATTAGGTTCTACCTTGTTTACTCCAACTTTAAATGCTTTTGACCGTGTTACTGGAGAAGCAACTGCTAGTATTGCACCTTTTTCAGCGAAGAAAAGAATTGCTGCTCCAAATGGAACAACACATTTTAAAGTGGTAACGGGTGTTGCAGCATTAGATTTTGTAAATGAAACCTCCACTTTTGAAAGTGATGAAACTGAAATTCTACCTTATGTAAATGCAAATACAGCTGCTATTGATTTGAGTGCAACTGTAACTGCAAATTCTGACCTTCCTGTTATTCAGGTTTTGGGAATTGAATTTTATCAAGAGGTAAATGGCACTATGTATCCATTGAAAAATGGCTCATACAATGCACTTGCAATTGTAAAAGTTGATACGTTATAGTGGAACTTGTTTTGCATAGAACGTATTTTAAAGAGGGTACCAACGGTGCCCTTTTTATAAATCAACAATTTTTGGGATTTACCATTGAATTGCCCTGGAAAGAAAATTTGAAAAGGGTGTCGTGTATTCCTGAAGGTATGTATGAATTGAAGCCTCGGTATTCTGACAAGTTTAAACATCATTTAGTACTTCAGAATGTACCTAAAAGAAGTTTGATTTTAATACACCCAGCTAATGATGCAAACAAAGATTTACAAGGCTGTATTGCACCTGTAAGTTCACTTACAGGGATTGCCAAAGGATTGCAATCTCGTTTTGTATTTCAGAAAATACTTTCTGCTTGTAACCAAGCATTTGACCGAAAAGAAAAAGTAACCTTAACTTTTAAAACTAATTTATGAAACTTATAGAACGATATCAAAAACCAACACCTTCCTTTTTTAGAAAATTAAGAAATATTGGTATTGCTTTAGCAACTGCTGGAGGTGCTATTATTGCAGCTCCCATTGCATTGCCTGCAACCATTATAACCATTGCAACTTATTTAACTGTTGCAGGAGCTGTGGCGACTGCTGTAAGTCAGGCGGTGGTTTCTGACAATGAAAGTGGCAACAATGACGAATAATGACCTACAACTGCGCTCTGGTGTTGTAGGAGGCACTTTTCTCTCCACTATTTTTAATATCAGCTTACACGATATTGTTTTTACTGTTGTAATGGCTGTGATTGGAGCAGTTGTAAGTTTTTTTGTTTCTTGTTTGTTGCGGAGGTTGTTTTCAAAAAAATAAAGCTTGCTATTTTAGCCAGGCTTTGTTTTTAACGGTCTTTTTATGTTTAGTTGCGTGGGTTAAGCAAATCTATTTGAATTAGAATTTCATTGGCTTCTGCTGCCTTTCTATCACTAAGTTTTCTATTGGTTGTGGATAGTTTGTAAGATTCCTCTAGTAATTTTTTATACTGATCATTTAGCTTTTCAGCTTTGGATTTTTTCTTAAATATATTTAACATAGTATTATTTAATCTTAATTTATATCAATTCTATTGTATCAATTATAAGTTCAAAGTTTTCATCTTTTTTATTACCAATTAAAAATACAATTTGCTCTATGTATTCATGTGAAAAATTTGGAGCATTAAGTCTTCTTCCTCTAAATGAAGGATACATATCTTTTAAATCTATTTCGACATCTTGCCATTCATTTGAAGTAGAAAATATAGCGATGTAGGAATAATAGTTACTTGAATTATCCCTAATTCTAAATTGATAATCTTTACCATCACCTTTTAGTCTAATTTTTATTTTGGTGTATTTTGTGACTTCAGTTTTTTTAAACTGATATCTAACCGATGCGAAACCACCATTATTCGCTAAAGACACATGTCCTTTAAAAACTCCAAATCCATCAGAGTTGAGCTTAAATTGACTAGATGATATTCCTCCCATTACCTCATCATCAATAACATTCCAATTTTGAATATCTGTTCCTTTATTAAAATCAAAAATCATTTTAGCGTTCATTCCTTGTAATAAAATTAAGATACATATGACATATTTCATTCTTCAACTATTTTTTGTCTAAGTATTATTCTGTAAAATTAGACAAAAATTATTTAATAAAATGATTTACCGAGTATTATTTTGGTTAAATCGATAAAATTTTATCATTTCATTTCCTGAGAAAGTGGGAATCTTATTGGTTGGTTATAATGAAACACAACGGGATTTTAAATGATTTGTGCGATTGGAAAATCGGAAGTTGAATGTTTGTCGGTTTATACTAAATCAAATTTAAGTATAAATTTTATACATTGTTCGCTGCTGGCATTTTTGTCAGTTCAATAATTTTGTAAATGATAAAGATGCTAATTTCCAATCTTCACTCTCCTTTTTATAGACTTCAGTTACCATAAATGGATTAGTGACTTCATTTCCACCAACAACTGCCAACAAAGTAATTCGATTCAAAAGTATTGCTGTGTCTCCAATCACATTTACTGAAACTTCGTGGATATCAGCTTTTTTATAATGAATTCCGCCACTTTCTATAATATTAAGTTCTTGGTCCTTACCCCAACTTCCTCCCATATGCACAAATACTGCGTTCTTATGAAAAAGTTTGTTCAATTCCTCAACATTTTTATCTGCCATCCATTGCCATTTGGCTTTAGACAGGTTTTTAATTTCCTGTTCAGTTGTAGAATCCTGTGAGTAGGATAAATGAGCACTTGTTAAGAATAAAATAAGTCCGATAAATAATCTTTTCATATTGATGTTCATTAATGTTATATTTTTCAACTTGCTGCCTAAAATTTTTTATAAGATTTGTGCAACTGGAAAATCGGAGATTTTTCGGTTGTAGCAAATCGTTAGTTGAATGTTTGTCGGTTTGTAATTTAGTTTAAATGTAAGCATAAATTTTAAGAGGTTTTGCACGACGTTTTATTATTATGTTTCATAAACCCAATCATTTCTTATATTAAAAAAATCATAAATCAATACTAAAGATTTTTCAAACGAAGTTGTATTATTATCTCTTAATGTTTCTTTTAATCCCCTTTTTATTGATTTTTTAAAGTTCGATTTTATTTTTCTAGAAATTTCTAATTTCTCTTTATATGATATTTTTAAATATTGAGTTTTTTTATTTTTGGTATTATTCTCTTTTAAAACAGCATTTATTAATCCTAAAGATATTTGATTAATAAATTGAGTTACTAATCTGTTTTTCTGAATTAGTTTATTGGCGTTTTCAGTTATTTCTAATTTTGAAAGTTTGGTATTTAAAATTGAATTTAAAAACACATAATTATTTTTTACTAAATCGGATAATAAATTTTTTATATCTTTTGAAATTCCCTTAATTTCTTCATTTTCACTTTTAGTATATTTTAAAAGATTATTTAAGGAATACAAAACTATCAAATCATTATATTTTTTTATTGAGAAATTTAGATCGTTAATATTTGAATTAGTTTTGATAATGTTTTCGAACTCAATCGTTCCTTTATCCATTTTTATAAAGATATCAGTGCAATCATTCAATAACTTAAAATGTTCATTTGCAAATAATAGATTTCCAATTAGGAAAGTCATTAATAAAAATAATCTTTTCATAGGTTTTATTTAGACAATTTGTCATTTAGTTGATTGTTGTGATAAATGACGTGAACGGTTAGCGCATGAAAAGTTGCGGGTTTTGAAAACGCAATTTTCAGATGTTTAAATTTAATATATTTTTATTTTAGAAACATTATATTTTATTTAATTAAACAATTTTTTATGGGGATTGTTGCCTGTAGGCTTTTCTTTATAAACTTTCTTGAAATTTCCAATTATCAAATTATTATAGCAAAACTTTAATTGTATTTTACTAGAGTTAAGGGTTTATTAAGATTAGTGTTTCATTATTATTTCGTTGACTACTTTTGTTAAAAAAATAACATCTAGGGCGTCAATCTGATCCAATAGAATAATAGATTCACCATAAGCATCTTTAATACTGTAAAATGTACCCAAATTGTCAGGGACGTTTCCTAAAATAGTTCCTACAAAGGTACAAGCAGTTAAAAAAGCACCTAATTGGTTGGGGTGGCTCCCATCATCATCAAATAATTTAATATTTGGACGTAATTCCATTGCTAATTCCCATGTTTTACCAACGGGTACTATCATCGCATCATTTTCATCTGCCACATAAGAATAGACCTTATTTATTTCCTCTTGATATTGAGGAACTTTTTCTCGTGCCCATGTCATGTATAGATATGGTTTTGCACCATTTTCCTTGATGAGATTACAAAATAATTTTGAATATTTGACAAGGCTGTCGGCTTCTTTGATAGAGCCCATACTATGTTCTTGAAGCACCACAATATCAAATTTTCCTTTCTTTATCAACTCTTGCGTTTTTAGTCCTTTCTGACCAAGCCAATGTTCACTTAATTTTGCTCCACCTACCACGCTTTTTTTTGTAACTAATTTTGTTTTTGAATTATCTGAAATTAAGGATACCATATGTGGCATATTTTCAAAATAGGTATAACTATTTCCAACAAATAATATATTAATTGTGTCCTTTTTTTCTTGAGCTTTAATTGTTAGGCTTAAGAACAATATTGCAATTATTTTTATCTTTATGTTTAGTCTTTTCATTTTTAGAGAAATAAATTTGTTTAAATTAATTTGATTGTTGAATGTATTTTGGTTCGTTAATTAGTTAAAAAGTTAGCAAAAAGTTCAAGAAATGTTGCAAAATGATTTAACACTCATAATTCCTAATAAGATTATTCTTTGGATACTGAAGAAAAAAATCAAATAATGTTTGTCGTTTAGTATTTTTTTATAAACTTACTGGCAAACGGGCTTTTATAAGATTTGTGCAACTGGAAAATCGGAGATTTTTCGGTTGTAGCAAATCGTTTGTTGAATTTTTGTCGTTAATATTAGTTCGAATGTAAGCATAAATTATATGAGGCTTAAGTTTGTAAACAGTTTTTTTATTCCATAATCCATTTTATCAACTCCTTTTTGTCAATTATAGACCAACTATGTGGATGTCTTTCTCCGTTAGCTCTGTATCCTTTATTTTCTGTTGGAATATATTCAACTTGATTAAATCCTGATTTTTTAAGAGTTTCTGAAAGTTGTTTTATATAATATGCATTCGTTTGTTCATAATCCTCCATTCTATTCTTTTTCCACCAAATAGTGTCTGGTTCAGTGTAGAGTCTGATTTTAGTGTTTTTTAAACTTTTTAAATTATTTATCGCGTTTGTTTCTGCTGTGAAAACTGCGCTATTTTCATATTTTGCTAAGTTTTTATTAGGATTCCCAAAGTTCTCTTCCAAGTTTTCGATTATCCAATTTGATTCTTCAACAGATACCTCTGAAAAATTTCGTTTAATATTTTTTTCTGAACTTTTATACAATGCTACCAAATCTATTGGCGAGTCTACTATAAAAACTCCTTTTGGTTTTATTGTGAAGTTTTTATTTTCAACTAAAAATGAGCCAATCAATAAAGATACATTTCCACCACTCGAAAATCCTCCAATATATATGTCGTTTGTAGGTAGTTTATTTTTAATAAATATATTTTCTAATTGTTCAGCAAGTTTTTGTTTTTCATTTTTTTCAAGCCACAATTTTTGATTGTAGTTCATATAAAGTACAGCAATATTATTTTCCTTTGCAATCTCAAGTATTTTAAATTCACGCTTAATATCTTCAGCATTTTCTGGAAAACCTCCAAAAAGTATTAATATCTTTTTTATGTTTTCGGTCGGTTTACTCAATTCGTAATTTTCGTTTGCAATTTCTTGAAATTGAGTTTTTATTGGATTTTCCGTTTTGTCCTTTTCTGCGTTTTTGCAAGAAATTAAAACTACAAGTATAATTAATATTCCTAAAAATTTGTTCATTTTTAATTACCTACAACGAGTTTTTATATGATTTGTGCGACTGGAAAATCGGAGATTTTTCGGTTGTAGCAAATCGTTTGTTGAATGTTTGTCGTTTTAACTAGTTCAAATTTAAGTATAAATTATATGAGTTGTTGGCTAAAGTAAATTATTTAAATACTTTTCAAATTGCTCGAAATTTCCTGAAAGTCCATTTTCAATCAATCTTATTTTTCCGATTTTATCAATGAACACATTTTTAGGAAAAGCTCTTATTCCCACTTCATCAATATATTCTTGAGCATTTATGATTTGAATAAAATCAAATTTAGTTTGCTTTAGAAAATTGTTTAACTCAGTTTTATCATTAAATGTAATTGCAATAAAATTAACTCTATCAGAGTATTTCTCTTTCAATCGATTTAATTCAGGAATTTCCTCAATACAAGGCTGACATTGCGTAAACCAAAAATTTATCAAACAAGGTTTATCTAAAATATCTGTTTTTGAAATAAACTTATCATTAATAGTCTTTAATTCAAATTCAGGTAAATTTTGTCCAATTAAATCGTAAATCTTATCTTTATTTGAAGTTGAGATTATGTAATTTTCTCCAACTCTCACATCAAGTCCAAATGGTTGAATGATTGAATCATTTTTCGAATATCTTTTCTTTAAACTGCGGTTTATTTTTAAATCAACTAATGAATCAATTCTATATTTTTCTATAATAGTTTTTCCTAAATTTGAAAACTCGGACTCTGTATAAATTTTTCCAGAATCGATGTTTTTATAATACAAAGTCTTTTCTTTACAAGAGGAAAAAATTATCAAAACCATAACTATTAAAATCTTTTTCATATCATTTCGGTTATTTTAGCCAACGGGTTATATACATTATTTCATTCTTTTATCCCTTAATAAAATAGAGGTTAAAAGTAATTTTAGAATATTTTATCATTTGTTGAAATTGCAATTTTTCAATGTACTAATTTAATAAAAAAGAGTTTAAAAATATGTTGGTTGTTAATTTATGGTTAAAATAAATTAGTTATGCCCTATTTTGGTTTTATATCAATTTAGTTGAAATCCTGAATCAAGTTCAGGATGACGTTTCAAAATTTATAATCTTGACTATTAAATTTTCTTTTCTGGCTACCTTAATCATATGTTTAGTTCCTTTACTTTTCCCATCCCTGAAGGCAATTAAGCATCTGCATAATTTGCCATTTGTTCGTTGCGTTTTGGTCCTGCAGCTCTTCCAAATCTTTTCCAATCTGCAGGAAATTTTGTCAGTTTGAATCCTTTTTCAGCTGCATATTTTTCTCCATGTAAGTCAGCCCCTTTGTAGTCAGCTCCAGATACAATTTCAACACCGGTTTGATCCTGGAGAATGTTGTCACAAACTTCACATAGTTTTTTGTAGTCGGTAAAGGTTCGGCTTCCGGCAATAATGATTTTCATAAATTATATGTTCATTTTTGTCTTGACACAAAAACGAACCAAAAAAGTCAAGACTTATTTGAATTTCTTTGAATTCTTACGTTTTATACACTATCGTATCCAGCTCCTGGCTCAAGCTGGCTCATTCGCTAAAAATGTTTACTAAACATTTTCTTAACGCTTTGCCCTTCTTTGGATACTTAGTCGCTTCTAAAACTTATATTACTACAGAAATTCAATTAGGTCAGTTTTGTTAAATAATTATAGTTTTAAGACCTCAACAACGCAATTTTTAATTGCTTGATTGCTGATAATTGTTGTTTTAGGTTTTCTTCAAAAGCATTGATTTTTTTGAGCTTTTCAACTTTCATTTTCCATTGTTGTTCTTGGTTGTTTTGGAGTGCTTCATTAATTACTTTTTTAGCGTCTGAAATACATATAAATGGGATAACACTTCCTTTTAAATAATAGCTGAAGTATTGATCTGTTTTAAGTGATAAGTACAATTAATACAACGATTCCCGGGTTGGCTCTGCAGCTGTTGTAATCACAAAACAGTTGGGGCAAGGCTGGTTCATCGGCCTGCCACTGTTTAAGCCTTTAGACAAGATAAAAAAGTTCGGTGTGTTGTAGGTTCTTCCTGGTTGGTGGGTTTTGATTTCAAAATTTGACACAGTAAGGCATTTAAAATTTATATTCCAATGCGCCCGCTGGCTTGTTCGCTAAACCAGTCCACTGGACTGTTTTTATACGCTCCACCCTGTTCCGCACACATAAATTTTGAAACAAAAGGAAAAAGAAAGCAATGTTACTGGTTGTGAGGGATAGCCTGTCAAGGTTTTTGAGAAAAATACGACCTGTGTTTTTATAAAAAATCGGAAACGAACATTTGTGAGGTGGAGATTTTTTTCAAAACCCGTAGGGCTTGACCTTGAAAGGTGTTGTGTGGCTGGAGCAGGGAGCAACCGAGTTTTGCTGTCTTTTTTTATTTTTACTTTGAATCTAAAATAACGTATTATGGAAAATCCTTTTGAAATTATTGTAGAAAAACTAACTGTTATTGAAAAACGACTTTCAACAATTGAGCACAAATTAGGTGTTACCTCCAACGAAAATGGTTATAAAGAAGTTATGAACTTAAATCAGGTGTGTGATTATTTAGAGATTTCTAAAAGCCATCTTTATAAACTGACGAGTAACCAAGAAATCCCGCATTATAAAAGGGGTGGCAAAAAATTGTATTTTAACAAATATGAAATTGATAATTGGCTATTACAAAATAAGATTGTAACTAGAAGGGAAATAGAAATGCAAGCAGCTAATTATTGTATAAAAAATAAATTTAAGAATTAGCGAAGCTACAGCGAGGCTAACTGCGAGTTCGAACGTAGGGTGTTGGGGCAAAAGCACGTTGACAACGGAATAAGTGCGTGCAACAACTACGTGGCACACGAAGGGTTGGCGCTGTTTTTGCTTATTTCTTTGTAATCAAATTTATGAGGTGGGAAAGGCAAGTGCAAGATATGGAGTGGTTTATTTATTCCTTCTATTCATTTTGCCTTGATGCAAAACGAACCAAAAAATCAAGACTGATTAAAATAGCCTAGAATACACGTTATCTCACTTTCGCATCCAGACCGCTCCGCTCTTTGGATTACTCAGACGTTTCGATAACTTGAATTTCTACAGCTATTTTAATAGGCCGTTTTGGTAAGTGGGTATTTTATTATTTAATTTTTTTAACCTTTAAATTTAAACGATATATCTTGCTCTTGTGAGCGTTTGCAATATGGTTTAAAACCTAAGAAGTTAAATTATAAGATATTAAAAATGATTTGATTTATTATAAACAGTTCCCCGCTTTCGCGAGGACAAGGGTTAAATTATATGCAAAATGGAGTTTCTATTTCTGAAGTAAGTACTGCAAAAACTGTGACAACCCGATTAGCCCAGAGTGAGCAGCAGGCGAGCCAAAATTATGAAACAGCGGTTGTAAAAAATAAAATGACTTGCGTAGCAAAACATTAGAGGGGTTGGGTGCAAAAAATAGCTGAGGTTGAGGAATGCGTGAAATGTGTGCAATAAAATAAGTGAATGCGCTGCAATGAGCACCCACTGGAGCACAAATTGCAGTGCAATGAACGGCAAGTACAAGGGTTTTTTGTTTTACGTTTTTTAATAATGAGATCCTGAAACAAGTTCAGGATGACGTTTTTTAATGAATGCCCTTGTAATTATTCTTTATGGAACTAAATTGAGCGTATTGTGAACACCTTATTACCTGCCTTTAAAATCTACTTATCAATACCCGCAAAACAGTGTCTATATTATCAAATAAATCATTCTTTTTTTGTTTTATAAGAATATCTGGTTGAAGTGCAGCATTTAGCTTTTCTGATAACTGAAATAATCGCTTTGAATATGTAATTACTAATTTTGAATTAGGTAAAGTAAAACTATCCATATCCTGATAACCATTTGGATTAGATCCAGTAGGTTCACCAACAATTTTAGCATTTAATAATTGTTTAAAAAGTGCTGCATTACTTGTTGCAGCCGAAAACGTTTTGTTACTTGTTAATAGAAACATTCCATTTTTCCAATCTATTGAATCTGCAAGGTTTAATGCATAAGCTAAAACCACCCCAACATATAAATCACCACCTCCATTATTACGCATATCTATGATGACTTTTTGAATGTGGTTTGTAGCAATGTAGTTTACTAATGTTTCCCCAAAAACCTGCATATCTTCAAAGGTTGGATAGCTTTCAAAATTGATATATAAGGCTTTAGTATTTTTTATTGGTGTAAACCATAAATATGGAAAGGCAGGATCATTTGGCTTTATAATTTCTGCAACGCCTGTAGTTAAATGAATAAAATCTGATGCTTTGTTTGATGCGTCTTTATCTACTGCTTTAAGTGTTACTTTTATTTCTTGTTTGTTATCGTCTAGAAAGGTAAATACCGCTTTGTCCACTTTTTTAGTAATATGAAGTGCAAATAGTAATTCGGATATATTCAAATATTCCCCAGTTCTTATTTTTTGAGAATATTGGTTTTCTACAAATTGTGCAACTTCCGACACTTTTGCTGAAACCTCATCAATGGGAATATCATCTATGGCTGTTAAGGATAATTTTAATAAGTTACTATGTTTACTGCTTACTTTTACCACACGCCACTTACCATCAATAAAATTTACTTCAAGAGGAAAACGATGTAAAGGTATATTTCGCAATGAAACAGAAGTATGCCCATCATTAATACGCCTTGTTAAACGCATTAATTTTAAAATGATTTCAAAATCATTTAAAGTGTCAGAACTGTTGTAAATCTTTTGCCACTCATTTGCAAAATCTTCTTTAGTAATTGAATGGTATACTTCTATATGTTTTTGTTCTAAGCCCTTTTTATAAATTTCAAGGTCATTTTTCCAATCAATTTTTTTTGATGTCTGTGCAACTGATACATTACAGATTGAGCATATAATAATGATATAATAAATACTTTTTTTATTTAATAACTTCATAATACTACTTGCCTTCTATGATTTTAAGTACGTCATAAACTAATGAGATTGTACTTTTTGAAGCCTCTAATTGATTTAGAGTACCTGCTATATAAATATCTAGTTCTGGGCAATACCACAAAAAGGATGCAGTACTACCTGTATGACCAATAAGCTGAAGGCCTGTGTTTATTTTATATAAGACATTGAATGATATTTTTCTAATCCCATAGCCGTATTCCATTCCAACAGTTTCATCAATCCAGTTTTGCATTGCTAAACGCGTATTCTTTTTTACAATTTTATCAGCATTGAAAGCTTCTAAAAAAGTTATAAGGTCTTTGGTTGTTGAGACCAATCCACCACCACCCCAATCTGCACTTAAACTTTTAATGGATGATAGTTCAATGTCACCTGCATAAAACTTAGCTATGGGAAATTGATTTTTTATAGGTGAAGATTTTAAATTGATATAAGAATTTGACATTGCTAAAGGTTGAAAAATATGTTTCTTTAAAAACTCATTGTATGATATACCACTTACTTTTTCAATTATCAAAGCTAAAAGCACATACTCCGTATCTGTATAATGATAGCCTTGACCAGGAATGAAATGAGGTTTCATTTTTTCTTTAGTAAACTCAATCATTTCATAAGGTGTCCAAAGCCTATTAGCATCTACTAGTAATTGATTGATAATATTTTGACTACCATCAATTGTTTCGTCAGTAAAATAATCAGGTAAACCCGAAGTATGCTGTAATAAATGAGTAATTGTAATTTCGTTAGTATAGTCCTTACCATTAAACAAGTGCAATTTTTTTAGTAGAGATTTTGTC
Organism: Lutibacter sp.; assembly: GCF_016342705.1. Classification (GTDB taxonomy): domain Bacteria; phylum Bacteroidota; class Bacteroidia; order Flavobacteriales; family Flavobacteriaceae; genus Lutibacter. Next base: position 35,232 of record NZ_JAEINV010000010.1, on the reverse strand, counting down.
AAATATTGACTAATCTTATCATCAAAATCTAATTTTCCCATATCCTTTAGAATCCCAATTGAAGTAGCCGTTAACATTTTGGTAATACTCGCTGTGTAAAAAGGATTATTTAAGTTTAAAGCATCTTCGTCAGCATTTTTACCTTGTGCCAACTGTATATTAATTTCTTTAGATTTTGAATATATATGAAGAAATGCACTTTTTATAGATTCTTTTTCTAACTCTGTTATAAATCGTTGCGTAATCTCATTATCCATAGATTGTTGCCCAGAAACTGTTATTAAGAAACTAAACAGGAATGTAATAGTTACTATATTTCGCATATCATTTTAATTTGATAGAATTAGCTATAAAGTTACACCTAAATATTAGAACCAACTGAAGCCCAAACCTATATTGAATGTTACCGCATCTCCATGTACATCACCTTCTAAAAAGGTTCTACCCATTACTACTTTGGATTGCACATTCAATGCAAAGTTTTTCTTTTTGTAAAACTCATATCCTGTACTGGCCATAACAGCACATCCAAAATTCCAATAATCATTAACATTGTCTTTTATATCGTAAAGAGCAGGTGAGTCAATAGCTAATCCAACTCCTCCGTGTATCCACCAACGATCTTTCACCCAATATTGTATTGAGGGAATGAAACCTCCAAAATGCCTATCGTTGTTATTAAATTCATAAATCATACCTGGCATAGAAGCAGTTATTGCTAAGTTATCGTTTAACATATACCCAAACTTTAATTCAGGAAAACTTAACGCACCTTGAGATTTATCGAAAGTTTGAATGCCTTGGTTATCTTCAACACCAATTACACCACCACCTAAACTAAACTCAAACATAAAGCCATCGCGTTTAAAAATTGTTTCATTTGTTGAATTGTTTTGTGCAGTTACTACGATAGTGCATAATGTTAATGATATAAGTAGTATTGTAAATCTTATTTGTTTATTTCTTGTTTTCATTTTTATTACTATTTATCTATTGATTATTTTTTTTAAAATTTAAATCCTATGTAAAGGTTTGGTTCAAAAAGGAAGTAGTTTTTCCATCTATTATCTAATTGTTTGAATGCATCAGGCGTATTGGTGTCAAAAACCCAAAATTGAGAATGAACCTGAGGCTCGATAAAAAATCTTTTATTCTTACCAAATGCAAAATGATAACCAAGATGGAACGAATTGTAAAGCTTAAAACCGTTTGCTATTTTTTTGTTATCTAAATCTAAATAGGTTTTGTATTGTGGCAATACTTCTACGGAAGCAAATAAACCTTTCCAGAGCATTCGTTGGTAAGAAAATCCTATACCCGTTTCACGAAGGTAACCTGGATAGAATTCAGTTTCAGAATCTATTTTATCAAGAAGACCATCCCACCATTGAATACCCATTGGTTGAAATAAACGCCAAGTGGCAAACTTTAATCCGATAATATTTTTTGAATCCAATTCACGCTTTACGTGAAATTCGATATGTTGCGTATTGGTTCTTTCGCCACCCTTACCAATGTTGCCCAAGATAATAGCAGGAAAGCTGACTCTGTATTTGAAATCTGTATTATAATTTTCTAATGATACATTGTTACTCTGTGCAAAAGCATTTAGCGCACAAAATGCTAAGCAAATGATTACTAGTTTTTTCATTTTAATGTGTTTTTAATTGTTCGTGTTTTGATTAATAATTTGATGGTACAAAGATTCACTGAATTTTAAGGGCAATCGTTTTGAATTATAATTTGGAACCTTTTTGCTGATAGTTTTAATACTTAATTTTATTACCATTAAGCAGAACTTTAAGAAGTAGCTCCTGCATTCTATTGGATGCTTCCATTGGTATTTGATGACCTACATCTTTAAACCTATAAATTTCCTTTTCTTTAGGTTTTATACCCTTAAAGAACTTTTTGGACAACTTATAATAAGCTGTATAGTCTTTATCTCCATAAAAAACAATCGTTCTACATTGTATTGAAGATGAAATTTTTAGTCTGTTTACTTTATAAAGTTGGCTGTATAATAAGCCCCAATTGGTGTACCATTGCTCGAAAAACTGTGAATATTGTCTATAGAGAGTATCATTAATTGATTCGCCTTGGTATTCAGAGAGCCATTTGAACTGAATGGCCATATCTTTTGCATTATGATATGGTATATTAATAGTTTTTAGTTGCTTAACTGCTTTTTGGTTTTTAGATTTCCTAAAGTGTCTAATAAGTATCTTATTCAGACTTTTTTGACTTGAAAAAAGACTTACAATAGGGCTTATGGCAACCAATGTTGAAATTTTATTAGGTTTTGATTCCGCTAAATGAATGGCTAATAAAGTCCCCCAAGAATTTGCGACTAAAATAATTTGTTGACGATGAAACTTATTTAAAATATAAGTAAGTAACTCTTCAGCATCAGAATGCATTAATGCTAATGTTGGCCTTTGTTTTAAACCATTTTGTTTTAAGGTTTTGCCAGCACCTCTTTGATCCCAGTGAATCACTAAAAAGTCTAGCTCTAACGATGCTGTTATTTTTTCACTATGGGCAGATGCCGCTGCTCCTGGACCTCCGTGTAAATACAACACTATTGGTTTATCCTTATTACCTTTAAGACTAATGTATTGGTCTATACCTCCAATCTTTACAAAGTAGGATGTATCTATTTTTTGATGTACGTTTTCTATATTTTGTGCATTCATTTTATAAATAAATACACTAATAATTATTAAGGAAGTTGCTTTAAAATTCATTTTAATTGTTTTTATTTCACTAGGACAAAGATGATTTGAAAAGTAGTTTCCATCGTTTTAGATTATAATGTAGTACCTATTGAGTGCTATATCTATTTCTTACAAACAGAACAAAACGGCATAAAAAAGGCTTAACATTTTAGAGTTAAGCCTTTTATTAGTTCTTAGGGTATTATCTTATAGCAACGCTTCAGGATTAGAGGTAAGCTTTTCTACATTTTCAGTAATTTTTTCAATCTCCCAATCCCACCATTTTAACTGTAATAGTTTTGAAATGGTATCTTCAGAAAACCGCTTTTTAATTAGTTTAGCAGGATTACCCCCAACAATAGTGTAAGGTTCTACGTTTTTTGTCACGACTGCTTTTGATGCTATTATTGCACCATCACCAATGTAAACACCTGGCATAATGGTAGCATTGTGACCAATCCAAACATCATTACCGATTATGGTATCACCTTTGGTTGGATAGGTTTTACCTTCCATAGCATCTTGCCAAGCACCACCAAAAATGGCAAATGGATATGCTGTTGTGGCTTCTGTTAAATGATTACCACCATTCATAATAAATGTAGCATCTGAAGCAATCATACAAAACTTACCTATGATGAGTTTGTCTCCAATAAAATCAAAATGATATTTTACGTTTTTCTCAAAGTTTGAAACATCTTCAAAGTCATTATAATAAGTATAGTCACCAACTATAATATTAGGATTGTTAATAAGGTTTTTTAAAAAACAAAGTTTTTTATAATTGGGTAGTGGGAATAGGGTTTTTGGGTTGGGTGCTTTCATAGAGACTTCATTTATTTTGATGATTTATAAAATACTATAGCTAAATATAAGGTTATGATAGCCTGACATTTTTCAATTATGGTTTCTGCTAAAAGATTACCAATAGTGTTTAACATAAAAAAAATCGCAAAAAACAATAGTATTCTTTTTATGGTTTTAGCTGTAAAAATTGGTTTTAACAGCCTGCTTTTCATAGAAAGGACTGTGCCTATAAACAGCATTATAATTAATGATACGCCTTCCAAAATATACATTTCTGAAATAGCTTTTATTTTACCACCCCAAACTATAGTGTATGGAATGATTTGAAATAAAACCAACACGTGAAATATACAGTAGGCAACAATAATAATTAGGGCGATTTTTTGAGATAATTTCATTGTGATGTTTTTATATGATCAAATTGTTTTTACTTCTTGAACATAAAATTCCTTTAAATGATGCTCTCCGTAGGTTGGTGCTATATTATCCTCTGCCATAAGGGTTAAGAAAAACTCAATGGGTCCATAGGTTTTTACACTAGTAAAGGTTCTTAAACTCCAAATAGTTAGTTTTCGCATCCAATCTGGTAAATGAATGATTCTTATGGGTTTGTTCAGAGTATTTAGAGCCAATTTACTAATATCATTAAGACTTAACACGTCGGGTCCACCAATGGTAAATTCTTTATTGGTTTCCTCTAAATTATCCACAATAAATGTTGCTAAATCTTTACCGTGAATTGGGTTGAATTTTTGATTGCCCGAGCCAAACAAATAAACCCGACCCGATTTTGCCATTTGCAAAAAATCTTTCATATCAGAGAAAAAACCGTTGGGTCTTACTATGGTATAGTTTAGTCCTGAAGATTTTAAGGCATCTACAAACTTTTCCTTGGCTTCAAAAATTTTTAAATTCCGATATTTATTACCATTGATTGCTGAAACGTAAACAAAATGTTTTACACCTGCTTTTTTTGCTTCTACCAGTAGATTCATATTGGCTTTATAATCTACATCTAAATATGTTAAGCCTTCTTTTTGCCTTGTTATACCTACTGTAGATATTACCGTGTCTATACCTTTGCAAATATCACGTAAGGTATCAGGTTTTGTAACCTCTGCTTGTTTAACCTCTAAAAAATTTTCGTTATTATTTTTTAGTTTATTTGGATTTCGTACAATGGCAAGAACTTGATTTTGATTTTCAATTAAGGCGTTTAATACAAAGGACCCTAAGTAACCTGTAGCACCTGCTAATAATATGTTGGTATGTTTCATTACTATAGGGTTATTATGATTTTAATTAAACTCATTTATTAATAATTGTTCAATAATGGTATTGCGTTGCATCCCTGTATCGTCTTGTAGATTACTTAACAAAATAATGTTAGCATCGTATTCTGGTATAAAACCAATCATACTCCAATAACCATTAATATCTCCACCGTGCCAATACATTGTTGTATTTCCTTCTTGTGTGGTTAACCATCCCAAGCCAAAATCGGTATAACCACTTGGTACGTTTTGGGTAAATATTTCGGTTTTTTCATCATTTGTAAACCAATTATTTTTTACAGCATTGGTCCAAATTTCCATATCTTTTGGAGTGCTACTAAAGTCACCTGCTCCAAATGCAATTGACATTGGATATGTACTATTAATGTTACCATTTTGATAACCTTCAGCGTGCGTATCAGCATCAACTACATTGAAACCTTTACTTGTATTAGTCATACTTAAAGGAGATAATATTTTTTGCTGAATATATTCGTGGTAAGACATTTGAGCCATTTCTTGAACTAACATTGCTGCAATAAGAAAGTTTGAATTGCTATATTGTTTTCCTGAACCTGGTGTGAAATTTAAACCGTCTTCTGATATCATTTCTGTAATTACTTCATAAATATCTTCTTCATCAAAGGTTTGGCCTTGTTCGTAGAATTCTTCAACCACAAATTGATAATCTGGAATTCCTGATTGATGTGATAATAAATGTGCAATAGTAATTTGATCACCATTTGGAAATTCAGCATCAAATTCATTTAAAGTTTGATTAAAACTTGTAATTAAACCATCTCGTTTTAATTGAACTATTGCCGCTGCTGTTATAGTTTTACTTACCGAACCAATGCGATACCCAAGTTCAAAATCTTGTGGTAACATTGTACTTTCATTAGCCAATCCAAAACCTTGTCTCACTAAATCGTTTCCGTTTTTAGTTACAATGGCATACCCCTGAAAATCAATTTCAGTTAGTAAATTTTCTACGGTTGTGTAATTGTTTAATGGTATGTTGTTGTCATCATCTTTTGAACAAGATGTAAAAAGTATTATGGTAGTTACCATAAATGCTACAAAAATTTTGTGTAAAGTTGTCATAACTGTTCGTTTTTTGATTATTAATTAAATGATGATGCAAAGATTCATCAGATAACTAAAGCAATCGTTCTGAATTATAATTTGAAACGAACTGAATAAGATTTGCTACGAATTGGCTTTTAACCAAGCCTTAGGGGTAATGCCCTCTGTTTTTTTGAAGTAAGTATTAAATACACTTTTAGAATTAAAGCCGCTATCATAAGCTAATCCAAGAATGGTGAGGTGTGAATTTTTAGGGTCTAAGGCTATGTCTTTAAAATAATTTAAACGATACGAATTAACAAAGTCATTGAAATTAACGTCAAATGCTTGGTTAACTAAATAAGACATTTTATTTGTATTTAACCCTAAAACATCTGCTACAAATTTTAATGTTAATTGTGGATTTAAATACGGTTCTTCTTCCTTAAAATAGGCAAGTATTTCTTCTTTTAAAGTTTCTATTTGATGATCATCTAAAATGTTTGAAGTTGTTTTATCTTCCTCTTCTTTAATGATTTTAATTTCTTCAAAGAAGAAATTAGATTGATGCAAGTTTTTAAAACCATTTGCGTTGTGCAGAGGTTGCAAAAATGGTTCTTGCCTAAAATTTATAATTTGACCACGTCTTTGGTCAATCATTTCCTTTAAAAGAGAAAACCCTTTGTCTTTATGATTTGAATTGCTTAAAATAAATACGTCATAAGGTACAAGCATTGTTTGTTTATTATCATCCTCTTTCCATTTATCGATAATTTGTTGTGGAACTACAACTTCATTTTCATTAATAAGACTAAACAATAAATTTTTTTCTTCAATAAGTGTTGTATTGTGAATATGCGCTATAAATTCTTGCTTTTTGTTGAGCCATATTAAACAGAAACACTTTAAATGATGAGCCAATTCTAATTGAGGATTCAGTGTTAAGGCATAATTAACATTTTCCAAAGCTTTCTCAAATTGACGTTGATAGTAGTAAATATGGGCTAAGGTGTAATGATTGTTAGCCGAAAGCGGATCTACCTCTAATAATTTGTTCGCATATTTTAAAGCTACATCAAAAAAACCGAGAGCAATACATAATTCTGCCATCGCTTCTAAACCATCTATGTGATTCGGGTTTATCTCTAAAACTTTGATAATATGTGTGTAAGCATTTTTAAAATCCCATTCTTCCCAAAAAAACTTACCTACAAAGGACAAAGGATATTCTGGTAATGAGGTGTCAATTTCTTTGGCTATTAACAAATTACTAATTGCCAACTCCATAGCTTCTTGATAGGGCATATAGCCCCACATTGCTAATAATCCATAACATTGCAAATTGGCAAAATATGCTTTGGCATAATTTTTATCAATAGCAATGGCTTGATTGTAAAATTCAATGGCTAGGTTTAAGCTTTCAGATGTCCATTTTAATTGCAAAGAGCGTCCTTTTAAAAACAATTGGTAGGCATCAATATTGTTAGTCGGTTGCTTAATTAAATGGTCTTGCACTTCAAAATGCCCAAAATTGTTTCTAACTTCGTCTGCAATAGCCAAACTAATTTCGTCTTCTAATTCAAAAATGTTAAGCAGTTCTCTATCGTATTTTTTAGACCAATAATGTATACCGTCCACAACATCTATTAACTGCGCTGTTATCCTAACCGTATCTTGTGCTTTTTTTATACTCCCTTCAAGAATTGTGTTTACACTTAATTGCTTACCAATTTCCCTGATATCAATATCCTTTCCTTTAAAGGCAAAAGATGATGTTCTTGCAATTACTTTTAAGCCTTTTACTTTTGTGAGTGCATTAATAATCTCTTCAGTAATTCCATCGCAAAAATATTCGTTATCAATATCACTGCTCATATTGACAAAAGGTAGCACAGCTATAGATTTAGAATTAATTTGCACTTATTTAGTTTTTATACGATTGTAGACGATTTATACATTAGGTTGAAACATCATAATTATGTTTATGACTTGGATAATTTTAAACAAAATATAATAAGCAATTTACTTTTTTCTCCGTAATTATCAAAACTTAATGATTACGGTGGATGAAGTAGTACAATTTTATATACGCTATTATCATTTGTTAAAGAGCTTTTGAATAGCAGCTAATATCATTTTAAAAATGAATATTTTTATATTTGGTAAATGTAGATTAATTTTCAATTCTTCCTCTAGCTCCTCGACTTAAAAGATGAAGAGTTTAAATTATATTTGATTACTAAATACTTTTTTAATTGTATTTTATGGAGCTAAATGGAGCAATTGACGAACACCTTATTACCTGCACGGATGTTTGTAGTTTGCTCTACTGTTTCTTATGGAAACGGAATTGTTAGTTGTTAGAATTATGATGAGATCCTGAAACAAGTTCAGGATGACGTGTAAAAAGGTCATATCTTGAAAGTAGAATTTCTCCTAATACGTTGAGGTCTTTTCCATAATGGCTTCCTGTTGGCTCCACTCCTAAATCATCAAAACAGTAATTTTTAGTTTGGTTGTATGCTCTAGGATTTCAAAACCGGATGCGTTGAAGTTGAATACGATGTTTCTTGTTGGAATGATTTCATAATTTGTTTTGTGTGGTGCTAAGTGTAACAATAATTTCATCAAAGATGTTTTTCCCCATCCTACTGGTCCTGTCAATAATATTCCTTTGTTGGTGTCGATTCCCGTTTGAGCACAACTGTTATGGTCTTGAATGTAATAGCAGCATAATTTAAAAATTAGTGGTTCGTCTTATTTGTATATTTTAAAGTTTTTGCCAAATAGCAAATGTCCTTTGATGTTGAGGTAGGTTTTGATTTTTTCGAAATCGTAGTGAATTACATTATCTCTGATTTCTCCTATTTGGAATTTTGAGGTTCCTTCGGTTTTGATGTGAGTCTTAAGTTTGTAAATCATTAAATTTAATAATTAATCAGAAAGAATAAAAGAGAGGAATAAGGTTAGTTTATGAGGTGAAACCTAGATTTCGTCAACACTGATAATCCCCTCTCTTTTTCTACTTAAATTTCGTTCAGTTCTATGAGTTTTTAAGCTCGATTTTAAGTCGTTGAAACTTGAGTAGCTATTCTTTCCAAAACTTTTTTTCTTATGTATAAATATAGTGAAATTTTTGGAGTAGACATTAGCAAAGATGTGTTTGATGTTGTGAACTCAAAGGGGGATTATTATCAGTTTTCAAATGATTTAAAAGGATTTAAAGCGTTTACAAAAAAGCTAACAAAAGAAACCTTAGTTGTAATGGAGGCTACCGGCTATTATCATTATTGTCTAGCCCAATACCTTTATGAACAAGGTTATTTAGTTTCTGTAGTAAATCCGTTATCAGTAAAGCGTTTTATTCAAATGAAATTATCAAAGATAAAAACAGATAAGTCGGATGCCAAAGCTATATGTGAATATGGTTCTTTCAATGAAGTTCCATTATACACAGCAAAGGATGAAAGCCAAGCTGAATGCCTTCAACTAATCCGTTTAATGGATATTTATTTAAAGCAGCGTACAATGATGAAGAATAAAATACACGGAGAAGAAGCTTTAGGAATTCCCTCAAAAGCAGTTTATCGTTCCTTGAATCGCTCCTTAAAGTCCATAAAAAAGGAAATAGGTTTATTGGAAGATCGTTTGAATTCATTAGTTAAAGATCATCAGCAAAAGCAATTAACTTTATTGAAAAGTATTCCAGGTATGGGAGTTAAAACAGCTCTGATGCTTATTATTATGATCGATGGTTTTAATCGTTTTGAAAATTCAAAACAACTGTGCAGTTATGCAGGTATTACACCAACAATACGACACTCAGGCAGCAGTGTTAGAGGGAGAAGTAGAATTAGTAAAATGGGGAATCAAAAAATGAGAAACTTGTTATTCTTATGTGGTTTTTCAGCTTGTAAATACAATAAGGGATGTAAAGCAATTTATGAACGAATTGTATCCAAGGGAAAGAGTAAAAAATTAGCGCTAATAGCAGTGAGTAATAAGTTATTGAAACAGGCTTTTGCAATAGCTAAATCAGGGTTACCTTATGATGAAAATTTTGTTTCTTGATTAAAGTAAATCAATAGTAATTAGTAACAAAAAAGCCTATCAAAATATTAAATATACTTTAGTAGGCTCAGAATTATATTGCCAAAAAATAACGGAGAATTTACTTGTTTTTTAACTCAGTTCTTCTTATGCTGAGTCTTTTTTTATTGATGGTAATTCTTACATAAAGTAATTCTTCATCATTAATTGCTCTTGAACTTTGTAGCCAATAGTTTGTGGAAAATGTGTTTTTTGTTCTCATAGTTGTCGTTTTAAAATGTTAAACATTGTTCAAAACGAAAGTCAAATCAACTATTAATTTACATCTACATTTTTTTGAAAGTGTCAGCTAAGCTGACACTTTCAAAAAAAGCTGACACTTTGCTACCATATTAAATCAAATAACATCAAATTCTATGAAGTCCTAAAAACCTAAAAACCACCTAAATCATAGGATTTAGATGGTTTTGTTGCTATTTGTATGTAGCTTTAGTGACCTCGACAGGATTCAAACCTGTAACCTTCTGAGCCGTAATCAGATGCGCTATTCAGTTGCGCCACGAGGCCGTTTTGAGGGTGCAAATATAATATAAATATATTATTTACAAACTATTTTTTGTAACAAAATATCTCCAGCCTATAATTGCCATTTGCCATTTTTTAGCTTTGGTCATATCAAGTCTTCTTTTTGAAAAACTAGGCAATAAAATTTTATTCAAACTAGCAACTATTTTAAACATTTGTTTTTTCATGATGTAAAAATACACAATAAAAGAAATCCTACAATAAGTAGGATTTTTTTAAGCAATTTAATGTTGCTTTTTTTTTATAGGAAATAGTGAATGATTGTTAAAACTAGTTTGGTAACTAGGACAAAAAAAGTGATCATAATAGTTGGTTTTTGGTTCATAAATTAATTGTTTTATTAAGGTAATTCTATTTTAAAATATCATCCAACTATTAAATGAGGAATTTATAAGATTGACTTTCTTTTGTTTGTAAAAAGAGAACTTTAATTTGTTGATGTAAATGAAATACTAGGTGTAAGTTATAAAAAACAACTAAAAACTAAATAAAAGTTATAAAGTGTAATATTTTAATGGGCGCTTTTGGTATTGTTTTAAAAAGTAAAGGATGTTTTATTGTTGAAACCCTCTTTTTAGAGACATTTAATTTTATTTCATAAAAAAACCTGCATTTAAAATATTTTAAAGCAGGTTTTATAAAATTTAATTTAAACTTAAGTTATTCTTTTTTTAAGACCATTTCAATCACTCCATTTTCACCTTTTTCACCGTATTTTTTAATGGCATTTTCACCCTTTAAAACGTTAATACTTTCAATTTTATTAACGTCTATATTTTTAATTTCTTCAGAATTTATTTCTTCACCATTAACAATATAAATTGGTTTATCGTTACTGGTATGTATAATTTTTACTTCTCCTTTTTTTGAGAGTATATTCTGTTCATCATTTTTGTTATTTTTTTTAATAATGTACACATTTTCACTTGCATTGTCTTCTTCTAAAATTAATTCATTTGCTTCTCCATCATCTGATATAAATACAGCTTTATTTATTTTAATGTTATGATTTTTAGATAGTTCATCTTTTGATTCATCAAAAACTTCAACTTCTAAATTAGTGTCTTTGTCCTTATGCCAAATAATTTTTGTGCTTGATTTTTTTAGCGTGTCAATTATACTGTTATTATTCTTGGATGTAAAATGAAATTCTTCTTTTTCCTGAATGTTGCCAATAGTAATATCATCTTTCTGAGAATCATAACTTATTAGTATTGGTTTTATTGGTTTATCACTTTGACGCATAAAAAGAGTTGAGTTTGAGCTATTTTTAGCGTCAATTTTTATGGCGGTAATTTCATTGTTAGAATTTCTTTTAATACTATTGAAAGTTAATTCTATATCAAATGTTTTTTTGAAAATGTTGGAGAATTTCTCTAAATTTTCATTGGTTGAATTTTTGTTTAAAATTAATTCAATCTTAGATTTAGATAGTATTCCCTCTTTTACTTCTTGGGCAATAATTTTAGTGTTAAAAGTTGAAATAAAAAGTAGTAATACTGGAATTAAAAGAGCATATTTCCATTGTTTCTTTTTTTGAGATTGTTTTTTGTGTAGCATAATTATTCGTTTTTTAATTAATGAATTGTAAAAATTATTGACTAAAGAAATGTTGAAATGTTTTGCGCTTGCTTTTAATAAAGTAAACTTGTAAAGTTTTTTGTTTTTTGAAACGCTAAGAGCGCAGGAGTCTGCTAAAAACTCTAAATTTTGTTGTGTTATTTTTTTAAAATACCAAGCAAATGGATTAAACCATAAAAGAATGACAAGGATGTGAGATAAAATGGTGTCAAATGAATGCCATTGTTTTACGTGAACTTTTTCGTGATGTATAATCTGTTCTAATTCTTCAATTGTAAATTGTTCTTTGTTGTAAATTATTCTATTGAAAAATGAAAATGGAGCAATATTTTTTGAAGTTTCAATAAAATGCAAATCACTTTGTATTGTTGTTTTGTGATTGGTTAGTAGCACTATAAGGGAAATGAAATGTGCAACAAACTTTAAACTAAAAAAAAGAACTCCTAAAAAATAAATGTTAGTTATTATTGAAATCAAATTTAATGAATTTTTGATAGCTTGATTATTTGTATCAATTGATGCAAAATTAAATTGATTAGTTTGGGGTATTTCTTGTAATGTATAAATTGGAATTTCTAGTAGTGGAGTTACAATTATAATGAATATGCCAATTAAAAAATAGCTTCTAATAGATGTGAAAAAGGTCTCATTTTTTAGAAATAAACTATAAAAAACAACTAAGATTATTACCAATCCGCTAGATTTTAATAAGTATTCCATATTTAATTGTTTTGTTTACTTTCTATTATTTTTATGATCTCGCGGAGTTCATCTGCACTTATTTTTTCTTCTTTAGCAAAAAATGAAACTACATTTTTATAAGAATTTTCAAAATAATTATGAATAGCGCTTGAAAAATATTTTTTTCGATATTCTTCCATAGAAATTGTTGGCAAATAGCGGTGTGTCTTTCCAAATGATTCGTGAGTTACAAAACCTTTGTCTTCCATTTTTCTAATAACCGTAGAAACTGTGTTGTAATGTGGTTTTGGTTTTGGAAGTTCAGCAACTACCTCTTTTACAAAAGCCTTTTTTAACTTCCATAAAACGTGCATTATTTCTTCTTCTTTTGTGGTAAGTTTATTCATTCTAAAATATTTTAAATCAAATATAAACTATATTAATAGTTAAACAACTACAAAAATAGTTATTTAACATGAAATTATAATTTTGAACAATTTTGGTGCAATTTATATTCCACTATATTTGCAGAAATTTATATTGTATGAATATAGTATTAATGTTGGTTGGCTTTGTTTTATTAGTTATTGGTGGAAATTGGTTATTGAAAAGTGCAGTTGGCTTTTCATTACGTTTGAATATTCCAAAAATAATTATTGGAATGACAATTGTTTCATTTGCAACTTCTGCACCAGAACTAATTGTGAGTTTAAATGCCGCATTAACTGGCCATGCGGATATTGCTTTGGGAAACGTAATCGGTTCGAACATAGCTAACTTAGGGCTGGTTTTAGCTATAATTGTTTTAATAGCAACTATTAGTGTACAAGATGGTTTTTATAAAATTGATTGGCCAGTGATGATGCTTTCATCTATATTGTTATACTTTTTTATAGCTTTTGATGGAGAATTACAGCGGTATGAAGGAATAATCATGGTGTCTTTATTAATAGTGTTTTTAATTTATTTGTTAAAATTTCAAAAACCAGCAATTGTTGATGAATTACCTGAAGATGATATAGAGTTACCTTTATATAAAGGTATATTGTTTTTGGCTATGGGTGGTGCGGCTTTATGGGGAGGCTCAGAACTATTAGTAAAAGGAGCTGTTGGTTTAGCAACTAGTTTTAATATAAGCGAAAGAATTATTGGAGTGACAGTGGTTTCCATTGGGACAAGTGTTCCAGAATTAGCAGCTTCATTAATTGCTATTATAAAAAAGGAAAAAGCCATATCTATGGGGAATTTAATTGGCTCCAATGTATTTAATATATTGGCAGTGTTAGGTATTACTTCAATAATTACACCTATAAAAGTTTTGGATCAAGGTTTGATATCAAATGATATTATTTGGATGCTGGTAATTTCATTCCTTATATTACCCTTAAATTTTATGCCTGTTAAAATGAAGTTTACTTGGAAGGAAGGCTTAATATTATTAGGCGTTTATATTGCTTTTATGTTCAAAACTTTTATGTAGAAATGTAATATAAAATAAAAAAACACTGCAAGCGCAGTGTTTTTTTATTTTATAAATGTTCTAAAATTATACTTTAGCTGTTTTAACAGTTTTAATAATTCTAGCAGCAACTTTATATGGATCTGCATTTGAAGCAGGTCTTCTATCTTCTAAATAACCTTTCCATCCTTTTTTAACTGTAAAGATTGGAATACGAATGGAAGCTCCTCTATCAGAAATTCCATAAGAGAAATCTGTAATAGATGCAGTTTCGTGTTTACCGGTTAAACGTTGATCGTTAAAAGCACCATAAACTTCAATATGTTCTGCTGTTACAGGTCTAAATGCCTCACAAATAGCTTTGTAGGTAGCTTCTGAACCACAAGTTCTTAAAGTGGTATTAGAGAAGTTAGCGTGCATACCAGATCCATTCCAATCAGTGTCACCAAGTGGTTTTGGGTGGTATTCAATATAATATCCGTGTTTTTCAGTTAATCTATCTAATAAATATCTTGCAATCCAAATTTCATCCCCAGCTTTTTTAGCTCCTTTTGCAAATAATTGGAATTCCCATTGTCCACAAGCAACTTCTTGGTTAATACCTTCAAAGTTTAACCCAGCTTTAATACAAGCATCAGCATGTTCCTCAACTAATTCACGTCCATGAGTATTTAAACCACCAACTGAACAATAGTACATTCCTTGAGGCTTAGGATAACCACCTCTTGGGAAACCTAAAGGTAATTCAGTTTTCACATCCATAATAAAATATTCTTGCTCAAAACCAAACCAAAAATCATCATTATCATCATCTATTGTAGATCTTCCGTTAGAAATGTGTGGAGTTCCATCAGGATTCATAACTTCAGTCATAA
Organism: Lutibacter sp.; assembly: GCF_016342705.1. Lineage (GTDB taxonomy): Bacteria > Bacteroidota > Bacteroidia > Flavobacteriales > Flavobacteriaceae > Lutibacter. Next base: position 20,138 of record NZ_JAEINV010000010.1, on the reverse strand, counting down.
CTAAGTATCCATTAATACGCTCTGGATCTGGATAAATTGCAACAGGTTTTAATACACAGTCAGAAGAACCTCCAATTGCTTGTTTAGTTGATGAACCATCAAAAGACCAATCGCCAAGTTCTTCAACTGTTCCTTTAAAATTTTCATGTTCTTCAACTTTTGTTTTACTTCTTAAGTTTTGTGTTGGTAAGTAACCGTCCAACCAAATATACTCTAATTTTATTTTCGCCATAATATTATTTATTTATATAGATTCAAATATTTGAGCAAAAATAATTATTTAAACAGTATAATAAAAATTTGAGGGGGTAAAATGTATAAAGTGGGTATATTTTTATAGAAGCCTTATTTTTGACAGGGGTATTTGAAAAATACTTAAAAAAAATCCTTCTTTTTTTGATAAAAATATTTTTAAATTCTTGTATCTTCGTATTAACTAATACTAAATATTATGGCAAAATTACGTTTTAAAGCAATTGCACTTGCTCAAAGTAGAAAACCTATAACAATAAAAGAGAAATTTAAAAGATCTGAATTATTTGGTAAAAATGTATTTAATGAAAATACAATGCGCCAATATTTAACAAAAGAAGCTTTTAAAGGAGTTATGAGTGCAATTGAGCACGGAAAAAAAATTGATAGAAAAATAGCAGACCAAGTTTCTTCTTCCATGAAAGAATGGGCACTATCAAAAGGAGTTACGCATTATACACATTGGTTTCAGCCATTAACTGGAGCAACTGCAGAAAAGCATGACGCATTTTTTGAAACTATTGAAAATGGAATGGCTATTGAAAAATTTGGAGGAAGTCAATTAGTGCAACAAGAGCCTGATGCCTCTAGTTTTCCAAATGGGGGAATAAGAAACACTTTTGAGGCACGTGGTTATACAGCTTGGGATCCAACTTCACCAGCATTTATATATGGTACAACGTTATGTATACCAACTATTTTTGTTGCTTATACTGGAGAAGCTTTAGATTATAAAACACCTTTATTAAGGGCATTACAAGCAATTGATTCCGCAGCAACGGATGTGTGTAAATATTTTGATAAAAATGTTAAAAAAGTTACATCATCTTTAGGTTGGGAACAAGAATATTTTTTAATAGACAAAGCTTTGGCTTCAAGTAGGCCAGATATTACTTTAACAGGAAGAACTTTATTGGGACATTCACCAGCAAAAGGACAACAATTAGATGATCATTATTTTGGCTCAATTCCTTCTAGAGCATTAAATTTTATGCGCGATTTGGAAACGGAGTGTATGTTGTTGGGAATTCCCGCAAAAACAAGACATAATGAAGTTGCTCCAAACCAATTTGAGTTAGCACCTATTTATGAAGAAGCAAATTTAGCGGTAGATCATAATTCATTATTAATGGATGTGATGGGAAGGGTGGCTTCTCGTCATGATTTTAAAGTATTATTTCATGAAAAACCATTTGCAGGTGTTAACGGTTCAGGAAAACATAATAACTGGTCACTATCCACGGATACTGGTGTAAATTTATTAGCGCCAGGAAAAACACCTATGAGTAATCTTCAGTTTTTAACTTTTTTTATTAATACTATTAAAGCAGTAAATAACCACGAGGCATTGTTGAGAGCAGCAATTGCATCTGCAAGTAACGATCATAGGTTAGGAGCCAATGAAGCGCCTCCGGCAATAATTTCGGTTTTTATTGGTGCGCAATTAACACAAGTATTGGAAGAGTTAGAAGGTGTTACCCAAGGGAAATTATCTCCTGAAGAAAAAACAGATTTAAAATTAAATGTGGTTGGTAAAATTCCAGATGTTTTATTAGATAATACAGATAGAAATAGGACATCTGCATTTGCATTCACCGGAAATAAATTTGAATTTAGAGCAGTTGGTTCTATGGCAAATTGCGCCAACCCAATGACAGTTTTAAATACCATTGTTGCAAAACAATTAAAAGACTTTAAAGAAGAGGTTGATGCTTTAATTGATAAAAAAGATTTAAAGAAAGATGAGGCTATATTTAATGTGTTAAGAGAATACATTAAATCTTCAAGAAATATTTTGTTTGAAGGAAATGGTTATGGTGAAGCTTGGGAAAAAGAGGCCAAGAAAAGAGGTTTAAGTAATAATAAAACAACACCCGAAGCTTTAAAAGCAAGAATTTCAAAAAAATCTATTGAATTGTTTGAAGAAATGAATGTAATGAGTAAGGTGGAAACCGAAGCGCGTTATGAAATAGAAATTGAAGAATATACTTTGCGTATTCAAATAGAATCTAGAGTGTTAGGTGATATTGCAGGAAATCATATTGTGCCAACAGCAGTGCGCTATCAAAATATGTTAATAGAAAATGTAAAAGGGCTAAAAGAAATTTTTGGTAACAATTTTGAAGAACACGCGACACAACAAATACAGCTTATAAAAGGTATTTCAGGACATATTGAAGCTATTCATTCAAAAGTAGAAGAAATGATTAACGCTCGAAAAAAAGCAAATAACACAACAAATGCCGTTAAAAAAGCAGAATTGTATTGTAAAGAGGTAAAACCATTTTTTGAAGAGATTAGATATCATTGTGATAAACTGGAGTTAATGGTTGATGATGAAATTTGGCCACTTACTAAATACAGAGAATTGTTATTTACACGATAATTTTCATTGTTAAATTCATAATTATAGGCCATTAAATTGTGGAATTTTATTTTTTTGTAAGTTTAATTATTAAAAAGTCAAACAATGTTTAAATTGTTTGACTTTTTCACTTTTATGTAACCTAAGTTTCAAAAAAAAAACAACTTAAAGTGTTGAAAATAAGACTTTTAATATTGTAAAATTTAAAATAATATTGTACATTAGTACCAGAAATTAAATAGTATTACGTACAATTAATTTCAATTGCGCAAAAAAAATTGTTTTTCCCCACTGTATAAACCCTACACAATAGTTTCGCCCTACTTTATAACTATATAGAATTATTTTAAGATGATTTGTAATAAATGATTTTTAAAATGTAGTTCAATTCCCCTATATAATTATATCACAGTATTAAGTATGAATTTATTAATTTAAAAATTTTTTATTATGAAAAAACTATTATTAGCAGTAGCGCTATTATTTGCTACAAGTATGTTATTTGCACAAGCTGTTGAAAATTTTATAGAACCACCTCAACAAGTAGAATGTGATGGTTGTACAATAACTCAATTAGATACAGGATGGCGAGGAGCTTTTGAAAACACAAGTTATGTTGATCAAGATGAATTAAGAAATTTAGCTGTTGTTGATCAATTTGGATGGGGTAATTATTCATATGTTAAACAATTAGGGGATGAAAACGTTACTCATGTTACTCAAACAGGTAGATATAATCATTCAATAGTTGATCAATATGGTCGCGAAAATGAAGGAACAGTTGTTCAAAATGGTAAATTAAATTTTGCAAAACAATTAGTTGGAGATGCTGGTTATGCATATAAAAATGAAGCTACAGTAAATCAAGATGGAGAATGGAATACATCTTTCCAATTCCAAGATGGAAAATACAACGATGCTTTTGTAGACCAAGAAGGAAATGATAACTATGCAGAGCAAAATCAAAATTCTGGTAGATCATATTATACTCATAACATTGCTGATATTGATCAAAATGGTCACGAAAATGCAGCTAAACAAACACAGTATGGAAGCTATAATGAAGCATATTCAGATCAACATGGTAACGGAAACACTGCAGTTAGTAACCAAGCAGCTAGTTTTAGTGGTTGGAATTATTCTATAATTGATCAACATGGAAATAGTAATATGGCTTGTGTAGATCAAAATAATACTGATTCATTTATGTTTATGAATTTTGACTTTAACAAAAGTTACGTAACTCAACATGGTAAAACTAATTTTACAAATGTAGATCAAGATGCTTTATGGGGAAGTAACTGGAGTGATGTAAATCAACAAGGAAATTCTAACAAAGCTTGTGTAACTCAAGTTGGAACAGAATTAATGGTTAGACCAGGAAGTCCTTTCTAAATTTGTATTAATTATTAATTAAAAAGGGGAAGGGAATTTTTCCTTCCCCTTTTTTTATAAAAAAAGTCTTAAAATGAAAACACTATTAAATAAGTTATTTTTACTTTTTTTATTCATTTCTTCAATTGTTTGTTTTTCACAAGAAACAGACCAAAATACTTTTCTAATAAACCAATATTTTCAAAATATAGTTACTCAAAGCAATACCCATTTAGTACAATCTACAAATTTTAATAATTGCAATACTGTAAATTCAGAAGTTTCTATACTACAAATAGGAGATTATAATACTACAAACATTATAACAAACGGAGGAGATAAACAGGTTCAGCAAATAGGGAATCATAATAATTTTGATTTTAAAACCTACTATCGTGCTAGCCATTTAAATTTTGAAGTGCAACAATTGGGTTCAAATAATAATTTACACATATTTGGCGAAAATTCAATTGTTAATAATATTAAAATACTACAGTTTTCAAACAATAAAACTATCACTATTACAAATTACAAGTAATTGAGCGGACCTTAGCTTACAGCTTGTAATTTATTTTTTGCCATCACTTAACTTATTGATAATTAACACTATTTAATCCTTTTCATATATTGAAAGAAGGAATGAATTTGTTTTTTTAATAAAAACATGTAATGTATGTTACATATTTTACATTTTATTAGTAAAAGGATGTATTTTGTATATTTTTCGCAAAAAAGTATGGTTATTTCATTAAGTATCTGTAATTTAGTCCTGCTTAAATATAGATAAAGTACTTTTTTATTTTATTACCCCACTGTTTAAATCCCAAAAAAAATTGTTTTCCCCGTATTGAAAATTTATATTATTCATTTTAGTGCTTTTTAGTTACTGACTTGATATAGTATCCTCATATAAATTTTAAAAATTTATTACTAATTATTACTAACTTAAAATCATTTAATATGAAAAAATTAATTTTAAGCATGGCTATGCTATGCGCAACAAGTATGTTATTTGCTCAAACGCAATTTTTTACCGGCAATCCATTTTACTACAATCAAGTTAATCAATGGGCTACAGGTGTATCCACACAAAGTGCTCCTGATGAGGCTGGTTGTGTAGATTGCAGTGTTCCACAAATTCAAAGACTAACATATATTTCTTACGATAACGAAAATAATAGTATTATTAACCAAACAGGTGATAATAATGATGCGAATGTTTTTCAAGTAGGAGCTCAAAATTATTCTATGATAAACCAAAAAGGAAATGATGGTTATTTAGGATTAGGAGGAACATTTAATGACGCTCAAGTATACCAAAGTGGTGATCAAAATTATTCAGATGTTAAACAAGATGGAGATTTTAATGATAGTGATGTTATACAATCAGGAAATAGAAACTTTGTAATGCAAGATGTTGGAATAGGCTGGGCAGAACATAATGTTACATATACTCGCCAAATGGGAGATGATAATGCATCTTATCAAAAACAAAGAGGTGATGGTAATACTGCTATGGTAGAACAACTTACAAATAATAATGAAGCTACTCAAATCCAGAATTCAACAGACAGTCATTCAGCAGGTACAGGGAACGAAGCAAGTATTTGGCAATATGGAGGTGATGACAATAAAGCAAAACAAGTTCAAACAGGTACTCATAATTATGGGTTTGCTGAACAAAATGGTACAGGAAATACATCTTTAAGTACTCAAGTAGGGTATAGTAATGTAGGTGATGGTTTTGCATCAAATTATTCAAGCACATTACAAATTGGAAATGAAAACTTAGCTTGTGTTGATCAAAAAGCTGGACCTATGGGAGCTAATTTAAGTGCTATTTATCAATTAGGAAATAATAATAAAGCAGGTGTTTCTCAAAATACAGATGCAAGTGGATGGGGTAATATTAGTTATATTTCACAATATGGTAACATGAACAATGCAAGTGTAATGCAAACTAATGGGACTTCTCCTTTTTAATTATTCTTAGTTAGTTAAAACAATAAAGAAACTTATTGTCTTAACATAACGAAAAAATATATTACTACTAAAAATAATCAATAAAAAGAGGGTGAAAACCCTCTTTTTTTCTTAAATTTGAGTAAGATGAAAAAATGCAACTACATAATAATTATTACTTTAGCATTGTTCTTTGTTAATTGTAACTTTATAACTGCACAGCAGCTATCAGATGAAAATACATATGTAATAAATCAATATTTTCAATCAAATAAAGAATTATCATCAAAATTAACTGAAGCAAAAACACTTTCTACGAATAGTTATCAAGTGCAAAGTAATATTGTTAGTTTAAATCAAATTGGGAATAATAATGAGATTGATATTAAACAAAAAGGTATTGATGCTCAAAAAGTAAATCAATTAGGTAATAATAACTATTATAATTTTATAAACTACTATAATAGTACACCATCAAATTTTAATATAACACAGCAAGGAAATTCTAATAGCCTTCAAATTTATGGTGAAAATTCAATAATTAAAAATATAGGTATTATTCAGAAATCTGACTTTAACACATTGATTATAAAAAATTACTAACCAATGAAACAATTTAAAATACATATTGTTTTATGTTGTTTAATGTTAAGTTTTAATCAATTTTATGGGCAACTAAATGAGGCTGTTAAGGCAAAAATTAATATTCAGGAATCTGATAATTTAATTTTAATACGCGCTCAAGTTGAAAATGAAGAATCTGTTTTTAAGAGTAATTTATACTATAATTTATTAGCTTTAAAAAAAAATGCATCCGGAAATTTTTCAAGCAATAGGCAGGAAGGTGAATTTTCATTAAATCCTGAAGAAAGTAAGACTGTATCTGAAATTCGATTAAATTTAAATTCAGATGAAGACTTACGGATTTATTTGTTTGTAAAACAAGAAGGTGTATTAATTTCAAAAGATTCAATATATATTCTTCCTCAAAAACAACAACAAGCTCAAGAAAAAGAAGTAAAAGAAACTGATTTTGAGTTAAAAGGTATTGTAGTTGATGAAGTGATAACTAAAATAGGTAAAGATTTTCATGATTATTTTTATCAAGATTATTTAACTTCAGGAACGCAATATCCATTTATTATAACAATTAAAGAAAAACCGTATTTTGGAACTAGCAGTATAATTACGGTGGAGGTTGATGATCAAGTATTATTTGAATTTATGTCTAAACCAGATGAAGACTATTTAAAATCAGGAGTTAAGGCATCATTACAAAATTTAAGTCAATATTCTAAACAACGAAAAATGTTATTTAGAAATAGCAGAATCTAAAAATAATTACTATCTTTAAGTATGAAAAAGTTAAAATTTATACAAGTCGTTATACTCATTTGTATACCGATTTTCATGTTTTCACAAAACTTAGTTTACAAACCAATTAATCCATTTTTTGGCGGTGATACATTTAATTACCAACAATTATTGGCGTCTGCAAATGCACAAAATAGTTTTGAAGAAGACTCAGGATTTAGTTTTGATCAAGCTTCAGATTTAGAAAATTTTACAGAAAGCTTAAATAGACAATTATTAAATTCATTGTCTCAAGATTTATTTACTCAGCAATTTGGTGATCAAGCATTATCAGTTGGAACATTTGTTTTCGGTTCTTTAGTAGTTGAGGTTAGTCCAACAAGTAATGGGTTGTCTGTTAATATCTTAGATACATCAACTGGAGAGCAAACTCAAATTACAATTCCAAACTAAATACTACAACCCTTAAAATTATGAGAAAGTATTTAAAAGTTATCAATAGCTTTGTTATTTTATTATTATTAACAAGTTGTGGCACTTATTTTAATCAACCATTTAAAACTAGTAAAGCAAGAATTGGAGAAAATACTTCCGGTAAAAGTATTTTAGATAGTATTTTTCCTGCTACTGAAAACGTAGTTGGTGTTTATAAATTTAGAGATCAAACGGGTCAATATAAACTAGTAGAAAATGGCTCTACTTTTAGCACAGCTGTTTCACAAGGAGGTACTTCTATTTTATTAAAATCTTTAGAAGAATCTAATTGGTTTAAACCTATAGAAAGAGAGAATATAGGTAATTTGTTAAATGAAAGACAAATAATTAGATCTACACGTCAAGAATATGCAAGAGATGCAAACGAAGATCAAACTACATCAATTCCACCATTATTATTTGCAGGTATTATTATTGAAGGTGGCGTTGTTTCTTATGATTCTAATATAATTACAGGAGGTTCAGGCGCTAGGTATTTTGGATTAGGTGGAGCTGCAAAATATAGGCAAGATAGAATAACGGTATATTTAAGAGCGGTTTCTACATCAAGTGGCAGAATCTTAAAGAATGTGTACGTTTCAAAAACAATATTGTCACAAGGAATTTCAGCTAATTTGTTTAGATATGTTAATATTAAAAAATTGTTAGAAGTTGAAACAGGTGTTACCAAAAATGAACCTGCACAATTGGCAATTAAAGAAGCCATTGATAAAGCTGTAGAGCTTTTAATTGTTGAAGGAATTGTTGACGGTTTGTGGGTGCCAAAAGGCGGAGAGCCTGTTGTAAATTTAGTAAAAGAAAAATATTTAAAGGAGAAAGAAGAGGCTGAATCTACGGCCTTATATGATAGAAAATTAGAAGATAAAAGAGGATCTTCAGCAATAAATTTTGATGGGGCAATGACCATTCCTAATAATGATTATGGAGATGCAGCTAAAAGGTTAGGAGCAAATTTGTCAATAAAAATGTATTTTAAAAAACCTGGATTAAATTTAAACTTTGTTACTAGCTATTTTCAATTAGAAAACGAAAATACCTTTAAAAATGACTACGTTTCTTTAGATACGAATTTAGGATATGATATTTTACCATACGATAATTTAACGCCTTTTATTTACGCTGGTTTTGGGGCTGTTTCAGATAAAAAGTTTAATAATACGTATGCTAAATTTCAATATGGTGGAGGAATAGAATTTTTACCAGTAAATAATTTAGGAATTAAAGTGTTTGTTGAACAAAATATGTTGTTTACAGACAAATTAGAAGATTTAAACCAAGGAAAATGGAATGATTTTTATTACAAAATAGGTTTTGGATTAAATTTTTATTTAGGAAAACCATATAATAGTGTTAAGCCAGTAATGTTTGATTAAAAAATGAAATTATGAAAAAAAATATAAATATTTTATTAATCTTTCTATTAGTATTTTTAACCAATTGTAGTGAAGAAACAACAGGTTTTATTGGGAAAGGTACTATTACCGGTAGAGTTGTAGAAGCTGTAAGCTTTGATCCAATTGAAAATGCTAAAATTACTTTAAGCCCTACCAATAATACTGTTTTTACCGATGTTGATGGCTATTTTACTATTGAAGAAATTGAAGCAGGAGATTATTCCGTAAGTGCAACAAAAGAAAATTATTTAACAACATTTGAACCAGCAACCGTTACTGTAGATTTAACAGTGAATGTTATTTTTGAGATGGAAGATGATAATGCTTTAAATCGCCCCCCATCAGCTCCAATTTTAATTTCACCAATTGATGCTACTGAAGATTTGGAACTTTCAGTGGAATTTACGTGGGAATCTACAGACCCAGATGAAGATGAAATATCTTATAGTATTGAACTTAAAAATGATTATAATAATGATATTATAAAAGTTGATAGTATCAGTGAATCAACATATGTAATTTCAAATTTAAAATATGGAGTAAAATATTTTTGGCAAATAGGGGCGTCTGATAATATTAATGATGAAGTTTTAAGTACAATAAGTACGTTTAAAATAAAGCAATTTCCTGAAAATAGATATGTATATGTTGAAAAATATGAAAATAATAACCATGTTATTTATTCTTCAAGTTTTAATGAAACGGACTCTATACCTGAAAATAAAATTCAATTAACTTCAGAAGAATTGAATAGTTGGAGACCTCGAAAAAATCAGGCATCCAATTTAATTGCTTTTCTAAGAACTTATAATAATGAAACACATTTGTTTACAATGAGTCCTAATGGATCAGATGTTAAAAAGGTAACCGATGCAGTTCCTGTTACAGGATTTAATTTTAATGAAATTGATTATTCTTGGTCATCTAATGGAGATAGATTTATTTATCCGCATTATGATAAGTTATACATTATAAATAAAGATGGAAGCGGATTGAAACAAATTTATAAAACTACTGATGGAAGTTTTATTACTGAATGTGACTGGAGTAATGATGAAAGTTTAATTGCCTTAAAAACTAATGATATTGCAGGATACAATATTTCAATTTTCACAATTGATTTAGAGGGAAATACTATAAATAATGTGTTGTCTGGAGTCCACGGGGCTGCAGGTGGATTAAATATCTCAATAAATAATAAACTTTTATTATATAGTTATGATATTTCAGAATTTGAGAGTCCAAATAATAGACAGTTGGATACACATATATTTATTCATAAATTTAGTGATGCAACTAATTTAGATATTTCTTCAAATAAAATTGCAGGAACTGTAGATTTAGATCCCCGTTTTTCCCCTAATGAAGCAGAAGTTATTTTTGTAAACACATCCAATGATGGAATTTCCATAAAAGACATTTACAAAATGGATATTGATGACAGTAATGATAGAACTAAAATGTTTTCAAATGCTATAATGCCAGATTGGGAATAAATTTAATAAAACATAAAAAAACCGAATGTATTGCATTCGGTTTTTTTATGTTTTCCTATGTAAAAAAGAAAAATTACTTTTGCAAAACAATAAAATCACATAACAATGAGTTCAGAAGTTAGTAAAAGATACAGTCAAAGAGGTGTTTCAGCTTCAAAAGAAGATGTGCACAATGCTATAAAAAATGTAGATAAAGGATTGTTTCCAAAAGCTTTCTGTAAAATTGTGCCAGATTATTTAACAAATGACGAAGATTATTGTTTAATAATGCACGCTGATGGAGCTGGAACAAAATCTTCTTTAGCATATATGTATTGGAAAGAAACAGGTGATATTTCAGTTTGGAAAGGAATAGCGCAAGATGCATTAATTATGAATATTGATGATTTATTGTGTATTGGAGCTACCGATAATATTATGTTATCATCAACAATAGGTAGAAATAAAAACTTAATTACTGGCGAAGTTATTTCTGCTATTATAAACGGAACAGAAGAATTATTACAAGATTTAAAAAGTTTTGGGGTTGATATTCATTCAACTGGCGGTGAAACTGCTGATGTTGGTGACTTGGTAAGAACAATTATTGTAGACTCTACTGTAACAGCAAGAATGAAACGATCTGATGTTATTGACAATGCCAACATAAAACCCGGAGATGTAATTGTTGGTTTAGAATCTTTTGGGCAAGCAACTTACGAGAAGGAATACAATGGAGGTATGGGGTCAAACGGATTAACATCTGCACGCCATGATGTGTTTCATAAATATTTAGCTGAAAAATATCCTGAAAGCTTTGATGCAAGTGTACCGAGTAATTTAGTGTATTCAGGAAATGTTAAATTAACAGATTCCGTTGAAAATTCACCTATTGATGCAGGAAAATTAGTGCTTTCTCCAACAAGAACCTATGCACCAATTATTAAAAAGATTTTAGAGAAATATTCTTCAAAAGAAATTCACGGAATGGTGCATTGTAGTGGAGGAGCGCAAACTAAAATTCTTCATTTTATTGATAATTTGCATATAATAAAAGATAACTTATTTCCAATTCCTCCTTTATTTAAATTAATTCAAGAGCAAAGTAAAACAGATTGGAAGGAAATGTATCAGGTTTTTAACTGTGGGCACAGAATGGAATTATATGTTCCTTCAGAAATTGCAGATGATATTATTAGTATTTCAAAAAGTTTTAATGTAAATGCTCAAATTATTGGTAGGGTAGCAGCTTCTGAAAATAAAAAATTAACAATTACTAGTGAATTCGGAGTATTTGAATATTAAAAAATATCAAGAATTTGTTGTAAATTTGCAATCCAATTAAAAAACTAGATGTTAGATAAATTAAGAATAATAAAACAACGTTTTGACGAGGTTTCTGATTTAATAATTCAACCAGATATTATCTCAGATCAAAAACGTTATATTCAAATTAATAAAGAATATAAAGACTTAAGCTCAGTGATGAAGCTTGGAGATGAGTATCAAACTTTGTTAAATAATATTGAAGAAGCTAAAGAAATTATTGCCGATGGTTCAGACCCAGAAATGACTGAAATGGCAAAAATGGAATTAGAGGAAGCAAATGCTAGAACTCAACAATTGGAGGAAGAAATTAAATTTATGTTAATTCCTAAAGATCCTGAAGACGCCAAAAACGTAATGGTTGAAATAAGAGCAGGAACTGGAGGTGATGAAGCGAGTATTTTTGCTGGGGATTTATATAGAATGTATATAAAATTTTGTGCTGATAAAAATTGGAGAACAGAAATTGTTGATGTAAGCGAAGGAACTTCGGGTGGTTTTAAAGAAATTATTTTTAGTGTTCAAGGGGATGATGTTTATGGAGATTTAAAGTTTGAAGCAGGTGTGCATCGTGTGCAAAGAGTTCCTCAAACTGAAACACAAGGACGTGTTCATACATCTGCAGCAACAGTAATGGTTTTACCAGAGGCTGAAGAATTTGATGTGCAAATTGATATGAAAGATGTTCGTAAAGATTTATATTGTTCATCTGGTCCTGGAGGTCAGTCCGTAAATACAACATATTCTGCAGTTCGTTTAACACATATTCCAACAGGTTTAGTTGCGCAATGTCAAGATCAAAAGTCGCAGCATAAAAACTTTGAGAAGGCTTTAACTGTTTTACGTTCTCGTTTGTATGAATTAGAATTAGCTAAAAAGCAAGAAGAAGATTCCAAAAAGCGTAAAAGTATGGTAAGTTCTGGTGATAGATCTGCAAAGATTAGAACCTACAATTATCCTCAAGGTCGCGTTACTGAACATAGAATAGGTTTAACAATGTACGATTTGAGCAATATTATTAACGGTGATATTCATAAAATTGTTGAAGAATTAAAACTTGCTGAAAATACTGAAAAGTTAAAAGAATTAGGTGAAGTTTTTTAAACGTAGTTTTAAAATAATATAAAAAAGGCAAGAAGAAATTCTTGCTTTTTTTTTGAAATACACTGTAAATTTTAAATGGTTTTGTATTAAAACAATCATGTATATTTGCCAATTCAAAAAATAAAAATTTAATAGATGATTACAGTAAATGATATTTCAGTTCAATTTGGTGGAACAACACTGTTTAGTAATGTTTCATTTGCCATAAATGAAAATGACAAAATAGCTTTAATGGGAAAAAATGGCGCTGGAAAATCTACTTTATTAAAAATTATAGCTGGAGCAAGCAAACCGTCATCAGGTAATATTTCGGCACCAAAAGAAGCTGTAATTGCTTATTTACCACAACATTTATTGGCTAAAGATAATGCTACAGTTTTTGAAGAAACTTCAAAAGCATTTGCTGAAATTTTTACAATGAAAGCCGAAATTGAAAAAATAAATGAAGAATTAACTGTTAGAACGGATTATGAAAGTGATGCTTATATGGCATTGATAGAAAGAGTTTCTGAATTAAGTGAAAAGTTTTATTCCATTGAAGAAGTAAATTACGAAGCTGAAGTTGAAAAAGTTTTAAAAGGATTGGGCTTTGAACGTTCAGATTTTAATAGACCAACTTCCGAATTCTCAGGAGGATGGCGTATGAGAATTGAGTTGGCTAAAATTTTATTACAAAAACCAGACTTAATTTTATTAGATGAGCCAACGAATCATATTGATATTGAAAGTGTGATGTGGTTGGAAGATTTCTTAATCAATTCAGCAAAAGCGGTGATAGTAATTTCACATGATAGAGCTTTTGTAGACAATATTACAAATAGAACCATTGAAGTGACAATGGGAAGAATTTATGATTACAAAGCAAATTACTCTTATTATTTAGAGTTAAGAAAAGATAGAAGAGTGCATCAGCAAAAAGCCTATGATGAACAGCAAAAAATGATTGCTGAAAACACGGAGTTTATTGAACGTTTTAAAGGAACTTATTCTAAAACAAATCAGGTACAATCTCGTGTAAAAATGTTGGAAAAGTTAGTGTTGGTAGAAGTTGATGAGGTAGATAATTCATCATTACGGTTAAAATTTCCACCAGCACCAAGAAGTGGACAATACCCAGTTGTTGTATCGGAATTATCTAAAAATTACGGTGAACACGTTGTTTTTAATAATGCAAATTTAGTTATTGAGCGTGGAGAAAAAGTAGCTTTTGTTGGGAAAAATGGAGAAGGAAAGTCAACTATGATTAAGGCCATTATGGGTGAAATTGATTTTCAAGGAAAGATGGAAATTGGGCACAATGCTAAAATTGGGTATTTTGCACAAAACCAAGCTTCTTTATTAGATGAAAACTTAAGTGTTTTTGAAACAATTGATCAAATTGCAGTTGGAGATATAAGAACCAAAATAAAGGATATGTTGGGTGCTTTTATGTTTAGCGGCGATGATATTACCAAAAAAGTAAAAGTACTTTCAGGAGGAGAAAAAACGCGTTTAGCAATGATTAAATTATTGTTAGAACCAGTAAACGTTTTAATTTTAGATGAGCCTACAAACCATTTAGATCTGAAAACAAAAGATATTATAAAAGAAGCTCTTAAAGATTTTGATGGTACTTTAATACTAGTTTCTCACGATCGTGATTTTTTAGATGGATTAGCGGCGAAGGTTTTTGAATTTACCCATAAACGTGTTAAAGAACATTTTGAAGATGTTGCCGGCTTCTTGGCACATAAAAAAATAGAAAACTTAAGAGAAATCGAAAAAAAGAACTAACCTAGTTCTTTTTTTCGATTAACTTTTATCTTCCTCATTTATTAATTTTAACGAAACAATTACTCCAGCCATTAAAGATATTGCTATTACAGTTAGTGAAAACCATTCTGGAAATGTATAGTTATGCGCTAATAGTAGTTTAATTCCCACAAAAGTTAAAATTACAATTAAGCTATATTTTAAATAATGGAATTTAGCTAACATATTAGATAAGAAAAAGTACATAGATCGTAATCCTAAGATTGCAAATATATTAGACGTAAAAACTAAAAAAGGATCGGACGTAATTGCTAAAATTGCAGGAATGCTATCTAATGCAAATAAGATATCAGTAAATTCAATAATAATTAGAGCTATAAAAAGTGGAGTAGCAGCGGTAATATGCTTCAATTTCACAAAAAAGTGTTCACCATTCATATGACTTGTAATTGGGATTAACTTTCTTACTTGTCTATAAACAAAAGATTTTTTTGGGTGAAACTCTTCATCTTTTGATACCAGCATTCTGTATGCAGTAAAAATTAAAAATGCACCAAAAACGTACGTGGTAAAGCTGAATTTATTAATAAGGATTACTCCAAAGAAAATCATGAAAGCTCTAAATACTATTGCGCCTAAAATTCCCCAAAATAAAACTCTGTGTTGGTATTTTAAAGGTATTTTAAATGAAGTAAATATAACTGCAATCACAAAAATATTATCTACACTTAAAGATAGTTCTATTAGGTATCCTGTAATGTATTTTAAAGTAGCATCAGTAGAGGAGAGGTTGTCAACGTTATCAATTATATTTGTTGAATATAACCAATAAATTACACCAGAAAATAACAGGGAGATTGTTACCCAAATTGCAGTCCATTTTGTTGCTTCTTTGGTGCTAATTATGTGTGGAGTTCTGTTAAAAACGCCTAAGTCTAACGCTAAAAAAATGAGTATAACAGCAATAAATATTCCCCAGACAAGCATACTATAAGTTATTAAAATTCAGTGTAAATATATACAAAAAAATAGAACTCTAGCAGCATATGAAATTTGTATTAAATAGAAAAACCCAATCTAAAAAGATTGGGTTTTTTATATAAGCAAGAAATTAAAAATCTATTTTACTGTATCTACAATTGCCTTAAAAGCTTCTGGGTTATTCATAGCTAAATCGGCAAGTACCTTACGGTTCAATTCAATATTATTAGCTTTAATTTGTCCCATAAACTGTGAGTAAGACATTCCATACTGACGAACTCCAGCGTTAATACGTTGAATCCATAAAGCACGGAAAGTTCTCTTTTTGTTTTTACGATCTCTATAAGAATAAACCATTCCTTTTTCAATCGCATTTTTTGCTACTGTATAAACGTTTTTTCTACGTCCGAAGTAACCTTTTGCTTGCTTCAATATCTTTTTTCTTCTAGCTCTTGAAGCAACTGAATTTACTGATCTTGGCATAATTTCAATTTGTTTTTTTGTAGTAGGCGGTAAAATTTAATTTACACTTGTTTGTGCACTACTCCAAGGTTAATTATTAATTTCCCTGTAACTTTATTATTTTAAAGTTAACTGTTGTAAAACACTATTCACATCAGCTTTATGTACTAAACCTGAGTGAGTAAGTTTTAACTTACGTTTTTTGCTTTTTTTAGTCAAAATGTGACTTTTGTAAGCGTGTTTTCTCTTTATTTTACCAGAGCCAGTAAGCTTAAAACGCTTCTTAGCACTAGATTTTGTTTTCATTTTAGGCATCTCTCTTATACTTTTTTTATCTTGCTTAATATTTTAATTCGGCCGCAAAAGTAACTTTTAATTATTACTTAACATAGTCGAAGGTTTATTTCTTTTTAGGAGCAATGTACATAATCATGCGTTTCCCTTCTAATTTAGGCATTTGCTCAACTTTTCCAAATTCTTCAAGTTCCGTAGCTAATCTCAATAATAATATATGACCTTGGTCTTTATATATAATTGATCTTCCTTTAAAAAATACAAAGGCTTTTAATTTTGCTCCTTCTTGTAAGAACTTTAGTGCGTGCTTCTTTTTAAATTCAAAGTCATGCTCATCAGTATTAGGACCAAATCTAATTTCTTTAACTACAACCTTTGAAGCTTTAGCTTTTTGAACTTTTTCACGTTTTTTTTGTTCGTATAAAAATTTCTTATAATCTATAATTTTACAAACAGGTGGATCCGCTTTTGGTGAAATTTCGACTAAATCTAATTCCATCTCTTTAGCTAAAGCTTTTGCTTTAATTAAAGGATATACACCAACTTCTACGTTTTCACCTACTAAACGTACTTCAGCAACATGAATTATTTTTTCATTAATTCTATGTTGATCTTCTTTTACTACTCTCCAAGGTTTTCTTTGACCTTTATTTCTACTTAATGCTATGGCTTCTAGGTTTTAAATTAAACTTAAAATTTTTCTAATGTACTATTAATTTCGTTATCTATTAATGAAATAAATTTTTCTATTGTAAATGTTCCTAAATCTCCTTCACCTTGTTTTCTAACTGATACAGTTCCTTCACTCTCTTCTTGTTCACCCACAATTAACATAAATGGGATTTTGTTCATTTCAGCATCTCGTATCTTTCTACCAGTTTTTTCATTTCTTTCATCTACAAGGGCGCGAATTTCGGAATTTTCTAGCAAATGTAAAACTTTTTCAGCATATATTTGATATTTCTCACTGATTGGTAGGATAATAACTTGTTCTGGAGTTAACCAAAGTGGAAATTTACCTGCCGTGTGCTCGAGTAATACCGCAATAAACCGTTCCATTGAGCCAAATGGCGCTCTATGAATCATGACGGGTCTGTGAAGTTGATTATCTGCTCCTTTATATTGAAGATCAAAACGTTCCGGTAAATTATAGTCAACCTGAATGGTTCCCAATTGCCAACTTCTACCTAAAGCATCTTTCACCATAAAGTCTAATTTAGGTCCGTAAAAAGCAGCTTCTCCATATTCAATAACATAATCTAAGCCTTTTTCTTTAGCAGCGTTTATAATGGCAGTTTCTGCTTTTTCCCAATTTTCATCACTACCTATATATTTGTCACTTTTTTCTTTTGATCTTAATGAAACCTGGGCAGTGAAATTTTCAAAACTTAACGATTTAAATACGTATAATACTAAATCTATAACTGCTTTAAACTCTGTGTCTAATTGATCTGGCGTACAAAAAATATGTGCATCATCTTGTGTAAATCCTCTTACACGCGTCAATCCGTGTAATTCACCACTCTGTTCATATCTATATACTGTTCCAAATTCAGCAAATCGTTTTGGTAACTCTTTGTAAGAATATGGTTTGTTATTGTAAATTTCACAGTGATGAGGGCAGTTCATAGGTTTTAATAAAAACTCCTCATCTTCTTTTGGTGTTTTAATTGGCTGAAAACTATCTTCACCATACTTAGCATAATGGCCAGAAGTTACATATAATTCTTTTTGACCAATATGTGGCGTAATTACCATTTCGTAACCTGCTTTTTTCTGTGCTTTTTTCAAGAAATTTTCTAAACGTTCTCTTAAAGCAGCACCTTTTGGTAACCACAAAGGTAATCCTTGTCCAACTTTTGCTGAAAAGGCGAACAATTCTAGTTCTTTACCTAATTTTCTGTGATCTCGTTTTTTTGCTTCTTCTAATAATTCTAAATACTCAGTAAGCATTTTTTGTTTAGGAAACGATATTCCATAAATTCGAGTAAGTTGATTGTTTTTTTCATCTCCTCTCCAATATGCACCAGCAGCACTTGTAATTTTTACTGCTTTTATAATGCTTGTGTTTGGAATATGTCCACCGCGACATAAATCTGTAAAATCAGAATGATCACAAAAAGTGATTTCTCCATCAGTTAAGTTCTCAATTAATTCAACCTTATATTGGTTGTTTTGATTTTTATAAAAATCTAAAGCATCTTTTTTTGACACTTCACGCATTAAAAACTCAAATTTACCTCTTGCAAATTCAAGCATTTTGTTTTCAATTTCATTAAAATCTTTTTCTGAAATAGTATCATCACCTAAATCTACATCATAATAAAACCCATTATCAATTGCAGGTCCTATTGTTAATTTAACATTTGGGTAAAATGATGTAATTGCCTGTGCTAAAACGTGTGCAGATGAATGCCAAAAAGCTTTCTTACCTTCTGGTTCGTTGAATGTGTATAAAGTTAAACTTCCATTTTCGGTTAAAGTGGTTGAAGTTTCAATAGTTTTCTCATTAAACTTTGCCGAAATTACATTTCTAGCTAATCCTTCACTAATGCTTTTTGCAACATCAATAGCATTTACCCCTTTAGGGAATTCCTTAATTGAACCGTCTGGTAGAGTTATTTGAATCATAATATTTTATTAAAGGTGCAAAGATATTAGAATTCTTGTTTGAATACAATATTAATTTAGTAGAATTAAAAAAAGAAGTAGAGAGCATTTAATTATAACACTAATTAATTCATTTTGTATTTGAATAGATAGTTAAAATTATAGAATAGGTATTATTATTTAATGTGAAAGAATGCTATTAAATAGTAGTGCCTAATGTAAGTCAACAAAAAGGGGTGAGTTTAACATATTATTTATATGATTAAATAATATGTTAAACTCAAAGTAAATGTAAGACTTAATTTATTTACATATATATAATAAAGAGAGTGAAGTTGATGGGCTGATATCAATTATTTTTTGAATCTTTGTTAGGATTTAGGATAACACTAGATGTTTAGTTTTTTAAATTATTTTTATAGAAAGCTAATTTTGCTTTTTTTTATTACAATTGATGATTATTTTTTTACAAACGTGAAAATTGGTTTGTGTTTATTTGATATTAATAATAGTAGTACTATAATTAACAACAGCAATATTAAATTAAAGACTGCTATTGATGAAGTTTATTTACTGTTGTTTCAATTTTACAAAAGAAGGCTAAAATTGATAAATCAATCAAATAAGTAAAAAATAGAATCCATTTCTACAATTATTCTGTCTGATTTTAAGAGAGTATATTAATTAAAGGGATTCATATTTGCCAAATAAAGCTATAATCAAAGTAATTAATTGTAAATATCTTATTTACTTACTTTAGTTTTAGTACAATTTTACTTGTAAAAAGGACATTGCAATAGGGTAAATAACTTTTTTAAGTACAAATTTTAAATATTTTCAAAAAATAAATCAAGGTTTAAGTTGCTATATTTAAGGGATTTGATTTGGGAGCTTGAGATTATTTTTAAAAAAGATTCGAAAAAGTTTGCTAGAATGAAAAAAAAGGTATTACATTTGCAGCCGCTAACGGGGTAATTA
>NZ_JAEINV010000009.1 GCF_016342705.1 Lutibacter sp. | reverse complement strand
AAAAAACCTGTGAAGATATCTTCACAGGTTTTCATTAATTTTTTTAATAATCGTCAACCTATTTTAGGACGACTCATGTAGTAAAGATTAGCGTAATAATCTTTCAATTTTTTCTCTTTCTTCTTCAGCTAAAGCTCCATCAACTAAAATTCTTCCACTGTGCTCATCAGTAATAATTTTTTTACGACTCGCAATTTCTACTTGTCTTTGTGGTGGGATGGTGAAAAATGAACCTCCAGAAGCACCTCTTTCAATAGATACAACGGCTAAACCATTTTTAACTGTAGTTCTAATTCTTTTGTAAGCTTTAAACAGGTTTTCATCAATCATTTCACTATACTCTTTAGATTTTTCTAATAAAAGAGTCTCTTCTTTTGCAGTATCACCCATAATATCGTTTAACTCAGCTGATTTATGTTTTAATAAATCTTGTTGTTTTGCAATATTTTCTTTTGTAGCAGCAATCAATTCGTTTTTTTGCTCAATTTTTACTTTAAATTCTTTAATTCTCTTTTCAGCTAATTCAATTTCAAGTTCTTGATATTCAGTTTCTTTACTTAAAGAATTGAATTCTCTATTGTTTCTAACGTTTTTTTGTTGCTCAGAATATTTTTTTACTAAAGTTTTGGCATCTTCAATTACAACTTTTTTAGCTGCAATATCGTTTTTTAAACTTGCAACAGCTTCATCAAAATTTGAAAGTCTTTTATTTAAACCAACAATTTCATCTTCTAAATCTTCAATTTCTAAAGGTAGTTCCCCTCGTACACTTTTAATTTCATCAATTCTAGAATCAATTAATTGTAAATCGTAAAGTGCTCTTAATTTTTCTTCAACTGTAACTTCTTTTTTAGACATATTTATAAGTAATAAATTGGATTTGTGTTTTTTTCCGATAAAATGATTGCAAAATTAGGAAATTTTTTCGTAAGTATATCAACTAAAAGATTTTTTGTGAATTGTTCACTTTCATAATGCCCAATATCGGCAATTATAAGTTTACCTTCCGCTTTATAAAATTCATGGTATTTTATGTCGGAAGTGATGTAGATATCGGCGCCAGAATTCTTGGCGTTTTCAATAGCAAAACTTCCTGAACCTCCTAATACTGCTACTTTTTTAATTGGTTTATCTAGTAATTTTGAATGACGAATTCCTTTTGAATTCATTGTTTTTTGAACAAGTTTTAAAAAAGCAATTTCATTCATTTCGCTTTCTAATTCACCTACCATTCCTAAACCAATTTCTTGATTAATATTTTCTAAGGAAACGATGTCGTAAGCAACTTCTTCGTAAATATGTGCTTCAAATAAAGCTTTTAAAATGCTTTTTTCTTTATGTTTTTCAAAAATTACACTAATAAATGTTTCATTTTCAGCATGAAGTTTGCCTTTTTCCCCAATTACTGGGTTGGAATTTTCGTTCCCTTTATAAGTTCCAATGCCTTGTGTGTTAAAACTACAATTTTCGTAATTTCCAATCATACCAGCACCAGCATTAAATAAAGCTATTCTAACTTTTTCGGCAGAATTAATAGGAGCGTAGGTAGTTAATTTTTTTATAGTATTTTTTTGAGGAATTAGAATCTTTGTGTTTTTCAACCCCAATACTTCACAAATCTTGGCATTTACTCCAACAATAGAATTGTCTAATGCAGTATGCATGGCGTAAATAGCAATATCATTTTTTATAGCTTTTAAAACTACTTTTTCAACATAATTTTTGCCATTTAATTTTTTTAAACCACTAAATATGATGGGATGAAAACTAACTATTAAATTACAATTTTTCTCAATTGCCTCGTCAATAATAGTTTCTAAAGTATCTAACGTGACTAAAACACCAGTTACATTTGTGTTATAATCGCCAATTAATAACCCAACATTATCAAATTCTTCGGCATAATTTAAAGGAGCAATTTCTTCAATACAATTAGTAATATCTTTAATTTTCATAGTTGAAATATGTAGGTGATTACAAATATAATTTATACAAAATAAAATACTGTAAAAATTATGAATTGTTTTGTAATTTCGCCGATGATGAAATTTTTAAGAAATTTATTATATCCAATATCATTGTTGTACGGATTAATTACAAGTGTGCGTAATTATTTGTATGAAAATGCTATTATAGAATCTACCCAGTTTGATACGCCTACTATTGTTGTAGGTAATTTAAGTGTTGGAGGAACTGGTAAAACACCGCAAATTGAATATTTAATCCGACTTTTAAAAGATAATTTTAAAGTAGCAGTTTTAAGTAGAGGTTATAAAAGAAAAAGTGAAGGTTTTGTATTAGCAGATAAAACTGCAACTGCGGAAACTATTGGAGATGAACCTTTTCAATATTATAAAAAATTCAATAATATTATTGTTTGTGTTGATGCTGACAGAACCAACGCAATTGAAGAGTTAGAACATATAAAAAATCCGCCAGAAATTGTTTTGTTAGATGATGCTTTTCAGCATAGAAAAGTTAAGGGAGGTTTAAATATATTACTAACCGCCTACAATAATTTGTATGTAAATGACGTAATGTTACCAACTGGTAATTTACGTGAAAGTAAAAAAGGAGCAAAAAGAGCCCAAGTTATTATTGTAACAAAATGTCCAAATTCGCTTTCAGAAAAAGAACAAGTTAAAATAACTAAAAAGTTACGTCCGTCAATATATCAAAAAGTGTTTTTTACAACAATTGATTATAATAATGAGTTAAAAGGTGCCAATTCAATTACTTTGAATGAAATTAAAAATAAAGACATTATTTTAATTACGGGAATTGCAAATCCAAAACCATTAACGGCTTATTTAAGTGATAATGGTTTGAAATTTAAACACTTAAAATTTAAAGATCATCATCAGTTTACTATTAAAGATATTGTAGAAATAAAGAAATTACAATCAAATAATGCCGTTCTTTTAACAACAGAGAAAGATTATGTTCGTATCTTTGACAAATTGGAGAATTTGTATTATTTACCAATAGAAACAAAATTTATAAATCGCAAAAACGATTTTGAAAATATTATAAAAAAATATGTGGAACAAAGTTCAAGAAACAGTTAAATTCTTACAAAACAAAGGAATTACAAAGCCAGATTACGGAATAATTTTAGGAACCGGATTAGGAAATTTAGTAGAAAAAATTACCGTTGAAATTAAAATATCGTATAGCGAAATACCAAATTTTCCAGTTTCAACAGTTGCTGGTCATTCTGGTGAATTAATTTTTGGAACAATTGGAAATAAAAAAGTGATAGCCATGAAAGGGCGTTTTCATTTTTATGAAGGTTGGACAATGGAAGAAACAATTTTTCCAGTAAGAGTAATGAAATTTTTAGGTGTTAATGATTTAATAGTTTCCAACGCTTCAGGAGGGGTTAATCCAGCTTTTAAAGTTGGTGATATTATGATTATAACAGATCATATTAACTTAATGCCAAAGCATCCATTACATGGTAAAAATGATGAACGTTTTGGTCCTCGTTTTGTTGATATGCACGAACCATACAGCAAAAAAATGATTGCTAAAATGGAAAGAGTAGCTAAAAAATTAAATATTCCAGTTCAAAAAGGTATTTATTTAGCCTTACAAGGACCAACTTTTGAAACACCTGCAGAGTATAAGATGGTGAAAATTTTAGGCGCGGATGCGGTAGGAATGTCTACAGTTCCAGAAGTTATAGTTGCAAAACATATGGGAATGACTTGTTTTGGAGTTTCCGTAATTACAGACTTGGGTGTTGAAGGAATTGTTGAGGCGGTATCTCACGAAGAAGTTCAAAAAGCTGCCAAGGGTTCTGAAAAGAATTTAGGTAATTTAGTAACCGAATTTATTATTTCAGCATAGAGAACTAATTTAAGTTGCTTTTATTTAAAATTTTTGAAATGAAAAAAATTGTTTTGGTTTGTTTTTTAATAGTTGCATCAAATGTATTGTTGAAAGCACAGATTAGTACTAATTTTTCTGAAAGTAATTTAAATTGGATAGAAAGTTATAATGAAGCTAAATTAATTTCAATTAATGAAAATAAGCCAATATTAATTTTTTTTACGGGTTCTGATTGGTGTGGACCTTGTAAAATGTTGGTTGCTGATTTTTTTGAATCTGAAAAGTTTAAAGATATTGCCAATAAAGAGTTTGTATTGTATAAAGCTGATTTTCCTAGAAATAAAAGTTTAGTTACAGCCGTGCAAACTAAGGATAATTTAAAATTAAAAAATAAGTTTGGAATAAACTCATATCCAACAATTTGTATTCTTGATAGTAAAGGAAAATTCGTAAATACGATGAAGGGTTATAATTCTTCAAGAGATACAAAATATCATTATTTGTTTTTAAATGCTGCATTAAAAAAATTAAATAAAAAACCCACTATTTAGTGGGTTTTTTATGATTGTAAATTTATATTTTTCCGTAATACATACTTTTAACAATACCATCTGCGAGTCCTATTTTTGGAACATATATTCTTTTGGCTCCGCTCCATTTCATGGCAGATAAATAAATTTTTGTTGCTGGTATTATAACATCTGCTCTATCTGGATTTAAACCTAATTCTGAGATTCTGTCTTCATAAGTCATTGCTTTTAAAAAGTGATATTGTGCTTTCATATATATTAATGAAAGTGGTTCACCTTCTAATTTTCCTGAAAGTTTAAAAATTTTATTTATATTTCCTCCAGAACCAATTAGTGTTGGTTTTTTAAGAAATTGTGTATTTCCTTTTAACCAAATTTCAATGTTTTCCCAAATATCTTTAAAGGAATTATTTTTATTTAATAAACGAACCGTTCCAATTTTAAAAGATTTTGAGTTCACAATTTTTCCATTTGAAAAAATAGTAATTTCAGTACTTCCTCCACCAACATCAACATAAATATAAGATCTGTCATTTCTAATTATAGCAGATAAATCGGTTGAAAAAATGATGGCAGCTTCTTTTTTTCCATCTATTAGATCTATTTTAACCGATGTTTTTTGAAAAATTTCCTCTGAAACAGCTATACCATTTTTAGCTTCTCGCATTGCAGATGTTCCACAAGCTTTATATTTTTGAACTCCGTGAACTTCCATTAACAGTTTAAAAGCTTCCATAGCTTTTATCATTCTATTTTTACTTTCTTCGGAAATGTTTTTAGAATTAAATGTATCTGCTCCTAGCCGAATAGGAACCCTTACTAAAGCCGATTTTGTAAAAGTTGGTTCTTTACCTTCTCTTTCGGTTATAACGTTGGCAACAAGTAATCTTATTGCATTAGAACCAATATCTATAGCTGCAAGTTTTTCTATTTTCATTCTTTAAATTTTGGAGCTTAAATTTTATTTATAATGTTTTGGAAATTCTTTTATAAAAGTATTACCATCTTTAATATTTTTCCAGTGGTTTGTATTAAATTTTATACCAACAACTCCACAAGTAGGAACGTGATCTAGTTCTTCGCTACCAAATTTGTTTACAAAGTCACTTATTCCATGGTCGTGGCTAAAAATTATGGCAGAATCAAAACCATCGTCTAACGCTTTTACTGTTTTTATTAAATAACCATCGCTAAAACTGTACAGTGATTTACTGATTTTTAAATTAGTTAACGGATAATTAAAGGTGTAACTAAAAATCATAGCTGTATGCAAAGCTCTGTTTGCACAACTTGATACAAATACGTCTGGACACGCAATTTTTTTATTTAATACGCTGGAAATTAAATAAGCATTGTTTATTCCTCTTTTATTTAAAGGTCTATCAATATCCTTTATGCCTTCGTATTCCCAAGAAGATTTTGCGTGCCTAACAATGTAAAGTGTTTTCATTTAATGTTGGTTAGTTTTCAAATATAAAAATTATGGAGCTAAACGTTCAATTTTCCAATCAAAATTTTCTTGTAAAGTATATCTAATTCTGTCATGCATTCTATTTGCTCTTCCTTGCCAAAATTCAATACTAATTGGTTTTACAATATATCCGCCCCAATATTCTGGACGAGTTATTTCTTTGTTTTCAAATTGTTTTTCAAAAGTAGTTAAGCGTTCGTCTAAATATTTTCTAGAAGGTACAACCTCGCTTTGGTCAGATGCCCAAGCTCCTAATTTACTTCCGTCAGGTCTAGATTCAAAATAACCATCGGATAAGTTTTCTGAAATTTTTTCAGCAACTCCTTTAATAATGACTTGACGTTCAATATTATGCCATAAGAAAGATAAGCAAACATTTGGGTTTTCTTCAATAGCTTTTCCTTTTTCACTATTGTAATTTGTGTAAAAAATAAAGCCTTCCCAAGTATATTTTTTTAATAAAACAGCTCTACTTTTTGGAAAACCATCTTTGCCAATAGTTGCAATTGTCATAGCATTAGATTCTACGTCACCTCCAAATTCTTCAACTTCATAAAACCATTTTTGAAATAATTCCATAGGGTTTTCTAAAACTTCTTTTAGTGAAAGCTCTTTTTTTACGTAATTTCTTCTATAATCGCTTAAATCCTTTTCCATCAAAAAATTAATTTTGGATTGTTTTGTCTTTTATTAAATATAACCCTGCAAAGGTAAACATTCCGTTCACAATTAAAAGTTCGTAACCAAATTGATAACCGTTTAATAATGCTGTAGAATTAGTATCTAGTAAATAGCTTAAAACCACTGAAATAATAGCAATAAGCCAAACATATTTGTCTTTTATATTAATTTTTGTGAATATACCGAAGGCAAAAAGTCCTAATAAGGGACCATACGTATAAGCTGCAACTTGCAATAAACTGCTAATAACATTTTCTTTTAAAACATATTTAAAAATAATTATCACAACAATTAATAAAATTGAAATTCCAATATGTGTTCGTTGTCTGATGGCTCTTTGTTTTGAAGCTTCTCTTTTTTTAATATCTAAAAAATCGATACAATAAGATGTTGTTAAAGATGTTAGCGCACTATCGGCGCTAGAATATGCTGCGGCTATTAATCCTAAAATAAAAATAATGCCAATTGAGAAGCTCAATTCACCTTTTAAAGCAATTTCGGGAAAAAGTAAATCGGTTTTTGGATTGCCTTCAACAATTGGTATTTGTATTCCAAATTTTTCAGCATAAATAAATAAAAGCGCTCCTAATGTTAGAAAAACAAAATTTACAAGTATTAACACAAAACCTAGCGAAAGCACATTCCATTGTGCTTCTTTGGTGTTTTTACACGTCAGGTTTTTTTGCATCATATCTTGGTCTAAACCAGTCATTGCAATAGCAATAAACATTCCTCCTAAAAACGATTTTATAAAATGCTTTTTCCCATTAAAATCATCAGTAAAAAATATTTTATTGTATTTGTCAAATTCAGTTGAAGTAAAAATATCGGTAACATTTAAATTCAATCTATTTAAAATAATATAAATAGTTGCAAAAACGGCAGAAAGCAAGAATACAGTTTGTAAAGTATCTGTCCAAACAATGGTTTTAATTCCACCTTTAAAAGTATAAATCCAAATTAATAAAATTGAAAAAATAACTGTAATTTCAAAAGGAACATTCCAAGCATCAAAAATAAAATATTGCATTACAGATGCTACTAAAAACAATCGAAATGCCGAGCCTAAAACTCTGGAAATAAAGAAGAAAACAAATCCGGTTTTGTGTGATGTTGGTCCAAAACGGTGTTTTAAAAATTCATAAATTGAAGTAACCTGTAAATTGTAATAAATAGGAATTAAAACATAAGCAATTACTAGGTAACCAACCATATAACCAAGCACAACTTGCATATAACTAAACTGCGAAGCTTGCACCCAACCAGGCACTGAAATAAAAGTAACACCAGAGAGCGATGCTCCTATCATACCAAAAGCAACAATATACCAAGGTGATTTTTTGTTGGCGCTAAAAAAAGTATCGTTGGTGTCGTTTTTACCGGTGAAATAGGCAATTAAAAGCAGTACACAAAAATATACTGCAATTAGCGAAAGTAAATATATTGGTTGCATTAAATAGATTTAAAATTTAGGAATAACAAAGAAACTAAAATTATTGAGAATATCGTTTGCTAATTGTACATTTGCGAAATGAATTTTTCATCGAAACTTTTAGAAAATGCTGTAAATGAAGTTGCTCAATTGCCAGGAATTGGAAAAAGAACAGCACTTCGTTTGGTTTTGCATTTATTAAAGCAGCCAAAATCACAAACACATAATTTAGCGAGTTCATTAAATAATTTAGTTGATAACATTAAATTTTGTAAAAAATGTCATAATATTTCTGATATTGACATTTGTGAAATTTGTGCTAACCCTTCTAGAAACGGAGAAATAATTTGTGTTGTTGAAGATGTTCGTGATGTTATGGCAATTGAAAACACTTCGCAATATAAAGGTTTGTATCATGTATTGGGTGGTAAAATTTCACCCATTGAAGGTGTTGGCCCACAAAATTTAACTATTGAAAGCCTCATTGAAAAAGTTAAGTTAGGAACTGTAAAAGAAGTGATTTTCGCTTTAAGTTCAACAATTGAAGGTGATACAACAAATTTCTATATTTTTAAGCAGTTAGAAAAACTAGCAATAAAAACATCTACCATTGCCAGAGGAATTGCAGTTGGAGACGAACTCCAATATGCCGATGAAATTACTTTGGGAAGAAGTATTATAAACAGAATTCCATTTGATAAGTCCTTTTAAAATATGGATATATCAGTAGTTATTGTAAATTACAATGTTCGGTATTTTTTAGAGCAGTGTATTCTCAGTATTATTGATGCCACTAAAAATTTATCTGTTGAAGTTATTGTGGTAGATAATAATTCAACCGATGAAAGTGTTTCTTTTTTACAAAAAAATTATCCCAATATAATTTTAATAGTTAATAAAGAAAATGTTGGGTTTTCAAAAGCTAATAATCAAGGAGTTGCAATTTCAAAAGGTGAATATGTTTTAATTTTAAATCCAGATACAGTTGTAGCAGAAGACACTTTAGAAACTGTTTTTAATTTTGCAAAAACAAATCAAAATATCGGAATTTTAGGAACTAAACTAATTGATGGATCAGGTTGTTTTTTACCTGAAAGTAAAAGAGGAATTCCAACACCCAGTGCTTCATTCAATAAATTATTTGGAATTTCAAACAAGCAAACTGGTAAATATTATGCAACTCATTTAATGGAAAATGAAAGTGGAGTAGTAGCTGTTTTGGTTGGAGCTTTTATGTTTTTAAAGAAATCTATTTACAATGAAGTGAAAGGTTTTGATGAAGACTATTTTATGTATGGCGAGGACATAGATTTATGTTTTAAGGTTTTAAATAAAGGGTATCAAAATTACTATTTTGCTGAAACACAAATCATTCACTACAAAGGAGAATCTACAAAAAAAGATATTATTTATTTAAAATATTTTCATAACGCTATGAAAATTTTTTACAAAAAACACTTTAAATTAAATCGTGTTTATGATTTTTTTATGAGTTTGGGGATTGAGTTTTGGTACCTTATAAAATACTTTAAGTTTAGAAAAGCAAGTGACAAAACTAATGAGATATCAAATGTTTTGTATTTTGGGAAAGATGAGTTAATTATCAATCATTTAAATAAAAAATACTTACTGATAAATAATATACTTATTGATGATTTTGATAAAATTAAAGAAATAATTAAAAACAACGCGATTGATACCATTGTTTTTGATAACGCAATACTGTCAAATAAAAAAATTATTGCCCATTTTGAATTGTTGAAAAATGAGCAAGTTTCTTTTAAAATTCATCCTAGAACCACCAATTTTTTAATTGGAAGTAATAATTCAGAGCATAGAGGAAAGGTAGAATTAATTTATGAAATCTAATTTTTCTCAATCCTAATTCTGGCATCTACAGCAAAAATTTCTTTTGAATTTCCAAAAAGTGGGTTTAAATCTAACTCCACAATTTCAGGCGCAATAGTTACCAAGTTAGAAACTTTTGTAATAATTTCTGCAAATTCATTTTCGTTGATACCTTCCTGATTTCTAATTCCTTGAATTATTTTATACGATCTTAAATTTTGAATCATTTCTACAGCTTCATTTTTTGAAACCGGAGCTAATTCAGTTTGAATATCTTTTAAAACTTCAATATAAATACCACCTAAACCACATAAAACTAAATGTCCAAAATCTCCTTCTTTTTTAGCGCCAATAAATAATTCGGTACCTTTTTTCATTGGTTGTAATAACACCGATGTTGCACCTTCAATTTTCATAATAGTATCAAAAGATATGACTAACGCTTCTTTTGATGAAATATTTAAAATAATTCCACCAACATCACTTTTATGAATTGGTCCAACAACTTTCATTACAACTGGAAATTGCAAAATGTCAATTGCCGAAATACATTCGGATTTAGTTTTGCAAACAATTTCATTAACCATTGGAACTTTCGCAGCAATTAATAATTCTCTAACTTGTTGAGGTTGTAAATACCCATCTGTTGAATTTTTTATAATGCTTCTAATTATCTGATTATTAGTTTTCAACACTATTTTTTCTCTTGAAGTTGTTTTTTCAATAAACATTGTTTTTGCCAACGCATTTCCAAATAAAACTTCATCTGGAAAATTGATATTTCCCTTACTAATAAAGTAATCAATTTCATTTTTCACATTAATTACGGAAGGTAAAATTGGGAAAATTGGTTTTTTACAAGTCTTCATTTTTTTGTGAATCACATCATAAACATCATAAACTTCAAACAAACCTGGACTACCAAAAATAACTGCCATGGCATCAATTTCATCAAATTTATCTTCGCAATAATCTATAATAGTTTCTAGTTGTTCGGCGGTTCCTGTTGCTAAAAAATCAATTGGATTTGAAACGGAAGAACCTAAATAAAGTTTAGAAAGTAATTCTTCACTTTCTTTTCCTTTTATTTCAGGAACAGATAATCCGTTTTTAGATAAAGCATCGGTTAGCATCACTGCTGGTCCACCAGCGTGCGTAATTATTGCAATATTTTTTCCTTTTAACTGAGGCAATGTAAAAATGGAAGCGACTGTAATTAATTCATTTCTGCCGTAGCAACGCACAATTCCAGCTTTTTTAAATAAGGCATCAACAGCAACATCAGAATTTGCCAAAGCACCAGTATGCGAACTAGCAGCCCTGCTACCTGCGTAAGAACTTCCTGCTTTTATAGCGGCTATTTTACAACCTTTTTTAATTAGTGAACGTGCGTGTTTTAATAATTTTTGTGGATTTTCTATGCTTTCAATATAAAGCAGTTTTATTTTTGAACTTGTTTCTAAATTAAATGTTTCATCAAAATGTTGTAAGACTTCTTCAACACCAATTTGTGCTGAATTTCCAACGGAATAAACACTAGAAAAAGTTAGTCCTGTTGCCATTGCAGCTTCCATAATAAAAACAGCTGTTGCTCCAGAACCGGAAATAAAATCAACACCATTTTTATCTAACTTTGGTATTGGAGTTGTAAAAACACCTGCGTAATTTTGGTTGATTAATCCAATATTGTTGGGACCTAATAATGTTCCGCCAACGGCTGTTATTTCATCAACAATTTGTTGTTCTAATTGTGCGCCTTCTTCATCTTTTTCGCTAAAACCTGCTGAAAAAATAATAAAACCTTTGGTTTTTTTTTGTTGTGCTAAAACCTTTACAGTTTCTAATGTAAATTTTGCTGCAATTGCTATAATTGCAACATCCACAGTTGGAATTTCTGTAATATGTTGATAGCATTTTAAACCTTGTATTTCGGTTTCTTTTGGGTTTACGGTAAACAATTCACCTTTAAAATTATGATTGAGTAAATTTTTTAAAACGCTTCCTCCAGGTGTTTGAATATTATTTGAAGCGCCAATAACAACAATACTTTTCGGGTTTAATAATTTTTCGTTTAGCATTTAATTTTAATTATGAAATAAATTCTACAGCAACCTCTTTTCCTTTTTCGTAAGCTTCTAAATTTTTAGCTACAATTTTTTCACCTTTTCTTTCAAACAACGTTTTTATGGCTTTTTGTAAGCTTTCATCGCTTAATGGAAGTAGTGAAGAAACGGCTCCTAACAACACCATATTTGTTGCTTTAGAGTTTCCTAAATCTTTTGCAAGTTGTTTAGCGTCTATTAAAATACTGTTTTTATATGATTTAATTTCTTTGTATAAATCTTCTAATTCTGGGTAGTTTGTAATATTTATAAATGGATTTGAGTCTGTAACTAAAAATCCATCTTCTTTTAAAAAAGGTAAATACCGCAATAATTCCATGGGCTCAACCGAGATTATAATATCTGCTTTTCCTTGTGGAATTAAATCTGAAAAAATTTCTTTATCAGAAATACGTACGTGTGATTGCACTGCGCCACCACGCTGACTCATTCCGTGAACTTCGGATTGTTTTATGTTGAGTTTATTATCTAAAGCAGCAGTATCTAAAACTGCAGCAATTGTTAATATTCCTTGTCCGCCAACACCTGCTAAAATTATATTTATTTTCATTGTTTTTAGTTTAAGGTAACTTTTTTAAGTTCGTTTAACTTATCTTTTTTCTCTTTAGGTAATTGTACGCAAGGGCGTTGAGAGATGATTACAGAAACACCTTTGTAATTAATTTCATCTCTTATTAAATCTATATTTTCTTGTAAATTTTTATGAAGTGGTGTAATAACTTTTAAATGAGATTCATCAACTCCAATTCCTTTACAAATACTAATTAATCTACCAGAAGCAGCAGAATCTTGTGCGCCGGTCATTGCAATAGCTGAGTTATCTGAAATTATTACCGTAATTGGGGTGTTTTCAATCACTGCATCTAACAAGCCTGTCATTCCTGAATGTGTAAATGTTGAATCTCCAATAATGGCTAAAGAAGGATGAATTCCAGCATCTGCAGCGCCTTTTGCCATTGTAATTGAAGCACCCATATCTATTAAAGTATTTATGCTTTCGTACGGAGATAACACACCAAGAGCGTAACAACCAATATCTCCAAAAACTTGTTGACTTGACATTTCTTTTCCTAAAGCATTAATAGCATCAAATAAATCTCTATGACCACAACCAACACATAATTCTGGTGGTCTTCCGGAAACTACTTTTGGTAGTTTATCATTTATTACAACATCAAAACCTAATGCGTTTGCAATATTATCTGGATTTAATTCTCCAACTCTTGGAATATCGCCACTTAGTCTACCAATTACCGTTCTGTTTTCACCTAAAAAGTCGGAAATAGCTTCTTCAATAAATGGATAACCATCTTCTAAAACCAACACTTTTTTACATGTATCAAATAATTTTTTAATTGGTTTTTTTGGAAGTGGATATTGAGAAATTTTTAAAACTGGATATGGACATTTTTCACCATCAAAATTTTCCATTAAATAATTATATGCTATTCCTGAAGCAATAATTCCAATGGAAGTATTTGGTCCTTTTTTAAATTCATTGAAATTGCTATTTTCTGAAATTTCAAGAATATCTGTCTGAATATCAACCAAATGTTTGTATCTTCCTCTGGCGTGCATTGGAATTAATTGAAATTGTTTTGGGTTTTTAGATAAATGAATTTCATTTTGAGGTTCACGGTTGCCAGTAATTACTCCAGCTCTTGAATGTGATAATCGAGTTACCATTCTAATTAAAACAGGTAAACCCAAATTTTCAGATAAATCAAAGGCATATTTTGTAATGGTATAGCATTCTTGTTGGTTTGAAGGTTCTAAAATTGGAATCATTGCAAATTTTCCATAATAACGAGAATCTTGTTCGTTTTGTGAAGAATGCATGGATGGATCATCGGCAACAACTATAACCAATCCGCCGTTAATTCCAGCAACCGACATATTCATAAATACATCAGCAGCTACATTTAAGCCAACATGTTTCATAACCGTTAAAGCTCTTTTTCCTGCATAAGACATTCCTAGTGCAGCTTCCATGGCGGTTTTTTCATTTACGGACCATTGCGAGTGAATTTTAAGTTCTTTTGCGGTTTTTGAGCGTTGTATATATTCTGTAATTTCGGTTGAAGGAGTTCCGGGATATGCGTAAACACCTGATATTCCTGCATCTATAGCTGCTTGTGCTAAAGCTTCATTTCCTAGTAACAGTTTTTTTGTAGAATTAGAGTTCATAAATTTTATTTTTTACGGTATAAAAGTACGAAATCGATTTAGTAAAATAGATGATTAAAATCACATTGTAACATCTAATATATTGATATACAATATATTAAATATTCAATAAAACAAAATAAATTTTGAATTAAATAGAGTGAATTTTAAATATTTAGTAAATTATTTGTACTGAATTTCTATAATATTTATGGTATTTGTAATTTAATTGTGATCCCAATTTTTCTTTTTTCGAATATTTTTATACAATTTTATGCCTAACATGAGTAAAACAGATATTCCAATAATTCCAATAGTTCCAAAAATCCAACCAATGGAGTTTTTTAGAACTACCAAAAACACACAAGCAAATAAAATAATAGTAGCTACTTCATTCCAAATTCGTAAGGCAAATGAAGAATATTTTAAATAACCTTTTTCAATTTGATTGTACATTATTTGACAAGTCCAATGGTATGCAAATAGTGCGGCTACAAATCCTAACTTAATGTGCATCCAGCTCATTTCTAGCCAATTTGGTTGTAAAACTAATAAACAAACGGCAAAAATAGTAGCCAAAACAGCTGAGGGCCAGGTAATAATATACCATAACCTTTTAATCATTAATTTGTATTGTTTTAAAAGTATTTGTTGTTCAATTTCTGGCTTTTCTTCGGCTTCTTTATAATATATAAATAAGCGAATAACGTAAAATAAACCAGCAAACCATGTTGTTATAAAAATAATATGAAGTGCTTTTATGTATAAATATTCCATAGTTTAAATGCTAAATTTTTAAGGAATCAAAAATACAATAATTGATGTTAATGAGTGATATTTACTTAATTTTATAAAAAATGAACTTTATTGAAATAATTGGCTAATTTTTTTAAAAAAAGTTTTGTTGAATTATAGTGAAAACAATTTAAAATATACTTTTAAAGTAAGTGAGTACTACTTGATTTTTAGAAAATAAATAAATTAAAATGAAATATATAACAAGAACTGTTTGGGTAATATCACTTATAAGTTTGTTTACAGATACGGCAAGTGAAATGTTATATCCAATTATGCCAATATATCTAAAATCTATTGGTTTTTCTATTGTTTTAATTGGTATTTTGGAAGGTTTTGCTGAAGCAGTTGCGGGGCTTAGTAAAGGATATTTTGGTAAATTGTCTGATCAATCTGCAAGACGCGTTCCTTTTGTTCAAATTGGATATGCTTTTAGTGCAATTTCAAAACCTATGATGGCAGTTTTTGTTTATCCTTTATGGATTTTCTTCGCAAGAACAGTTGATAGATTTGGAAAAGGAATACGAACTGGAGCAAGAGATGCCATTCTTTCTGATGAAGCCTCGCATGAAACAAAAGGTAAGGTGTTTGGATTTCATAGGTCAATGGATACTTTTGGTGCAGTTTTAGGACCTTTATTGGCGTTGCTATATTTGTATTTTTATCCTGAAGATTATATCACTTTATTTTATATTGCATTTATTCCAGGAATTTTAGCAGTAATATCTAGTTTTTATCTTAAAGAAAAGAAATCAAAACATCTGAATGAGCAAAAATCAGTAGCTGTTTTTTCATTTTTAAACTATTGGAAAGAAAGTCCCGTAGCTTATAGAAAAGTGGTTGTTGGGCTTTTAGCGTTTACATTATTTAATAGTTCGGATGTTTTTTTGCTGCTGAAAGCTAAGCAAGCCGGACTTAATGATATGCAAGTTATTGGAGTTTATATATTTTATAATTTAATTTATGCTTTAAGTGCGTTTCCTACTGGAATTATTGCAGACAAAATAGGATTAAAAAAGATGTTTATAATTGGACTTAGTTTATTTGTGATTGTATATTTTGGTATGGGATTTACTACAAATCTTTATGTTATAATTGGAATGTTTTTTATATATGGAATGTATGCATCAGCGACAGAAGGTATTTCAAAAGCGTGGATTAGCAATATTACGTTAAAGAAAGATACTGCAACGGCAATTGGAACTTACTCAGGGTTTCAAAGCATTTTTACAATGCTTGCAAGTTCAATTGCCGGATTTATTTGGTATAAATTTGGATCAAGTACAACATTTTTTGTAACAAGTATAGCTATTAGTTTGGTAATTCTTTATTTTATATTTTTAGGTAGTACATATGATAAAATTATAAAAGAGAATTAAGCTAACTTATATTTTTAAATTCCAAGTATTAATCCAATTTGAAACTGTAATTGCCCAATCATCATTATCGTTTAAACAAGGAATTGTTGAAAAATGTTCACCACCATTTTCTTCAAAAGAATGTTTAGCTTCCATTCCAATTTCTTCCAAAGTTTCTAAACAATCTGAAACAAACGCTGGAGTTACAACTGCTAAATTTTTAATGCCTTTTTGTGCAAAATTGTCGATAGTTTGATCTGTGTAGGGTTGTAGCCAAGGATCACGACCTAAACGAGATTGGAATGAAGTGCTATAACTGCCTTCCTTCAAATTTAATTTTTCAGCAACATTTTTAGTTGTTTGATAGCATTGATGTCTGTAGCAAAATTCGTGCGCTTGCGAAGGCGTATTGCAACAACTTCCATCTATTTTACAATGAGATTTTGTGATGTCAGATTTTTTTATGTGACGCTCAGGAACTCCGTGATAAGAAAACAGTAAATGATCAGGGTTGGTTTCCTCTAAATGTTTTTGAATGCTATTGCTTAAAACATCCACATAATCTGTTTTATTATAAAATGCCGGAACATCAGTAATTTTAATATGTGGAAAATATTTTTCAACTATTTTATTTGCTAACACAACAATTGTTTCGGTGGTTGCCATTGCAAATTGCGGATATAACGGTAATAATAAAATTTCGGTAACCCCTTTGTCTGCTAATTTTTGAATACCACTTTTAATAGATGGATTTCCATAACGCATAGCCAATTCAACAGGGATATCTGAATTTTTTTGCACCTTTTTATGCAATCTTTCTGATAAAACAATTAATGGAGATCCTTCTGGCCACCAAATTTTTTTATAAGCTTCGGCAGATTTTTTTGGACGTGTATTTAAAATAATTCCTTTAACAACAAAGGCTCTTATTAAATACGGAGTATCAATAACGCGTTTGTCCATTAAAAATTCATCTAAATAATTTTTTACATCTTTTACTGATGTGCTATTAGGCGAACCTAAATTTACTATTAATGCTCCTTTCATTTATTTATGATTTTGCAAATTGTTTTGGTGTTATTTTATATTTTCTTTTAAATGCGGCAATAAAATGGCTAGATGTGCTGTAGCCTAAATGAACTGCAATTTCATTTACATTTAATTGTTGTTCTTGTAATAATTTTTTGGCTAATTCCATTTTGTAATTTAATAAAAATGTAAAAACTGGATCGCCATAAAATTCTTTAAAATCGGTTTTTAGTTTTTTAATATTTAAACCAACTTTTTTTGCTAATTCATTTAGAGAAGGCGGATTGTTCATTTCTTCAATAATAATTTGCTTGGCATGCTTTATTTTTGAAACCGTTTCTTCATTAGCAATATAAGGGCAATGTTCCGTTTCGTTATCAGTATGTGTGCTAAAATAATAACTTAATAATTCAAAAATTTTACCTTTTATAAAAATTGGTCGTAGGGTTTGATTGGTTTGCTTTGTTATTAATTGTGTAAGGATTATTTTTATAGAGGTAGCGGTCTCTTTTGGTTCAATAATAGGTTTTCCTATTTTAAAACTATTAAAATTGAATAAAAAATTTCCATCAATTGAAAATAAGGAATGAAAATATTCAATAGAGATTAAAATGGTAAAAAGCTCAGATTTTGGTGGAAGATTAAAAAGAATATTCATTTTTTCATCTTTAAAATATACCAAGCTAGAGTTGCCTTCGGTTAAATTTATAGCGCAATGTTCCATGTTAAAAGCAACTGTACATTCGCTAGTGCTGCAAAAATAAAGTTGAATGTAATTATCACTTAAATTATGCCTAAATAATTCAGTAGAAGTAGTTAAGTTGTTGAAATAATATACTTTAAAAGTGTTTTCTTCTTTAAAAAGAAGATGAGTACTTTTGTCGATGTTTTTGTAGTTTTCAAAGTTAGATTTCATAAAGCATTTTTATGATATTTTTGTGAAATATCGACAAAAATACAATAATTTTTAATATAAAAAAACTGTTCAAAATAGAAACAACTGATATTTGTCATATTTTTAAGAGCTTAATTTTACTGACATTTGTCATAAAAAAATCGTTTTAGTTATTATTTGGAATAATTCTAAATTAATTACAATAACTTATGTCGACAATAAAAGTACTTTTGGCGACATAATGAATTTTTTATTAGTTGTACTTTTGTCGATACTTATTGGTAATACTAATTTTATGAATCAAGAAAATCTTCCTACAAAATTTTACAATGTAGGTTTAAGTTATAAAAAGGCAGACGTGCAAGTGCGTGGTGCTTTTAGCGTAACTAAAGAAAATCAAAAATTACTACTTAAAGAAGCGAAAGCGAAAGGAATTGAAGGTATTTTTATACTTTCAACTTGTAATAGAACTGAAATAACCGGTTTTGCTAAGCACCCATTTGAGTTAATTAGTTTAATGATTAAATATTCAAAAGGTACGGTTGAAGAATTTATAAACGTTTCAAATGTTTATAAAAATAACGATGCAATAAGTCATTTATTCAACATAGCAACAGGTTTAGATAGTCAAATTTTAGGAGATTATGAAATTGTTGGACAATTAAGAGAGTCTTTTAAAATGGCTAAAAAAATAGGAACTACCAATGCCTATTTAGAACGTTTAATGAATTTGGTTTTGCAAGCTAGTAAGGATGTGAAAAATAACACCAAATTAAGTTCAGGTACAACTTCAGTATCGTATGCAGCTATTCAATATATTGTTGAAAATGTTGAAAATTATAACGATAAGAAAATTTTAATTTACGGTTTAGGTGAAATTGGAAAAAATACCTGTAAAAACGTATTAGAATATACTTCTAATAAAAATATAACTTTAGTAAATAGAACACTTGAAAAAGCTGTTGATTTTGAACAAACACATCATGATGTTTCTGTTGCGGATTTTTCTGATTTATCAAAAGAAATTCATAATACAGATATTTTAATTGTTTCTACAGGCTCAAGTTCACATACTGTTACAAAAGAAAATTTAGAAGAAGGAAAAGAGTTATTGATAATTGATTTATCAATGCCTGAAAATGTAGATGTTGAGGTTAAAAAAATGAAAGGCATATCATTAATTAATGTTGATGAACTTTCAAAAATTACTGATAAAACAGTGGCAACGCGTCAAGCACAAATTCCTTTAGCAGAAAAAATCATTGAAAAATATAGAGAAGAATTTAACGAATGGATTTCACACAGAAAATATGTGCCTGCAGTGAATG
Source organism: Lutibacter sp. (assembly GCF_016342705.1). GTDB lineage: Bacteria > Bacteroidota > Bacteroidia > Flavobacteriales > Flavobacteriaceae > Lutibacter. The sequence goes on along the minus strand of NZ_JAEINV010000009.1, from coordinate 138,185 downwards.
CTCTAAAAGAATCTTTAATGGCAATTCAGCAAGATGAAATTAATTTTTATAGCAAAAAAAATAAAGATTTTAATGTTGAAGATGCAGAGTTTGTAACCAATAGAATGATTCAAAAAATTACCACACAATTTGTAAAGCATTTAAAAGATCAAGAAACTTCTGTTGATCAAAGTATAAGTGTTATTAGCAAAATTTTTAACACTGAAATAACCGAAATTTAGAATGGATAAAATAATTAGAATTGGAACTCGCTCAAGTGAATTAGCGCTTTGGCAGGCTAATACCGTAGCGAAACAATTAGATGGCTTAGGTTATAAAAGTGAAATAGTAAAAATAGATTCCATTGGAGATATTGTATTAGATAAACCATTGTATGAATTAGGTATTACAGGTGTTTTTACTAAAAATTTAGACATTGCTTTATTAAATGATAAAATTGATATTGCGGTACATTCATTTAAAGATGTACCAACAAAATTACCAAATGGAATTGTGCAAGGTGCAATTTTAAAAAGAGGAGATTTTAACGATATTTTAGTCCTTAAAGAAGATGAAAACTTCTTTACAAATGACACTGCAATTATTGCAACAGGAAGTTTAAGACGAAAAGCACAATGGTTATATCGTTACCCGCATCATACAATTACAGGTTTACGTGGCAATGTAAATACACGTTTGCAAAAATTAGAAGACAATGATTGGGATGGTGCTATTTTTGCAGCAGCCGGACTTAAAAGATTAAAGTTATTACCTGAAAAGGAAAAACATATAAAATTAGATTGGATGATTCCTGCTCCAGCACAAGGAGCGGTAATGGTAGCTGTTTTAGATGAAAACGAAGAGTTAAAAGCTATTTGTACAGAATTAAATCACGAAGATACAGCAACTTGCGTAAAAATTGAACGTGATTTTTTACGTGTTTTAGAAGGTGGTTGTACAGCGCCAATTGGAGCTTTAGCATTAATTATTAAAGAAGAATTAATGTTTAAAGGCGTTTTATTTAGTCCTGATGGAAAAAATAAAATTGAGTTTTCTAAATCTGTTGAATTAGATAAAATAGGTGATTTAGGTGTGTATGCTGCCAACTATATTTTAGATAGAGGTGGTAAAAAATTAATGAGAGAAGAAATAATTATTGAAAAAGATATCAATATTTATTCAACTAAAAATTTATCGCTTAATCAGGTAAATAGTATTTCCTCTCATATTGGCTCTTTAATGAGCGATTTTATAACAACACGTAGCAACCGTTTAAAACCTATGGTTGTTAAAAAACCAATTAAAAACGTAATTTTTACAAGTCAAAATGCAGTAGAAGCATTATTGGAAAATTTTAGTCCAATGGAACTGCAATTCGAAAATATGTATTGCGTTGGTAAAAGAACCAAACGTTTAATTGAAAAGAAAATTGGTAAAGTTTCTCAAGATGAAAATAGTGCTGAAAAATTAGCAAATTATTTAGTTGAAAATTTAAGTGAGAAAGAAGTTACTTTTTTTTGTGGAAATAAAAAAAGAGAAGAACTTTCAAACATTTTAAATGAGAATAACATAGTTGTTAATGAAGTTGAAAGTTATCAAACAGCATTAACTCCGCGTAAAATTGATGAAAAAATTAATGGAATATTATTTTTCAGTCCTTCAGCAATTGAAAGTTTTTTAACTCAAAATAAAGCAACAGATATAGTCGCATTTTGTATTGGAGAAACCACTGCAACTGTGGCTAGAAAATATTTTAAAAATGTTGAAGTTTCAAAAGTTTCAACTATTGAAAGTGTTATTGAAACAGCAAATGAATACTTTAAAGTAAAAGAATAACAAACATGATAAACAGAACAAGACGTCTTCGTAAAACAGAAAATATCCGTCGTTTAGTTAGAGAAAATAAGCTAACTATTGATGATTTAATTTATCCTTTATTTATTGAAGAAGGAGTTAATATTGAAACTGAAATTGTTTCAATGCCAGGAATTAAGCGTTTTTCATTAGATACAATTTCAAAAGAATTAGATGAAGTTGTTGCGTTAGATATTCCTGCTGTTTTATTATTTGGAATTCCATCAAAAAAAGATGAAACTGGTTCTGAAACTTGGAATGATGATGGAATTATGCAAAAGGCAGTTCGTTTTATCAAAAAAAATTACCCAAGTTTATATGTAATAACAGATGTTTGTTTTTGTGAATATACAAGTCACGGACATTGTGGAATAATTCACGATAATGATGTAGATAATGATGCAACGTTGCCAAATATTGCAAAGCAAGTAATTTCTCATGCAAAAGCAGGTGTAGATATGGTTGCTCCATCAGGAATGATGGACGGAATGATTGATACAATTCGTCAAGCATTGGATAATACAGGTTTTCCAAACATACCAATAATGTCTTATGCTGTAAAATATTCATCAGCGTTTTATGGTCCGTTTAGAGATGCAGCAGATTCAGCTCCAACTTTTGGAGATAGAAGAACCTACCAAATGGACCCAGCCAATAGAGATGAAGGAATGCGTGAAGCTACTTTTGATGATCAGGAAGGAGCTGATATTTTAATGGTAAAACCAGCCTTAGCTTATTTAGATATTATTAGAGATTTAAAAAATAATTTTGACAGACCAATTGCTTGTTATAATGTAAGTGGAGAATATGCCATGATAAAAGCAGCTGCAGCCAATGGTTGGATTGATGAAGAGCGTGTAATGATGGAAAGTTTATTATCTATGAAAAGGGCAGGAGCGGATATTATTATTACGTATTTTGCGAAAGATGTAGCTAAAGTATTATTGAAAAAATAAATTAAAATGAAATTAGAAAAATCAATAGAATTATATACTAAGGGAAAAAAACACTTAGTTGGTGCCGTAAATTCACCTGTTAGAGCATTTAAATCTGTAGGTGGAGTTCCTATTTTTATTGACCACGCTAAAGGAAGCAAGATTGTAGATGTTGATGATAATGAATATGTAGATATGGTGCTTTCTTATGGTCCAATGATTTTAGGGCATAGAAATAGTGTTGTTGAAAAAACTATTAAAAAATACCTTAAAAAAGGCTACACTTTTGGGGCGTCAACTAAAGGAGAACTTATTTTAGCAGAAATGGTTTGTGATGCTTTTCCAGGAATGGATAAAGTTCGTTTTGTAAATTCTGGAACAGAAGCTGTTTTAAGTGCAATTCGTTTGGCACGAGCATTTACGGGTAAAAATAAAATAATAAAATTTGCCGGTTGTTATCACGGGCATTCAGATGCGTTGTTAGTGGCTGCGGGTTCTGGTTTAGCAACATTAAGTTTACCCGGTAGCGCAGGTGTTCCTGATGATGCAGTAAAAAATACCTTAATTGCAGAATATAATAATATTGATAGTGTTGAAAGACATTTGGCAAGACATAATGATATTGCTGCTGTAATTATTGAACCAATTGCGGGAAATATGGGGGTAGTTCTTCCAACTAAAGAATTTATGGAAGAATTAAGAGATTTAACCAAAGCAAGCGGTGTTCTTTTAATTATGGATGAGGTTATGACTGGCTTTCGTTCAAAATTTGGTGGTGCTCAAGAGTTGTTAGGTATTCAAGCAGATATTACATGTTTAGGAAAAGTTATTGGAGGAGGTTTTCCAGTGGGAGCATATGGTGCAAGAAATGAAATTATGCAAAAAGTGGCGCCATTAGGACCAATGTATCAAGCTGGGACGTTATCTGGAAATCCAATAGCTATGGCTTGCGGAATTGCGACTTTAAAAGAGTTGAAAAAACAAGATCCGTATAAAGATTTTGAAAAAACGGCCGCATTTTTAGAAAGAGCAATGTTAGATGCAGCTAAAGAAAATGGAATTGATTTACAAGTAAATAGATTTGGATCAATGATCAATCCATTTTTTACAAAAACCAAAGTTGTTGATTTTAAAACTGCTCAAACTAGCGATACTAAAAAATTCAAAACCTTCTTTTGGAAAATGATGGAAAACGGAGTGTTTTTACCACCATCACAGTTTGAAGCTTGGTTTTTAGCAACTGCAATGAGCAAAAGAGATATTTATAAAGTAAGAACAGCTATAAATATTGCAATGAAAGCAGTTGCAAATAAAAAAAATGAAGATGAGGATTAGTGTTTAAGTTTAAGAAAACAAAACACTAATATTTTCAAATAAATAAATAATATGATTAAAAACGATTTATATTTAAGAGCCTTAAAAGGCGAAACTGTAGAGCGTCCACCGGTATGGATGATGCGTCAGGCGGGGCGTTATTTGCCAGAATTTATTGCAATTAGAGATAATTACGATTTTTTTACACGTTGTAGAACTCCAGAATTAGCGTCAGAAATAACAGTACAACCAATTAGAAGATTTGGAATGGATGCTGCTATTTTATTTTCAGATATTTTAGTTATTCCTCAAGCAATGAATATTGAGGTGGAAATGAAAAATGGAGTAGGACCGTGGTTACCAAATCCAATTAGAACTGCAAAAGCTGTAGATGAAGTTGTTGTGCCAGATGTAACAGTTGAATTAAAATACGTGATGGATGCCATAAAAATTACCAAACAAATGTTGAATGATGACATTCCATTAATTGGTTTTGCAGGTTCACCTTGGACAATTTTATGTTATTGTGTGCAAGGACAAGGGTCAAAAAATTTCGATTTAGCTAAAGAATTTTGTTTTACACAACCAGTTGCTGCGCATTTATTACTTCAAAAAATAACAGACACTACCATCGCTTATTTAAAAGAAAAAGTGAAAGCAGGTGTTAATGCAGTTCAAATTTTTGATTCTTGGGGAGGAATGCTTTCTCCAGTTGATTATCAAGAATTTTCTTGGAAATATATCAATCAAATTATTGAAGCATTAAGAGACGAAGCTCCTGTAATTGCATTTGGAAAAGGATGTTGGTTTGCTTTAGAAGATATGGCAAAATCAAATGCTGCTGCTTTGGGTGTAGATTGGACAATTACGCCACAAATGGCAAGAAAATTTGCAGGAAATAATATAACCTTACAGGGTAATTTTGATCCATCAAGATTGTTATCACCACCAGCAGAAATTAAAAAGTTGGTTACAAAAATGATTAACGACTTTGGAAAAGATAAGTACATTGTTAATTTAGGTCATGGAATTTTACCAAATATACCTTTAGACAATGCAAAAGCATTTATTGATGCTGTAAAAGAATATAAATAAAATAGTTGTTAGTTTTTGGTAGCTATTTTTTAGCAAGCCAACAGCCAACAGCCAATAGCTAAAAAATGACAAACTTAATTCAAAAATATAATATTCCTGGTCCAAGATATACCAGTTATCCAACGGTTCCTTTTTGGGATAAAGAAGGGATTGCTCTATCAGACTGGAAAAAAACAGTTAAAAAATCTTTTATTGAAAGTAATGATATAGAGGGAATTAGCTTATATATTCACTTACCTTTTTGTGAGAGTTTATGTACATTTTGTGCTTGTCATAAAAAAATAACAAAACGTCATGAAGTTGAACAACCATATATTGAAACCGTTTTAAAAGAATGGGATTTATATTGCGATTTGTTTGAAGGAAGACCAAAAATTAGAGAAATTCATTTAGGAGGAGGAACACCAACGTTCTTTTCTTCAGAAAATTTAAAAAAACTGATTAACGGAATTTTTAAAAGAGCTGATAAATTTGAAACTTTCGATTTTAGTTATGAAGGACATCCAAATCATACTTCAGAAGAACAGTTACAAACTTTGTATGATTTAGGCTCTAGAAGAAATAGTTTTGGTATTCAGGATTACGACCCGAAAGTTCAAAAAGCAATTCATAGGGTTCAAAGTTTTGAGCAAGTAAAAAAAGTTCATGATTTGTCAAAAAAGATTGGTTATGAGTCTATTAGTCACGATTTAATTTTCGGATTACCTTTTCAAACTGAAGAAAGTATTAGAACAACCATTAAAAATACTATTGCTTTAAAACCAGATAGAATAGCTTATTACAGTTATGCACATGTGCCTTGGATAAAAGGCGTTGGGCAACGTGGTTTTGAAGATAGTGATTTGCCAAAGGATAGCGAAAAGCGTCATTTATATGAACTTGGAAAACAATTGTTTTTTGACAATGGTTATGTAGAAATTGGAATGGATCATTTTGCGTTACCATCCGATTCTTTACATAAGGCAATGGAAGCTAAAAAGTTACATCGTAATTTTATGGGTTATACTGCTGGAAAAACTGAATTAATGGTTGGTTTGGGAATGTCTTCCATTAGTGATTCTTGGTACGCATTTGCTCAAAATGAAAAGGATGTAGATGATTATACTGATAAAGTGAATGCAGGTATTATACCAATATTTAGAGGTCATTTATTAACCGATAAAGATTTAATTATTAGAAAGCACATTTTAAACCTAATGTGTAATTTAGAAACTGAGTGGAAAATTGGATTAGATGCACAGGTTAAAAAAGAAATTATAGAGCGTTTAAAACCAATAATTGATGATGGCTTGGTTGAGGTTTCAGAAGAGAAGGTTACGGTAAAAGAAGAAGGAAGAATGTTTGTTCGTAATATTTGTATGACGTTTGATCTTCGATTAATAGAAAATAAGCCAGACACTCGTATATTTTCTATGACCATTTAGTCTTTAAGAAATTATAAAAGCATAAAAAAACCGAACAATTGTTCGGTTTTTTTATGAATAAGAAATATGGTTTATTTCTTTAAAGTTCTTAAATAATGAACAATTGCCCACATATCATCTTTCTCTGGCATTTTCTTTTCATAGCTTGGCATATCGTCTCTTCCAAAATAACTTTTGTAAAATAACGCTCCATCAGTTTGAGCTTGGAATTTTTTAGAAGAAAAATCTCCTAAATGTCCATCAACTTCTTCTGCTTTTGGACCATCACCTAAACCTTCTTTACCATGACAAGACTTGCAATGTTTAGCATATAAAGTTTTACCTAAATCTACATTAGATTTGCTTGCTTCTACAGGGTTTTTCATAGTTTGGTATTTAGCAGGAACTTTCCACTCTTCTTGCACCAATTTAGTGAAAGACAAAAGCCCAATACTAACCACACCTATAATCATTAAAATTTTAAATGTTTTCATTTGTTTAATTTTTGTTTGTTATATATTAATTGTTAATCTAAATTCAAATACAATGCCAATTGTAATAAAAGTAGCAAATATTTTATTCTTCTTGGCTTAATTCTAATTTTTTTCCTTCTTTTTTTATTTTAAATAAATTATATACCGTATAAATGTAATTTGCCCAAACACCAACTAATAATATTGTTAATACAATATACATCCATATTGGCGCGGCTTCAGACCACAGTTTGTTTTCGTCTATTGTATTTATTTTATTAAATGTTCCCCAATTTACGGTTTGTTTTTGAATTACATCACCAAATTCATCGTTGTCTAAAATTTGAGCATAAACGGTGAAATTTTTATCTTTATCACCTGGAATATTTTGAAGTAATTCAAATTCAATTTCACCATTTTCAATAGTACCCTCTTTAATTTTCATTTTAGAAAGCATTCCTTCTATTGAAATAATTACATCTACTTCTTCAACAGGTGTTTTAACACCTAAACTATCTAAAGTAAATGCTTTTACAAAAATGGTTTTAACACTATCAATTTCTTCTAAGTTTAATTCTAAAATTAAATCTCTAACCAAAATTTCTTCTTCCTCAGCATCTAATGCATCAGAACCTTCAAATCTAGCGGTTAAATTAATATAACCATCTTCATCAGTTATATATTTTTGTTTTTCAGAAAGTATTAATTGTGCGACACCTTCATTTGAAGTTTTTGCAGTTCCTAATAAAATTTCTTCATCATTAGCAATGTTAAAGAATTTTATTTCAGCATCAAAAACAGGAATTTTATCTTTTCTATCTTCTCTATTTTTTCCAATAAATGAAACTTCAAGTAGACGTGTATTGTCAAACTTTTTAACTGTTTTAAAAGAGAAAGACAATTTATAATCATCTACAGTTGTTTCTTGAGCAACTAAACTAAAACTAAATAATAGCGCTAAAAGAAAACAAGTAAATGATGTGTTTTTAAATATGTTACGTTGCATAATTTCTAATTTTACTATTATTATTCAGTGATTGTTTGTTTAGCATTCCCTTTTTTATTGAAAGCTTCTCTTTCTTGATCAATAATTCCAGACATTGGTATGATTGGAACTAATTTCATAATTAAAATGAAGAATAAAATAAAAGCAGCTACTCCGGCAAAACTTAAAGACCATTCAACCCAAGTGGCTGTGTAATGAACAAATTCTTCTCTGGTATCTTGAATTGGTAAATAAGGAGTTTCTAAAGTTGGTACAACTATTAAATATCTATTAAGCCATAATCCTAAAATTGCAATTACTGAAGCAAAAGTGATTGATTTTATAGTTCTAAATTTTTTGAAAAATAAAATAACAACGGGCACTAAAACACCTACATAATTTGCTAAAACAAATTGCCAAAAATAACGTGTAAACAATGTGTTTAATAAATTTGTATCGTGAATTTTATGACTAAACCATCTAGAAAAATACTCACTAAATGTAAAATAACCATATAATAATGATAGTATTAAAAGGATAATACCTGCACTAACAAAGTGTACTTTTCTAATGTAATGCTCTAGATTGTAGTATTTTCTTATTAAATACATAGCTAGTATTATAACTGAAATACCAGAATATAGTCCAGCAATAATAAAGTATGGTGCAAATATTGAACTGTTCCAACCAGGTTGCAACGTTAAACTAAAAATCCACGCTAAAACTGAATACGCAACAATTGCTAATGCAATAATCATTGCAGACATTGTTTTAGTTATTTTATGTAAAGTTTCTCTTTGTTCTGTGGTGTCTTGGTAACCTATTGCTAAAAATTTATATAATTTTTGTCTCCATTTTGGTGCATCTTCACTGTGATCTCTTAAAATGGCCAAATCAGGAATAAATGTTAAGTATAAGTAAATAAAACAACCTACTAAATCGGTCATAATTGCTATAATATCCCAAGTAATTGGTGATTGAATTCTTGGATACAAGAATAAATAATGCAATCTGTCTAATCTACCAATACACAATAAAATAAATATAGGTCCAATAATTAATGATAGCACTGTAATTATTTCAACAATTCTTGACACTGAATTTTTCCAAGGCGTGTTGTAGAAGTGTAAAATACCGGAAATAAATGCTCCCGAATAGCTTAAGCACACAAAAAATATAAAGTTAATAATGTAAACACCCCAAACAACGTTGTCGCGCATACCAGTAACTTCGTGTCCTTTAAATAATTGTAAAAAGAAAGCATAAATTCCAACCAAAATGATTGCAACTAATATTCCCATCCAAATTTTTGAAACTTTGGTAGTTTTTTCAAGTAAAGGAGAAAATTCTTTAACCAATTCTCTTTTTCTATTTTCTAAATTCATAATTAAGAGTTTTAAAGTTAAATTTTACCGTCTTTTTTTAGTTGTTGAACATAAGGAACATCTTTATAACGTTCAATAATATCCTCCTCAACATTAAATCCTCTTTCTAATGGGAATTGTCTGTTAACAGCAGGTAAATAATATACATTTGGTTTTGTACCTAAATGTTCTAAATGACGATATCCTCCACGGTCTTCTATTAATTTTGAAAAACGAACAGTTTCTTCACCATTAGTTACAATATCTTCGTTTTTATCTCCAAAATAAATTACTCCCATTGGACAAGATGATGCACAATGTGGTAATTTTCCTTGACGTAGCATATCTGGACAAAAATCACATTTCATAACGGTACCTTCCGCGGCAGGAACACTAGTTTCTGGTGAATAAGGCTGTGATTTATCATCGAATTTATCTTTATGTCCCCAGTTGAATTGACGTGCAGAGTATGGGCAACTTGTAATACAAAATTTACAACCTATACAACGATCATTATCAACTAAAACAATACCATCATCACGTTTAAAAGTTGCTCCAGTAGGGCAAACAGTTACACAAGGTGGTTCATCACAATGAAAACAAGGTTTTGGTAACCAATAAGGAGAAGCCTCTGGATTATCTTGTATTAATTGTACTTTCATGAACTCCTCATTATGATCTAAATTGTGTGCTTTTTGACAGCCTTCAACACATTTTCTTGCGTTTTTACATTTGGCCAAATCAATTACCATCACAAACTTTCTGTTTGGAATTCCTTTTCTTGATTCTTCAGGTGTTATTAATGCTTCTGGGTATTTATTTACGTTTGATGCATCTACTTCAACAATTTTCCCGTCTGGTGTAAGTAATCTCATTTTTTCACCAGAAGGTTTGGTTTCCTCATCTGCGGCAAAATTAGATATTATTGAAGCTCCGGCTACAGCTGTAACACTAGACATTAATCCTAATTTTAGGAATTTACGTCTGTTTGTGCTTCCGTTTTCAGTTTTTTTATTTTCCATAATAGTATAAATCTAAGCGAATAATTATGAGCAATATTCTTATGTAAATTTAGTTACATAACTTGTTTTTTATGATGACTTTTGTCAGCGAATTTTTATAAAATCAGACTTTTTACTGATTTTTTTTAAATTTTTATAATGTTGATATGCAAAACATTATCTAAAATTATTTAAGTATAGAGCTCTTTTAACGAAAGAAAACAAAATACCAATGAAATATTGGTATTTTGTTTTCTAAAAGGGTGATTTATAAAAAATTTAAAAGTTGTAAATTCTTGTAATGTTAAATCCAATTAAGAAATCGCCTTTAAAGAAATCGTTTTGGTTGTACATATAATTCTTTTGTGAAACTAAACCATTATAGTTAGTTAAAAATATTTGGAAAGCATGTGCAGAAGTTGCAAACTCGGTTCCAATACTTAAACCTGGTTTAGGCTGATTAGCGTCAAACTGTGTAATCGGTTGGCTATAATCAACTAAAATAGAAGTTTGTGGACTAATTTTAAATCTTCCTCCAAAAGATACAGAAACCATATCATTTTGCATAGTTGGATCTACTAAATTATAGTGAGATACACTTGGTGCAATTTGTAATGATACTTTTGAACTAAATCTTTTAGCAATAATTAATTGATTAAAGTAAGAATATCTGTCTTGAATCATATTGAAATTTTCTTTTGATCTTGCATCAATCGTAAAATTTCCATAATAAGAAACACTAATAGGCATACTACCAGATTGTGTTTGTCTTAATAATGCAACTTTCCAGTTAAAATCTTGTAATCTATTAAATTTTGTTGTTCCGTAACCAATAGTTAATCGCTCATGAATTGCATAAGTTAAACCAATTCTAATGTTTGACGGAGCCCAAAAACCAGCCATATCATTATCTCCACCATTAATAGTTCCAAATCTGTGTTGCATAGTAACTTCTAAAGCATTTTTAGAAAACAACACATTTGTTGGATTATCAACAATAAAAGAACTTTCATAGGCAGGTCTTTCAAGTTTTTCTTTAACTACTTCTTTTTCAACAACCTCTTCTTCTTGGGTAAACCCAATAAAAGGGAGCATTAAAAAAGCAAGAAGTAATATTTTATAATTTTTCATATTAAATGTCTTATTTATTAGTTGTCTTTAGCTCCTTGGTTTATCCAAGCTTTAATTAAAGCAATTTCATTAGCACTTAATGAAATACCAACATCGTGGTGTCCATTTCCTGGTAAATAATTGTATAATCTGCTAGCATCTGCATTACTTGCGGTAACATATTTAGGAACTAAGGCGCTATATGAGTTTCCAGCTCTTAAGTCTGGACTTATGTTTGCACCGTGACAACCTGTACATTTAGAAAATATAGGTTGTATTTCAGTTCCAAAAGAAATAACTTGAGTGTCTGGTATTTCAGGAATATCAATTACCAGTTTTTCAGGAATTTCATCGTAATAACATGAAAAGCATAGTAAACTTAAGCTACTAACTAGAACTATTTGCAATAGTTTTTTCATTTGTTTTGTTTTAAATTGTTAATTAACTTTTATTAAAATTTTCGTAAAAATTTTAAGTTAATACTGTAACTATTTATAAGTAGTAATTAGTTTTAAAAGTTCAGGGAACTACTAACTTAGTTCCCTAGAACTTTAATATCTAACTATTATTATTTATTGTGCAGCTTCAATAGAGTTTTTAAGTAATGCTTTTGCATATCCAGGATTGTGAATACCATTACTTCTATCTTCACGTAAAAGGGCAAAGTTCCAAGCAGCTTGAGCAACTTTTAAAGGAACACTGTTTGATGTAAAAGCATCTGCAGTACCATCAAAAGCACCTTTTGCAATTAATAAAGTTTTTAATGTTTCCATATCTGCAGCATAACCTGAAACTTCAGAAGGAGCTCCATTAGTATGACAAGTTAAACAAGCTTTTTCAGATGGATGCCAAGAGTGTAATCCATTGTGCTCACCTTCATCTTGTTGACCCATATGACATGATGTACAAGAAGATCCAGTTCTATGAGTTGCAGATTTTGGTGCAGGATAAACAGCTGATCCAGCATACATTGCACCTTGAATTCCTTCTAATAATGTAGATTGTGGTCCGTGGTGTGGTCCAAAACGACCATTTAATTTAACATTACCTGAAGCATCTCCTACAGTTGGAGGTAAACCTCTTGGTTGGTGACATTTTACACATGTGTTACTAGATCCCATATCCATTGCATAAGCTGGATCTTGATCTAAAGCAACAGGCATAATTCCAGCTCTTAAAGCATAATCAAATCCATCATTTGCAAAGTCAAATGTGCTATGTGTTCCATGGCAAGTTGTACAAGTAATTGCTTGGTTACCAGAATAAGCTAAACCACTTGGGTAACCAGAACCACCTTTTAATTCAACACCATTCATACTATCAATATAACCTCCACTTGTGTGACATTGAACACATCCTGATCTGTTTGTATAAGCAGATGTAGTAATTATGTCACCAGTTCCTCTGTCTGTATGCAAAGTTTCTTTTGCGTGAATAGATACTAAATATGACTCTTCAGCATGTTCTTTGTTTAAGTTATTGTGACAAGCAACACAACTAGCGGTTCCATCAACGCCGTTAGTTCCATCAGTTCCGTCAACTCCATTAACACCATCAACACCAGCTAAACCTTGTGGTCCCATAATTGGATCGCTGGTACATTGTATAAACATTAAACTTGATGCTAAAATCATCAAGAATCCTATTAATTTTAAATTTTTCATAATATTAGATATTTGTTTGTTTTAAATCTTTAGTAAATTTAATTACTACATTACATTAATTTTATGATTTAAGTCATTGTTTTAACATTTTTATAACGCTGATAAACAGGTGTTTAATCGCTATTTAGAACGATTAAAATTAATTTCAGTAAAATGTTGTGCGTATTTTGTTACAGACTTACGTAACCTTGGTTACAAATTAATTAAAATTGATTTTATTGAATTGTTTATGGCGCTTTCTAATTTATGAAATGTATAATTTTAGAATTTAAATTTTTATATAATGTATTTTACATTATATATATTGTGTTTAAATTATGAAAGTGTTAAAAATATGGGATTCAAAAAAATATTTAATAGATCCATTTATTATATTCACTATATATTTTTTGTAAATTTGCAATTCTAAAAAAAATCAAAATGGCAAGATTTGAAGTAAAACTTCCTAAAATGGGTGAAAGTGTTGCAGAAGCAACTATAACCTCATGGTTAAAATCAGTTGGAGATACTATTGAATTGGACGAAGCAATTGTTGAGATTGCCACAGATAAAGTAGATTCTGAAGTGCCAAGTGAAGTTGAAGGAACACTTGTAGAAGTTCTGTTTGAAAATGATGCAATAGTAAAGGTTGGTGAAACCATTGCAATAATTGAAACTTCTGCTAAAGATTCAGAAGTAAAAGAGCAACCTATTTCAACAGCAATTGAAAAAAATGTTGCTGAAATAGTTCAAAATGTTGCGGATATTACACAATCTAAAGTCATTGAAAAAACGTCGGCTTCAGGAAAATTCTTTTCTCCTTTAGTTAGAAATATTGCTACAACAGAAGGTGTTTCAATGGAAGAATTAGAAGCTATTGTGGGTACTGGAACAGATAATAGGGTTACTAAAAATGATATTTTAGCTTATATAAATGGTGGAAGACAAGTTCAGATTTCTGAGAAGAAGGAAATAATACAAGAAATACCTGCTCCAAAGGTTGAAAATTTAGTAAAAGATGTTGTAGTAGAAAAGAAAGAAATTGTGAAGCAAGTAGTTTCTGTTGTTTCTGTGAATGGAGAAGATGAAATTATTGAAATGAGCAGAATGGGCAAGTTAATTGCGCATCATATGGTAGAATCTGTTCAAACATCGGCACATGTACAATCATTTATTGAAGTTGATGTTACTAATATTGTAAAGTGGAGAGAGAAAGTTAAAGATACATTTTTGGCTCGCGAAGGAGAAAAAATTACGTACACTCCAATTTTTATGCAAGCTGTGGCAAATGCCATCAAGCAATTTCCAATGATAAATATTGCTGTTTCTGGAGATAAAATAATTAAGAAAAAAGCAATTAATTTAGGAATGGCGGCTGCGTTAGCAGATGGAAACTTAATTGTACCTGTTATAAAAAATGCCGATCAATTAAATTTAGTTGGTATAACAAAAGCTGTAAACGATTTAGCTGAAAGAGCTAGAAAAGGACAGCTAAAGCCAGATGAAATTCAAGGAGGAACGTATACGGTTACAAATGTTGGTAGTTTTGGAAGTGTTTTTGGAACGCCAATTATTAACCAACCACAAGTTGCAATTTTAGCTTTAGGAGCTGTTAGAAAAGTGCCTGCAGTTATTGAAACTTCTGAAGGAGATTTTATTGGAATTAGACACAAAATGTTTATTTCACATTCATACGATCACAGAGTTGTAAATGGAGCTTTAGGAGGTATGTTTATAAAATCAATTAAAGATAAATTAGAAGCTTGGGATGTAAACGCTGAGTTTTAATTCAATTTGAAAGTTTATAATTTAGTGGCGTTTTAAAATAAACGTGTCGTCAACCTGAACTTGATTCAGGTTCTCATTCTTTTTTATAATCAGCATGATGAGATTCTGAATCAAGTTCAGAATGACGCTTTTTACCCAGTTTTTTTTAAAATCTGCTTTTGCCTATTTATCACTAAATTTAAAATTATGATTCAAAATTTATTAATGATAAAGTATTTAAATCTTATAAAAGAAATATTACTAAATAAAGGGTTGCCAGATTTTTGGGCAGCAACCATAAATTTGATAATTACTTTTAGTGTAATTGTTGTAATAGCTTATTTTTTAGATAGAATTTTACGTTTTGTAATTGTAAAATTATTTTATCTTTTCTCTATAAAAACCAAAACTACATTTGATGATTTTTTAGTGAAAAGTAAGTTTCCAAGATATATTGCACATATAATTCCACTATTTATTTTAAAATATTTAGTTCCGCTAATTTTAAGTGATTTTTCATTTTTATTAAAAGCGTTCACCATTGCAATAAACATTTATGGTATTATTTTAGTTGTAAAAATAATACGAAGCTTTTTAAAGTCAACTCAACAATATTTAAGAACAACGGAACGATTTAAGGATAAACCTTTAGAAAGTTATTCGCAAGTTGTCATGATATTTTTATGGGGAGTTGCCATATTTTTTATTGTTTATCAGTTAACTGGAAGAGATGTTTTAAGTTTTGCAACACTTGGAGCAGCTTCTGCTGTAATATTGTTAATTTTTAAAGATACTATTTTAGGTTTTGTAGCTTCCATTCAAGTTTCAGTAAACGATATTGTAAGAATAGGTGATTGGATTGTTTACAGTAAATTTGGAGCAGATGGTACGGTTACGGATATTAATTTGGCTACAGTAAGAGTTCAAAATTGGGACAATACATACACTACAATTCCAACGTATAGTTTAATTTCAGATTCATTTCAAAATTGGAGAGGAATGGAAGAGTCTGGTGGAAGAAGAATAAAAAGAGCTGTTTTTATTAAACAAAATTCTATTAAATTTTTAACGAAAGAAAAGATAGAAGAATTTAAGAAAATTCAATTAGTAAAGCAATATATTGAAGATAAGCATGTTGAAATTACTTTGCATAATGAAAAAATTGGAGCAGATAAGTCCGTTTTAATTAACGGGTTAAATTTGACTAATTTTGGAGTCTTCAGAAAATATTTGGACCTTTATTTACATCAAAATTCAGAAGTTAGTAAAGAACTTTTTTTAATGGTAAGGCAATTAGCACCAACTTCACAAGGTATTCCATTAGAAATTTATTGTTTTAGCAGTGATAAAAAATGGTCTAATTATGAAGCTACTATGTCAGATATTTTTGACCATGTGATTGCTGCAGTTCCTTATTTTGATTTAGAAATATTTGAAGAGCCAACAGGAAAGGATATTTCTGTTTTACTAAATAACAAATAATTAACGATTGTCTGCCTTTATTAAAACAGATTAACTTATTTCAAAATTTTATTTTTGAAATAAGTTAATATAGTATAATTGAGCAATTAATTTAATGTCCAAATTCTGGATTCACTCTATCATATTTACAGCAATCATGCAAATTGTTATACGCCTCATCTGTTGCTGTTACTTTTTTTGTGTCATGACCAACAGCCGCAATATTATTGTGAATGGTTAATTCATCTATTTTACGCTCATCAAATATTAATGAAAGTTCATGCGTTTCAATGGTCCAATTCGCAAATTTTACACCCTTAGTTTTTAAGGCTGCCAATTCAATTCTTTCTTTGCACATTTCGCAAATACCATTTACTTCAAAAGTAATTTTTGCATTTTTATTTTTTTCTTGTGCTTCACTTGAAATTCCAATACATAAAATTCCAATAAATAATAGTAATTTCTTCATAATAAACGTTTTATTCTAAATTAAATCTAATTCCTGTATAATACATTGCACCAATAACAGGCGAATATACTAAGCTTGTATCAAAATTTGTTCCGAAAGGATCATCAGCTCCTAAAACGGGTATTTGTTGTTTTTGGTTGGTTAAATTTTCGCCACCTAAATACCATTCAAATCGTGGTGAAAAAACCTTTGTTATTTGTGCATTTATAGCGCTGTGATTGTCTGAATATAGTGGTAGTTGATACTTTAAACTATAAATACTAGTGTCCGGAATTCGCTGTTCACTTTGCCAATTGTATGTGAAATCGAATTTCCAATTACCACCTTTTTCTGTTTGATGAGTTTCAAAAAATAAGTTTGTAAAAAATCTATTTTTAGGTTGTAATGGTTCTTGTTTTTCGCCGGAAATAAAATTACTTGTAATATCTTGATATTTGTAGGCTGTTCTTATTGCTAAATGTGTTACCGGACTGTAATTTAACTCAATTTGAAAGCTATTTGCTTTTCCTATTGTTGAACTATTGTAAAACGAAATTTCGGTTGGATTTTCCCAATCTACAATAACTTGCTCATCAAAAATTGTTTTATAAAAGTCAATGGTTACATCACCACTTCTATTAAATAATTTAAATTTTTGATTGAATGAAGTTCCGTAATTCCAAGCTATTTCTGGTTTTAATCCGTAATATTTACCATTATTATTAGTAATATTTAAAGTTCTGTTTGTGCCAAATAATTTTTGATTTTCGGCAAATATAGAAGCGCCTCTTTTTCCTCTTCCTGCTGAAAATCGGAATGTTCCAGTTTCCCAAGCGTTATATTTAACGTGTAAACGTGGCGTAATAAAAGTTCCTAATAAATTATGAGCATCAACTCTAACTCCTGCCGATAAGCTTAAATTGTCTAAATTATCATAATTATATTCAAAAAAAGCACCAACAGATTTTTCGTTTCTTGTGTAATTTGAATTTAAAACTAATTCATTAAAATCATCAAAAGTTGAATTTAGTCCAGTTACAATTTTATTTCTTGTATCTGAAATTATAGAATTGAAAATTAAATTAGCATAAAAACTTTGATGTTTTATATTATAATCTTTTAGTCCATAATAAGAATGCTGTTTGTGGTCGCTAAATGCAAATTGCAATCCAAAACTTTTATAAGGCATTTCTGGAAAAACATAACCCAATTTTGCGGAGGTTTCAAATCTTTCGGTTTCAATTTCACTTCCCCAAAATGTACTAGTTTTTTTATGAATGTCAGGATTAAAATTTACTTGCCCTGTTTGTTTATTATCGGTTAAATAGCGAAAATTAACAAAGCTCACCCAACCTTTTTCTGTATCGGTATATTGCCATCTGTTCATAATGTTTATTTGATTAGAAAGCGGAGCATCTAAAAAACCATCGTTGTTTTCGTCCATTTTTTTAGTTCTTAAATTTCCATGAACATATAAACCAGCGCTCCATTTATCATTTAAAATTTTATTGAAATGCGTATTTAATTCAGATCTTCCATCTAAGGATGTATAAGCATTTATAAATAACTTTTTATCAGTTAAAGGCTTTACTAATTCGGCATTAATTTGACCGGTTATACTTTCATAACCATTTACAACACTTCCTGCACCTTTGGTAACTTGTATGCTTTCAACCCAAGTTCCTGGAGTAAATGAAAGTCCAAATGCCTGAGCAGCACCTCTAATATTAGGAACATTTTCTTGAACAATTTGAATGTACGGACTTGATAAACCTAACATTTTAATTTGTTTTGTTCCAGTTAGCGCATCGGAATAATTAACGTCAATAGATGGATTTGTTTCAAAACTCTCTGCTAAATTACAGCAAGCGGCTTTTAACAATTCTGCCTTATTTACATTAATGATGTTTTTAATTTCATACGATGGTCTGTTGGAACTTTGTTTTACAGAATTAATACTAATTTCATTTAGTTCATTATCTGGACTTAAGTTTATGGTTAATTCAGTTGATTTATCAATAGTAATAGATTGTGATTTATAACCAATATAGCTTACTATTAAAGTATTATTGTTTGATAAATTTTTAATTTCAAATAACCCATTTTCATTTGAAACAACACCAATTGTAGAATCTTCCCAATAAATATTTGCGCCAATTATTGGAGTGTTAGAGGTGTCTAAAATTTTTCCTTTCGTACTATTTTGACTTATTGCACCCAAAGGAAGGAGGATGAATAAATAAATGATATATTTTTTCATGAATGAAAATCTTAATTGTGATAAATAGAAATCTTGTTTTAATAGCCAATGCTATTCTCAAAAAGAACTATAAAATCAAATTAAGAAGGACTGAAACAGTACTTGTTTGTTTCGTAAAATTTTAGGAGGAGAAAAATCTTGATAAAATGTAGTGTTAACTTTAATGAAATTCATTTTTTTTACAAAAATTGTATAAAATGAAAAAGCTAAAACGTATTGAGATTTTATTAATTTTAAAGAATTAGTATGTTGAAAAGAAGTATTACTTTTCATAACAATTTCATTTTGACAACAATCCTTTTTTGAAAACTTTACAATGTTAAAATTATTGGAAACAATTTTAGTTTTACAGCAAGAATCAACTTTTGAAAAATTAGAAATTTCAACTAAATTATCATTACAAAAATGTTTATACATTGAAAAAGATGTAATGGATAGCAATAATATTGCGACCATAAATACAACTGTTATTTTTTGAAAAACATTTTTCATTTTGCAAAATTACAATTTCAGTACAGATAAATCTTAAAATAATAGTATTTTTTAACCTTCTTGCACTTTTAACCGAGCTGTTGCAACAACAATTGATTCAGAGCGATAATATTTTAAAGTGGTTTTTTATGCATTTTGTTGTTACTTGAATAATCGAAAATTTAATTTTGCAACAAGTTGATATTCAGTAAGTAATTGTAGTTTAAAATGTATGCTGATTCTTTCAAAGAAGTATGCTCATACTTTCTCCAAAGTATGCTGAAACTTTTCCTAAAGTATGCTGATACTTTTGCAAAAATATGCTGATACTTTTTTTATGAAAGAAAAACCTAATTTAAATTTTTAACCTTCTTGTACTTTTAAACGTGCAGTTGCCACAATATCTGTTTCAGAAAAATCTTTTTCTAAATATTTTAAATGCCCAACAATAGCAATCATAGCAGCATTATCTGTTGTGTATTGAAATTTTGGAATGTACGTAGTCCATCCATATTTTTCTTCAGTAGCTTTTAAGGTTTTACGTATTTCAGAATTAGCACTTACACCACCGGCTATTGCAATATGTGTAATTCCTGTTTGTTTCACTGCTTTTTTAAGTTTATCGAATAATATTTGCACAATAGTGTACTGAATAGAAGCACAAATATCGTGGAGATTTTCTTCAATAAAATTTGGATTTTCTTTTACATTTTTCTGAATAAAATATAAAATAGCTGTTTTTAGTCCACTAAAACTAAAATCTAAATTTGGCATTTTTGGTTTTGTAAATTTAAAGGCTTTTGGATTGCCAAGTTGCGCATATTTATCAACCAAAGGTCCGCCAGGATATGGCAGCCCTAAAATTTTTGCCGATTTATCATACGCTTCTCCAACGGCATCATCAGTAGTTTCACCAATAACTTCCATGGTAAAATAATTGGTAATTTTTACAATTTGCGTATGTCCACCGCTAATTGTTAAACATAAAAAAGGAAATGGCGGTTTTTGTTGAGTTTCATCTTCAATAAAATGAGCTAAAACGTGCCCTTGCATATGATTTACAGCAATTAATGGAATATTTAAAGCCATAGAAAGTGACTTTGCAAACGATGTTCCCACTAAAAGTGACCCCATTAATCCAGGTCCACGCGTAAAAGCTATGGCATGTAACTCTTTTTTGTCGATATTTGCTTGTTGAATTGCTTGTTGAATAACAGGAACAATATTTTGTTGATGTGCTCTGGAAGCTAATTCAGGAACAACACCTCCATATTTGGTGTGAATTTCTTGATTGGCAACAACATTTGATAGTACTTTTCCGTTGCATAAAACAGCGGCACTTGTATCATCACAAGACGATTCAATACCAAGAATATAAATTGGATTAATTTTAGTCATTTAAATAAAATATAGGCATAATAATTGCCGTTAATTTGCAAATTTAGCGCATATCAAACGAATTAAAAAAATAGTTGTAAATATTTTACTAATACTACTGGTTTCATTAGCAGTAGTTAGTG
The DNA here is from genome assembly GCF_016342705.1 of Lutibacter sp. Taxonomy (GTDB): domain Bacteria; phylum Bacteroidota; class Bacteroidia; order Flavobacteriales; family Flavobacteriaceae; genus Lutibacter. The sequence continues at coordinate 117,102 of NZ_JAEINV010000009.1, read as the reverse complement.
TATTACTGTCAATCCCGGCAGTACAAACTTCGCTTGGAAAAAAAGCAACAAACTATTTAAGAACAGAATTTGATGTTGATATTAATGTTAAAAAAGTTGATTTGTCATTTTTAGGAAATGTAAAATTAAAAGAAGTTTATATTAAAAATCACCATGCAGATACGTTAATTTATATTGAAAACTTAACTACATCAATCGTTAGTTTTAAAAAATTGGTGGATGGAAAACCAGAATTTGGCCAAATATTTTTAGATAATTTTATTTTAAATATTAAAACCTACAAAGGAGAAGTAGATGATGCTTTAACAGTGTTTGTAGATAAATTTGATGATGGAACAGTGAGTGATCAACCATCTGGGTTTTTATTAACTTCAACCAGATTAAAATTAAACAATGGATATGTTGAAGTTGTAGATGCTAATATTAAAAATGATCAACCTATATTCTTCAAAAAAATAAAGGGTAGTGCAAAAAACTTTAAAATTGAAGGACCAAATGTTACTGCTGATATTAAAAACCTTCATTTTATTGAAAATAGAAATATTGAGGTTGAAAACTTAACAAGTAACTTTTCGTATTCTAAAATTTCCATGAGTTTTAATAATACGTTGTTAGAAACTGCGGAATCTTCATTAGAGGCAGATATTATTTTTAATTACCATAGAGATGACTTTTCGGATTTTAATAATAAAGTAAAATTAAATGCAGACGTTCAAAAGGCAAATTTATCGTTAATAGATTTGAAAAAATTCTATAATGAATTAGGAACTGATGATGAATTGCATTTTTCAACAAAAATAACAGGAACACTCAATAATTTTATAACACATAATTTAGATTTAGAATCTGATAAAGGCGCCATTATTAAAGGAACTATTAATTTTAAAAATGTTTTTAATCAGGAAAACGGGTTTTCTTTAGAAGGAGATATTGATAATTTAACATCAGATTATTATCATTTAAAAGCATTACTTCCAAATGTTTTAGGAAATACATTGCCTACTGAATTTTCTAAATTAGGAAAATTTACCTTAAAGGGAAAAACCTTTATTACACCTAATTTAATTGATGCCAAATTGGTTATGAATTCTAATTTGGGAAGTGTAATTTCAGATTTAGAGCTTACAAATGTTACAAATATTGATGATGCAACGTATATTGGACATATTGAATTTATTGATTTTCAGTTAGGTAAGTTAATTGACAATCCTTCAATTGGTTTGTTATCAACTTCTTTGGATGTAGACGGAGAAGGATTTTCTTTAGAAAAAATGAATACATCCGTAAAAGGAATAATTACCAATTACGAATACAATAAATATGCATATAAGAATATTAAAATTAATGGCGTTGTTAAAAAGAAACATTTTAATGGCGAAACAGAAGTAAATGATGAAAATATTAAGCTGAATTTTAATGGATTGGCAGATTTTTCTTCAAAAATATATACGTTTAATTTTAAAGCAGTTGTAGATTATTGCGATTTAAATACTATTAATTTGTTTAAACGTGATAGTATTTCAAATTTAAAAGGAGAAATAAATATTAACGTAAAAGGAAATTCTATTGATGATTTGGTGGGTAATCTGGATTTTAAAGATATGTTGTACACCAACCAAAAAGGCGATTATTTTTTCAAAGATTTTAATATTAATTCATCATTTGAAGATAGTACCAGAACCATCACTATTAATTCACCAGAAATAATTACAGGGAGAATAAAAGGGAAATTTAAATTTGCGGAATTAGGACATCTAGCTCAAAATTCAATTGGTAGTATTTACTCAAATTACAAACCTTATAAGGTAACTTCTGGTCAATATCTCGATTTTAGATTTAATGTTTACAATAAAATTGTGGAGGTATTTTATCCGGAAATTGTATTAGATGCAAATTCATCGGTAAGAGGAAATATTAGTGCAGATGATAATTTGTTTAAGTTAAATATAAAATCGCCAAGAGTTGAAGCTTATAAAACTATTATTGAAGATTTAAATGTTCAGATAGATAATAAAAATCCGCTTTTTAACACACAACTTTCCATTGATAAAATAAAATCTGAATATTACAGTGTGAGCAACCTTAAATTGGTGAATATTACCTTAAATGATACGTTGTATTTTAGAACCGAATTTGATGGAGGTGAGCAAAACACAGAGCAATATAACTTAGCTTTTTATCATACCTTCAATAAAGAAAATAAATCGGTTTTTGGAATGCAAAAATCTAATTTCACCTTTAAAAATAATAAATGGGTAATTAATCCTGAAGATAATTTTAAAAATAAAGTGGTTTTTGATAGTAAAAGGAAAACCTACGATATAAGTCAATTTTTAATTGCTTCAAATAATGAAGAAATTGAAATTTATGGAACCATGAAAGATACCATTTCTAAGGACTTGAATTTTAAATTTAAAAATGTAAAATTGTCAAGTATAACTCCAGAAATTGATAGTTTAAAATTGAAGGGAATTGTAAATGGTACTTTAAATTATAAACAAATTACAGATAAAATTAAACCAACTGCAGACTTAACAATTGCAAATTTTTACGTAAATAATTCTTATCAAGGCGATTTAAAAGTAAATATAGAAGGAAAAAATTCAGTAAAAAATTATTTGGTAGATATTTCCTTAAAGAGAAATGGAAATATTAATTTTTCGGCTTTGGGAGACTTAGATTTTACGCCAAAAGAACCCACATTAGATTTAATTGTAGACTTTGAAGAATTTAAGCTAGATGCTTTTAGCCCATTAGGAGAAGATGTTTTTACAAATATTAGAGGATTTGTTTATGGAAATGTAAACTTAACAGGTTTGGTTAAAAATCCAGATATGACCGGAACTCTCTTTTTAGATAAAGCCGGTATGTATTTTCCTTATTTAAATGTAGATTATGAATTTGATGGAACAAGTATTGTAGAATTAACCAACCAAACTTTTACGTTTGATGATGTTACTATAAAGGATAGTTTTAAAAATACAAAAGGAAAAATTACAGGGACCATAAAACATAGTCATTTTGATAATTGGAAATTAGATTTAAGTGTAAATACTAAAAATCTTTTAGTATTAAATACCATAGAAAAGGAAAATTCTTTGTATTTTGGAACTGGTTTTTTAGAAGGAAATGCTTTTATAAAAGGGCCAACAGATAAATTAGTTATAGATGTTGTTGGGAAAACCAAAAAAGGAACTCACTTTATAATTCCAATTAGCGATGTAAAAACAGTAGAATCATCACAGTTAATTCGTTTTATAAGTAAGGATAATTCCGATAATAATGAAGAAATTAGAAGGCAATTTATTTCTGATAAATTAAAAGGATTATCAATGGTTTTTAACCTGGAAATAACAAAAGATGCCATAGTTGAAATGGTGTTAGATAAAGCAACCGGAAGTTATATTAAAGGAAGTGGAACTGGTAATTTACAAATTGATTTGGATACCAAAGATAAGTTTGATATGTATGGCGATTTTATTGTAGATAACGGTGTTTATAATTTTAAATATGGAGGTTTTATAAATAAACCATTTGCCGTTAGAAAAGGTGGAAGCATTTCTTGGAGCGGAAACCCATTTACGGCAGATATAAATATTGAAGCCGTTTATAGAGTTTCAGCAAACCCAAAATCATTATTAGAAAATATTGTTGCAAACAGAAAAATACCAATTGATTTGATTACACGATTTTCGGGTGAGTTATTTAATTCACAACGCGATTTTGATATAGAAATTCCTAATTCAAGTTCAACAGTAGCCTCAGAGTTAGAATTTAAATTAAATAGTAATGATGAAAACAATAAAACAGTTCATTTCATATCTTTGTTAGTTTCTGGAAGTTTTTATAATGAAAGTGATTTAAGTGTAAATAGCAACGCGGCTTTATATGGTACAAGTTTCGATATGCTTTCAAACGTGTTTGATAATATATTAAACCAAGGTAATAATAGATTTAAATTAAAACCAGTATACACAGTAGGTGAAAAATATAAGGTAGATAATTTAAATATTGATGATCAATTAGCAATAGCTTTAGATTATCAGTTAAACGATAAAATTATTATAAACGGAAAAGTAGGAATGCCTATAGGTTCTAAAGATCAAACAAACGTTATTGGAGAAGTAAATGTTGAATTTTTAATGAATGATGAAGGAACTTTCAGATCGTCAATCTTTAATAGGCAAAATGAAATTCAATATACAGAAGAAGAAGAAGGTTACACGCAAGGAGCAGGTTTAACCTACCAAATTGATTTTGATAGTGGAAAAGAATTACTAGAAAAATTGAAGTTGAAAAAGAAAAAACCAATTGATTCAATTCCTGAAAAACAATCAAAAGATTCAATAATTACAGAAAATAAAATAATAAAATTTAAAAATAAATCAATAAAAAAATAAAAAATGAGTAAACCAACACTAGTTATTTTGGCTGCCGGAGTAGGTAGCAGATATGGAGGATTAAAACAATTAGACACATTTTCAGAACAAGGAGATACAATTTTAGACTTTTCAATTTACGATGCTATTCAGGCAGGTTTTGGAAAAGTAGTTTTTATCATTAGAAAAAGTATTGAAGATGATTTTAAATCTTTTTTTGATAAAAAATTAAAAGGAAAAATTGAAGTTGAATATGTTTTTCAAGAGTTGGATAAAATACCAGAAAGATTTAAAGATAACCAAAGAGAAAAACCTTGGGGAACTGGTCAAGCGTTATTAATGACTAAAGATGTTATTAAAGAAAATTTCGCAGTAATTAATGCGGATGATTTTTACGGACGTGAAGGTTACCAGGTAATGGCGGACGCTTTAAATAAAATTGATAAAAATTCTAGTGAATTTAATATGTTAGGTTATGTGTTGAAAAATACCATTTCAGATTTTGGATTTGTTTCTCGTGGCGAATGCAAAGTTGATGAAAATGGCTTTTTAATTGGTTTAACAGAAAGAACTCAAATAGAAAAAGTAGATGGTGAATTGAAATATAAAAATGAACAAGGTGAAATGATGCCAATATCAGAAGATACCATTGTTGCAATGAATTTCTTTGGTTTTACACCTAAATATTTTGAACTTTCTAGTTCTTTATTTGAAGAATTTTTAGAAAAAAATTATAAAGAACCTAAGGCAGAGTTTTTTATTCCATCCATTGTAAATCATTTAATTGTAAATAAATTAGGAACTATGGAGGTTTTAAAATCAAATGCTCGTTGGTTTGGTGTTACCTACAAAGAAGATAAAGAGTATGTAACTTCAGAAATCCAGAAGCTAAAAGATAATGGAACATACCCTGAAAAATTATGGTAAAATAGCATATTTAAATATTAATATAAAGCTAACATATTAAACTACTAGGTTCTGATAAAATTATCATATTTTTGTCATTCAAATGAATGACTAAAAAAATGAAGAAAATAGGAGTGATGACTTCTGGGGGAGATGCTCCAGGAATGAACGCCGCAATTAGGGCAATTGTTAGAGCTTGTACTTATTATAATATAGAGTGTGTTGGAATTTATAGAGGTTACCAAGGTTTAATTGAAGGCGATTTTGTAAATCTTAATGCCAGAAGCGTTAGCAACATAATTAATAGAGGAGGTACTATTTTAAAGTCAGCAAGGTCAAAAGAGTTTATGACCAAAGAAGGAAGAGCTAAAGCTTATGAAAACTTAAAAAGAGCTGAAATCGATGGAATTGTTTTAATTGGTGGAGATGGAACTTTTACTGGAGGAATGATATTTAATGAAGAATATAATTTTCCTTGTATTGGTGTTCCCGGAACAATTGATAACGATATCTTTGGAACCAATTACACTATTGGTTATGATACTGCGCTAAATACAGTAGTTCAAGCAATAGATAAAATTAGAGATACAGCAAGTTCTCATAACAGATTGTTTTTTGTTGAAGTTATGGGTAGAGATGCTGGTTTTATAGCTTTAAATGCAGGTGTTGGAGCTGGAGCTGAAGAGATTTTAATTCCGGAAGAAAACATGGGCCTTGATAGACTGCTTGAATCTTTAAAAAGAACCAAACGCTCAGGTAAATCCTCTAGTATTGTTGTTATTGCAGAAGGTGATAAAATTGGGAAAAATGTTTTTGAGTTAGCTAATTACGTTGAAGAAAATCTTAAACAATATGAAGTAAGAGTTTCTGTTTTAGGCCACATGCAAAGAGGAGGTTCGCCAAGTTGTTTTGATCGTGTTTTAGCAAGTAGACTGGGTGTAAAGGCCGTAGAATTGTTATTAGATGGAAAGTCAAATGTAATGGTTGGTTTAGTTAATAATAAAGTTGAAACAACCGAGTTAGAACTTGCAGTTAAAGGCCACCATGCAATTAATAAAGAATTAATAAGAGTAAGTGATATGATGTCAATTTAATAGCTGTTTTATTAATTTATATAAAAAATTCATGTTAAAAATAGGTATTAATGGGTTTGGAAGAATTGGGCGTTTAGCTTTTAGAACTGCAATAACTAGGAAAAACATTCAAATTGTTGGTATAAATGATCTTCTAGATATTGATCATTTAGCTTATTTATTAAAATATGACTCGGTACACGGTAAATTTAAAGGAACAATTGAAGTTAGTGGTAGTTACTTAATTGTAAACAATCAAAAAATTAAAATCACTTCAGAAAAAGATCCAAATAAAATTCCTTGGAAAAAGTTAGATGTGGATTACGTAATTGAATCTACAGGTTTATTTACAGATAAATCAAAAGCAGCACTTCATTTAATTGGAGGTGCAAAAAAAGTAGTGATATCAGCACCTTCAAAAGATGCGCCTATGTTTGTAATGGGGGTTAATCATAAAAATTTAAAAAAAGAAGACATTATTTTTTCAAATGCTTCCTGTACTACAAATTGTTTAGCGCCCATTGCAAAAGTATTAAATGATAATTATGAAATTGTTGAAGCTTTAGCAACAACAGTTCATACGGCTACTTCTAGCCAAAATACTGTTGATGGACCTGAAGCTATTTGGAGAAGAGGTAGATCAGCTTTAAATAATATGATACCTACATCAACCAATGCTGGTAAGGCTGTTATTAAAATTATGCCAGAGTTAGAGGGTAAATTACTTGCAATGGCAGTTAGAGTACCAATTGTTGATGTTTCTTTGGTTGATTTAACAGTGAGGTTAAAAAAATCAACGAATTATGAAGAAATTAAAAGGGTGATGAAATTGGCTTCAGAAAATGAGTTGAAAGGAATTTTAGGGTATACAGAAGATGAAGTTGTGTCACAAGATTTTGTTTCAGAACAAAGAACTGCCGTTTTTGATGCAAAAGCGGGATTAGCTTTAAATAATAATTTTTTTAAAATTATTGCTTGGTATGATAATGAATTTGGATATGCAACTAAAATTGTTGATTTAATTGAATATTCACACGCACTTTAATAGAAAAAAGCAACAAATGATAAGTAAGTTTCTTATTTTTGCCTTATGGAAATAGCAATTATAGCACACGACGGAAAAAAGGCTGAAATGATTCAGTTTTTAATGGATTTTAAAGCCTTAATAATTTCAAAAGATATCCACTTAATTTCAACGGGAACAACTGGTAAAAATGCTGAAAAAGCTGGTTTTAAAGTTACTAAATTTTTGTCTGGGCCATATGGTGGTGATGCGCAAATTGCGGGTAGAGTTGCAGAAGGAAAAACAGATATGGTTTTCTTTTTTAGAGATCCACTGGGTATGCATCCACATGAACCAGATATTGCAATGTTAATGCGTTTATGTGATGTTCATGATGTGCCATTAGCTACAAACCCAGCAACAGCTGAACTTTTAATAAAAGCTATTTAAACATTTATTTTATAGCAATCATTGAGATTTCAACATTTACAAATTTTGGTAAATTAGCAACTTCAACAGTTTCTCTGGCGGGAGCTATGTCATTATTAAAATAGCTTCCATATACTTCATTTATTTTAGAAAAATTATTCATATCTGAAATAAATATAGATGTTTTTACTACATCATCAAATGTCATATCAGCTGCAGCTAAAACAGCTTTCATATTTTCCATAACTTGCTTAGTTTCTACTTCAATAGAATATAAAACTAAATCTCCTGTTTTTGGGTTAATTGCAATTTGTCCAGAAGTATATAAAGTATTACCAACTAATACGGCTTGATTGTATGGGCCAATTGGTGCTGGAGCATTTTTGGTGTTTATTATTTTTTTCATAATGTATTAAAATTTAGAATAATACTCTATCAGGTTGTTGACGTTTATCGTATTTTAAATCACTTAACATGGATGATTTTATACCAATAAAGAAGTAGTACGTTTGCCTATCTCCAAACGGAACCCAGTTAAAATTTAATTTCCAACTATCTAAATCACGTGAAAAACGTAATTGTGTATATGAAAATCCTTGATTTTTTATATCATAACCCGAAGAAAATCCTACTTTCCATTTTGGTGTTAAATCTAAGTCTCCAGAAAACATTAGTGAATTAGATGAAATTTCTTGCTGTCTGGCAGAATTACTATAATTTAAAGAATAAGCTATTTTTAAGCTCCAAGGTATGTCTGCTCCAAAAAGTTTTGTTTCCTTTACCTCATCCTTATTTTCACCTGCCGGAGTTTGTTGGTTTGACGCTATAGAACTTTCCCCAAAAACACCATCTGAATTATTGGCATCAGCATTTTTTTGGTTTGGTGTTTTTGTTTTTTTACCACTTTTACTAGCCAACGAATAATTTAATGTTAAACCCGCACTTGTAAGTCTAAATAAACTTCCATTGTTGTCAAAATTAAACGTGTTAATTTTTTTACCATTTGCGTCAATAGCGTAAGGATCTAATGTGGCATTAGCGTTAACACTTAATTTATTATCAAATAAATTTGTTCCAGCATTTACACTAACAGGACTCCATTTTAAAGAGTCTGCTGCCATGTTGTAGCTTGAAGAAAAGTTTAAATTATTTAATAAAATAATTTTTTTAGATTCTGTAGCAGTAGAATCTTTAGACTTTACCTTTGCTTCTAAATTATTGTTTAATGAAAAATTTAAACTGTTAGAAATACCTGTACCTGGGCTTCCATAAATACCGTTTGCAAATGGTGAATATTCAACGGTATTAGTTGGGTCTGCAGTTTTTTGAACTTCTTCATTATAATAACTAAAATCGGGTCTATAACTGTAAGAAATACTAGGTCTAACTACATGACGAATTGCTTCAATTCTACTTCCTTTTTTAAACTTAAACATTCCATAAAAAGTAGTGCTTAATGAAAGAGCTGTACTGTATTCTCTAAATGAACTGAAGCTGCTAATAGTATCCGTTACTACGGCATTTTCAACATCATCAAAAGTTTTTTTCAATCTATCAAAATACCATACTTCTTTATAATTCACATTTGGAGAAAGTGTAAAATATTTTAAAGCTTTCATGTTTGTATTTAAAGCTAAACTGTGTTGAATACCAGATTTTGCTTCATCAAACATTTCTTTTTTAAAGAAAAATTCATCGGTGGTACTAATCTTATTATCGCCTTTCATAGAATAGGTCAAACCCGTTTTTTGAATAGCGTTATTTTTTGCACCACCTTTCCCTACAAATGGATAAACTCTATCCATATTTACTTGTAAAGAAGGCAATGTCATTGAAATTTGTTCTGTATTTGTATTTTGAGAATGCGTTACAGATAAGGACATGTTCAACGGTGTGCCAACAAATTTTTTGTAAAATGAAATAGAAGAACTTAAGGTGTTATTTAAAAAGGCATTTGTATTATACTCATTGTTAGATTCTTTGTAATATTTACTACTTCCTAAATTTACAGATGCAGAAAAACGTGAATTTGGACTGGCTTTTTGGTCTTGGCTATGGCTCCATCTAATGTTATAATTAGAAGTTTCTGCATAATCAGTTAAACCTTTTAAGCTATTAATTAGGTTTTCATATTTAAAATCAAAATTTCCTGAAAATTTATAACGTACGGCATAACCAGATTCAGTTCTTAATCCCCAACTACCATTAGTGTAAATATCACCTAAAACAGCTAAATCAAAATTATCACTTAATACAAAATAATAACCCCCGTTTTGTAAAAAATAACCTTGTGTACTATTTTCACCCCAAGTTGGCATTAAAAAACCAGAAGTTCTACCTTTAGTCATTGGAACATAAATAAAAGGAAGAATTAAAGGTGTGGGAACGTCCGCAATGACTAATTGACTAGCCCCAGCAACAAGTTTTTGATCTTTAATAAATTTAGCTTTTTTAATTTTTATATAATAATCCGGATCATCTTTTTGTGATGAGGTTAATTTAATATTTTCAATAAATATTACAGAGTCATTATGCTTTTTACTTACTTCACCTTTTATTATAATACCTTGTTGATCGGTTTTTAAATTCCAAATTTTTGCTTTTTCAGATTTGAAATTAAACTTAATGGTATCTTGAACGGATTCCTGTGAGCCTTGTTTAAAAACTGGTAATTGTGAATATACACCAACACTATCTTTTATTCCTTTTGCAGTTACAATGTTTGTTTTATTATCAATTTCAATATAACCAGCGGTTAAATCAATATCTTTATAATGTATGTGAGCGTTTTTATATAAAGTAATTTTATTGTTTTTTATGTCTTGACGTATTAAACTATCTGCACTATGCTGAATAATACTTTCTAAAAGTTCCTTAGGTTTTTTTAATGTGTCTTTTGGTTTACCTAAACTAAGAGAATCTTTAATAGTACTATTTAAAGAATCTTTTTTTCCTATAATTATAGAATCCTTTTTACTAAAAATGGTATCAGTTAACTTTAAACCATTATTCTCCTTAATTATTTCTTTAATTTCTTGAGAATAAATTGTTGAACCGACAAAGCAATTTGCTATTATCAAATAAATTAGAAGGATTGTATTTTTGCTATTTGTTTTAATAATGAAATTTTTATAAAAATACTTTTTAAATTGGTTTGATAGCATAAGTTTTTTACTTTAGCTTATTAATTAAATAGCCTAAAATTGACAGTTGTAAATGTATGGCTCAATAATTGTATCACCAAATAACAGTTGCCAAAAATAATTAAAAAAAATTGATGAACTCACAACTCTTTCCTAAAATTAAAATAAGAACGAATTATACTCGTTTTTTCGTATTTTTATTACTATTTCTTTTTATAAATAACTCAATATTTGCTCAAAATAAAGAATTTATAGTTGTATTAGATGCGGGTCATGGAGGAAAGGATCCAGGAAAAGTAGGTGCTAATAGCGCAAAAGAGAAAGAAATAGCTTTAGAAATTGTATTACAAGTTGGAAAATTGTTGGAAAAGGAACAAGATATTAAAGTTGTTTACACCAGAAAGACGGATGTTTTTGTGGATTTATGGGAACGTGGCAGAATAGCAAATAAGGCTGATGCAAATTTATTTGTTTCAGTGCACTGCAATGCACATAACTCTCAAGCCAGAGGCGCTGAAACTTGGGTATTAGGAACTCATGCAAATAGTAGAAATTTTGAAGTTGCAAAAGCAGAGAACTCAGTAATTTTATTAGAGGATAATTATAAAACTAATTACAAAGGTTTTGATCCAAACTCTCCAGAATCTGTTATAGGATTAACTTTAATGCAAGAAGAATATTTAGATCAAAGTATACAATTAGCCAGTATTGTCCAAAATGTATTTACATCAAAATTAAATAGAGTTAATAGAGGTGTTAAACAAGCTGGTTTTGTAGTATTGCATCAAACATATATGCCAAGTGTTTTAATAGAAACTGGTTTTATTACAAATACGGAAGAAGGTGCATTATTAAATTCTCATGATGGACAACAAAAATTTTCTGAAGCTATTTATAATGGAATTTTAAAATATAAAGAGCAATTATCTTTAAATACAGTTTCAAATGTTGATTTAGAAAATATTGCTATAAAAAATAAAAATACCAGTAAAACAACCAAGCAAAAAGTGACGAATGATAGTGAAACTGATGTAGAATTTAAAGTTCAAATAGCATCAGGCTCTAGTAAATTAGAGACTCATTCTTATAATTTTAATGGATTAGATAATGTTGAAAGAGCACAAGTAGGCTCAAGTTATAAATATTATTTAGGAAGCACTTCAGATTATTCTAAAATAAAAGAAGTATTACAGCTGGCAAAATCTAAAGGATATACATCTGCATTTATTGTTGCATTTAAAAACGGAGATAAGGTTTCTGTTGATGATGTTTTAAAAAAATCATAGCGAGTAAATCAATTACTACCAAAAATTATTAGTATTATTGCTCATTAAAAAAGTCTTATTTTGAAAATAACAAGAGAATTAAAAACTGGAGTTGTAGCTGTTGTAATTATAGCCCTTTTTGTATGGGGATTTAATTTTTTAAAGGGGATGAATTTATTTGATGGGCCTTTAAATACCTATTTTACAGCCTATAATAACGTACAAGGTTTAAATACGTCAAGTGAAGTAACTATAAATGGTGTTGAAGTTGGAAAAGTTATTGCTATAAATTTTAATCAAGATCCAAATAAAAAAGGAGAATTAATTGTAGAGTTTAGTATTGAAAATGATTTTGAATTTTCTAAAAACAGCGTTGCAAAAATTTATAGCGCTAGTTTAATGGGGGGAAAATCATTAGCAATTGTTCCTTCCTATGAAGGTGAAATTGCAAAACCAGGTGATTTTTTAAAAGGTGAAATAGAATCTGATATTTTTTCTTCAGTAACTGAAAAACTAAATCCATTACAAGCTAAAGTAGAAAATGTAATTGTAAGTGCAGATTCTTTAATGACGGGTTTAACAGATGTTTTAGATGCTAAAAGCAGAAGGAATTTAAAAAGTAGCATTGCGCAATTAAACGAAACTGTTACAAATTTTAAACTAATTTCTGAATCGGTTAATGAGTTAGTAAAAAATAACGATCAAAAATTAGCTAAAACACTTTCAAACACACAAGTAATTACAAAAAATTTATCAATTCTATCTGATTCCTTAGTGCATGCTGATTTTGGAAAAACGATTAAAAATTTAGAAACAAGCATTTCAAGCTTATCCACCATTTTAGCAAATATTGAAAATGGAAATGGTTCCATGGGTAAATTAATGTATGATGATCAAATGTATACAAACCTAACAAATGCATCTAAAGAATTAGAAGAGCTGTTACGAGATATGAAAGAACACCCAAAGAGGTTTGTTCATTTTTCGTTATTTGGTAAAAAGGAAAAAGGTTATGAGCCTAAAACAGAAGTAAAAGAATAGCCAATTAAAGTGATAATTTTTGTGAAAACAGCAATAAAAGGTTTCAATAATTATTAAATATCACACAAATTTTCAGGAAGTTTGAATTAAATTTGCAGTCTGATTTGTTTTTGAAAATTTAGTTGATAAAAAATATTTTAAATCAACATTAAACAAAAAAGTATGAATTATATTGATAACATCGCGTTTGTAATTCTTCTAATTATAGGAGTTGGGTTTTTTGTTAAAAACATAAAAAAACTTGTTAGAAACATACAACTAGGAAAAGAAGTTGATAGATCAGATAATTCAAGTGCACGATGGAAAAATATGGCAATGATTGCTTTAGGACAATCAAAAATGGTTAAAAGACCTATTGCAGGAATTCTTCATATTATTGTTTACGTTGGTTTTATTATCATTAATATTGAAGTAATTGAAATAATTATTGATGGTATTTTTGGAACACACAGAATTTTATCTTTTTTAGGTGGTTTTTACAGCTTTTTAATCGCTTCATTTGAAATTTTAGCAATACTTGTATTAGTTTCAGTAACAGTTTTTTGGATTAGAAGAATGGTACTTAAAATCCCTCGTTTTTGGAATAAAGAAATGAAAGGATTTCCTAAAAATGACGCATTGTACATTTTATATTTTGAAATGGTTTTAATGTCATTATTTCTAATAATGAATGCTGCCGATAATCATTTTCAAGAATTAAATGTTGGAAACCCAATAAGTCAATACATTGCTCCATTATTTCATAATTTAAGTTTTACAACTATAAATATTGTTGAAAGAACAGCTTGGTGGCTTCATATTGCAGGAATATTGGTATTTTTAAATTACTTATATTATTCTAAACATTTACATATTTTACTAGCATTTCCGAATACTTATTACGCAAATTTAAATCCAAAAGGAAAATTAACTAATTTAGAATCAGTAACTAAAGAAGTTAAAATGATGATGGATCCAACTATTGATCCGTTTGCTGCCGCACCAGAAGGAGCAGAAGCATCGATTCCAGAAAAATTTGGAGCTAGCGATGTAACCGATTTAAACTGGGTACAATTAATGAATGCTTATACCTGTACAGAATGTGGTCGTTGCACATCATCTTGCCCTGCTAATATTACAGGAAAAGAACTATCGCCACGTGCCATTATGATGAAAACACGTGATAGATTGGAAGAAGTAGGAGAGAACATCAACAAAAATGGAAAATTTATTGAAGATGGTAAGCAATTACTATCAGATTATATTACTCCAGAAGAAATTTGGGCGTGTACAAGTTGTAATGCCTGTGTTGAAGAATGCCCCGTAAATATAGACCCATTATCCATAATTATTGATTTAAGAAGATATTTAGTAATGGAACAGTCCGCTGCTTCGCAAGAACTAAATAGTATGATGACAAATATTGAAAATAATGGAGCTCCTTGGCAATATAACCAAATGGATAGATTAAATTGGAAAGATGAATAATTTATTATAATAACTAAAAATCAAAAAAAACACACGCAAAGAATGAAAAAAGAAGATGTTGAAAAGATGTTACATGACAAAGTTGAAGATGGATTACATATTAGTCCTATTTTGCCTGAAGGAATTAAAAATTATTTAATTGATATTGATGGTACTATAACTGAAGATGTTCCAAATGAAGAACCAGAAAGAATGGGAACTTGTAAACCTTTTCCTGATGCATTGGCAACTTTAAATAAATGGTACGATGAAGGTCATATTATTTGTTTCTTTACTTCAAGAACAGAAGCTCATAGAGAAGTTACAGAAATGTGGTTAAATAAACATGGTTTTAAATACCACAGTTTATTAATGGGAAAACCAAGAGGTGGTAATTATCATTGGATTGATAATCACTTAGTAAAAGCAACACGATACAGAGGTCATTTTACAGATTTAGTTGAAAAAGAAGTAACAATTGAAGTTTTTGACGACGGAAAACACGAATAACCAATAAAAATATATAAGTATGAATGTACCAACAATGGCAGAAATGATGGCGCAAGGTAAACAACCTGAAGTTTTATTTTGGGTCGGTTGTGCAGGAAGTTTTGATGATAGAGCAAAAAAAATTACAAAAGCATTTGTCAAAATTTTAAATAAAGCCAACGTAGAGTTTGCTGTTTTAGGTACGGAAGAAAGCTGTTCAGGCGATCCCGCAAAAAGAGCAGGAAACGAATTTTTATTTCAAATGCAGGCAATGACAAACATTGAGGTTTTAAATGCTTATGAAATTAAAAAAATTGTAACTGCTTGTCCGCATTGTTTCAATACTTTAAAAAATGAATATCCACAATTAGGTGGTGTTTATGAAGTAGTACATCATACAGAATTATTAAAATCGTTGCTTGATGATGGTAGATTAACCATTGAAGGTGGACAATTTAAGGAAAAAAAAATCACATTTCACGACCCTTGTTATTTGGGTCGTGCAAATGATGTTTACGAAGCTCCAAGAGAATTAATTCGAAAATTAGATGTGGAATTAGTAGAAATGAAGCGTTGTAAAACCAATGGTTTATGTTGTGGTGCTGGCGGAGCACAAATGTTTAAAGAACCAGAAAAAGGAGCTAAAGACATCAACATTGAGCGTACAGAAGATGCTATTGAAGTAAAACCAGATATTATTGCAACCGGATGTCCTTTTTGTAATACAATGATGACAGATGGAGTGAAGGTTACCAATAAAGAAACTGAAATTGAAGTATTAGATATTGCAGAGTTAATTGCAAATGCACAAGATTTATAATTTTACTAAACTTTATGTTTGAAAATTCGCAAATTACTTCAGATCTTCCAGATATTGAACAATTAAATTTTTTAAAAATCCATAAAAACTATTTATGGATTTTATTGTTTAATTCAGCACTTGTTTGGAGCGTTGCTTTTATAGGATTTTACTTTTTTGTAGCTGCTAAAATAGCCGAATCACATCAAAAGTTTGTAAATTATGGTTATTTACTTTTAGCAGTGGTTTGTGTGGTGTATTTTGTTATTTTAATTGCTGGATTCTCCAGAAGAAAATATGCATTAAGAGAAAAAGATATTTCATATAGCAGTGGAATTATAATTGAAAAATTAACAACAGTTCCATTTGCAAGAGTGCAACATTTAGAGGTTGATCAAAAGCCATTTTCACGCTTATTTAAATTAGCTTCTATTCAAATATTTACCGCAGGAGAAAGTAATGATGACTTGAAAATTAATGGAATTCCAAAAAAGGAAGCCTTAAAAATAAAAGAGTATATCACAAACTTTATCAATGAATAATTCTTTCGATTTTTCTACTTTTTCCAGACAATCTTCCAAAGGAATTATTGTAAATTATTTTTTGATTTTTTATAAATCGTTAAAATCTTCTTGGATTTTAATTCCACTTTTATTTACCAAAAAGCCAGAAAATTTTAACGCTACTAAAATTGTTTTAGGAATAGCACTTATTTTAATTTACATTTTAATTCGGTCAGTGTTATTATATCTTAATTATAAGTTTAAAGTAAAGGACAACGGCTTTGTTTTAAAACACGGGATTCTAAAAAAAACGAATGTTTCTATTCCCTTTTCAAAAATTCAGAATGTAAAATTTAAACAGAATTTTATTCAACAACTTATAAATGTTACGGAGGTTGAAATTGAAACTGCTGGAGCAAAAAATGTGGAGGTTTCAATTAAAGCATTAACAAGAGAGCGAGCAGAAGCATTAAAAGAAGTGTTGTTTAGTGATAGAGTTATAGTTAAGGAAGAAGAAATAGAAACGTTAGACGAAAAAAAGGCAACGGAATTGTTAAAAGTTTCTCCATTAGAATTGTTGAAAGTGAGTATTTCTGAAAATCATTTTCATAGTTTTTTACTACTATTTGCTTTTATTTTTTCGGGATATGCACAGTTAAAAGATGTGTTGGAAGATTTAGAAATAAATAATCAGCTTGATGTACTTGTTGAAGAAAATGCAAGTACTTTAGTTCAGGATGTTTTTTTAGTAGTGATTCTTGTTTTATTTGCGTTTGTAATATCCATAATTATTTCATTTGTTAGAACTTTTTTAAAACACTTTAATTTAAAATTAAGTATAAAAGAAAAAGCTTTAGAAATATCTCAAGGGTTAATTACCAAACAACATAGTATTATAAAAAAAGAGAAAGTTCAATATTTAGTTATTTCTACAAAT
Organism: Lutibacter sp.; assembly: GCF_016342705.1. Lineage (GTDB taxonomy): Bacteria > Bacteroidota > Bacteroidia > Flavobacteriales > Flavobacteriaceae > Lutibacter. The sequence goes on along the minus strand of NZ_JAEINV010000009.1, from coordinate 99,689 downwards.
CCTATTAAAAAAATAATTGGAATATACAATGTAGTTTTTAAACAAGCTACTAGCGGAAAGGTGAAGGCTAATAAAATTATTAAAATTGTTGGCGCTAAATTTGAACAGATTTCAATTTTAAAAAATGTTTTATTTACTGAAGAAATTTCAAGGGAGGAAGAAAAAGTTGTGCCGAATTCATATTATATAATACAAATGTATTTTAGAAGTTTTCTATTTTTGGCAGTCTTAAATTTAGTAGCACTTTTAAATATTTATATTCTATTTATAAATTTAGTGGCAATTCCGTTGGTTATTTTATTGATAAATTTGAAGTATAAAAAAACTTTTTTCAGATTGCATCCAAATTTATTAGAAGTTGGATCAGGGCAATTTTCAACAGAAATTATTTATTTTGAAATATTTAAAATGCAACATATAAAATTGCGACAATCTATTTTTCAGAAAAGAAAAAATGTTGCAGATATTATTTTACAAACTGCATCAGGAAAAATTAAAATACCTTGTTTAGATAAGAATTTAGCCGTTGAATTATATAATTTAATGTTGTATAAAACCGAAATATCAAAAAAATCATGGATGTAAAAGAGTTAATAAAAGCTGCCCGTTTTAGAACTTTACCATTATCCGTTTCTGGAATAATTGTGGGGAGTTTTATAGCCGCTTCAGAGGGATTTTTTAATGCTACCATTTGTGTATTGGCTTTACTAACAACAATTGGATTTCAGATTATTTCAAATTTTGCCAATGATTATGGTGATGGTGTAAAAGGAACTGATAATGATGAGCGGGTAGGTCCGCAAAGAGCCATTCAAAGTGGAAAAATAACGCCAAAGCAATTGCTGAAAGTTATCAAAATTTCAATAGTTATAACGCTAATAATTGCCGTTTCATTAATTTATAGTTCTTTTGGAAAAGATGATTTTTTAAATATTCTAATCTTTTTTGTGCTTGGAATTGCAAGTATTGTTGCAGCCATTAAATATACAATGGGTAAAAATGCTTATGGTTATAGTGGTTTGGGCGATGTATTTGTTTTTCTATTTTTTGGTTTATTAAGTGTTTGTGGTAGCTATTATTTATTTACAAAACAGTTACATTTCACCATATTTTTACCAGCATTTTCAGTTGGATTTTTAAGTATTGGAGTTTTGAACTTAAATAATATGCGTGATAGGGAGTCTGATATTAAATCAAATAAAAATACATTGGTTGTTAAAATTGGAACGGAATTCGCTAAATATTATCATTATTATTTGCTAATTGCGTCATTTTTATTTGCCCTATTGTATACAATGATACATTTCACTAACATTTATCAATTTATATTTGTTTTGGCATATATACCAATTGTAAAACATTTTATTGTGGTTTATAAAAATGAAAATTCTAGTTTGCTTGATCCAGAATTAAAAAAATTAGCAATTAGCACGTTCATTTTTTCTATTTTGTTTGGATTAGGTGTCATATTATAATATAAAAAGTAAAATAGAATATTTTAATTATCAAAAAATAAAAGATACCTTTGTCTTTTATTAAAGCGTTTAATGAAAAATCAAGTATTAGGCATATTTTTTTATTTACTGTATTTATTGGCAATGGTACGTCCATTAGTGCCAATAATAGAGTATTATGCCAATTACAATTATATTGCAACTGTACTTTGCGAAAATAAAGACAAACCTTATTTAGAATGTAACGGTAAATGTTATTTAGAAAAACAATTAAAGGAAGTAAATCACGATAATCACGAACATAAATCAACCATTCCTCAAATTAATTTTGATGATTATCCAATAAGCCCTTTAGATCAGTTTTCATATCAATTAAAAGTTTTTAAAGAATTAAATTCTGAGAAATCTTATTATGTTAATTATACTTCACAAGATTTTTTTAAATCTGTTTTTAAACCACCACAAGTAGTTTCTTAATTTTTTTACGTGTCTATTTACTTTAAAAAATAATTCATTTTTTGAAATATTAGTGTATGCTTTAATTTGTTGAAAAACAGATTATCGCTAGTGGTTTAATATATTTTTAATACACGTAAATAGTCAGTTTTTAAACTTGCTAATTGGTTACTAACTAATTAGTAAGTCGGCAGTATATTAATAAAAATTTTAAATTAAAAATGAAAAACAAAGTACTTCTAACTATAATTATACTATTTATTTCATTGGTAGGTTTTGCACAATCTTCAAAGCTTTCTGGAAAAATTATTGATGAAAAAAATGCAACACCAATAGAATATGCTACTATTAGAATGTTAAAAAATAATATGGTAGTAATTTCAAATGTAAATGGTGAATTTACATTAAATGCTGAAATAGGCGATAAAATTGAAGTGTCGCACATCAGTTATAAAACCGTAATAACAAGTTTACAAAATCAAATAACCATACCATTACAACTTACTCAAATAGAGTTAAACGAAATTATTGTAGCGGCAAACCCTTTGCAAGATATTTCTCAATCTGTAGTTATAAACGATACGGAAAAACGTATAAGTCAACCACGTAGCGTTGGACATTTATTTAAAGAAATTAGCGGTTTTGGAATCACTAAAAAAGGAGCTTATGCATCTGAACCAGTTTTCCGTTCTTTTAAATACGAACAATTAAATGTTCAATATGATGGTGGAATGAAAGTTTTAAACGCGTGTCCAAATAGAATGGATCCAATTACAACACATATTATTCCAGAAGAAATTGAAAAAATTGAAATTGTAAAGGGGCCTTTTACAGTTAGATTTGGACAAAATTTTGGTGGAATTATAAATCTTGTTTCAAAAAATCCAACTAAAGATCAAAAAGGATTTCATGGAAGCGTTGAAGGAGGTTATGAAACCAATGGAGATAATTTAGTAACTGGTGCTTCGGCGTTGTATGTTGCTGATAAATTTGATGTGTATTTGAATGGTTCTTATCGTGATTTTGGCGATTATAAAGATGGCGATGGAACAGTTGTTCCTTCATCATTTAAAACAACTGATTATTCATTAAAAGTGGGAATAAATCCAACAGAAAAACAACGTTTGCAATTAAGTTGGAGACAATCTTTTGGTCGCGATATTGATCACGCTGGTTTGCCTATGGATTCACCTTATGATGATAGTTTTTTAGCCGGAATTGATTATAAAATAAAAGAACTATCTGATATAATAAACAGTTTCACTGTAAAGGTTTTTTATTCGTATGTAGATCATTTAATGACTAATGAAAATCGTCCGAATTTTAATTTAACAGATTCGCAATCTCCAGTTGAATCTTGGACTTATGGAGGGAAAACAGAGCTGGTAATTGCACCAAGTGATAATGTGAGAATTTACACAGGTATAGATGCAAACATAGTAGATAGAAAAGGTGATAGAACTCGTATTGTGAAAATGATGAATGGTATGGTGTTGCCAACTCCTAAAGTTTTTACCGATAAAATTTGGCAAGATGCAAGTGTAAATGATATTGGTGTATTTGCAGAAAGCAACTTTAAATTGAGTAATTACACAACGGTAACAACAGGTGTAAGAGCCGATTTTATTTCAGCTTCAATAGCAGATCCAGAAGCAGATTTTGAAACATTGTATGGTGGAAATATTGATGATCAAACCGAAACAAATGTGAGTGCAAATGTATCTATAAAATATCAAAAAGATGGATTTCAAACGCAGTTTGCAGTTGGTAGAGGTGTAAGAACAGCTTCAATGATAGAGCGTTTTATTAACCATTTTTCCGTTGGTGTTGATCCGTATGAATATGTTGGGAATCCAAATTTAAAACCAGAAGTTAATACACAATTAGAACTATCATTACTTAAAAAGTTTGAAACCATACAAATTGGCGCTTCCTTTTTTCATTCTTTCTTGACGGATTATATAACTCCAGTTGTAAATACGAGTATTCCAAGAAAATTTATGCCTACAACTCCACCAGTGGTTGCAAAACAATTTATAAATATTGATGAAGCCGCTCAAACAGGTTTTGAATTTTCTTTTAGCTACAAAGCTTCCGAAAAAATTATGTTTACTTCAGAAGTTTCATACACACAAGCTGAAAATAAAGATTTAAACGAACCGTTAGCCCATATTCCTCCGTTTATGGCAAACTTAGGGGCTAAATATGAAGATGATAATTTTTGGTTTGCACTAAGTTCTAGGTTAGTTGCGAAACAAGCTAAAATTGCACCTTCATTTATGGAAGAAGAAACTCCTGGTTTTGGAACACTAGATTTTAGAGCAGGTTTAGAACCATTTAAAGGTTTTTCAATAGGTTTTGCTGTATTAAATATTTTTGATAAAACATATTATGAACATTTGAATTTCTCATATAGTAATTCAAATATTCTATCTGGTAAAATATACGAGCCTGGTAGAAATTTCACAACGTATTGTAAGTATCAATTTTAATATTAGATACTTATTTTGTTTGTTTGTTAGCCACAGAAAGTTCACTTTCTGTGGTTTTTTTATGAAAAATATTTTTTAAATTGCAGTAAACATATAAAAACTTCTTCCAATGAAAATAACCTATTTAGGACACGCAACTTTAAGTATTGAAACAAAAGACAAAACCTTATTAATTGACCCGTTTATTTCGGGAAATGAATTAGCTAAAGATATAGATATTAACAATCTGCAAGCCGATTATATTTTGGTAACACACGCACATCAAGATCATATTTTAGATGTTGAAGCCATTGCAAAAAGAACTGGCGCAAAAGTAATTTCTAATTATGAAATTGTAACGTATTTTGAAAATAAAGAAATTGCAGGACATCCAATGAATCATGGAGGCAAATGGCATTTTGATTTTGGAACTTTACACTATACAAATGCAATTCACTCAAGCTCTTTCCCTGATGGATCGTATGGTGGACAACCAGGAGGTTTTGTATTGGAAACCGGACATCATAGAATTTATATTTCTGGAGATACGGCTTTAACGTACGACATGAAATTAATTCCAGATGTTATTGGTGATTTAGATTTAGCCATTTTACCAGTTGGTGATAATTTTACAATGGGAATTGATGAAGCAATAAAAGCAAGTAAATTTTTAAATTGTAATAAAGTTTTAGGTGTGCATTTTGATACTTTTGGGTACATTAAAATAGATCATAAAGAAGCTTATGAGAAATTTGCGAAGGCTAAAAAAGAGCTAACTTTATTACCTATTGGTGACTTTATTAAATTATAAATGGAAATTTAATTAACTACTAAACTTAAAACTATGACCACATTTTTGTACATTATTGTAGCGCTTATAATACTTATAGCTGTCTTACACTTATTAGCACCAAAAAATTACGATGCAAGTAGAAGTATTTTTATTAATAAACCTTTGCCAGAAGTTTTTCAATATTTAAAATCACTTAAAGATCAAGATAATTGGTCTCCTTGGGCTGAAAAAGATCCAAATATGAATAAAACTTTTACAGGAGTTGATGGTGAAGTAGGTTGTATTTCTGCCTGGGTTGGTAATAAAGATGTTGGTGAAGGAGAACAAGAGATAACTGGAATTGAAGAAAACAAAGAAATAAAGTCACAATTACGCTTTTTAAAACCGTTTAAATCTACTTCAAATGCTTATTTAAGAGTAGAGAAAGAAGGTGACGGAACCAAAGTAATTTGGGGATTTACAGGTGAAAATAAATTTCCGATGACAATAATGATGTTGTTTATGAATATGGATAAAATGGTTGGTAAAGATTTTGAATATGGTTTGAATAAATTAAAAGGAATTTTAGAAAAATAATTTAAAAAATCATGAAAGAGTATAAAACTTGTCAGAGTTGCGCAATGCCTTTAAAGAAAGATCCAAAAGGTGTTGGTGGAGGAAAAAATGCAGATGGTAAAACAAGTCATAAATATTGCAGCTATTGTTATGAAGATGGCAAATTTTTGCAACCTGATATTACTGCTGAAGAAATGCAGGCTTTTGTAAAAGAAAAATTGAAAGAAATGGGTGGCTTTATGAAATTGTTTGCAGGTGTTTTTTCAAAAGGAATTCCAAAATTAGAACGTTGGAAAAAAGATTAGTTCACTTAGCTGAGTCGAAGGGCTATTCTTTAGAATTTTTAGACAACCACTCTTTTCTTAAATCATTAGATAATAAACCAGAGCCATCATGTTTCCAACCTGGTGGCTTTATAAAATATTTTAATTTATTTGTAATGTTTGTTTTAGCATAAAAAGCATCTTTAAAAACAGCAATCCATTCATGAAAAGCAATTTTTATTGGGTTAAAAGTGTCAATATTTGAAGTTAATCCATAAATCACTTTTTCATCTTTTAATTCAGGTTGAAATGTTCCAAATATTTTATCCCAAATAATAAAAATTCCAGCGTGATTTCTATCTAAATACAACGGATTACTTCCGTGATGCACTCTGTGATGGGAAGGTGTGTTAAAAATTGCTTCAAACCATTTTGGCATTTTGTCAATTAACTCTGTGTGAATCCAATATTGGTATAATAAGCTAATACTCATTTGCGTAAATATCATTAAAGGGTGAAATCCTAAAATTGGTAATACTAAATAAAACACAAAAGTAAAAAAACCACCAGTCCAAGTTTGGCGTAAAGCAGTACTTAAGTTATATTTTTTTGAAGAATGATGTACAATATGTGATGCCCAAAAAAATCTACTTTCGTGTCCCATTCTATGCGCCCAATAATAACAAAAATCATCAGCAAACAAAATGAGGATCCAACTACACCAAACAAACGGAATAGTTGTAAGTTTAAAGTTCTCGTATAAAAAAGTAATTATAAAAACGACTAGTAATTTACTTAACAAATTCACCAAAACATTTCCAATTCCCATTGCCAACGAAGCAAAAGTATCTTTAAGATTGTAGCTTTTAGGCTGTTTTTTGTATAAAACAATACTTTCAAAAATAACAGAAACTATAAAAAAAGGAATAGCGTAATAAATTAAATTTGGGATGTGTGGAATTTCCATAAAAAATATAATTATAGTCCAATATAAAATAAATTTTTAAATATTTGTACCTTTCAATTTTAAAGCAAAAATGAAAGCAAGTTTTCAAAAATATATTCTAAATTTTAAACAGGCAAGTGGAACATCTCGTGGTGTTTTACATACCAAAGAAACATTCTTTTTAAAATTAATTGAAAAGAATAAATTAGGAATTGGAGAATGTGGTTTGTTTAGAGGCCTAAGTTGTGATGATAGACCAGATTATGAAGAGAAACTAGTGTGGTTATGTGCTAATATTCATAAAAATAAAGACGAATTATTTAATGAACTAAATCAATTTCCTTCCATTCAATTTGGTTTGGAACAAGCTTTATTGTCATTAAAAAGCGATAATTTGTTTGAATTATTTCCTTCAAAATTTACAAAATCTAAAGATGCAATAAATATCAATGGTTTAATTTGGATGGGAAACGAATCATTTATGAAAAAACAAATTTCAGATAAATTAGAAGCAGGATTTTCAACCATTAAAATGAAAATTGGAGCCATTGATTTTGAAACAGAACTTTCCTTGCTAAAAAGTATTCGTAAAGATTTTTCTTCAAAAGAAATTGAGTTACGAGTTGACGCTAATGGTGGTTTTAAACCAAACGAAGCTTTAGAGAAATTAAAACGTTTAGCTGAATTTGAAATTCATTCTATTGAACAACCAATAAAGCAAGGACAAATAAGTGAAATGGCTAATTTATGTTTAAAAACGCCCTTACCAATTGCTTTGGATGAAGAATTAATTGGTGTTTTTCCTGTAACAAAAAAGCAAGAATTGCTACAAATAATAAATCCGCAGTATATAATTTTAAAGCCTAGTTTAGTTGGCGGATTTAAAGGTAGTGAGGAGTGGATTCATTTGGCTGAAAAACTACAAATTGGTTGGTGGATAACATCAGCTTTAGAAAGCAATGTTGGCTTAAATGCTATTGCTCAATGGACGTATACTTTAGGTAATAGAATGCCACAAGGTTTGGGAACAGGTGGTTTATTTACCAATAATTTTGATTGTCCATTAGAAGTAAAAAACGGCTATTTAAACTATAATAATTTAAAAAATTGGACATTTAATTTATAACGTCATTCTGAACTTGATTCAGCATCTTATACTAAAATATTATGAAATTTATTCAACAAGCATATAAAGGAGAAAACCAATGGTGGGCATATTTTGTAACCATTATACTATTATTTTTTGGGTGGCAATTTATTGCAGTAATTCCTTTAATTGGAGTTGCATTTTATTACGCTGGAGATTTTGAAACTTTTTTAGCAGCAGCAAATGATAATTTTGTTTCGTTAGGAATGGATTCTAATTTATACTTGTTTTTAGTAATATTAACTTTTTTGGGCGGACTAATTTCATTGCTATTTGGTGTGAAAATAATTCATAGGCGAAAAATAATTTCAGTAATTACAAGTCGTGATAAAATTGATTGGAGCCGATTTTTTTATGCCTTTGGTCTTTGGGCTGTAATTGGTGTAATTATGATTGCTATTAGCTATTATCTAGAACCAGAAAATTTTATTTGGAACTTTAAACCCGTTTCTTTTGCAATTTTAGTATTGGTTTCATTTTTATTTTTACCAATTCAAACAAGTATGGAAGAAATTTTGTTTAGAGGCTATTTAATGCAAGGTTTTGGAACTTGGTTTAAAAAATCTTTTGTGGCTTTAATTTTAACATCGGTAATTTTTGGTTTGTTACATGGTTTAAATCCTGAAGTTGAAAAACTGGGATGGATAAGTATGGTGTATTATATTGGAACTGGTTTGGTGTTAGGGATTTTTACTTTGATGGATGAAGGGACTGAATTATCTCTAGGATTCCACGCTGCAAATAATATTGTTGCAGCTGTTTTGGTAACAGCAAACTGGACAGTTTTTCAAACAGATGCGCTGTTAATTGATACTTCAGAGCCTTCGGTTGGTTGGGAAATGTTTATGCCAGTATTGGTGTTGTATCCAATAGTTTTATACATTTTTTCAAACAAATATGGATGGACTAATTGGAAAGAAAAATTGTTTGGAACTGTTATGAAACCAATTGAATTAAAAGAAGAAGAATTTATAGCTTAGAAATATTACGTCACCCTGAATTTATTTCAGGGTCTCATTATAATATGCAAAATAAGAGTTTGATGTGATTCTGAAACAAGTTCAGAATGATGAACTCTATAAATTTAGGATAACTACGAATAAAAAGGAATTTTAAAAATTACTAGTGAGAAATACATTTCATAAAGACTTTCGATTACAAGGAAATGCATTCAAATCTGTTGAAGAATTACTCTTGTTTTCTAAATCAATTTCTATGGATGTTGCTCAATTTTTAGAAAATTGGTTTAATGAATCTACAATTATTGAAGTAAAAACTTCCGGTTCTACAGGAACTCCTAAGTTAATTCAGCTTCAAAAAAAACATATGATAAACAGTGCAAAAGCTACTGGAGAATTTTTTAATTTGTTTGAAAATACAACAGCTTTATTATGTATTTCCGTTAATTTTATTGCTGGAAAAATGATGTTAGTAAGAGCAATTACGTTAGGTTGGCAAATAGATGTTATGGAACCATCTTCAGGACCTTTAAAGCATATTGAAAAAGAATACGATTTTTCTGCAATGGTTCCATTGCAGGTTACTAATTCACTCCAAAATATTCATAAAATTAAAAAGTTAATAGTTGGTGGAGGCGTGGTTTCTAATGATTTATTGTTAAAAATTCAACAGTTAAAAACTAAACTATTTGCAACGTATGGCATGACTGAAACAGTGACTCATATTGCAATTAAAAAATTGAATAACTTTGACTCTGTCATTTCGAGCGCAGTCGAGAAATCTCATTATAAAACACTTCCAAATATTAAAATTTCAACAGATGCTAGAGGTTGTTTAATAATTGATGCTCCAAAAATTTGTGATGAAAAAATAGTAACAAATGATTTGGTTGAATTGCTTTCTGAGAGTGAATTTAATTGGCTTGGTCGTTTTGATACTGTAATAAATTCAGGTGGAATAAAATTAATTCCAGAGCAAATAGAAGAAAAACTTTCTGAAGTAATTAAACAACGATTTTTTGTAGCAGGAATTCCAGATGCTATTTTAGGAGAAAAATTGATTTTGGTTGTTGAAGGAATTGAAAATGACAACCTTTTTGAAAATATAAAAAATATGGAATTCTTTTCTAAGTATGAAATGCCGAAAGAACTTTTCTTTGTAAATAGTTTTTTAGAAACCGATACTCAAAAAATAAATAGAAAAGAAACTTTAAAATTGCTTAAAAATATCTACTAAATATTTTAATTAACACCAATGTTTTAATACCAATTAAACCAGCGTAAAACCAAATAGGTGTTTTTACGGTTTCTTTTAATTCGTAATACGCCAGTTTTATTGAATTTGGCATGGTGTTTAATTCATACTCATGGTTGCAATTTTCACAAACAGATTTTCCAAATTTTCCACCTGATAAAAATGGAATATGAAATAAATGTTTGTAAGTACCAATAACGGATACTTTGGTAGTATTTTTTTTATTACAATTTGGGCATAAAACTTCCTTAGGTGTTTCAAATTTTAATTCGGAAGATTTTTTGCCAGCAAAAACCATAGTTTTACATTTCCATTGAATGATATACATTTTGTACATCGTCATCTTCTTCTAAACGTTCTAATAACTTTTCAACATCGGCTTGTTGTTCTTCAGAAAGTTTAGTGGTTGTTTTTGGAATACGTTCAAAACCAGAAGAAATAATTTCTAGATTATTTTTTTCAAAATAATTTTGTAGCGCACCAAATTGTTCAAAAGGCGCATAAATAATAATTCCATCTTCATCTTCAAAAACTTCCTCAACGTCAAAGTCAATTAATTCTAACTCTAAATCTTCCAAGTCAGTTGTAATATTTTCTTTCTTTAATGTAAATGTACACGTATGATCAAACATAAAAACTACAGAACCAGAAGTACCTAAGTTTCCGTCACATTTATTAAATGCGGCTCTAACATTAGCAACAGTTCTATTGTTATTATCCGTAGCGGTTTCTACTATAACCGCAATACCGTGAGTAGCATACCCTTCAAATAAAACTTCTTTATAATTGCTGGTGTCCTTGTCTGCCGCTTTTTTTATGGCGCGCTCAACATTTTCTTTGGGCATGTTAGCTGCCTTTGCATTTTGCATTACAGCTCTTAAACGAGAATTTGTATCAGGATTTCCTCCTCCATCGTTAATAGCCATTACAATATCTTTCCCAATTCTGGTGAAAATTTTTGCCATAGCTGACCAACGTTTCATTTTTCTTCCTTTTCTAAGTTCAAAGGCTCTTCCCATAATACTACGTATTTTATTTTAAGTGATGCAAATGTAATTATTACCAATTGTATTTACAACACTTTTATACTTGAATTATTCCTAAATTAAACTGTTTTTTTATAGGTGCGTGATTTGCGGCTTCAATACCCATACTAACCCATTTTCTAGTGTCTAATGGGTTTATAACTGCATCGGTCCATAACCTTGCAGCGGCATAATATGGTGACGTTTGGGTATCATATCTTTGTTGAATAGATTGTAAAATTTCTTGTTCTTTTTTATTTGAAATTTTTTCTCCTTTCTTTTTTAAAGAAGCTGTTTCAATTTGTAATAAAACTTTGGCAGCTTGTTCACCACCCATCACAGCTAATCTTGCAGATGGCCAAGCAACAATTAGTCTGGGGTCGTAGGCTTTTCCACACATGGCATAATTTCCTGCTCCGTAAGAATTTCCAATAATTATTGTAAATTTTGGTACTACAGAATTACTTACTGCATTCACCATTTTTGCGCCATCTTTTATAATTCCTCCATGTTCACTTTTACTTCCAACCATAAAACCAGTTACATCTTGTAAAAACACTAAAGGAATTTTTTTCTGATTGCAATTAGCAATAAATCGTGTTGCTTTATCTGCAGAATCAGAATAAATAACACCTCCAAATTGCATTTCTTTGTTGGCATTTTTCACCACTTTTCTCTGGTTTGCAATGATGCCAACTGCCCAACCATCTATACGAGCATAAGCACATACAATGGTTTTACCATAATCTTTTTTATATTCTTCAAATTCAGAATTATCAACAATACGTTCAATGATTCCTCGTATTTCATATTGATCTGTTCTTAATTTAGGGAGAATTCCAAATATGTCTTTTGGATCTTCTAAAGGAAGTTTTGATTCAGATCTACTAAAACCTGCTTTGTCGAAATCACCAATTTTATCAATAATAAACTTTATTTTATCCAAAGCATCGTAATCATCTTTCGCTTTATAATCTGTAACTCCACTAATTTCACAATGGGTTTTGGCACCACCTAATGTTTCATTATCAATACTTTCACCAATTGCAGCTTTTACCAAGTAACTTCCTGCTAAAAAAATACTTCCAGTTTTGTCAACTATCATTGCTTCATCACTCATAATTGGTAAATAGGCTCCGCCAGCAACACAGCTTCCCATAACTGCTGAAATTTGAGTAATTCCCAAACTGCTCATAATAGCATTGTTTCTAAAGATTCTTCCAAAATGTTCTTTGTCAGGAAAAATTTCATCTTGCATTGGTAAGTATACACCTGCGCTATCTACCAAATAAATTATTGGTAATTTATTTTCAATGGAAATTTCTTGAGCACGTAAATTCTTTTTTCCTGTAATAGGGAACCAAGCTCCTGCTTTTACAGTTGCATCATTTGCTACTACAATACATTGTTTTCCTTTTATATAGCCAATTTTAACTATCACTCCACCAGATGGGCAGCCACCATGTTCCTTATACATTTCATCTCCGGCAAAAGCACCAATTTCAATAGAATTACTATTTTTATCAAAAAGATAATCAACTCTTTCCCTTGCAGTTAATTTACCTTTTGCTTTATGTTTTTCTATGCTAGAGTCTCCACCACCTTTATAAACTTTTAATAGTTTCTTTTTTAATTCGGAAAGTTGAAGTTGATTAAAATCTTCGTTTTTATTGAAGTTGATATCCATTTTTTAAAATCATTTAGAGTTGCTAAAGTACAAAATGAATGTTAAATAATACTTAAAAATATTACAAGGTAATAAATACCTAGGTATATAAAATTATTTATATTATATTTGCTCAAACAAATATTTAATATGAAAAAAATTATAACAATAGGAGGTAGTAATAGTAAGCAGTCAATTAGTAAGCAGTTGGCGGAATATACAGGAGATTTAATTAATAATGTGGAATTGATAAATATTGATTTAAGTAATTATAATTTGCCATTGTTTTCAGTTGATGTTGAGTCTGAAAATGGTTTTCCTGAAAAAGCAAATGAATTAAATGAATTATTGGATAAAGCAGATGGGTTTATTGTTTCATTAGCAGAACATAATGGTGCATATTCTGTAGCATTTAAAAACATGTTCGATTGGCTATCAAGAATAGAAGGGAAAGTTTGGAGAAATAAACCAATGTTGTTATTAGCAACTTCTCCTGGAGCACGAGGAGGAATGACAGTTTTAGAAATAGCTTTAGGAAGATTTCCGTACCATGGAGCTGAAATTGTAGGTCATTTATCATTTCCCTTATTTAATGAGAATTTTATAAATAGTGAAATTGTGAACTTAGAATTAAAAACATCACTAGTTGGTTTGGTTGAAGATTTTGAAAGAGTATTATAGTTATGGGTGATATTTCTAAAGACATCAGTTCAACGTTTCCAAATGAAAAGATTAAGGCTTTAATTAATATAAAATATACTGCAAATTGGTTAGATACTATTGGAAATGATATTTTAAAACCATTTAAAATATCTGTTCAACAATATAACATTTTAAGAATTTTACGAGGGGCTAAAGAAGCTATAACAGTAAATGCTGTGAAAGATCGAATGATAGAGAAATCTCCTAATATTACGCGCTTAATGGATAAATTGTGTGATAAAGATTTAATTGAAAGAACACGATGTGAAACAGATAGAAGAGTTGTATATATTAAAATTACGGTTAAAGGTTTAGAATTATTAGAAAAAGCGTCTTTAGAAAATGCAAATTATGGAATGAATAATATTTCCATAGATGAAGCTAAAATATTGAATAACTTATTAGATAAAATTAGATAAATGAAAAAAATAATATTTAAAGCAAATGATAGAGGAACTGCTGACTATGGTTGGTTAAAAGCAAATTATTCTTTTAGTTTTTCTAATTACTATAACCCAGAAAAAGTAAATTTTGGTGCTTTACGCGTGTTAAATGATGATATTATAAGTGGTGGAATGGGTTTTGGAACGCACCCACATAATAATATGGAAATTATCACAATTCCTTTAAAAGGAAGTTTAAAGCATAGAGATTCTATGTCTAATAAATGGATTCCAATTGAAACAGGTGAAGTTCAGGTAATGTCTGCAGGAAGTGGAGTTCAACATTCTGAAATGAATAATTTACTGAATGAAGCTATTAATTTATTTCAAATTTGGATTGTCCCTAATAAAGAAAATGTTGTTCCAAGATACGACCAAAAAAAGTTTGAGGCTAAAGAACGTCAAAATACATTGCAGGTAATAGTTTCTTCAATGGATAATAATGAAGAAGATTCATTAAAAATTTATCAAGATGCTAAAATTTCAAGAATTGATTTAAGTGAAGATTCTAATTTCACATATCAAATAAAAACAGAAAATCATGGTGTTTATATTATGGTAATTGATGGTGAATTAGAACTAGAAAATGAAATTTTAAAAAACCGTGATGCAATTGGTATTTATAAAACAACCACTATAAAATTAAAAGCGAACAAAAAGTCAGAGTTACTTTTTATTGAAGTGCCTATGATGTTTTAAGAATAGTCTTTCATAATTTGTTGTGAGGTTTTTGCAAAAAATATCATTTTATGCAATTTTTATATAAATAATTGAAATAATTCAAGGAGTCTAAGGAGGATTATTTTATGCTCTGTATGCTGATTTAATTTGTATGGAATTATAAAACCTATATTTAGATTATGCACTTGAATTTATAGTTTTAGCAAAATTTTATTAAACAAAATTGATTTATTGAAGCGCTTTCCATAAGGGAAGCGTTTTTTTTTTATATTAATGAATTAATTACGATATTTACCAACTGCAATTTTCTTAAAAAGAATATTAACAAAATAAATAATTTTTGAAATGAATAAAAATACAGTTTTAGCGTGGGCAACTGCCATTATGATAATAGTTGGTCTTATTTTAATTGCTTTAGGAGCATTTAGGTATAACGATATTGCGGGTTGGGGATTTGCAGCTGTTGGAATTGGCTTTTTTGCTATAGCTTGGGTATTTAATGCTTTAAAAGGAAGAGTATAATTTCAACAATAGAATACTATTGTGGATTTTTAAATAATAATCAATAATTAAAATAGAGGAGTAGTCATATGTCAGATGATAAGAAAGTAATTTTTTCAATGTCTGGTTTAACAAAAACCTATCAAGGGGCAAATAAACCAGTATTAAAAGATATTTATTTAAGCTTTTTTTACGGAGCAAAAATTGGAATTTTAGGTTTAAACGGTTCAGGTAAATCAACATTGTTGAAAATTATTGCTGGAATAGAAAAAAACTATCAAGGTGATGTTGTTTTTTCTCCAGGTTATACCGTTGGATATTTATCTCAGGAGCCTGAGTTGGATGATTCTAAAACAGTGATGGGTGTTGTAAAGGAAGGTGTTGCTGAAACAGTAGCCATTTTAGATGAATACAACAAAATAAACGACATGTTTGGTTTAGAAGAAGTATATTCTAATGCCGATAAAATGGATAAATTAATGGCACAACAAGCCATTTTACAAGATAAAATTGACGCTTCTAATGCGTGGGAATTAGATACAAAATTAGAAATTGCAATGGATGCATTGCGAACTCCAGATGGTGATACACCAATTAAAAACTTATCAGGTGGTGAACGAAGAAGAGTTGCATTATGTAGATTGTTATTACAAGAACCAGATGTATTATTATTAGATGAGCCAACTAACCATTTAGATGCTGAATCTGTACACTGGTTAGAGCATCATTTATTACAATATAAAGGAACAGTAATTGCGGTTACGCATGATAGATATTTCTTAGATAATGTTGCAGGCTGGATTTTAGAATTGGATAGAGGTGAAGGAATTCCTTGGAAAGGAAATTATTCATCTTGGTTAGATCAAAAATCTAAACGTTTAGCATTGGAGTCTAAAGTAGCTTCAAAACGTCAAAAAACGTTAGAACGAGAGTTAGAATGGGTAAGGATGGCACCAAAAGGACGTCATTCAAAATCTAAAGCTCGTTTAGCTAATTATGATAAATTAATGAGCCAAGATCAAAATCAATTAGATGAGAAATTGGAAATTTATATTCCAAACGGACCACGATTAGGAACTAATGTAATTGTTGCGGTTGGGGTTTCTAAAGCCTTTGGTGATAAATTATTGTATGAAGATTTGAATTTTACTTTACCTCAAGCAGGAATAGTTGGTGTTATTGGTCCAAACGGAGCAGGAAAAACCACTATTTTTAAAATGATAATGAATGAATTGCAACCAGATAAAGGCGAATTTAAAGTAGGTGAAACAGCTAAAATTGCTTACGTAGATCAAAGTCATTCTAATATTGATCCTGAAAAAACAATTTGGCAAAATTTTGCTGATGAACAGGAATTGATTTTAATGGGAGGAAAGCAAGTAAATTCTAGAGCGTATTTAAGTCGTTTTAATTTTGCTGGAAGTGATCAAAATAAAAAGGTAAATACATTGTCTGGTGGTGAGCGTAACCGTTTGCATTTAGCTATGACATTGCGTGAAGAAGGAAACGTTTTATTATTAGATGAACCAACAAACGATTTAGATGTAAATACATTACGTGCGTTAGAAGAAGGTTTAGAAAACTTTGCAGGTTGTGCTGTTGTTATTAGTCACGACCGTTGGTTTTTAGATAGAATTTGTACGCATATTTTAGCTTTTGAAGGAGATTCTCAAGTGTATTTCTTTGAAGGTTCATTTACAGATTATGAAGAAAATAAGAAAAAACGTTTAGGCGGCGATTTAATGCCAAAACGTATTAAGTATAAAAAGTTGGTAAGATAAAAAAAGCTGCTAACTAGCAGCTTTTTTTAGTAATTTTGTTCTATTAATAAGTAGCAATTAATTTATATGTTTATTTGTTTTTTAATGATTTGATTTAAAAATCTCAATAAGTTCAGTCTGTTCAAAACCATTAATATCCATTGTAATTGTTCTAAATTCCGTAATTGTACTACCAACTTTCATAATTTCTTTATTATCTTCACCTATAAATTTGTAAGTAATTGTTGAAACACCTTTACCTTTAAAAACAGCTCCGTATTCTAGTTTTTCTGCACAAGAAATAGGTAGAATATTATATTCTAATAAAATTGTTAGAAATGGCCGGCTCCAATGAGCACCTTTTGTCTTTACTGAACCTTTAATGTTGTAACATTGTGACTGGTCAGTTTTTTTATAACTAAATTCAATAGTTCCTTTCTCTGCAATTTTGTTAATTTTTTCTCCATATTCAGATCTAATATTTTTTGAGTCATCATCAATTTTTTTAATATCATTTGCAATTTTTAAAAACTTGGCATCATTGGCATCTTGAGTTTGAGTGAGAATTAACTCTACGGCTTTTTGTAATGTTTTAATTTTAGTTTCATTAGTTTCTATTTTATTCATTGCTTCATGAGCTAGTTTAATAATAGTTGCTTTATCATTTAAATTTGAATTGGCATTAATAATAACTGAGGTATAGGAACTATGATTATTAGCTTGAATATTTAATTTTTTTGGGGCATATTTTTCAATAAGTTTTTTCGCGTTTTTATAACTATTAATGTTGTTTGTTACTAAACTATTAAAAACCGATGTAGTAGAAAAAAATTTTGCGGTTACTCCAACACCTTTAAAATTTAATAGTAGTGCAGCAGCAACTCCGTCAGAAATTTCAGAAGCTAGTACTAATTCATCAAAAGCAAAATGATCATTCCCAACATATTTAGAAACCACATCAAAATATAACGATTCACATGCAGCTATTACCCCGGCTACAGCTAAAGGACCAGCTAAACCTGCCGAACTTCCTGCTACTGCTGTTCCTGCAGCAATTGCTGCTCCGCATCCAAGAGCTTTGGTAATAGTAGATGTATTTACAAGTGTACAAGGAAAACAATCTTCAGATGTATTAAAAAAGTACTCATTATTTGATGGTCCATGAGTGTTTGATTTTTCTTGTATTTTAATAATTGTTTGTTCACTATTGGGTAATTCTATGGTATTTTCTCCAATGAAGTTTCCTTGTAAGTCAAGGACTGATAATTTAGCTTTGTTTTCAGTAATTATAGAAATATTTACAATCAAATGGTCGGTTACCATTCCTGTTGGAGCACCCTGGTCGTTAAAAAGAATAGTTATACTTTCTGAATCAGAACTTTCTTTGAAAACTATTGATTTGACTTTCTTTGTCTCATCAGTTAAATCATATCCAACAATAGTTCCTTTACTATCAATAGCCAATAAATCCATTTCTTTATTGCTAGTATTTACAAGCAATAAGTCTTTATAAATACCTACTTTTTTTGATTCTAATTTTTTGGAATTGCTAGTGTTTGCATTATTTTGAGTTATAATTTTACTTTTTGTGATCTCAAGAATTTTTTCTTTGATCGGATCTAAAATTTTAGCTGCCTTTTTTTTAGACATTGGCAAAGGATTGTTTTGCCATTTGTTGCTGGTTAAATATTGTCTATCTATTAAGGAAATAATTAAATTAGAATTGAGAAACTCAACATTAAATTTAAGCCTATTTTTAACTAATAAACTACTATAATTATAATAATCACTTTTTGTTGAAGTAGTGTTTTTATATATTGAAATTCTTGGTAGTTTTAATTCTTTAAAAGTATTAATTGTTGCTTCCCAAGCATCGTCTTTTGTAATATCATTAATTTCAAAAGACATATGCTTTTGTGAAATTGCTAGTTGACTATTCAGCATAAAATAGAATAGTACATAAAAAATATAATTTGTTTTCATTTTAAAACCTTTTATAAAAATAAACCCCAGCAAAGCTGAGGTTCGTTTAATATTAATTAGTTTTGGTTAGCGCTAAAACTTTTTCCTTTATGGGATCTAAAATTTTAGCGGCTTGTTTTTTCGACATTGGTAAAGGACTATCAACCCAAATATTATTGGAATAATATTGTCTGTTTATAATTGAAATAGTTAATTTATTCGGTTCTACATTTACTTTAAATACAAACCTGTTTTTTACCATAAATGAGGTATATTTATAAAAACTACTTTCATCAGAGGTTTCATTATTCCAAATATGCATTGGTGGTAATTTTAAATCTTTAAAAGTTTGATTGATTGCATTTCTTGCAATCTCAGTATCAAGATTTAAAATTTCAAGGGTCGTATATTCTTGAGCATCCATTTTTATATTAAATAGAAATAACACAACTGTTGTAAGTAAAAAAAACTTTTTCATAACATTAAAAATTAGTTATTTGAAATAACCAGTTGCCATTAACTTTAATTAATGAAACGTGTTCATTATCAGTATCACCATTTTTATAATGAATTATAAAATCAACTTTTGCAGAATTACCATCTTCACTTATTTTTTCTTCTTCTATGGTAATTTTATCTAAACCACCTTTTTTTTCATTTTCTTGAGCTCCCATTCCAACCAATCCTTCTATTTTTTTTGCTTCATCTTCCGATAATTGTTCGCCATCTTTTTTAACATACATTTTGGCAACTTTTTCAAAGTCTTTATTTTTCATTTTTTCATAAAGTGAGATTACGGCTTTTCCCGGAGAACTTGTTGAGCCACCACAAGAATTAAATCCTACTACTAGAATTATTGTTAAAATTGACGCGTAAATTGTTGAGTTTTTCATAATAAATTTGTTTTAAGATGTTATATAATTTTATAAAAATATGGGGATTTTGTAAATTCTGAAGGGAGTATAATTTCTTGTTTTCCAACTATATAATTAAATTCGGAAGGTTTAATATTTAATTCAATTCCTGAGTTTTTAAAAGCTTTTAATACTAATTCTGTACAATATAGTTTTGTATTAGTTTTTAAATCATAATTAGTATCAAAAGTGTATTTTTTTATGCGGAATAACTTTGCTTGGTTCACAACTTTTTTTAATATAGATGTATTAAAATTTGTGCGGTAAATAGCATAAGTTGATGCGAATTTTGGACTTATAAAATCAGTTAATTTTTCTTTTTTGATAAGATTATCATTACAAGGCACTGCGTGAATTACATAGCTCATATTATTTTCAATACTAATAATTCCAATATGTGAAAATTCGGAATTGTTATCGGCTGTATACACGGTAAAACTTTCAATAGATCTTCCGCAGCGTAAAACTAAATCGCCATTCTGAATTTTATTTAAAGTCTCTGTTGGACAGTAATTTGTTTTGTTTTTAAAAGATAAAAATTTCACACAAAAAAATAAGCTTAATAACAATGAGACAATTAATAAGCTTTTTTTTACCATAATACTAACTTTAAAACACGATAAATGATACTTAAAGTTATAGAATTTCTGTTTTTAGTAGTTCCCAAATGGTAAAAAAATAAATCACCAAATCGTAAATTACAACCAAAAGCAATCCATAAAATCAGTAAACATATGAAAAAGTAAGCTTATAGCTATTATTCTGGTTTTTGAAGGAAGTAGTAATAAAAAATAAAAAAATATGGCATAATAGGAGTGAAGCGGATGGTAATTAATACTACATCTGCTGGCATCAAATATTGGTGAGGCAACTAAATGGTCCAAATCAACCAGCATTGTGAGTATGAAAATGAACCAAACTTTTTTCCAATTTTTTTTAAAGAAAACGTAAGCAATAATTCCTGGAACCAAAAAGTGCATTCCATAATGCATTATAAATCTAAGAAGTTCCAATTAAAATTGAATGTTTTGTTTTATTAAATAACTTTCAGCACTTGGTCCTTCCATAAAAATTAAATCTAAAATGCTTAAATTAGGAATAAAACCATTGTTTTGATCAAAAACTTGAGTGTATTTATCAAAGTTAAAAATTTCATTGTTAGAAACGTTTGCTAAAACTCTAAAATCAAAATTAGCTTCTAAATTTTTTTCGTATTCTAATGTGTTAGAACTTGGTATTTCAAGTTGAAGCGCTTCCATTACAAAATGGTGACAGCTTAAATTTAAGTCTAATAAATAACTGTTTTTTTTAAGTATTATTGGTAGTAAATCGTCTATATAAAATTCAAAAAAGGGTGAAGAATTATAAGCGGTTTTTAAGGTTTTTATAAAATGTATATTCCAAGAATCTTTATAATCAATCTTTACATCTTTTGTTTTTATTTTTAAACCTTTTGCGTGTTGAACAGGAACATTTAGTAAATATTTGCCATTTGCTGTTTGTATGTAGCATCTATTTCTATAGGTTTGTTTTTGAAAGTTATCTTCAACTTCAAACAAAATTTTTGATGATTTAGCAATGCCAACATATTGTGCTATTGGTGAAAAAAATGTTGGTTGAAATAAAGTCATTGTGATTGTTTATATAAATAATTAGGAATCTTATTACTATAAGATTCCTAATTATTAAATTTTAAATGGATGAATTATCCTTCTTTGTTTTTGCGTTTTCTAAAAGAACTATAACCAAACCATAGTAATAAAGCTCCTAAAAAATAATTTAAATAAGAAACTGGCTCTCCACTACCATGAACAGTTGTGAAAACGCGTTTCCAACGAATTTTATTTGCAATTCCTTCTGCGTTACTATCCCAGCTAAACCAAATAAAAACTGGTTTTCCAACAACGTGGTCAAACGGCACATAACCCCAATAACGTGCATCTTCAGAATTATGACGGTTGTCTCCCATCATCCAATAATAATCTTGTTTAAAAGTATATGACGTTGCTAATTTTCCATTGATAAAAATTTCATCACCATTAATTGTTAAATCATTGTTTTCATATACTTCAATAATTCGTTTATAAAATGGTAATGATTTTGAATTAAGTTCAACTGTTTTACCAGCTTCTGGAATATAAATTGGGCCGTAATTGTCTATAGACCAAGGATATTGCTCATTATGTGGAAATATGGATTTACTATAATTACCTTTAGGTTCAATCAACTTTGTTACACTTGTAACTATTGGATTTTTACTAAGTTTGGCAGCATTTTCATCTGTTAAATTCAGCATATAAAAATCTCCTTGAAAATGTCCTTCAGTAACATTATATCTGCTTAAAGTAGTACCATTTAATTGTTGCCCGTTAGTAACAACTTTATGCATATATTGTGTTTTTGCTCTGTCTGGCAACACAGTTTTTTCGCCATTTATAAAAATGTAACCATCTTTAATTTCAAGAGAATCTCCAGGAATACCCACACAACGTTTTACGTAATTAGATTTTTTATCAATAGGCTTATCAATATGAATATTAGAACGATCTCTAAAAAAACGAACGGTATCTACTGGCCAACTAAAAACTACTATTTCATTTCTTTTAATTTTTTCAAATCCAGGAAATCTAAAGTATGGCAGTTGAGGTTTGCTTAAGTATGATTTCATTTTAGTTAATGGCAATGAATCGTGAACCATTGGCGCAGCAATTGTTGTCATTGGAGTTCTTGCTCCATAATGAAATTTACTAACAAATAGAAAATCACCAATTAGTAACGATTTTTCTAATGAAGAAGTAGGAATTGTATAAGGCTGCATAAAGTACGTATGCACAATTGTTGCAGCAATTATAGCAAAAACTATTGAACTTACCCATTCACCTAATTCTGTTCTGGATTTTAAACTTCGGTCTTCAACATAAATTACTTTTTCAATATAATTTAAGTAATAAATATAAAAACCTAAAGAAAGTACCACTAAAAATGAGTGTAATGTTTTATATTTTCCGAAACTTCTAATAGTCTCAACCCAAATTACAGGAAACATTAGTAAGTTTATGATTGGAATAAATAATAAAATTATCCACCAACTTGGGCGTTTTATAATTTTCATTAATACAATTCCATTATAAATAGGAATTATTGCTTCCCAAGGTTTTCTACCTGCTTTTACATATAATTTCCAAGTTCCTAAAAAGTGGATTACCTGAATTATTAAGAAAAATATGAACCATTCAATCATTGTCATAATTACTAAGTTTTAATTAAATACCTAAAACGTCTTTCATTGTAAAAACACCTTTTTTATCAACTAACCACTCGGCAGCAATAACAGCTCCTAAAGCAAAACCATCTCTGCTGTGGGCGGTATGTTTAATATCAATAGTATCTACAGTTGATTTATATGCTACAGAATGCGTTCCTGGAACATCATCAATGCGTTTTGCTACTATAGGTAGTTCAGTATCTTTATTTGTTACATTTAATGCCCAACTTTCTTTATCAGAATTTTTAATAATTCCTTCTGCAAGTGTAATTGCAGTCCCGCTTGGAGCATCTAATTTTTTTGTATGATGTATTTCTTCCATTGAAATTTCATATTGCTTTAAGTTGCGCATCATTTTGGCTAAATTTTCATTTAGTTCAAAAAAGATATTAACACCTAAACTATAATTTGAAGCATATATAAAACCTCCGTTTTTTTGCAGGCAAAGTTCTTTGGCATTGTTAAACTTATCTAACCAACCAGTTGTTCCGCTAACAACAGGAACGTTGTTGTTTAAACAGTTTGAAATATTAGCAAATGCAACTGATGGAATACTAAAATCAATCGCTATATCGGCCTTTGTAATATCGTAACTTTCAGTGTTTTCATCAACTTTTAAAACAATTGTATGACCACGTTGCAAGGCAATTTGCTCTATTGTTTTCCCCATTCTACCGTAACCTAAAAGTGCTATTTTCATTATTAAAAATTAAAATTAATTGAGGCACCAACAACGGATTTGTTTGTGACTGAATTTTGAATTATTTGTGGTGAAAAAGATAAATTATCATCTACATTATGTTGTAATAGATGTGCGTTTGTACTTGCTTCAATAATTTGTAAAAAGTATAAACCAATGGTTACAAGTAATGATAAATCTCTATCTTTTTTATAACTTTTTTGCGCTCTTGTAAGTGCATCATCTGAAAGATAAATTTTCCCATCTAAGCCATCAAATTCATCGGGTTTATCATTCAATCGCAACTTATACGCGGTTCTAGCTCGGTTAAAATTTTTATTGTTTAAATCATAAAAATAAACTCCACTACCAAGTGCTCCATATACAAAAGGAATTTTCCAATACTTTTTATTATAAGCCTGACCTAATCCTGGTAAAATTGCGGAATAAAAAGCAGCTTTTGCAGGAGATAAAGGATTGAAGGTATAGGCCTCAAAAATGGTATCCTTTATTTTTAAATTTGTATTTTCTTCTTGCGAATAACTTTTATTAAAGAAAATAGTTACAAAAATTATAAATATGTATAACTGTTTATTTAGCACTATTCTAATAATTTTTTAATTCGGTTAAAATCTTCTTCTGAATGAAATGGAATTAAAATTTTTCCTTTATCAGCTCCAGAAAGTTTAACGTCAATTTTGTGCCCAAAGTATTCGCTAAAGGTTTTTAAACCATTTGAAACAAACGCTGGATTTTCTTTTTGTTTTGTTGGTTTTGCAACTACTTTTAAAGGAGTTTCTTTTCCATCTTTAACTAATTGTTCAGTTTGACGAACAGATAATTTTTCTTCAATAATTTTTTCGTAAATACTTAATTGTTCTTGAGGGTCTTCTACATTTATAAGAGCTCTACCATGACCCATAGATAAAAATCCATCACGCATTCCAGTTTGAATAATTGGATCTAATTTTAGTAAACGCAAATAGTTACTAATTGTGGAACGCTTTTTTCCAACTCGGGCACTCATTTCTTCTTGAGTTAAATCTATTTCATCTATTAAACGTTGGTATGAAAGTGCAACTTCTATAGGATCTAGGTCTTTACGCTGAATGTTTTCAACCAAAGCCATTTCCAACATTTCTTGATCATTAGCAAGTCTAATGTAAGCTGGTATTGTTGTATTTCCTATTAATTTTGAAGCTCTAAATCTTCGCTCTCCTGAAACTAATTGAAATTTATTACCTTCAAATTTACGAACTGTAATTGGTTGAATAACGCCAAGTTCTTTTATAGAGCTGGCTAATTCTCTTAAAGCTTCTTCATTAAAATAGCTTCTTGGTTGGTATGGATTTACTTCAATTGAATCTAATTCAATTTCTAAAATATTTCCAACAAGTTTGTCTGCAAATTTATCTTCTGCAGAATTTATATCTGAATTTGTTTCTTTTAATAAGGCAGATAATCCTCTTCCAAGTGCTTGTTTTTTAATTGCCTTTGCCATTTTTTTTATTCTTTTTTAATATTTCGTTTGCTAAGTTTATATAATTTACTGCGCCTTTACTTGTAGCATCATAAGAGATTATACTTTCTCCAAAACTTGGAGCTTCACTTAGCCTTACATTTCTTTGAATGACTGTTTTAAACACCATATCTTGAAAGTGTTTATTAACTTCTTCTACAACTTGGTTAGAAAGGCGTAAACGAGAATCATACATGGTTAATAGCAATCCTTCAATATCTAAATTTGAATTGTGAATTTTTTGAACACTTTTTATGGTATTCAATAATTTTCCTAAACCTTCAAGGGCGTAATATTCGCATTGAATTGGAATAATCACTGAATCTGCTGCAACCAAAGAATTTAAGGTTATTAAACCTAAAGATGGAGCACAGTCAATTAAAATATAATCGTAATCGTCTTTAATATCTTTCAATATTTCCTTTAACATATATTCACGATTTTTTTTATCAACTAATTCAATTTCAATCGCTACTAAATCAATATGTGCAGGAATAAGGTCTACATTTGGAGAATTTGTGGCAATTATGGCTTCTCTTGCAGTAGTGGCATGTTCTAGAATTTGGTATGTACCAATTTCAACTTCATCTACATTAATACCAAGACCAGACGACGCATTTGCTTGTGGATCGGCATCAATTAACAGCACTTTTTTTTCTAAAACACCTAGTGCAGCAGCTAAATTAACTGTTGTTGTAGTTTTGCCAACACCACCTTTTTGATTGGCAATTGCAATAATTTTTCCCATTGGAGATTATCAAGTTATTTTTAAGGTGTAAAAATACAATTATTTATGGTTTATAAAAGGGAATAATGTTAACAAAGAAATAAAAAAAAAGAGGTTAAATAATTTCA
Source organism: Lutibacter sp. (assembly GCF_016342705.1). Lineage (GTDB taxonomy): Bacteria > Bacteroidota > Bacteroidia > Flavobacteriales > Flavobacteriaceae > Lutibacter. The sequence goes on along the minus strand of NZ_JAEINV010000009.1, from coordinate 73,418 downwards.
ACCTCTTTTTGTATCGTTATTTTTTAAACGGTATGTTTTCCAGTATGTTAAGTAAAAATTTCCAAAATTTTTGAGCAGATTTTATATGAGCTCTTTCATCTGGAGAATGTGCTCCTTGAATTGTTGGACCGAATGAAATCATATCCATTTCTGGGTAATTTGTTCCTAAAATTCCACATTCTAAACCTGCGTGACAAGCAACAACATTTGCTTTGCTTTCAAAAAGTTTTTCATAGGTTTCACTTAAAACTTTTAAAATAGGCGAGTTTACATTTGGTTTCCAACCTGGATATGAGCCAGATAAAGTTACTTTAAATCCGCTTAATTCAAAAGTAGCTTTTAAAGTATTAGCTAAATCAAATTTTGAGCTTTCAACAGAAGAACGGGTTAAGCATAAAATTTTAATTAATTCATCTTTTACAATTACACGAGCAATATTATTAGAAGTTTCAACTAAGCCGTCCATATCATTACTCATTCTATATACACCATTGTGTAAGGCATATAAAGTTTTTATTAGCGTATTTTGACTAATGGAAGTCATTACTTTTTTAGGAACTGCAGTTAAAGTAAATGTTATTTCTAGGTTTGGATCAACTGTTTTAAACTCAGTTTTAATTTCTTTAGCAATTTTATTAATTGTTTTTAAAAATTGATCTTTATATAATTCTTTTACTGATACAAGTGCAAAACTTTCTCTAGGAATAGCATTTCGTAAGCTTCCTCCATTTATTTCAGAAACTCTAACAAATTCTTGAGATCCAAATAAAAGTCGGTTCATAATTTTATTAGCATTCCCTAATCCTTTATGAATATCCATTCCAGAATGTCCACCATTTAAACCTGTAACAGAAATATTAAAACCAACACTGTTACTTGGTGAATTTACTGCATTATAAGGGTTTTGAGCAGTAATATCTATACCTCCAGCACAACCAATATCAATTTCGTCATCTTCCTCAGTATCTAAATTTAATAATATTTCACCGTTTAAATAACCACCTTGTAATCCCATTGCACCAGTCATTCCAGTTTCCTCATCAATAGTAAATAATGCTTCAATAGCTGGATGTTGAATAGACTTAGATTCTAGAACACTCATTATTGCAGCAACGCCTAAACCATTATCCGCTCCTAAAGTTGTTCCATCTGCTTTTACCCATTCACCATCAATTATCATTTTAATTCCTTCTGTATCAAAATCAAAATTTGTACTGGAATTTTTTTGATGTACCATATCTAAATGCGATTGCAGTACAACTGTTTTTCTGCCTTCCATTCCTTTTGATGCTGGTTTTTTTATAATTACATTTCCAACAGGATCAATAACAGTTTCAAGGTTTAATTTTTTTCCGAAGTCAGCTATAAATTGAATAACTTTTTCTTCTTTTTTAGAGCCTCTTGGCACTTCATTTAAATTGGCAAAATTATTCCAAAGTTCTTTCGGTTCAAGGGTTCTTATTGCTTTACTCATAATTAGTTTTGATATTTTTTGGTTTGTATTTTTTATGAAATGCCAATAATCATTTCATTCAGTGGTTTTCTTACTTTTTTTAGTGTACTCATTATATCATCGTCGGCTCTAATTCCAACCGGCAATAATAAAACGGATGATAAATTTAAGGCTTTTAAATTTAAAAGTTGATCAACTTTTTCTGGAATAAAACCTTCAAGCGGACAAGCATCTATTTTTTCAACAGCACAAACGGTCATTAAATTTCCTAATGCAATATAAGTTTGGTAAATAGCTGATAATTTTTTCTCTTCAGCTGTCTTGTTATCATACATTTCAATTAATTGCTTTCTAAAATTGGCAATTGTAGCTTCTTCAACATTTCTTATTTTTTTTTCTAAATCAAAATAAGCATTTATATCATTTGTTGTGGTGTCATTTTCAATACAAATAACCAATAGGTGAGATGCATCTGCTACTTGACGCTGAAAGTATGCCAACTCAATAAACTTTTCTTGTAATTCTTTATTCTCGATTACAATTAATTTTATTGGTTGTAACCCAAAAGATGTTGGTGTTAAATTAAAAGCGTTTTTTAAAGTATCAATTTGTTGATTTGATAGTTTTTTTGCAGGATTGAACTTTTTTGTTGCATATCTCCATTCTAAACTATTAATTACATTCATTATCTATAATTTAATACTACAAAATTACTCCAAATTTATTGAAAATTAGGTAACATTTGAATTCAATTTTTAAATTTGAGAGTTAATTTTTATATTTATACGTTTTAAAATGCTATGAAAGAAAATTTACTTCATTTTATATGGAAACTTAAATTGTTTTCATTTAATAATTTACAATCGTGTTCTGGTGAACCTATTCAAATTAATTCTGTAGGAATTGAAAATTTCAATGCTGGACCTGATTTTTTAAATGCTAAAATTGAAATTAACGGTCAACTTTGGGCTGGAAATGTTGAAATTCATTTAAATTCATCGGACTGGTATCATCATCAACACGAAATAGATGAAAATTATGATTCGGTAATTTTACACGTTGTTTGGACTCATGATATTGATGTTTTTAGAAAAGATAACAAACCAATTTCTACACTGGAATTAAAGAATTATGTTTCGGCTGAATTGTTAGTGAATTATCAAGAACTTTTTGATAAAAGGAAACATTGGATTAATTGTGAAAACTCCATTAGTACAATTGATTCTTTTACACTTAAAAATTGGATTGAACGTTTGTATTTTGAACGTTTGGAGCAAAAAGCTACTTATTTTCAAGAAGTTTTAAATAAAACAAATAATAATTGGGAAGCTACTTTATTTGTGTTATTAGCCAAAAACTTTGGATTAAAAATTAATGCTGAAGCATTTTTAAATACGGCTTTATCTTTTGATTTTTCAACTTTAAGGAAAGTTGCACACAACCAACAACAAGTAGAAGCTTTATTGTTAGGACAAGCCGGAATGTTGTTTGAAGTTGTTGAAAATGAATATTTTAAGCAGTTGAAGAATTCCTATAATTATTTAAAAGTGAAATTTAAATTAGTTTCAATTTCAAAAAATGAAATTCATTTTTTTAGGTTACGTCCAAATAATTTTCCTACTATTAGATTGTCGCAGCTTGCTTCTTTATATCATAAAAGTCAAAATATTTTTTCAGAAATTATTGAAATTGAACAATTAGAGGATTTTTACAAAGTATTTAATGTTTCAACTTCCGATTTTTGGAAAACGCATTATACGTTTCAGAAAGAATCTAAAAAAAGTTCAAAAAAACTCACAAAATCATTTATTGATTTATTACTAATTAATACCGTAATACCTTTAAAATTTATGTATTTAAAAAGTATGGGAGCAACAGATTATTCTTCGGTAATTTCAATAATTGAACAACTAAAACCTGAAAACAATACCATAATTTCAAAATTTGAAGATTTAAAAATTGAAAGTAATAATGCCTTTGAAACTCAAGCATTACTGCAACTTAAAAATGAATATTGTAGTAAACAATTATGCTTGCAATGTGCAATTGGCAAAGAACTGTTGAAATCCTAATTTTTAGGATACCAATCTCTTAATCGAACATCAATAGTGTTGTTTTTAGAATTTACTAAATTTTTAAATGCTTCAACATCACTTAAACCTTCTGTTCCTCTATAATGATATGGATATACAATTTTAGGTTGAAACTCTAAAACAGCACTTGCAGCTTGTTCAATGGTCATTGTATATGGCAAATTCATACAAATAAAAGCAATATCAATATTTTGAAGAGTTCTCATTTCAGGAATATCTTCTGTATCTCCAGAAATGTAAATTTGTAAATTATCAATAGTTAAAATATAACCATTTCCTCTTCCTTTCGGATGCTTTTTACTTGGCGGGTTTTCAGGTAAATTATACATTGGCATCGCTTTTATAAAAAAATCTAAACGGTGAACTCCTTGTCCGTTTTCTAAAACTGTGATGTTAGATTTATATTTTGCTGAAATTTGATTGGCTACTGCCTTAGGAGCAATAAAAATGGCTTTTGAAGTATTTATAGAATCCAATGTTTTTTCATCTAAATGGTCTCCATGAATATCTGTAATTAAAACAATATCAGGCGATTTTAAATTTTTGTAGGCATTAAAACCTCCATACGGATCAACATAAATTGTTTTATTGTTATATGTTAAAACAAGGCTTCCGTGCAATATTGGTTGTATTTTTAAAACGCCGTTTGCCGTTTTTATTTCATCAAATGTTAAATTTTGTGAAAAACCTATTGTGCTAAAAAAAAGTAAAAGGAATCCTGAAATTATTTTTGTATTCATAATTATTATTTAAAAAAAAGTGTTGTTAAATATACTATTAATTTAATTACTGCTATTTTTGTGCCACATTTTTTTTAATATGAAAATAGCTATAAAATTCCCTTCACCATATTCTGTTTTAATAATAGCAATTATATTAAGCGCTGTTGCTACGTGGTTACTTCCGGCAGGAAAATACAGTACATTATTGTATGAAAAATCATCAAATGAATTTATAATTAGCTCATTTGAAAATCAGGAACGATTTACGGCTACACAAAAATTATTAGATGAAAATAAGATTGTTATTTCTTTAGATAAATTTAAGGAAGGAAAAATTAAAAAACCAATTTCAATTCCCGGAACTTATAAAAATGTGGAAGCTAAACCTCAAGGTTTTTTTGAAATTTTGTTTGCTCCAATTAAAGGAATTTATGAAGCAATTGATATTATTTTATTTGTTTTAATTATTGGTGGTTTTATTGGAGTATTTAATAGTACTGGAGCTTTTAATGATGGTGTTGGTTTTTTAGCTCATAGATTAAAAGGAAGAGAAAGTATTTTAATTATAATAGTAACAACATTAATTGCTGTTGGTGGAACCACCTTTGGTTTGGCAGAAGAAACATTGGCTTTTTATCCAATATTGGTTCCAGTTTTTTTAGCTGCGGGTTACGATCTCATAGTCCCTGTTGCGGTTATTTATATAGGTTCAGCAATTGGAACAATGGCTTCAACTGTGAACCCGTTTTCAACAATTATTGCGTCAGATGCTGCTGGTGTAAATTGGACAGTTGGTATTTATAGTAGGTTAGCAATGTTAGCTTTGGGCTTAACAGTTTGTATTTGGTATATTATGCGCTATGCAAATAAAATTAAAAAAGACCCTACAAAATCATTATTATATAACACAAAACTTGAAAATCCTTTTGCCTCAAATTTAGAGGTATCTCCAAAATCAAAATTAAGTTTTGTAACCAAAGGTTTACTGAGTTTGTTTGCATTAACTTTTGTAGTAATGATTTATGGAGTTTCCGTATTAGGATGGTGGTTTCAGGAAATGACAGCTTTATTTTTAGTTGCAGCTATTTTAATTGCAATATTACAACGAATAGGAGAGCAAAATTTTATTAAAGAATTTATAAACGGAGCAAAAGATTTATTAGGTGTATCATTTATTATAGGTATTGCCAGAGGTGTAACTTTTGTGCTAAATGAAGGTCAAATTTCAGATACAATATTATTTTATGCAACCAATTTAGTAGATGGAATGCCACCAACAATATTTTTACCAATTTTAATGTTGGTATTTTTTGTTTTAACCTTATTTATTTCATCATCCTCAGGTTTAGCAGTTGTTACAATGCCTATTATGAGTTCTTTAGCGCCAGTTGTTGGAGTTCCTCCAGAAGAAATTGTAAACACGTATTTATTCGGGATGGGATTAATGAGTTTTATAACCCCAACAGGTTTAATATTACCATCTTTAGCAATGGTAAATGTAAATTACAATATTTGGCTAAAATTTATTTGGCCATTGTTGGTAATTTTAGGTGTTTTAGCGTTTATAATTTTATGGGGAGGATTATTATTTTAAATTTTATAATAATCTTTTACCCAAGCAATCATTTGGTTTTCAGTTAATTGTTCGGATTTAAAAACACCTAAAAGTTTTGGTGCTAACAACATATTATTTTTGATTTCTTTTTTTAATATTTTTTTCATTTTTGAAGGCCCAAATATTACAAAAGAATCACAATTACTTATTTCTTTCAATAATTTTTTGATATATTCATTGGTCTGAAGCAACTGTTTGTTTTCTTTGTTCTTTTCATAGGTAATATATTGTCCACCAAATCGGCCAAATTTTTTAGATTCACCCTCAACTCTTTCTCTAAATTCAATATTAGATTCAATAGTTTTAATAGTGTGCTTGTCGTTTGATAATTTAATAATGAAGGCTTGTTTAGAGTCTATCCATATTCCAATGTTTTTTTTCATAATTGAAGAATTTTAAATTAATGAAAGAAAGGGGCCATAAGTTTGATTGGATGATAGTATAAAGTTACAAAAAAAATGAAGTAAAAAAGAAAAGCTGTAACTTTTTTTGTTACAGCTTTTACTATTAATTAAATTGATTGAATTTGAAATTATTTAAAAACAATATTTATTTTCAGCAATAACCTTTGCTGCAATTGTTTTTCTTAATGCAATAACATTTGGATTGTTAGTGTATTTTGTAAATCGTTTTAATCCCATTAACAACATGCGTTGTTCATCTCCTTCTGAAAAATAAACGATAGCTTCTCTTCCCATTGTTGCAGATTTTTCAACCGCATTAAATAAGTTTAATTTTGCCATAGCTATTTGACATTCAGCAGCTGTTTCCGATGTAAATTTAGCAACTTTTTCAGCTTTTAAAATAGCAGATTCTGCCATATAAACTTCAATCATAATTTCAGCAGCAGCTAAAACTAGTTGTTGATGATTTTCTAAATCCATTCCATATGTTTGAACTGCTTTTCCAGAAATCATTAAAAACGCTTTCTTTAATTTGGCTATCATTTCTTTTTCTTCAGAAAACAAAACAGCATAATCTGGAGTGTCAAATGAAGGAATTCCGAGTAGGCTATTTCCAACTTCCATTGCAGGAGTTAATAAGTCTATTTCTCCTTTCATTGCTTTTTTAAGCAACATACCCACAGTTAAAAGTCTATTTATTTCATTGGTTCCTTCGTAAATTCTAGTAATTCTAGCATCTCTCCAAGCACTTTCCATAGGTGTGTCTTTTGAGAATCCCATACCTCCAAAAATTTGAATTCCTTCATCAGAAACAAACTGTGAAACTTCTGATCCATATACTTTTAAAATAGCACATTCAATGGCATATTCCTGAAACGCAGCTAATTCTGCATCTTGATGTGATTTTCCATCTGCCAATAACGCATCAATCATATTTTGAATATTCTTTGCAGCTCTGTAGCAACCAGCATCTAAAGTGAAAGTTTTAGCACTCATATCTGCATATTTCTTTTGAATTGCGCCAAAATTAGAAATTGCGGTTTGAAATTGCTTGCGTTCATTTCCGTAATTTACGGACTCTGTAATAATTCTTCTACTAGCATCTAAACAAGCAACGCCTAACTTTATACGACCTACATTTAAAGAGTTCATGGCAATTTTAAATCCTTTTCCTCTTTCAGAAAGCATATTTTCAATAGGTAGAATTGTATCATTAAAAAAGACCTGACGTGTTGATGAAGAGGTAATTCCTAATTTTTTTTCTTCTTCACCTAAAGTTACACCGTTTGGATTATTTTTATCAAAATCCATGATAAAAGCAGTAATGTTTTTATCATCTTCTATACGTGCAAAAACAATAAAGATTTCAGCAAAACCTGCGTTTGAAATCCACATTTTTTGACCGTTAATTTTATAATGTTTACCATCTGCAGTTAATTCAGCAGTAGTTTTTCCTGAATTGGCATCACTTCCTGCACCTGGTTCAGTTAAACAATACGCACCAAATTTTTGACCTGATGTTAATAATGGCAAATATTTTTGTTTTTGTTCTTCTGTTCCATATAAAAATATTGGCATAGTTCCAATTCCAGTATGAGCTCCAAAAGCTGTTGCCAAAGATCCTGTTGCAGATGAAATATAATCAGTTACTAACATTGTTGAAACAAATCCCATCCCAATTCCACCATATTCTTCTGGAATTGAAACACCTAAAAAGCCCATTTCTCCTGCTTTACGCATTACCTCTTCAGTAAGTGCATAATCTTTGTTTTCAAATCGTTCTTTAAGAGGCCAAACTTCACGGTCTATAAATTCAATAACCGCTTCTTTCATCATTTTTTGTTCTTCATTAAATTCTTCCGATACAAATATGTCTTCTGCTTTAATTTCTTTAATTAGGAATTCTCCTCCTTTAATTGTTGCCATTATATAGATAGGTTTAGATTTTAGTATTTTATTTTAATAATTCGAAAACGCCTGCAGCACCTTGTCCGGTTCCAACACACATAGTTACAATGCCGTATTTGTTTTTTCTACGACGCATTTCATTAAATAATTGTACGGAAAGTTTTGCTCCTGTACAGCCAAGTGGATGTCCTAAAGCAATTGCTCCACCATTCACATTTACAATATCTTGATTGATGTTTAGCTCTCTCATTACGGCCAATGATTGTGATGCAAAAGCTTCATTTAATTCAATTAAATTAATATCATTTAAGGTAATATTGGCTTGCTTTAATGCTTTTGGAATTGCTTTAACAGGGCCAATTCCCATAATACGTGGCTCAACACCAACAGCAGCAAAAGAAACCATACGAGCAATTGGCTCAATATTTAATTCCTTCACCATTTCTTCACTCATAACCAATAAAAATGCAGCTCCGTCACTCATTTGAGAAGAGTTACCTGCAGTTACACTTCCATCTAAAGCAAACACTGGGCGAAGTTTAGCTAAAGCTTCTATTGAAGTTCCTTTACGTGGGCCTTCATCTTCAGAAACTGTGTAATTTTTAGTTTGTTTTTTTCCGTTTTCATCTAAGAAAATATTTTCAACAGAAATTGGAACAATATCATCATTAAATTTTCCTTCGGCTTGTGCATTTAAAGCTTTCATATGAGATTTAAAAGAAAACTCATCTTGATCTTCACGTGAAACTTTAAATTGTTTTGCAACGGCTTCAGCTGTTAATCCCATTCCCCAATAATAATCTTCATGCCCTTCTTTAGCAGATTTATAATTAGGAACTGGACGATATCCGCCCATTGGAATATAACTCATACTTTCAACACCACCTGCAATTATGCAATCTGCCATTCCAGATTGAATTTTAGCAACGGCGATACTTACAGTTTCTAACCCTGATGCGCAATATCTGTTTACAGTCATTCCTGGAACATCATCAATTTTTAATCCCATTAACGAAATTAAACGTCCCATATTTAAACCTTGCTCAGCTTCTGGCATTGCATTTCCTACAATTACGTCGTCAATTCTGTGTTTGTCTAATTGAGGAAAATCTTTTAATAAATGTTCAATTGTTTCCGCAGCTAATTCATCGGGTCTTTTAAACCTAAATACTCCTTTTGGAGCTTTCCCAACCGCTGTTCTATATCCTTGTACTATATATGCTGTTTTCATTTTTTTAGTTTCTTAAAGGTTTACCAGTTTTTAACATATGCTCAATACGTTCTAACGTTTTTCTTTCGGTCATTAAACTCATAAAGGCTTCACGTTCAATATCTAATAGGTATTGTTCTGATACGTAAGTAGGTTCAGATAAATCTCCACCCGCCATTACATAACCTAATTTATTAGCAATTTTTTTATCGTGTTCTGATGCATAATGCCCTTTTTGTAAACTATCAGTTCCAACTAAAAACATTCCTAAAGCTTGTTGACCATACACTAAAACTTTTTTAGGAGTTGGTTGTGTATATCCATCTTCTAACATTTGAATAGCGTGACGTTTTGCTGTGGCAATTTGTCTGTCTTTATTAACAACTACAATATCTTTATGTTCCTTAAAGAATCCTAAATCGTAAGCTTCGTGTGCAGAAGTTGCAACTTTGGCCATTGCTACATTGATAAAATAATCTCTCAATTTATTTAACTTGACGTCATCTTTTAATAAACCTTCGGAAGCTCTTAAAGCCATTTCTTTTGAACCAGCTCCACCAGGAATAATTCCAACACCAAATTCAACTAAACCAATATAGGTTTCAGCAGCAGCAATTACTTTATCTGCATGCATACTCATTTCACAAGCACCACCAAATGTATAACCATGAGGAACAATAATTGTTGGGCAAGATGAATAACGCAATCGCATTACCGTATCTTGAAAATATTTTACTGAGAAATTAAGCTCGTCATATTCTTGTTCAACAGCCATCATAAATGCCATTGCTAAATTGGCTCCAACAGAGAAGTTGGCAGCTTGATTTCCAATGATAACTGCATCATATTCTGTCTCAGCTAAATCAATTCCTTTATTAATAGCCTGTAAAACTTCGCCACCTAAAGTGTTCATTTTAGATTGGAATTCTACATTTAAAACTCCATTACCTAAATGTTGAATAGAAGCTCCTGCATTAGACCAGATTGTTTTAGCTTCACGTATATTATCAAGAATGATAAAACTATCTTGACCGGGAATTTTTTCTTGTTTTTTTGATGGAATATCATAAAAATATTTAGCTCCATCTTTTACAGAATAAAAAGATTTATTTCCACTAGCAATCATTTCTGTTACCCAAGTAGCAATAGGAATATTTTCAGCCTGCATTAATTCTATTCCTTTTTCAACGCCTATTGCATCCCAAATTTGGAAAGGACCGTGTTCCCAACCAAAACCAGCTTTCATAGCATCATCTAATCTATATAATTCATCTGATATTTCAGGGATTCTATTTTGTACATAGCCAAACATAGCAGTAAAATTCTTTCTATAAAATTCTCCAGCTTTATCTTTTCCTTTTATTAAAACTTTAAAACGATCAATAACCTTATCAATGGTTTTAGTCATTTCTAAAGTAGCAAATTTGGCTCTTTTATTCGGGCGATATTCTAATGTGTCTAAATCTAATGAAAGTATATTTTTCTTACCATCTTCAACAACCATTTTGTAAAACCCTTGTTTGGTTTTACTTCCCAGCCATTTATTTTCCATCATTTTATCAATGAAAGTTGGCAATTTAAAAAGCTCGTGAGCTTCATCATTTGGGCAATTTTCATAAATACCATTGGCAACGTGAACTAATGTATCTAATCCAACAACATCAACAGTTCTGAAAGTTGCAGATTTAGGGCGACCAATAACTGGACCAGTTAATTTATCAACTTCTTCAACCGTTAAACCTAATTCTTTAACTTGGTGGAATAAACTCATTATTCCAAAAATTCCAACTCGATTTCCAATAAAAGCGGGTGTGTCTTTTGCTAAAACCGATGTTTTTCCCAAGAATTTTTCACCATACATCATTAAAAAGTCGGTAATTTCCTGTTTGCAGTTTGGACCTGGAACAACTTCAAATAATTTTAAATAACGTGGCGGATTAAAAAAGTGAGTTACTGCAAAATGCTGTTGAAAATCTTCGCTTCTTCCTTCATTCATATAAGCAATTGGAATTCCAGAAGTGTTAGAAGTAATTAAAGTACCTGGTTTTCTATGTTTTTCAATTTTTTCAAAAACCGATTTTTTAATATCTAAACGTTCAATAACAACTTCAATAATCCAATCTACATCTTTTACTTTGTGTAAATCGTCCTCTAAATTTCCTGTTGAAATTCTTTCAGCAAATTTTTGATTGTAAATAGGTGAGGGCTTAGATTTTAATGATGCTGTTAAGCTTTCATTCACCAATCTGTTTCTCACTGCTTTGTTTTCAAGTGTTAATCCTTTAGCTTTTTCTACTTCATTTAATTCACGAGGAATTATATCTAATAGTAAAACTTCAACACCAATGTTTGCAAAATGACAAGCAATTCCTGATCCCATGATTCCGGAACCAATGACAGCTACTTTTTTTATTGGTCTTTTCATTATTTTGATTTTTATATAGTTGGTTTTGTTTCTAAAAAAATAGCTTTGTTAGCTATTAAATTGTTTATTGTTTCAGTAACTTCAAAAAAGCACTTTATTTTTTCTTCTGAAATATTTTTCCGAACAGTTTCATTAAATAATATTACATGCTCTTTTGAAGTTTTTCTTTTTTCAAGTCCAAAAGGGGTTAATTTTATTAAAACGCTTCTACCGTCATCGGGGTTTTTTTCTCTATAAATTGCACCCTTTTCTTCCATACTTTTTAAAATACGAGAAAGGCTTGTAGGCTCCATACCCATTGAAGGCCCCAACGAAGTAGATGGTGTTCCTTTTTCTTTATCTATATTAAGCAAAACAAATGCCATTGCCATAGAACTATCGTATTTTATAGCCTGTTCATTGTACATTTTTGCTACAGTTTGCCAAGTTGCTCTTAGAACATGGTCAATAGTTTTTTCTTTTTGCATTTACCAAATATATAAAAAAATACTATGCACGCATAATAAATTTCAAAAAAATACTTTTTCAGGATTGTTTGGTTATTATAAAAAAAAGAGATAAGTTTAAATCAGAAATTTAATTGTTTAAAATTATGGCTACAAAAGAACTTATTGGAAAAATTATTATACAGGAAAACATTGATACGGTTAATGAAAATAAAATGCCGAAAACATTTGTTCTTAATGTTCCTGATCCGTATAAAAATTACTATGGTAGATTTACAGAAGTTGAAAAACCAAACTCAATAATATTTGTTACCAAAACGCCAAATTCTTTTGAGAAAATTTTAAGAGTTACCAGAAAAATTAATAAAGAACATCATTTAAAGTTAGATGGTGCTAAGTGTGAAATAACAATTGGCGATAGAAAATTAAATGGTGTGAGGGTAAAAGGAATAAATAGGTATCCTGAAATTTCTACTATTCAAGAATATTATGCTAAAGAAGGTTATGATTTTGCAAAAAGTGAAAAATTTGAAAACAAAGAAGCTTTAATTAGAATTAATAGATTTTTTAGAATAGAAAAATTAGAAAAAGGTATTTATAAATCTAAAAATGATAGTGATGTGTATTATTTAGAGGTACCAAGATATATGAGTTGGGAAGAATTTAAAATGCTAACTTATGAAGTGAAGCATAACGTAACTGACTCTCGCTATGATATTGCAAAAGGTATTTTTTACACCAAAGGAGGTATTGTTGAAATGCTAAGGATTGTAAAACCAAAAGCTACTGTTGAGTTGTTAAAAACAATTCAAAGCAAGTACATAGAAAGACTTCATTAATTTTATTAAAAACTTAACTTAATTCTAATAAAATAAATTTATTTTCGTTGACGAAATAAAATTTATAACATGGGAAATATTTTAACGGTTGAAAATGTTTGTAAAACTTACGGAAATTTTACGGCATTAAACAACGTTTCAATTTCAGTTCCAAAAGGAAGTGTATTTGGATTATTAGGTCCAAATGGAGCTGGAAAAACTTCGTTAATTAGAATTATAAATCAAATAACTTTACCAGATTCTGGCACCATTTTATTAGATGGTGAAGTTTTGCAACCACATCACGTGCATCAAATTGGTTACTTGCCAGAAGAAAGAGGTTTATACAAAAGTATGAAGGTTGGGGAGCAAGCTTTGTATTTAGCACAATTAAAAGGTTTGTCTGAAGCTGAAGCCAAGAAAAAACTTAAATATTGGTTTGAAAAATTTGGTATTTCAGATTGGTGGAACAAAAAAATTCAAGAACTTTCTAAAGGAATGGCGCAAAAAGTACAATTTATTGTGACTGTTTTGCACAGTCCAAAATTGTTAATTTTTGATGAGCCTTTTAGTGGATTTGATCCCATAAATGCGAACTTAATTAAAGATGAAATTTTACAATTAAGAGATGAAGGAGCAAGTATTATTTTTTCAACGCACAGAATGGAATCTGTAGAAGAATTGTGTGATTATATTGCTTTAATTGATAAGTCTAATAAAATTATTGACGGTAAGTTACACGAAATTAAGCAGCAATTTAAAACCAATGAATTTGAAGTTGGATTAATATCTAATTCAAAAGAAAATTTATTGAGTGAAATTTCTTCACATTTTACAATTAGTACTAATAAAGAAATTTCAATTGATAATGAGTTAAGATTGGTTATTGGATTAAAGGATAACGAAACTTCAAAAGATTTAATTCAATATTTAAATGATAAAGCACAAATCAATCATTTTACTGAAATTATTCCAAGTGCAAATGATATCTTTTTAAAAGCCGTAGCAAACAATGGGTAAATTAAAATTAATAATAAAAAGAGAGTTTTTTGCAAAAGTAAAAAACAAGTCGTTTATAATAATGACCATTTTAAGTCCACTATTAATGGTAGGGCTTTTTTCATTAATTGTATTTCTAAATCAAAAAAACAGTGAAGAGGTAAGGACCATTGCTTACGTTGATGATTCTCAATTATTAGATTCAGTTTTTATAAATACGTCTTCAACAAAATATGTGAATTTAACAGCCTTAGGAATAGATGAAGCCAGAAATGAGGCCGAAAAATCATATTATGGATTGCTGTATATTCCTAAAATTGATAGTTTAAATACTATTTCAACAGGTATTTCATTTTATTCAGAAGATACTCCAAGTTTAAGTTTGTTGGGTGATATTGAAAATAAATTAGAAAAGAAAATTAGAGATTTAAAAATAGAACAATTAAATTTTGATGTTGCTAAAATTAAAGCAACTGAAACAAATGTAGATATTGTTACTGAAAATTTCTCTGGGGAAAAATCTTCTAAAATTGGCAGCGTTTTAAGAATGATAGCTGGTGGAGGTTTCGGATATTTAATTTTTATGTTCATTATAATTTATGGAACTTCTGTAATGCGAAGTGTAATTGAAGAGAAAACTAGTAGAATAATAGAAGTTATTATTTCATCTGTAAAACCATTTCAATTAATGTTGGGTAAAATTTTAGGAAATGCACTAGCCGGCATTTTGCAATTTATTATTTGGATGATTTCCGCAGGACTTTTACTATTTGTTGTAACCTTAATTTTTGGACCAGAAGCTACTAATACTAGCAATACAATGGGACAAATGAATCCTGAGGTGGTGCAACAAATGCAACAATCTTCAGTTACAGATTTACAGGTTGCTTTGGCTGAATTAAAAAATTTACCAATTTTAACCATGTTTTTTTCGTTTATTTTTTACTTTTTAGGAGGTTATTTAATTTATAGTTCTATTTATGCGGCAATAGGCGCGGCTGTTGATAGTGAAACTGATACGCAACAATTTATGATGCCAGTTTTAATGCCTTTAATGATTGCTATTTATGTTGGTTTTTCAGTAATTGAAAATCCACATGGACCAATTGCTTTGGGCTTTTCATTATTTCCACTAACATCTCCAATAGTTATGTTAATGAGAATTCCATTTGGAGTGCCTTGGTGGCAAATAGCGGTTTCTATGGCATTATTATTGGTGACTTTTGTTGGTATTGTTTGGTTTGCAGCAAAAATTTATCGTGTAGGAATTTTAATGTACGGTAAAAAACCAAGCTATAAAGAACTGTACAAATGGTTAAAATATTAAAAACGTTATGAAAAGTAAAATATTAATAATTGAAGATGAAGCTGCTATTCGTAGAGTTTTATCAAAAATAATTTCTGAAGAAAACGAAAACTATATTGTTGAAGAAGCCGAAGATGGGCTTGTTGGTGTAGATATGATTACTAAATCGGATTATGATTTGGTTTTATGTGATATAAAAATGCCGAAAATGGACGGTGTTGAGGTTTTAGAACGCATAAAAGTATTGAAGCCTGAAATTCCGATGGTTATGATTTCTGGTCATGGTGATTTAGATACAGCTGTAAATACAATGCGCTTAGGAGCTTTTGATTATATTTCAAAACCACCAGATTTAAATCGCTTGTTAAATACCGTTAGAAATGCTCTTGATAAAAAAGAATTAGTTGTTGAGAATAAATTACTTAAAAAGAAAGTAAGCAAAAAATATGAGATGATAGGTGAAAGTGAAGCTATTGATCTTATAAAAAACATGATAGAAAAAGTTGCTCCAACAGATGCTAGAGTTTTAATTACTGGACCAAACGGAACAGGAAAAGAATTAGTAGCGCATTGGTTACACGAAAAAAGTGAGCGTACAAAAGCGCCAATGGTTGAGGTGAACTGTGCAGCAATACCTTCAGAATTGATTGAAAGCGAACTATTCGGTCACGTAAAAGGTTCATTTACTGGCGCAAATAAAGATAGAGCAGGTAAATTTGAAGCGGCAAATGGTGGAACTATTTTTTTAGATGAAATTGGAGACATGAGTCTTTCAGCTCAAGCAAAAGTTTTAAGAGCTTTACAAGAAAATAGAATTGCTAGAGTAGGAAGTGATAGAGATATTAAAGTAGATGTTCGTGTAATAGCAGCAACAAATAAAGATTTACAAAAAGAAATTGCTGAAGGAAGATTTAGAGAAGATTTATACCATAGGTTGGCTGTAATTTTAATAAATGTTCCTGCATTAAATGATAGGAGAGATGATATTCCTTTATTAATTGAGTTTTTTACCGATCAAATTGCACAAGAGCAAGGAACTGCTGTAAAAAAATTCTCGAAAGCAGCTGTTAAATTATTGCAAGATTATGATTGGACAGGGAATATTAGAGAATTACGAAACGTAGTTGAGCGATTGATTATATTAGGTGAAAAAGAAGTTTCTGAAAATGATATTAAACTATTTGCAAATAAATAAAAAGTAAAAAAAGGAAGATAAATTTTATCTTCCTTTTTTTTTCACTATAAATAATGAATTACTATGTGAAATTATTTACTATAAATAATTTCTATAATCAAATAAAAAAATCGGATTGAAAATATAGTTTTACAAACGTGATCAATAGTATATTTGCAGTAATAAAAAAAGTAAATAATTTAAAACACTAAAAAATATGGCAACAGCAGTTGGAAAAAAATTCCCAGATTTAAATGTAGATGCAATGAATGAAATGGGTGATACTTTCAAAATTAATATTTTGGAAGAAGCAGTAAATAATAAAAAGAAAGTATTGTTATTTTGGTACCCAAAAGATTTCACATTTGTTTGTCCTACAGAGTTACACGCTTTTCAAGAAGCATTAGGAGAATTTGAAAAAAGAAATACAATTGTTATTGGAGCGTCTTGCGATACACCTGAAGTACATTTTGCTTGGTTAAATACAGCAAAAGACAATGGAGGAATTGAAGGAGTAACTTATCCAATTTTAGCAGATAGTAACAGAAATTTATCTAGCAGATTAGGAATTTTAGATATTGTAAATGAAACTTACAATGAAGAAACTGGTACTGTTGAAGTTGAAGGAGATAACGTAACATACAGAGCTACGTATTTAATTGATGAAGAAGGAACAGTTTTTCACGAAGGAATTAATCATATGCCAGTTGGTAGAAACGTAAAAGAATTTATGCGTTTAATTGATGCTTATGCGCACGTTCAAAGTCACGGAGAAGTTTGTCCAGCAAACTGGGAAGAAGGTAAAGATGCAATGAAAGCTGATAGAAAAGGAACAGCTGATTATTTAGCTTCTCACTAAAATTAAGAACTATGTTTCAAGAATTAGCAGAAGATAATTTAGCACAAATAATACGTGATAACAAAACGGTAGTTGTTCAATATGCGGCTACGTGGTGTGGCAATTGTAGAATAATGAAGCCTAAATTTAAAAAATTGTCATCAGAAAATGAAGATGCGGTTTTTTTAATTGTAGATGCAGAAAAGTTTCCAGAATCTAGAAAAATGGCAACGGTAGATAATTTACCAACATTTGCTACTTTTAAAAGTGGCGCTTTTGTAAATCAAGTACAAACTAATAAATTTGAAGTTTTAAAAGAATTAGTAGATGAAGTTACCAATAATTAAACACCTAACCAACTTTATTGAAGAAAATGATCAAGATTATGTGATAGAGACTATAGAAACTCTAGAAGCGTTAACAGAAGTTTCTTCTTTAAAAGATGAAGAGTTAGATGTAATTGGTGAATTAATTTCTAACTTATATGGCGCCCTTGAAGTTGATAAAATGATAAAAGAAGGAATGCCGCAAAAAGAAGCTTTAAATACTTTTATGAAAAGAGTATTAGGATCAATAGATTCTTAAAAAAAAATTACTACTAAATTAATCATACTACTAATTAAATAAAAAAATCCTGATTGTAAAAGTCAGGATTTTTTTTTGCAATCATTTTTATATATTTATAAAAACAAAACAAAAATGAATCCATATAAAGTAACAACAAAAGTTAATTTAAGCGAAGTTAGTACCAAAGAAATTATTGAAAAAGCTTCGAAAAAACTAAAGAAAAATAGAAAGAAGTTAAGCAAATTACAAGATACTATGTATGCCGAAGGTAAGTATGCTGTGTTAATTTGCTTGCAAGGAATGGATACTTCAGGAAAAGATAGTTTAATACGTGAAGTTTTTAAAGATGTAAATGCGCAAGGTGTTGAAGTACATAGCTTTAAAGTTCCTACGGAAGTAGAATTGAAGCATAATTATTTATGGCGGCACTATTTAGCTTTGCCTGAAAAAGGGAAAATTGGAATTTTTAATAGAACACATTTTGAAAATGTATTGGTAACACGTGTGCATCCAGAGTATGTTTTCAGTGAAAATATTCCAACAGTAAAAAGTATTGAAGATTTGAATGATGATTTTTACAATAATAGAATGAATGAAATCAACAATTTTGAACAACAAATTACCAATAATGGAACTATTGTATTAAAATTCTTTTTAAACCTTTCAAAAGAAGAACAAAAAAATAGATTATTACGTAGATTAAAGTTAAAAGAAAAGAACTGGAAATTTTCACCAGGAGATTTAAAAGAGCGTCAATTATGGGAAAAATACCAGTTTTGTTATCAAGAATTGTTGAACAAAACATCAACAGAAAATGCACCTTGGTTTGTGATTCCTGCCGATGATAAAGACACGGCACGTTTATTAATTTCTGATATAATTATTGAAACACTTGATAACCTGAATTTTAAAGAACCTGAATTACCAGAAAAGTATAAAATGGAAATTGAAAATTATAAAAAGCAACTTGAAAGTGAATAATTGAAAACATCAATTAGTATTGATAAGAAGTTTTTACTTTAATAAATCTGTTTCTTTTAACTTTTTTTTAAGCTGTTGGTGGTTTTCCCAAAACTTAGTGTTTATTTTTTTAATAAGTGCATCATATTTTGGGTGATTTTTTAAAGGCTTAACTAGTGGGTCTTTTTCTAAAAATAACAATATCCAATATTGGTAATTATTGTTAGAAGCAAACTTATTTAATTGTTGTATAGCAAGTTCTGGTTTGTTTTCTTTTAAGTATTTCATTGCTAAACTTGCTGGCTGATAGATGGATTGATCGTTTTTACAATAAATATCATATGCTTTATACAATGTTTCAGCTTCTTTAACTTTACCTATTTTTTCATATACATATCCTATTTTTAAATTTTCTTGAGGATAGATGTTTAAACCATTTTTTTGTCGAGTATCAACAAACTTTTTATAGTAATAGTAGGCTTTATTATAGTTTTCTTGAAAATAATAAAACTTACCAACTTCTTGTAAAATGTCTAGTCGCAATGTGTCTTTTTTCCATTCTTTAACTAATGCCTTAGTTGTTTTTCCTATATTTTGATGTGTAGCATATTGAATAAAAACTTTTAAAAACGGCGCATAATAATTTTTAGGATTATAAGTTAAAGATAAATCAATATATTTATTTGCTTGGTCAACAAAACCATTTTGAATAAAAGCATTGCTTAATGATAAATACATATAACTTTTTGTAATAGAATCATTTGCTTCTATATCTATTTGTAACCCTAATAAAGCATATTTTAAATATTTTGCAGTATCAGGAATTACACGTGAATAAATATCGGCCAATATTTGCACAACCGAAGAAGAATTAGGGTTGTATTCTAAGGCTTTTTCTAAGTAAGGTACTGCCAGTCTAAATTCATGAATATTAATGTAGTACAATGCTTTAGAAATTAAACTTTCGGCCGATTTTGAATCGTAAAGTAACGATTTATCAGCATAATTATTGATAATGTCTGTATATTGTTTTTCAGCTTTATTAATGTCTAAATAATAATATGAAGTTGCAAGTTTGGAATAAGCTAAAGCAAACTTAGAATCTATTGCAATTGCTTTTTCAAACAGCGGAATGGCTTTTTTTAAGCCTTCTTTTGTTTCAGTTTGAAAAGGTTCTAAACCTTTCAAATAATATTCGTAAGCTTCTAAATTTTCAGTTGGTTTTTTATCAATTTGTAAAAGTTCAGATTGTGTTACTGTTGCTTTTATTGCTGCTGCAATTTTTTTAGCTACGGTATTTTGCAAATCAAAGATGTTAAGTATTTTGTGGTTGTATTGTTCCGTCCACATAGGTGTGTCATTTAAAGCATCTATTAATTGGATATTTAATAATACCTGATCACCAATACGTTGTCCGCTTCCTTCAACTAAATAATTAACATTTAGTTCTTTGGCTATTTCTGAAACTGTTTTATTCGTGTTTCTGTACTTTTCAACAGATGTTCTGCTAATAACACGTAAATCTTTAATTTTTTGCAAGTTGTTAAGTGATGATTCCATAAGACCATTTACAAAATAAAGATTTGTAGAATCATTACTCATATTTTTAAATGGAAGAATTGCAATTGATTTTTTTGCATTTACATTATGTACTGCTGTGTTTTGGGTTTTTGTATTAAAAAAAATAATTGTACCAATTGTGAAAATAAGCAAAGTTAAAATTGCAATTTTTAGAATATTATATTTAAATGGTTTGGTTTTGGATATATATTTTTCAGAAGGTTCTATTGCGATGTTTTGTGCACTCTCAAAAGTTTTTTTTCTTGCTTCTCCTGGTGAATATCCAAAATGTTCTCTAAAACATTTAATAAAGTATGAATTGTTTCCAAAACCAACCAAATACGAAATTTCAGAAACTGTTAGTTCGGTTTCTGTTAACATAATTAATCCCTTTTGAAGACGTACTTGTCTTATAAATTGACTTGCAGAAAGCTGGGTTTCTTTTTTAATTTTTCGGAGTAAATTAGAGCGACTCATATTCATCAATTCAGCCAACTCAGAAACCCCAAATTGTTCATTTGAAATATTTTCTAAAACAAGAACTTCTGCTTGTTCAATAAATTTTCCTTGTAATGAGATATTTGACATTTTTTTCGAATTATATCAAAAGTAGAAAAATTTATTTAAATGCCTTTTTGCTAAATATGTAAATTTCTTTCGTTTAAAAATTGCTTTTGCGTCATAATTGATATTTCTGCATCATTTTTTATATGTCTTCATCAAATTTAATATAAATAGCATCATACTTGTTTTAAAGTAATATGCTCAATATCACATCTTTGTACTGTTAAAAAATATAAAAATAATCATTAAAAAATTTTAAGTATGAAAACATTAAAAATAAACAGATTTAACCTGACCATTAAAATTTTAGTGCTAACTGTTTTATTAACTAGCGCATGCGCACAATCTAATAAAAATGCAAATTCATCTAGTAATAATAGTACTGCTAAAATTGTAAGCAAACCAAAAATTGATATACATTCCGCAGTTATTTCAGGAGATTTAGAAGCTGTAAAACAGCATATTAAAGCAGGTACAGATATCAATCAAAAAGAACCTATGAGTGGCTCTACACCTTTAATGTCTGCTGCAACATTTAATAAAATTGAAATAGCAAAATATTTAATAAACGCACAAGCAAAATTAGCTATTAAAAATAATGATGGTTCAACAGCTTTACATATTGCTGCTTTTTTTGGACGTGTAGAAATTGTTCAAATTTTAATTGATGCTAAGGCTAATAAGACTATTAAAAATAATTTTGGAGCTACACCTAGAGAAACTGTGTTAGCCAATTTTAATGAAATGAAACCTATATACGAAATGCTAATAAGTCAATTGCAACCTATGGGTTTTACATTGGATATGATTGAACTTCAAAAAGCGCGTCCGGTTATAGCAATGATGTTACAATAATTAAAGTAAATATTTTAACATGACAGCAGAAAGGAGATACGACATTGATTGGTTAAGAGTTATTGCAATTGGTTTGTTGCTTATTTATCATATAGCCATTATTTTTCAGCCTTGGGCTTTGTTTATAGGTTTTATTAAAAGTAATGAAGCACTTGAAAGACTTTGGACACCAATGACGATGTTAAATGTTTGGAGAATTCCACTTTTATTTTATGTTTCTGGAATGGGCATGTATTTTGCGATGAAAAAAAGAACCAATAAAAGTGTTTTAATAGAAAGAACAAAAAGAATTTTAGTGCCATTTTTATTTGGCTGTATTGCTATTACTCCGTTACATATATTGGTATTTCAGAATTATTATAATATGCCATACAGCTATTATCCTAGTAGAGGTCATTTATGGTTTTTAGGAAATATTTTTGCCTATGTTATTTTACTTTCGCCACTTTTTTTCTATTTAAAGAATTTAAAAAGTAATTCATTAAAAAATGCAATTTCAAAAGTGATGAAGTATGCTTTTGGCCCTCTGTTGGTATCACTGTTTTTTATTATTGAATTACTAGTTGTTAAACCGCAGCTTTTTGAATTATATGCTCAAACTTGGCATGGTTTTTTTATAGGATTTATTGCTTTCTTTTTTGGTTTTCTATTTGTTTATTCAGGAACAACATTTTGGAAAACAGTTTTAAAGTGGAAATGGTTATATATTGCTTTAGCGACATTATTATGTTTAATTCGCATTGAGGGCTATGCATTATCAACAATGTATTATTTAAAAGTAATTGAATCTAATTGTTGGATTTTTGGTCTTTTTGGCATTGGTTACCAGTATTTAAACAAACCAAGTAACTTGTTAAGCTATTTAAGTCAAGCAGCTTATCCTATCTATATTATTCACATGTTTGTATTATATGCAGGTGCACTTTTTATTTTGCCATTAAAATTACAGCCAATCATAAAATTTGGAAGTATAGTTATTTTTACTTTTTTAGGTTGTTTCATTATTTATGAGTTTGTGGTAAAAAAAATCATTTTTTTAAGACCATTATTTGGCTTAAAACTAAAAAATAAAACCTCTAAAAAAGTTGAAATAGTTTCAACCTCAATGTAAAAATTTAATAAAATTAAATATAGTAACTTGTTAAAAATTACAAAAGGCTATTAATGAATCAAAAAAATGATTGCTGAATACATTTGGAGGGACAATAAATTAAATATTTGATTCAAAATGATAATAAGTGTTTGGGTTTATTTCAACCAAAAGAATCATAAAAACTAAAAAAATGAACAAAAAGCAGAAAATTACGATGATACGAATTTTATTATTTTTAGGAACAGTTATTTCTTTATACTTTGTTCCTTGGCCAATAGTAAGAGCATGGATAACGCCCTTACCTAAAACGGTACAATTACAAGTTGATAAAACAAAGGGGTATGGATTTGATGGAATTATAGTTTATGTTGATGAAGAAGGTAAACAACCAGCTTTTTATACTGCTGGGTATAAAAATCGAGAAACCAAAGAGTCTGCTACACCAAATACGTTGTTTAAAATTGCAAGCGTTGGAAAATTATATACTGCAGTTGCAATTGCAAAATTACATTATCAAGGACTAATTTCTTTAGACAAATCATTAGCTTTTTATTTTCCTGAACTTAAAGGTCGTATACAGTATGCCGATACAATAACAATAAAAATGCTGGTTAGTCACCGCAGCGGTATTCCAAATTTTACAGCTACACAAAATTATTGGATGAATCCTAAACAAAACAATTCAGAAAAATTAGACTTAATACTCGATTTGCCAGCAAATTTTATACCTGATACAAGTTATGAATACTGTAATACAAATTATGTATTACTTTCTGAATTAATTGAAAGAGTTACCAATGTTTCTGAATTTGAATATATTAAAAGCGAAATATTAAAAAAACTTCATTTAAAAAACACGTTTAGTTCTATAAATCAAGTTAATTTAAACGATGTTATGAGCGGATATTATGTTGGGTATGAAAGCGATTTAAAATCAGTAGAAGTAGATGGAATATTAACAACGGCTGAAGATTTAGCCAAATTTATACGGGCTTTAAATAACGGTACTATTTTTACTAATAATGCGGAACAGGAAATTTATAATTCCATTTATAAATATGAGCATACAGGATTAATTCCTGGTTATCAAACGATTGCTAAATATCATAATGATATTGATGCGGTTGTAATACAATTTACAAATACAGTTGATTTTGATGGCTATAATTGGACTTTATCTGAAATTGGATATCAAAGAATTATTAAAATTCTCAAGCGAAACCATAAATTATAATTAAATATTTTGAAATGAAAAACATGGTAAAAATTTTAAAGAAAAGTGTAAAAATATTAGTATTAACTATTGGTTTAATGTTGATATTACTTATTGTTGCAATTTGGGATGATGAGCAAAAAACAAGTTATTTTAAAATAGAAAATATTGATGATGCAAGTAATAATTCGTACATAATTACCAATGTAAATATACTGCCAATGTCAAAAGATACTATTTTAAAAAATAAAATAGTTTATTTAAAAAGTGGTGTAATTCATAAAATTTCTGATAGTATTGAGGAGCAAGGAATACCAGTAATTGATGCAAATAATAAATTTTTATTACCCGGACTTATTGATATGCACGTTCATGTTTGGGATAAATATGAATTGGGTTTGTACCTTTCAAATGGAG
This sequence comes from Lutibacter sp., assembly GCF_016342705.1. Classification (GTDB taxonomy): domain Bacteria; phylum Bacteroidota; class Bacteroidia; order Flavobacteriales; family Flavobacteriaceae; genus Lutibacter. The sequence goes on along the minus strand of NZ_JAEINV010000009.1, from coordinate 48,778 downwards.
TTACTGCTGTTAGAAATTTATGGGGTATGCCAATGCATTTAAGGCTTAAAAAGGAAATAAATACTAATAAAATAGTAGCTCCTATGCTTTTTACTACGGGTCCAAAACTTACAGGTCCAGAATTTATTGGTGACGATAATTTACAACTATTTAGCACAAAAGAAGCTAAGGAAAAAGTAATACGATATAAAAAAAATGGCTATGATTTTATTAAAACATACTATGGCCTTGATAAAGATTTATTTGATGCAATAATAGCGCAAGCAACACGCTCTGAAATGGATATTATTGCACATCCATCACAAAAAGTAGCATATAACTATCATTTTAATTCTCAAATTAAATCAATAGAACACGCTGAAGATATTGTGCAACAACCTTTAAATTACAAGTTAGATTCTATTAAATTAAATGATTTAATAAGTGATTTTTCAAAATTTAAACAAACAAATTTTTGTCCCACTTTAACAGTGTATAATAACATTTATCAAATGCTTATGGATGATCAAATTTTAAAAACTGATCGAATGAAGTATTTGAATCCGCTAATTTATATGGTTGATAGTAAAGCGCAATATAATAGATGGCACAACAGTAAATTAAATGATTCTACAATTGTAAATTCTATTAAAGAACAGCACAATTTTCATTTAGCAATAGTTGGTAAGCTTCATAAGGCAGGTGTTTCAATTATTTGTGGAACAGATGCAGGTATTGGTGTAACAGTTCCAGGTTTTTCAATTCATAATGAATTGGCTTTTTATAAAGCAGCCGGACTTTCAAATTTTGAAGTTTTAAAAACGGCAACTGTAAATGCGGCTAAAACTCATAAAATTATGAATAATTTAGGTACAATTGAAGTAGGAAAAATGGCAAACTTAATTTTGGTTGATGAAAATCCGTTGTTAAATATAAATACGCTTAAAAATCCTAACATTGTTTTTATTAATGGAAGAAAACTTCATCATAATTTACTTCAAAGTTTTCAAGAAAAAGCAAAAAATAGAAGTAACTTAATTGTTTCAGCATTGAGGTATTTTGAAAACTTTTTTTTGCAAGATTAACACAAAATAGATTAACCTTACTTGATAAATTAGAAGATTTTTAAAATGAAAGCTTTAATACGTAGAAAATATGGTGCACCAAATCTCATGAAAATTGAAACGCTAAAAATTCCAGAGCTCAAAAATAATGAAGTTTTAATAAAAGTACATGCAACAACTGTTAATAGAACTGATTGTGCAATTTTAATGGCTAAACCGTTTATAATGCGCTTTTTTATTGGTTTCACTAAACCTAAAAAAATAATATTGGGTACAGATGTTGCAGGAGAAATTATACAAATAGGAAAGGCAGTTAAATCGTTTAAAGTTGGTGATAAAGTATTTGGTTTTCATGATTTAGGTTTTGAATCTCAGGGAGAATATATGATTGCAACTGAAAAAAGATTATTTCTAATACCACAAAATATAAATTTCAAAGCAGCAGCTGCAAGCCTAGAAGGTGCTTATTATGCATTTAGTTTTCTTCAAAAAATTACAATACTAAGAAATCAGAAAATTTTAATTATAGGTGCAGATGGCGGTATAGGTTCTGCACTTTTACAATTTGTTAAACAGTACACTACTAAAATTATAGCTACGTGTAATGGTAAAAACATTCATTTAATTCAATCTTTAGGAGCGTATAAAGTTTATGATTATACTAAAGAAGATTTTAGAAATAATGTTGATACATTTGATTTTATATTTGATACAGTGGGTAAAAGTTCATATAAAAAATGTAAGCCTTTTTTAAATAAAAATGGTAGCTATATTTCGTCTGAATTAGGAGGTTGTTCAAAAAACTTATTTTATCATATATTGTCTCCATTGTTTAATAAAAAAGTCATATTCCCAATTCCATATAGTAAACAAATTACAATTCCTTTTATTATTAAAATGTTAGAAGAAGGAAAATTTTATCCGGTGATAGATAAAGAGTATAATTTTGAAGCTATTTCAAAAGCTTATAATTATGTAATACAGGGTGAAAAAACAGGAAATGTAATAATAAATTACTAAAAAAAAGAAACCCTTGTAATTATTTAATTACAAGGGTATTGCGGAGAAAGAGGTTATTGAACCTTTTTTATTGTAATATGCCTTAAATCCTATATTATATAGGGTTTTATCATTTATTAAGTGAATTTTTTATCTTAATATAGGTGAAAAATGATATTAAAATGTATCTTTACTGTCACCAAAATTGTCACCTTTAAAATGAGATATACTTTTAATTTGAAAAATCCAAAGGAGGATAAGGAGACTTTAATTTATTTTTCTTCCTATTTTAAAAATGAAGGAAAGAAGTTTGTTTATTCAACTGGTGAAACTATTCATTCAAAAGATTGGGATTTTAAATATAGGCAACCAAATAATTTAACTGGAAGAACTAAGGATGCAGAAGTTCAAAGAACAGTTAAAAAGCAGCTAGATAGATATTCTAATTTTTTTATTGAACTTGTGAATAGATATAAAAATTCTAATCAGGATATTGATATTGAAATTGTACGTGATGAATTTGATAAACATTTTAAAAAAGTAAAAAAAAATTCAAGTAAATTTTTTGAGGTTTATGATTTGTTTATACAAGAAAAAAAGAATGATAAATCAGATAGTGCTAATTCTCCAAGTACTATTAAAAGATATGAGTACCTAAAAACGATTTTAGAAGATTTTAAAGCTAATACTAAGTTTAATTTAATTTTCAATAAAATAGATCAAGATTTTTATAATTCGTTTTTAAATTACTGTATTACTATTAGGAAACATTCAGCAAACACACTTAGAAGGAATGTGGGATTATTAAAAACATTTTTAAATTGGTCGTTAGAAAAAAATTATACATATAAAGCTGAATTTAAAAATTTCAAATCACCAAAACCACAAGTAACAGATGAAATTGCATTATCGTTAGAGCAAGTAAAAGAAATTTATGAAAGTGATTTAAGTGAAAAGCCGAAGTTACAACGAGTAAGAGATTTGTTTGTTTTTGGTTGTTCAACAGGAATGAGGATAAGTAATTATTCTAAAGTATGTAAAAATGACATTGAGGATGGTTACATAAAAGTTACTGATAAGAAAAATAAAGACAAACAATTAAAAATTCCGTTAAATGATTTTTCATTGGAGATTTTAGAGAAATATGATTATGAATTACCAATCATTTCCACTCAAAAATTTAATGAATATATTAAAGATGTATTTGAGGAATTAAAGTTTGATCAGAATATTAAAAAGGTTACTAGAGTTGGAAATGAAATTATTGATACAGTCCAACCATTTTATGAACGAATCTCTTCACACACTGCTCGTAGAACCTTTATCACTGTTATGAAAAACAAAAAAATTCCAGATAAAGTTATTATGGAGTTTACGGGACATAAAAGTCTTGAGGTTTTTAATAAGTATTATAAACCTAATGAGGAGGATAAGAAAAATTTTATGGAAAATGTCTGGAAGCTATAAAGTAATGCTATGATAAAAATTGACAGGGAAAAAATAAATCAGTTAGTGGAGATTATTGTTGAAGCAGAGAAGGAGGGTGTTGAAGAGGCTGAAAAAGAGTATAATTCCTTTTTGGAAGAATTTACTGAAGAATCATTTGATAAAAATATACTATATAAATGTATTCTAAATTGGAAGGTAAATTATTTGGAAGACTTAAACTCCAATTACCATTTAATAAATCATTTGTGTGAAAACAATTTATCATATAAAATATTAAGATTAAATGAAAGGGAAAGGTTTGCAGCAGCTTCTTTATTCTTTTATGATTTTCATCATAAACAAAGTATATTAACGGAGCAAAGGTTTATTGATAAATTAAAAACATCAATAAAAATAAGTTTGAAAAATATTACCCTTTTTAATCGGGCGAAGGATATAATTTATTACATTAATAATGATTATAAGTATAATGGAAAAATACAACTACCTATAATTGATAATTTTGAAGTAGGAGTATTTACTATTTTAGAGGATGAGTTAAATGAATTTAGATCTAGGATTAAAAGGGTTATTAATAATTATGATGCTAGAATTGAAGAATTAACAAATAATAATATTCAAATATTTAATGATTCTTTAATTTTAGAAAAAGAGGTAGAAAAATATAGAGATAATATATTTGATTTAAATACCAAATTGAAATTTTTTAGTGTTGAAAAGGAATCCCTTTTGAACTATATAGAAATTTTAAAATATGAAATTTCAAAAAATGATTACACACCTGTTTGTCAATTTAATGAGTTGTATTGGGGAGATAATTATCCAGCTCTTAAAGTTCTGTTTGATTTTCTGCAAAAGCACAATGTTGTAAAAGAGAATTGGAGCTACTTTGCTTCAATTATGAGTATTCAAAATTTAGAACCCATAAACTTAAATTCCGATGCTCTTGGTAAGAGAGAGATTGGTTATTTACTTGAGAAAATAAAACCATTCTTTCTTTCTGAATTTAGAAATAGAAAAGACGTGTATTTGAGTGTTTTAACCCGTAAGTTTTATATTGATTATTCGCCAATTGACAATAATTTCCAAAAAAATTATATTAGAGATTATAAAAAGGCTAATCAATGGGCAAAAACTAAAAATATAATAGATATTTTATGTCTTGATATAGCAAAGAGGTATTTTTAGAAATAAAAATTTTATTTTTCCTCGTAAATTCCTTGTTTTATTCTTCCAATTTTAAGCTTTTGATTATGTAATTAGCTGTTAATTAGCTGTTATGGTAGTTTTGAAAAATTTAAAAGTTTAACTTTTTTCTTAGTTTTTTCGTTTCGGAGATCATGGCATTTTTGTTATAGGAGTCAAGCAATGACCGGTCGCGCTATGATTCAATTAATAACAAAAATAATCATTAAAAAAAAATGAATAAAATTATATTAACTACTTCAGAAGAGTTAAAAACTCTTTTGGAGATGAGTGTCAGTGCTCAAATGGAAAGTCTAAAAATATTAATTGAAGAAAACTTAAAACCTACTAAATCTAATTTAACTGTTAAAGAAGTAGCAAAAAAATTAAATGTTACAGAATTAACAGTCCACAATTACATTAAGAAGGGATTTATAAAAGCTGAGAAAATAGGTAGACGCATTGTCATTAATTGTGATGATCTTGAAAATTCTTTATCAGAAGTTAAATCACTAAAATACAGAAGATAATGGATGCAATGAAAAAACCTACTGATAGTTATATGAGTGATATAGATTATCAATTATCAGAAATTGAAACAGATCTAAGTAGAGCAAAATTGGACAACAATAAAAATTCAATTCTTGTATGGCTATTTGAAAAACTATTAAATAGAATTAGTTTAATAAAGTCACTTATAATTGCTGAGCCTAAAGCCTATTTTAATACAATTTATTTAGAAATGAAAAAATTATATAAAGAAGCTTTTGGAGAACTTGATGGATTTAATCTGATAATTGCATTTAAAAGGAATCCAGATCCTTCTAAGATGGGACGCATTAAAATATTAATTGATAAAGAAATATTGAATGATGAAGAATAGCTATCTTAGAATTGGAACAGATTACTACAAAAAGGGGCAAGTTCCCCTTTTTAGTGGAGATACTTATAATACACTTTTAAAATGGAAAAAAAGTGAAATTGTTACAGATGAAGGAAAAGATTTTTTACAAGAAATCAAAAAGTACGATGGATTTTGTTTAATACCATCACATAATGAGTATGAGCAAGAAATAAAAGGATTTTATAACAAGTACGAAAAAGTGGATCACACTTTTTTAATGGGAAGTTTTTTAAAGACTAAGGGCTTCTTAAAACATATTTTTGGAGACCAATATAATTTTGGACTGGACTATTTGTCAATTTTATGGCATTATCCTAATCAAGTACTTCCAATACTATGTTTAGTTAGTGGAGAACGGAAAACAGGTAAAACTACCTTTTTAAATTGGCTGAAATTTGTCTTTCAAGGGAATATGACTATTAATAAAAATGAAGATTTTAGAAGCCGATTTAATGCAGACTGGGCCGCTAAACTTATAATTTCAGTTGATGAAGTATTACTTGATAAAAAAGAAGATAGTGAACGAATAAAAAACCTATCTACAGCCCAGAGTTATAAAACAGAATCAAAAGGAGTGGATAAAGTTGAAGGTTACTTTTTTGGTAAATTTATTTTATGCTCTAACAACGAAGAAAATTTTATAATTGTAGATAAAGATGAAATTCGTTACTGGGTAAGGAAAGTTCCTAGATTACCAGATCAAGATGAAAATCCAAATTTGTTAGAGGAGCTGAAAGAAGAGTTGCCATATTTTATGTATTACCTAAAAGAAAGAAGAATAAGTGCCAAAAAACGTACTAGAATGTGGTTTACAAAAGAACAAATTTACACAGAAGCGTTATTAAAACTGGTAAAAGGAAATAAAACCTATTTGAATAAGGAAATTGAAGAAATTTTAATTGAAGATTTCATAAAATATGAAAAGGAAGAGTTGAAATATTCATTGGGTGATTTGGTTGAAGTTTTATCAAAAAACAATGTAAGAGTTTCAACAGCTAAAATTTCAGAAGTTTTAAAGGAGTATTTTGAAGTAGAAAGTAAGAATGGATCCTATTCCAAATATTTTCAAACCACGAATCCTTCATCTGGAGATTATTACGCTGAAGAAATTAAACAAAAAGGAAGGTATTTTACATTTTATAAAAGAGATTTTATAAAAGAGTAAATGGTTGTTGAATTGTTGAATTTGGTTACAATACATTGTATATCAGAATTTTGTATGATAACTTTAGTTCAACAATTCGTCAACAAATTGACTTTTAAAAAACTATTAAAATTTGTGATATTTCAATTGTTGACACTATGTTGAATAAATGTTGAGAGTTAAGCAATTGAAAACAAGTAATGTATGTGAATTTTCAACAAGTCAACACAACATTTTGATTTGTTATTAGAATTTTATATGTTTGTTTAATATGGTATTATACCATATTCTTTTTCATAGCAATTTTTTAAGCTCCCTTTTCAGGGAGCTTTTTTATGATACCCTTTTATAAAAAATTGGTGACTTTTAATAAGATTATTTGGTTTAATGAAAAGCTATGAGTAATTCAATAAAACTACTGAGGCCATACTGTATAAGGGTTGAGGGGTTGTTGAGGGTGATCTGAGGAATAATTGAGGGTAACTTGAGGGTAACTTGAGGATAGTTTGAGGGAGTTTTGAGGGAGTTTTGAGGGAGTTTTGAGGGCGACTTGAGGGGTGAAATGCAACAGAATTGATAGTGTAAAAAACTATAAAAGTTGAATGTGTATAAAAATGATTTTTGAATTTCCTATTTTTAAGTTCATCCTTAGAACAATATAAATTATTTTTGCATAACGGAACTTGGGTAATTCCTTAAAATACGTTTTATCTCTAAAGTATAATTCCTGTCGGGCTTTATCTTTAAAGGCAATGACTTTAGAGTTTTTATTTCAATTAAAGTTAAATGAATTTAATATAATTGTTTGTTGCAACACATAATTAAGAATTCGCTGCAGGCGTTGCAACATGTGTTGATTCTTCGTTGCAGGCGTTGCAACATGTAATTATTCTTCGTTGAAACTTAATTGCAAAGGAAGTTGATATTGTTGTAACATGATTTCATGTTGCGTTCCAATCTATCTAAATCAAACAATAATTTATTTAAATTAACATTTACATTTAATCCCTGACTACCCAAATTTATTTTAATCTTGGGCTTATTAGTTTGATTTAAAAAAAGTACAATAGAAATTTATTATTGCTTTACGGTTTTCCGTAATAAATTATACTTTTTTATATATAGCTTCGGTACTTGATAAAAGTTATAAATATTTTCAATAAAACCACTTAATTTCATTTCTTGAATTACCTTATAAAGATGATTGCTAAAAAATTACCATACATTTTAAATTTATATGAACTAAACTATTCATAGTTTCAGATGTTTGTTGTGGAGTATCTTAAAAGTTAATTAGTTATTGGGATAAGCTAAATATTGTTTTATTCCAAAGATTTAAATGGATAAGAGAATATTTATTATGGATATGTATAGTTAGCGACAAGTTTAAGAAAAAAGATAGCGACATGAAAATTGACAATACCGCTTACAAAGATAGAAAACAAAGACAAATCGGAATGACTGCCGACCACACTTTCCGACCCTATAAAGTTTTATGTTTTACTACCCACATTTTTGTTTTTTAAGAGCCAACACATAAATGGCACATTACCTTTTTTCCCGACACTCAAAGTAATGCTGCGCAAAAGTCAAAGAACCATTTCTTACTAACCCACATGAAAAAATCAAATTAACAAGTATAAACTTTAAATTAAATAATTATGGCAATAATTGATCTAGTACGTTGGACTCCTCAAGGAAATCAAACCATATATGCTTATAGGTTTCCAGAGACGAATCTTAGCACATATACACAGCTTATTGTGCAAGAATCGCAAGAAGCAATTTTGTTCTCAAAAGGGCAAATTGTTGGGAAATTCGGTCCAGGTAAGCATACCTTAAATACCGAAAACTTACCTATTCTTAGAAGTTTATACGGTTTGCCATTTGGTAGTAAAAATCCATTCACAGCAGAAGTTTGGTTTGTAAATAAATTACAACCTTATAATATTGATTGGTCGATAGACAGAATGGATATTCATGATACTGACTACAATACAGGTATTCCTCTTATTTCAAATGGTAGATATGGTTTAAAAATTAATGATTCTGAAAGATTTCTTATCAAGATTGTTGGGGCTAAGAATTCATTTGACCAAAATGACCTGACAGACCAATTTTTTGGAGAATTTTCTACAAAAACAAAATCTACGATTTTGCAGTTCATGATAAATAACAAAATAGGGCTAAAGCAAATTTCAGCTCATTTAGATAATATTTCAGAACATTTAAAAACTATTATGCTTCCGTTTTGGGAAAATCTTGGTTTAGAATTGACAAAATTTTATGTTACAAGTATTGAAGTTGACAGCACAACGGAGGTGGGCAGAAGAGTTTTAGATGCAATTTCAAGGCAAAGTGCTCAATCAATCGGGGGTTACACTTGGCAACAAGAAAAAGCATTTGACGTTGCAAAAGATGCTGTTGACGGTTTAGCTAATAGTAATTCTGGAATAATGGGAGCTGTAATTGCAACAAATATGATGGGTGGTTTAGGCGGTGCAAGTGGAGGGGTAATGCAGCCTCAATATAATCAGCCAGCCTTTGTAAGCACTAATCAAGGACAACAAGGAGGAACAAATCAACCCGTAAATCAAATAAGAGAAGTTTATTGTTCAAATTGCTCAAAGAAATTTCCAAGTTCCCATCGTTTCTGTTCTCATTGTGGCGATCCTTATGACGCTTGTCCAAAATGCGGAACAGATAATGACAAAAGTGCACAACGCTGTGTGAGTTGTGGTACTCAGCTCCAAAGTGAAACAGTTTTATGTACTAATTGTAATACACCCCTTGCTGCTGGAAGTAGCTTTTGTGGAAATTGTGGAAAACAGCAAGCGGATGATAAATGTTCACGCTGCAGTACTCAATTAGCACCATCAACTAAATTCTGTCCGAAGTGCGGACAAAAAAGATAACTTTTAAAATATAAAAATTATGAATACCAAAAAAATATTTTCTCTATTGCTCGTCATATTTGGCGAGGCATTACTGATTCTTTGTTTCCTACATTTTGGAAGAAATGTTCAAACCGAAATACTTACGTTGACCATTGTAGTATCAACAATAACTTACAGCCTCCTATTTATTGATATTTTTGTACCATGGGTAAATTTTAAAGATAAATCTCAAAAAACTATTGGTTCAATCGGACTGCGATGGTTTTTCACTTTTTTTTATATGCTACTTGCTATTGGCGCAATGATAGTATTCAATTCTGTAAAACCTATTCATTTTACAAGCCAAATCATAATTCAGGGAATTTTATTTTTCTTTTTATTAATAGGTTTTTTCTTGGCTTTTTCTTCTTCAGATAAAATTCAAGAAGTTTATGTAGAGGAAAAACTAAATCGTGACAGGATTGATGAAATGAAAAAAGCGACTAAAGAAGTTCAGCTAAAAATTGATCAGATGAAAAATATCCCAATGGACATTATTAATAAATTAAAGGATTTGCAGGAGAATCTTCGCTTTCTTTCTCCATCTAATAATAGAAATGCTAATGAACTTGAAGCAAAGTTTGTTGAAGAAATGAGAGTGTTAAATGGTTGTTTTTTTGATATTCCTTTGGATCTCGAAAAAATAAACGACAAGATACAGAATTGTAATCGCACTTTAATAGAAAGAAAACAAGTTTTTTCCAATTAATATAAATCTAAAAATTTAAAAAGTATGAAAGGTAAAATTTTCCCTGAAACAAGTAATATTTTCCAAGACCAAGCGAAGATATTATTTAACTATTATCAGCAAATGGCTGAAAAAATAGTACAAGAAGAAGAACGCATTGAAAAAGAAATTGTGAAACTCGAAGAAGAAAAAAGCGTTTTAAATCAGGATTTGGCAAAAGCCAAATTATGGAAATGGGTGCTTTGCATTTTGATAATTCCTTTTATCTATTTCATGATTAAAGAAAGCGGATTAATAAAACAAATTGTGGTACTTGATGAAAGAGTAAATGAATTTAAAAAACTACACAAGGAAATTTTCCGTGATTATAAAGTAAGTAAATTGGGTGTTGCTTATGTGCCAGTTGCAGACCAAATAAAATATGAAAGTAAAAGCTTTATAGTCGACTATACAGGAATGGTTGATGAGTCAGAAGTTAAATTGCAACTTTCAAGACAAAATGATTTATTAATTGAAACTATTTCGAGTTTGGAAAATTTATCAGCCCAAGCTCCTTTAGTAGAATCATCAGTTGAAATTGAAGAAATTGAAACCGCCCAATATTCTACTTCAATGCAGCAAATTAACCAACACGATTATTTTGGAAAATTAGAAAGGTCTTTGCGGACTATTTCATACTGCATGGACGATTTAGATGTTACTTCGGTTTCATTGCCTCTAGTTGCAAATGAAAGCAGTTATTTGAATTTCTTAAAAGAGTTTTCAACAAATGAAGTTCCTGAAGGTTCGCCCGTTTTTGAGGTTTTTAATACTGAAAAACACAAGGATGATATTGCTAAATTTCAAGAGCTGAACAAACTTAAAGATTCGCTTTCAAGACATTCTGCTCAATTTGAGGATGTATTAAGGGGCTTAATGGTTACAATGGCTAGCTCAGTTCAAGCAATTTCCGCACTTAAAGTAGCTTCTACTGACAAAATTGTATTTGAATCAAATAAGGTACTTTATAAAATATTAAAATCACCTTATAATCACTATTCACCTGTATTAGAGGCATCTGAAATTGAAAGGATAAAAAATGAAAATTTCAATTATGCCGAAGCAGTAAGTGATTATGTTCCTTTTCAATTAAAAGAAAGTTCAAAAGTTAGATACAATTTACTTTCAGATACTTGGACAGCAGAAGATGGAAGCACTACAAATTTCCCATTTGGGGTTCATCAAATTCATGAAGAAATTGTTGCGCCTATAGTTCAAAACTTAATGAATGAAACAAGAATTGAAAGATTAAAAATCTACAATCATATTAAAGGTCAAAAAATTAGTTACCTAAACAAATGGCATCAAGATACTGAAGATTTCTATGGCAGAAATCGTGCTGAAAGTGCAGACTTAATTAATTTAATGCGTGCCAGTTTACGAGATTATGTTGCAGCATACAATACCTTAACTTCTTTAAAGAAAACAGAAGACAGCATGGCTAAATCAGGTGGTTCGCTTGATTCAACAGTTGTAACTGCTACTGAAAATTCCGCAGAAGTATTTGCGGCATTTGAATTACAATCTAAAGAATTCGAAAATGTTCAGATGGATTTTGAGAGCTATATGGAACGTCTAAAAGAGGATATTGATGTTAAAGCAGGAAAATTTGAGCATATAGATTATTATGATGCTTTACTAAGAGATGGTAATTCAAAAGATATTGCAGTTGCAAGTAGCGAAGTGCATGAACTTGACGAAAGGAGAAAGCCTTTAATTACAGTAAATCCATTGTTTGCTAAAACATCAGAAATGCCTCCAAAACCTAATGTTGAAGATATTACTTACGATCATATCTCTTTAAATTTACCAAGTATTGCAAAGAACACATTGAGAGAACTTGATGAAGATTTAGTTTTGGACCCAACTACAAATGTTGAAGAAGCTGCAGATATTGCTAGCAGTACTTCCGTTATTGAAGAAGTAGTTGATGATAATGCTGCTATTTTGAGCTCTGATGAAGAAGTTATTAGGAGCGAAGAAGAACATTCGTTAGGTGAAGAGAATAATGAAGAAAATTTAGAATCCGATGAAGTGGAAAGTGATGAAGAGCAGGAAACAGATGCGGAGATTTACACAAAAGAGGAGCTTGAAGAATTATCAGATTCTGAGATAGTAGAAATTATGAATAAATGGAATATTAAACCCAATGAAGAATTTGATAGAGATAATGCCATATGGACAATACTGTTTCTGCAAGGGAATGCAAACGAGAATGAAGATGAGGGCGATAATAAAACAAATAATTAAACTCATTTAAAATTAAAAATTATGGCAACATTTAATTATACGGTAGATACAAAGCCAATGGCAGAAGAAATCAGAAGCGTTTCGCATCATGTGAACGCAACAACTGGCGCTGTGGTAGCTATGCAAACTGCTGTTATTTTCGCAGAAGAAAAAGCAGCCGATCATGTTTGCAACAATGTGAATAAGGGGTTTTATTCACTAATACGCTCCCAAATATCGCAGAAGATGGCTAAACTGCAAAGCGATGTTGATTCTAACTTAATGCAGCTAGTTCAGCAAAAAAATGCTTTGTTAAGCATTAAAAACAGAATGCAACGTGATTACAATATGATTGCAGGGCGATATGGTAAACTTTTTAATGGACTTAATGCAAATCTAAAACAAAGAGTTTTTGAGCTAGATAAGCCAACAATTGATTTTGCAATTAAAGAAGTTGATAAAGTTTCCAACAGAACTAAATATCTGACAGCATCAATACCTATAACACAGTTAGAATCGATTTCATTAAGTCAGAGAATCGTTGCTTCAAATATTAAACTCAAAGGACTAAATGTAATCAACTCTATGAGAAGTTTTCTTTTTGAAATGAATACTCAGAAAAAACTTACAGACCAAATCCTTATTAATGACAACAGATATGCGGAAAATGCAACAATTTTTATACCTATTGTAATTTGTGAGTGTAACAGAGATAAAACAGATAGCAAGAATATAGAGATAATTATTTCTGATGTTGAGTTAGATAATTTCTCAAAATCTGCAATTCAGAATTCTGCTTATACTGAAATGAATAATGTTGAATGGTCACAAAAGACAGCTCCAAATTCTGAAATTAAAAATGAGTTCAGTAAATTACTATCTTCTTCATCTAAAGCACAAAGGGTAAAGGATTTGGCTATGCAATTGTTTCAATCTAATAATTTCCAAACCATTTAAATGATAAAAATATGAGTTACACTAGAAATTATAGAGAAAGGATAGCTGTGCATTATTCAGGTTCAGTTAGCTACAGTTATCCAGCTTCTCAAAATGGTGGGTCAGGAAGGGCTCATTTTAGCGGGACAGAATACGAAGAAGTAGATGTACATATCAATGTAGACACTAATCCATTTGATAATAGTGTTGAAAATTGCAATAGAAATGTCAACTTACTTACTGGAGCTGTTGTAGCTACTGAAGCTGCACAACTAGTTTCAATTGATAAAAACTCTAAAAAGGTTGCAAGTACAATCATTTCAGGTTTTTTTGGATATATCCGTTCTGAAATTAGTCAGCAAGTGGCTGAACTATCGCAGAATATTGATGCTCAATTAATGCATCTGAAAGAATTAGCTCATTCTTGCCTTACCAAGAAGAAACAGATGGAAGGAGATTTTAATAGGATTTCCAATCGCTATATTAAGATTTTTGATGATTTAAATAATGAATTATCAAATAGGATTCATGAATTAGATAAGCCAACATTTGTTTTTAAAAAAGAAACGGATGCTCAAAGCAAAAGAACATCTGAAAATGACTTGGTAAATACAGCAGCCATTCTAAGCGGTGAATGTGGGGATTTGCATACTAAAATTAGCACTTCAATCGCAAAGAAAAGAGCTTTAGACACTTTGAATCAAGCAAAGGTTTTTTTGTGGCAACAGAAAAAGTTAAACAATACGATACAAAGATGTATGTTGAATGAAAATTTTGATAATCAAAAATTTTCTCCTGTTTGTTTCATTGAGACAAATAACGAAAAAAATCAGATTGCTAAGAATTTGTTTACTCCCACATTTTTAACGGCACTTCAAGAGAGCAATAAAAAAAGTGAGATAATTGAACATTTCGCTGAAGCGTCAAATTCGTGGAGTGCTATTCCAAAGGAATATAACGACAATTTGAATTTGTATTTTAACTCTGAGTTGAATAAGTCATATTCCTCTGCTGACCAGCATGCTGAAAGAGTCAAAGAGATGATTCAGAAAATAGCCAATCTTGGCTCAATGAAAGTAATTAATTTTCAAAAAATTTAAAACTTAAAAACATGAAAGAATTAAAAGAACTTCGTTTTAATGAGACGAATATACAACTTAAAGATAATTTGGTTAAAGGCTCAATACTACCTGAAAAAATAGTAGAACTTGACAGAACAATAACAATTCAAGGAAACTCAGTTATTGAGGGAGCAGTTTATGCACATAAACTAGAAATTCAACAAGGTGATTCTGAAATTAAAGGAGCTGTTTTTACGCAACTTGAATTGTATGTAAACAGTGAAGCAACTGGTAATATCTCTTTCAAAAAGAGCGTTGGTTCAGCTAACTCTATTGTTTCCAGAGCGCCAAAATGTAATATTATGTTTTATTCAGACATAAATGCTAAAAGTGTAACGCTTTACAATGCATTTGTGGCAGGAAGTATTTACGCTGATGAAATTATTTTACAGAATTGCGTTGTTATTGGTGGCGTATTTGCAACTCAAAATATTGATATTACAAATTCAATTGTTGGTACTTTTAATACTCCGTCAATTAAAGCTTCACAAGCAGTATGGCTATTATTACCAAGTGCTTTTTCAATTGAGAAAATTGTAATGATACCAGGTACAAAATTCTTTAATTTAAGTTTAGCTGACTTAGGTTCCCTTTATAAAGGCATGAAACAGAGAGCTAATTCGGGTAAAATTGAAATGAATCTTGAATTTGACGCAGTAAAAACAACGCTTACTAATGAAGAAACTCAGAAAACATTAAGAAGTTATACTGTTGTTGGTAAAGTTTTGGCTGCTGACTTATTGGATATGGACAAATTTCAAAATCATTTTTTACTAACAGCAGCAAGTTTGGGTTCACAATTACTCAAAAATTATGACTTGGGTGTTAATTCCAAGGGAGAACCTGTTACTTTGACTTTTGATAAAATAAGGAATCTCTTCTTTGACATCTTACTTGGTAAAATTGAAGTTCAAGAAATTAATGGAAACTTTGATATTTCACAAATAACAGGAAAATTTAACTAATCAATGCCGGTCGTAAAGTAAGCACATTTGCAAACCACTAAACGGCCGTATAATTGCATTTAAATGATTAATTAATAAATGTTTTTGAAATACTTCAACTTTAGAATTATCACCTATCCTGTCGCCTTAAAAAATAAAACCCTGTAAATCAATGATTTACAGGGTTTTTTGCGGAGAAAGAGGGATTCGAACCCCCGGAGGTGTGACCCTCAACAGTTTTCAAGACTGCCGCATTCGACCACTCTGCCATTTCTCCTTGAGTGTCTCATCAGCTATTCGCTGAATGCGGGTGCAAATATAGAAACCTTTTTTCTTTTGCTCAAATATTTTTGTGTTTTTTTTCAATTTTTTTCATAAATAAATACAGTACTTTTGCTAATCATTTAATTTTATGGATGCTACGTTACAAATACTCATTTTAATTTCAATTGGGTTTATTGCAGGTTTTATAAATACTATTGCTGGTGGAGGATCATTATTAACATTGCCAATTCTAATTTTTTTAGGTTTACCTCCAAATATTGCAAATGGAACAAACAGAATTGGAATTCTATTTCAAAGTATTTTTACTACCGCTGGTTTTAAAAGTAAAGGAATAGTTACATTCCCTTTCAGTATTTATATTGGTATTTCTGCTTTGTTTGGTTCTATTTTGGGAGCTCAAATTGCTATAGATATTAAAGGTGAGACTTTCAATAAAATTTTAGCAGTTATAATGATAATGGTAGTTGCGTTTATGGTTTTAAAATCAAAATATAAGCAATTGGATAGCCTTGAAAAAACTACTGGTAAGCATTTATGGATAAGTATATTAATATTCTTTTTTGTTGGGGTTTATGGTGGTTTTATTCAAGCAGGTGTAGGGATAATAATGCTGTTTGTATTATCATCCGTTAATAATATTTCATTAGTAAAAAGTAATGCTATAAAGGTTATGGTTGCCTTAATTTTACAATTTCAGCTGTGGCAGTTTTTGCTTATAGCGATAAAATTAATTGGAAATTGGGGTTAATTTTAGCCATTGGAAATTCAATTGGTGGGTGGTTAGCTAGTAGGTGGTCAGTTAAAAAAGGCGATACGTTATTACAAAAATTTTTAATTGTTATGGTTATCATTTTGGCAATAAAGTTGTGGTTTTTTTAAATTTATTTCAATACATTATTAACAGATCTGTAAAATTCTTTTTTTACATTTGTCGCTAAAATAGTACTATGTCTAATTCATTTGGAAAAATATTTACGATAACAACTTTTGGAGAATCTCATGGACCTGCTATTGGTGGGGTTATTGATGGTTGTCCTGCAGGAATTGATCTTGACTTAGAGGAAATTCAAGCGGAGTTGGATAGAAGAAAACCTGGTCAGTCTAAAATTGTTACGCAAAGGAAAGAACCAGATGAGGTTCAGTTTCTTTCAGGTATTTTTGAAGGGAAAACAACTGGAGCTTCTATTGGATTTATAATTAATAATGTACACCAGCGTTCAAACGATTATACTCATATAAAAGATTCATATAGGCCATCTCATGCAGATTATACATATGATAAGAAATATGGTGTTAGAGATTATAGAGGCGGTGGAAGAACTTCAGCAAGAGAAACTGCTAATTGGGTTGTTGGTGGAGCAATAGCAAAACAAGTAATTCCTGAAATTAAAATAAATGCATATACGTCATCAGTTGGTGATTTGTTTTTAGAAAAGCCATATCAGGATTTAGATTTTTCTAAAACGGAAGATAATATTGTTCGTTGTCCAGATGATGAAGTTGCTGAAAAAATGATTAAAAAGATTGATGAAATAAGAAAGAAAGGCGATACTATTGGCGGAACGGTAACTTGTGTCATTAAAAATGTCCCGGTGGGATTAGGAGAACCTATTTTTGATAAATTACACGCACAGCTAGGAAAAGCAATGCTTTCAATTAATGCAGTGAAAGGTTTTGAATATGGTAGTGGTTTTTGTGGTGCAAAAATGAAAGGTAGTGAGCATAATGATATATTTAACGCTGATGGCTCAACTAAAACCAATCTTTCAGGAGGTATTCAAGGAGGAATAAGTAACGGAATGGATATTTATTTTAGAGTTGCTTTTAAGCCTGTAGCTACTATAATGCAGGGGCAACAAACTATAGATAAAAGTGGTAACATTGTTGAAATGCATGGGAAAGGTCGTCACGATCCTTGTGTTGTGCCAAGAGCTGTGCCTATTGTAGAAGCTTTAGCTGCTATGGTATTGGTAGATTTTATGTTATTGAATAAATAAGAAATACGGCTGAAATTAAATTTCAGCCGTATTTTTTTAAGCATATATGATTATAAAGAGTAGTGGAATTAAAAAACCTAATGCGGTATATATTCCACCCCAACCTTTTAATCCGTTTTTTCCTTTATTCATAAATAATGATGTTACTGCAAATAGTATAAGGGCCCCAGCAAAAATATCTGAAAACCACGTCCAAATTTTATTAGGATTGTAATGCAAGTAATTTACTTCATAAAAAATAGGACGCCTTTTTAAAAACTCAGCATTTCCAGTACCATTTTTTATATTTACAACAATTGAAGAACCTCCTTTTAAAAATATTTTTAAATTATTTTGTGAAGGAAAATAGTGTTTTTTATAATTATCTCTATTATCAATATCATCAAGTAATTTTAAAATATTAGTTTTTAATGAAGCTGTTTTTTCCAAGTTTAATGATGTAGAAAACTGTTTGTTTTCAACAGAATAATTTGGGTTCCAGTCGCTCATATGATTTAAAGCAATTCCAGAAATAGCATAAATTAATGTGGTACCAATAAAGAAGAAACCAATATCTCTATGAAGTATTCTACTCCATTTTCGAATGTTTTTCATAAAAAATTTGATTTATTCAGCTTCTGAATGAGAAACATATTTTAATGAATATAAAGAAATATGGTCTACATTATTTGCCTTCATTTGGTCTCTATATTGTTGAACGTGTTTCTTTTTAGCTTCAAATTGTTCTTTGTTTGAAACACCTTCAGAATGACTTTTAATGTTGTCTTCATCCATTTTTAAACAATAAGATTCGTCAATTCTTTCTTCTACAACAGTACCAGTTACTGAAATTTCAGTTCCTTTTAATGTTTCTTCAAACCTTTCATCAGAATTTACATGAACATCACCATCATCTGTAACCAATAATATTTTTTTACCTCCATGTTTACAAACGTGGTCAACAATTCCTTTAACTTCAACTTCTTTATTAACAAATTCTCCTGCTTTTGTATCAAATTCACCTAAAGCAATAATTGGAGTTTTTGTAACTTCAACTTCAGCTGTTTGTGAACTTTCATCAATGTTGGGTTTAGATTCTGTTTTACAAGAAATTATAATAGCTGATAGCATTAAAAGAAATACAATTTTTTTCATTTTAGTATTATTTAAATTTATAAAATACGTGTTTTACGCAACTATAAAAATAGGAATGTAAAGATTTGAAATTGATGATAAATATCAGCTATCTAATTGTTATTAAGTAACTTAAGTTGCTTAATTCTTATAAAGTACAGATTGTTAGGTAGTTGTTATACAATAAAAAAACACCTTTAACAATTAGCTAAAGGTGTTTTAAATTATTTGATAAAATGAAGTTAGATTTATACTCCTAACAAATCTCCATTTCCTTTAGTTGGTAAATCAGATTTCCCCATTAAATAGATGTCTACTTGTCTTGCAGCTTCTCGTCCCTCAGAAATAGCCCAAACAATTAAAGATTGTCCTCTACGCATATCACCAGCAGTAAAAATATTAGGAATGTTTGTTTGGTAATTCCCTTCAGCTGCTTTATAATTTGAGCGTTCATCAAGATTTAATCCCAGTTGGTCAGCAATTGTTTTTTCTGGACCAGTAAAACCTAAAGCTAATAAAGCTAAATCACAAGGCCAAGTTTTTTCAGTACCTTCAATTTCCATTAGTTGAGGGCGTTGGCCAGGAACCATTTTCCATTCTACATTTACAGTCTTTAATCCTGTTAGTTTTCCAGAAGCATCTTTAATAAATTCTTTCGTATTTATTAACCAGTTTCTATCACAACCTTCTTCATGTGATGAAGAAGTTTTTAGTTGTAACGGCCAAAATGGCCAAGGTGTTGAAGGTGAGCGTTGTCCTGGAGGCTTCGGCATAATTTCAAAATTTGTAACTGAATTAGCTCCTTGTCTATTAGATGTTCCAACACAATCCGAACCAGTATCTCCACCACCAATTACAATTACATTTTTGTTTGTTGCTACTACTTGGTCTTTCACTTCTTTTCCAAAAAGAACCTTGGTTTGTTGCGTTAAAAAATCCATTGCTTGAACAACTCCAATTGCATCTGCTCCTAAAGTTGGTAAACTCCTTCTTTCTGTCGCTCCACCGCATAAAAGAACAGCATCAAAAGATTTTAGCTCCTCAACTTTGTAGTTTACACCAACGTTCACGTTTACTTGAAATAGAATTCCTTCTGCTTTTAAAATAGCAATACGGCGATCAATAATTTCCTTTTCTAATTTAAAGTTTGGAATACCATACCTTAATAACCCTCCCAATTCATCATCTCTTTCAAAAACTGTAACGGTGTGTCCGGCTCTGTTAAGTTGTTGAGCAGCAGCCAATCCAGCAGGGCCAGATCCAATAATAGCAATTGTTTTTCCTGTTCTTAATTTTGGTATTAATGGTTTAATCCATCCTTCTTTAAAAGCACGTTCTACAATATTTTTCTCTAAATTTTCAATAGAAACTGGATCTTCAATAATACCAAGAACACATGCTTTTTCGCAAGGTGCAGGGCATAATCTTCCAGTAAATTCTGGAAAATTATTTGTTGAATGTAATATCCAAGATGCTTTTTGCCATTCTCCTTGATGCACCATATGATTAAAATCTGGAATCAAATTTCCCAGTGGGCAACCACTATGGCAAAATGGAATTCCACAATCCATACAACGAGAACCTTGTTTAGTTATTTCTGTTTCACTTAGTGAAATTGTAAATTCTTTATAATGCATTACACGATTTTTTACATCAGTATATGCTTCGTCTTTTCTTTCAAATTCTTTAAAACCTGTTACTTTCCCCATAGTTCTATGCTGTTAATTCTTCAACCATTTGTTCTTCTGTTTCTAAACGTTTTAATGCACGTTTGTATTCAATTGGCATAATTCTAACAAAACTACTTAAGCTAGTTTCCCAATTTGATAATAATTCTTTACCAAGATTACTGTTGGTATAAAGAACATGTTTTTCAATTAATGCTTTCAAATCTTGTGCATCTTCAGGCGCTATTTCTTCAAATTCAATAGTGTCAGTATTACACAATCCATTAATGAATTTATTTTCTGGATCATAAATGTATGCAATTCCACCACTCATACCTGCAGCAAAGTTTCGTCCAGTGCTACCTAAAACAACTACTTTTCCGCCCGTCATATATTCGCAGCAGTGATCACCAACTCCTTCAACAACAGCAATTGCTCCAGAGTTTCTAACTGCGAAACGTTCGCCAGCCATACCATTTATAAAAGCCTCACCTGCTACTGCACCAAATAAACAAACGTTTCCAACAATTACATTTTTTTCTGCTAAAAATGTTGCTGAAGTAGGTTTCTTTACAATTAACTTAGCTCCAGATAATCCTTTTCCTAAATAATCATTGGTATTTCCTTCAACAGTAAAAGTTAATCCATATGCACCAAAAGCTCCAAAACTTTGACCAGCTGAACCGGTAAAATTAATATTCAAGGTGTTTTCAGGTAAGCCTAAATGACCATATATTTTTGAAATTTCATTACTTACAATGGCTCCAACAGACCTGTCTGTATTTGCAATTGGATACGCTAATGTCATTTTTTCTTTTCTGTATAAAGCTCTGTGTGAATCTTTTAGAATTTTGAAATCCATCACGTTTTCTAAATTATGATCTTGTTTTTCAGTATTCTTTAGTGTCATTTCACTGTATTTCGCAGGTCTGTGTAAAATTGCAGATAAATCAAGTCCTTTAGCTTTGTAGTGGGTAATGGCTTTGTTGGCATTTATTTTATGTGTTTGACCAACCATTTCATTTAGTGTTCTGAATCCTAATTCAGCCATAATGTTTCTTAATTCTTCTGCAATATAATAGAAGAAATTAATTACGTGTTCTGGAGTTCCTTTAAAGTTTTTACGCAATTCTTTATCTTGAGTTGCAATTCCAACAGGACATGTATTTAAATGACATTTACGCATCATAATACAACCTGAAGCTACTAACGGCGCTGTTGCAAAACCAAATTCTTCAGCACCTAATAAAGCTGCAATTGCTACATCACGACCTGTTTTTAACTGACCGTCACATTCTACAACAATTCTACTTCTTAAGTTATTTAAAACTAAAGTTTGTTGTGCTTCAGCCAAGCCAAGTTCCCAAGGTAAACCCGCATGTTTTAATGATGTAAGTGGTGATGCGCCTGTTCCTCCGTCGTAACCAGAAATTAAAACAACATCAGCTTTTGCTTTTGAAACTCCAGCTGCAATTGTTCCAACACCAACTTCAGAAACCAATTTTACGTTAATTCTAGCCTCTCTATTTGCATTTTTTAAATCGAAAATTAATTGTGCTAAATCTTCAATGGAATAAATATCGTGATGTGGTGGAGGAGAAATTAATCCAACAAATGGAGTAGAGTTTCTTGCTGCAGCTATCCAAGGTAAAACTTTTTCACCAGGTAGTTGTCCACCTTCACCAGGTTTTGCTCCCTGAGCCATTTTAATTTGAATTTCCTGAGCATTTGTTAAATAATGCGATGTTACTCCAAATCGTCCTGAAGCTACTTGTTTAATTGCAGAGTTTCTGCTATCACCATTTATATCTTTTTGGAAACGTTTTCTATCTTCACCACCTTCACCAGAATTTGATTTTCCACCAATTCTGTTCATTGCGATAGCTAAATTTTCGTGTGCTTCTCTAGAGATTGATCCGTAAGACATTGCTCCAGTTTTAAAACGTTTTACAATATCAGTCCAAGGTTCCACCTCATTTAACGGAATAGGATCAAAGTTATCAAACTCAAATAAACCACGAATTGTCATTAAGTTTTCAGATTGCTCGTTTATTGCTTTAGCATAAATATCATAACTTGCCTGATCACTTAATCTTACAGCTTGTTGTAATTTTGAAATGGTTGTTGGATTAAACATATGTTTTTCTCCATTTCTTCTCCATCTGTAATCTCCACCAATGTTTAAACCTAAACGTTTATTTATAAAAGTGTCTGGATAAGCATATTTATATCTTTCATTAATCTCTCTTTCAACTTCATATAATCCAATACCTTCAATTCTTGAAGCGGTGTAAGGGAAGTATTTTTCAACAAAAGCAGAGTTGAATCCAACAATTTCAAAAATTTGAGAACCTCTATATGAATGTAATGTTGAGATTCCAATTTTGTTCATTATTTTTAAAATACCATATCCAATAGCTTTGTTAAAATTGTCAACGGCTTGTTGTTCAGTTAAATCTTTAATAAACCCTTCTTGAACTTGCATTCTAATAATTTCATTTACCATATATGGATTTATGGCACTTGCGCCATAGCCAAATAATGTTGCAAAATGATGAGGTTCACGAGGTTCCGCAGATTCAATAACAATATCAAAATAAGATCTTTTACGCAAACGATTCATTTGGTGGTTTACATAAGAACATGCTAATAATGATGGAATTGGTGCAAATTCTTTATTTACGCCTCTATCGGACAAAATAATAATATTTGCGCCATTATCAATTGCTTTTGTAACTTGAATAATTATATTATCTAAAGCTTCTTCTAAACCATTTAATCCTTTATCTTTTTGATAAAGCATTTCAAAAGTTTCGGCTTTAAAGTTTAAAACAGAAACAGTTCTTATTTTTTCTAAGTCATTATTAGAAATAACTGGGTTTTGAATTCTTAATTTTCTACACTGTCGTTCTGTAATACTGAAAATATTTCTGTCTTTACCTAAGTTTAAGCTAATATCTGTTACAATTTCTTCTCTAATTCCATCTAATGGTGGATTTGTAACTTGAGCGAATAATTGTTTAAAATAGTTTGAAATTAGTTGAGGTTTGTCTGACAAAACAGCCAAAGGAGTATCTGTCCCCATAGAACCTAAAGCTTCTTTTCCTTTAAGTGCCATTGGTGTAATTACTTCCTGAATATCTTCTATAGTGTAATTAAATAAACGTTGCCTTGTTTTTAAATCTATGGTTTCTACGGAACAAACTTCACCTTCATAAGGAATATCTTTTAAGTGCAATCTGGTTTCATCTAACCATTTTTTATAAGGTCTTTCAGAAACAATTTTACTTTTAATTTCTTCATCTTTAATAATTCTTCCTTCGTTCATGTCTACCAGAAACATTTTTCCAGGTTCTAATCTGCCATGAACTTCAACATCGGCAGGATCAATATTTACAACACCAATTTCTGATGCCATAATTAGTTTACCGCTTTTTGTAATAGTATATCTTGAAGGTCTTAATCCGTTTCTATCTAATAAAGCACCTATATAATCTCCGTCTGTAAAAGGAACAGAAGCTGGGCCATCCCAAGGTTCCATAATACAACAATTGTATTCATAGAAAGCTTTTCTTTCTTCAGACATTGTTTTGTGTTTTTCCCAAGCTTCGGGAATCATCATCATCATAATTTCAGGTAAAGACCTTCCAGAATGTGTTAATAATTCAACTACCATATCCATAGAAGCAGAATCTGATTTTCCAGGTAAAATTATTGGGAATAATTTTTCTATTTGCGGTCCAAATACATCACTTCTCATGATTTCTTCACGAACACGCATTCTACTCACGTTTCCTCTCAACGTATTAATTTCACCATTTTGACACATATATCTAAAAGGTTGTGCTAATTCCCACGAAGGCATTGTATTTGTTGAAAAACGCTGATGTACTAAAGCCAATCTAGTTACTAAATCAGGTTGCTGTAAATCGGTATAATAAGGCCCAATATCTTCAGGCATAATTATACCTTTATATATTAATGTGGTTGTTGAAAGGCTTGGAAGATAAAAATATGAGCTTTCAGACATTTTTGAAGCAGCAATCGCGTGCTCAGTAATTTTACGAGCAGCATATAATTTAGCTTTAAAATTTTCGTCGGAAGTATTTTCTGGTTTAGGGATGAAAATTTGCTCAATAGTTGGTTCTGAAGCCAATGCTATTGGGCCTAATTGAGAAGAATCTACAGGAACTTTTCTCCAACCTAAAATAGAAAGACCTTGTTCTTTAATTTCTTTTTCAAATATATCTTTACAAAATTGGTATTGATTATTTTTTTTAGGTAAAAAAACCATTCCAACTGCATATTCTCTTTGATTAGGAATATCAAACTTACAAACTCTTTTAAAATATTCATGTGGAATATCTATTAAAAGTCCTGCACCATCTCCTGTTTTTCCATCTGAACTTACACCGCCACGATGCTCTAGCTGCACTAGTATTTCTAAAGCGTCATGTATAATTTGGTTGGTTTTTTCTCCTTTTAAGTTACAAATAAACCCTGCGCCACAGTTTTCATGCTCAAATTCTGGTAAGTAAAGTCCTTGTTTTTTTAACATATTCAGTTTAGTTTTTGAATGTTTACAAAAATAGAGAAATTAGTTTCAGAATGTGAATGATTTTACGAAAACGTTGTAATTGTGATAATATAATTTTGAAATTGTTATTAATAATTAAATCGTTAAATTTTGGTTATCATTTTATGATTTATGTAAAAAAAATGATTCATAAAATTTAATTAAAATGTATTGAAAATTCAAAAACGTCAGTTTTTGGAAATTTTTAATTATTGGCGTTAAAAAATTTTATAAGTAAATTTTGCGCTGTTTTTGAATTAAGTTTTGTTTTAAAATGCTAAATTAATATATTTATGCAAAAATAATATATATGAATATTGAGTTTTGCCCAAATTGTACTTCAGACCAATATGTTAAGAGTGGTGTTATTAAAGATAGACAGCGTTATAAATGTAAAAAATGCGGTTATTATTTTACTGTAAATAAAATTGGAAAGCAGATAGACTCCTATTATGTTAACAAAGCCTTGCAATTATATTTAGAAGGATTGAGTTATAGAGAAATTGAACGAATTCTAGGGATTTCACATGTGAGTATTATCAATTGGGTGAAAAAATACAATGTAAAAAGACCATATAGCTTTGAATATCACTCTACTTATAAAATTTTAAATGCCACAGAACTCGCTAAATATTTTGCCGATAATAAAAATTTAATAGGTGCAGGTGTTATTGTTACTGAACTTGGTGATAAATTTATGTTGATAAGGTGGGAGCGATTTAAGGAGTAACTATAGTATATTAGCATATATATATATAGAATTTCTTCTCACACTTTTTTATTTTCATATTGTGATGGTTAAAATTAATTTTTAACAATAATTAATTAACTAACCAAATATACATTATGAAAAAACAACTTTCAGTACTGTTAATTGCTTTATTAATAGCTACTTGCTTCAGTTATGGTCAGTCAGACACTGCTGACAAAAAATTCGGTATAAATTGGAGTGGATTTGTTAAAACCGACTTTATGTACGACACGCGTCAGGTAGTAAATGCTCGAGAAGGACACTTTAATATTTTACCAGCAGCAGAAAATTTAGTTGGAGGGAAGGACTTGAATGATCAATCTAACTTCAATATTTTATCAATTCAAACAAGGTTAAAAGCTGCAATTTCCGGGCCCGACTTTTTTGGCATGAAAACGTCTGGAGCAATTGAAGCTGCCTTTTTTGGTAATTCTGATGCCTCAATAGGTGAGTTGCGTTTAAGGCATGCATTTGTACAACTATCCAATGATAAAATTGAAATTTTAATGGGGCAATACTGGCACCCGATGTTTGTAACCGCTGTTTTTCCGGGAACTTATTCATTTAATACAGGTGTACCATTTCAGCCATTTTCTAGAAATCCTCAATTGCGCATCACTACAAAAGGAAATGTTAAATTTATTGGAGTTTTATTTACAGAAAGAGATTTTCAAACCAGAGGAGCTAGTGTAAGTAAATCTGGAATTCCACAATTTCATGCGCAATTACAATTTGGGAAAGCTTCCGAAACTTTAGGAGGTATTGGTTTTAATGTTAAATCTAGTCAGCCAAATTTAGGAGATGATAATTTAACAAGCACGGCATTTATTGGTTATTTTAGAACTAAACTGGGTAGTTCTACCTGGAAAGGAGAGGCTACTTTTGGTCAGAATATGACAGATTTACTTCAAATTGGTGGTTTTGGAACTGCTACAAATGGTGATTTTGTTAATAATAAAACGCTTTCTATGTGGACAGAATTTAGCGGTGATTTTTCGGAAACTATGGAATGGGGATTATTTGGTGGATATGCTGAAAATGGTGGGTTTGGTGAAGCTATAACTTATGTAAATGGGTTTTTAGGAACTGTGGAAAATGCATTTAGAATTGCACCTAGAATTGGCTGGAAATCTGGTGCTTTAACAATAGGTGTTGAAGGTGAATATACCAACGCTCAATATGGTTCAATTGATGGAAATGGAGATATTACATCTTCCGTTGATCCAGTAAATAATTTCAGATTATTAACAACAGCAATTTATAAATTTTAAAACCTACAATTATGTCAAAAACAGATATGAAAGCATATTGGAAAGAAAATCTTGGTTATTTAGCTATTCTGCTAAGTATATGGTTTTTAGTTTCCTATGTGTTTGGAATTTTATTAGTAGATCAGTTAAATACCATCAAAGTTGCTGGGTTTAAACTTGGTTTCTGGTTCGCGCAACAAGGGTCAATGTATGTGTTTGTTATCTTAATATTCGTCTATGTAAAATTGATGAATAAATTAGATAAAAAATACGGTGTAGACGAATAATTAATCTTTAAAAAATTAAATCATGGGAATATTAGCATGGACATGGATACTTGTTGGACTAACTTTTGCACTATATATAGGAATTGCAATTTGGGCTAGAGCAGGATCTTCAAAAGAATTTTATGTAGCGGGTGGAGGAGTTCCTCCAATAATGAATGGTATGGCTACAGCAGCTGACTGGATGTCGGCAGCATCATTTATTTCATTAGCAGGAATTGTATCTTTTCAAGGATATGATGGATCTGTTTATCTTATGGGATGGACCGGAGGTTATGTCTTATTGGCTTTATTATTAGCGCCTTACCTAAGAAAATTTGGGAAATTTACGGTGCCTGATTTTATTGGAGATAGATATTACTCAAACACAGCACGTGTGGTGGCAGTTATAGCGGCATTAATTGTTTCATTTACATATGTTGCTGGGCAAATGCGAGGAGTTGGAATTGTTTTTTCACGTTATTTAGAAGTAGATATCAATACAGGCGTTTATATAGGAATGGCTATCGTTTTATTTTATGCTGTTTTGGGTGGAATGAAAGGAATTACCTACACGCAAGTTGCACAATATTGTGTATTAATATTTGCCTTTATGGTTCCAGCAATATTTATTTCCTTTCAAATGACAGGGAACCCAATTCCGCAATTAGGTTTTGGAGGAACTGGTGAAGATGGTATTTATTTATTAGATAAATTAGATGGTTTATCAACAGAACTTGGTTTTCATGAATATACTTCCGGAAGCAAATCTATGATTGATGTATTTGCTATTACAACTGCATTAATGGTTGGAACAGCAGGTTTACCACATGTAATTGTTCGTTTTTTCACTGTACCAAGAGTAAAAGATGCACGTGTTTCCGCAGGATGGGCATTGCTTTTTATTGCTATTTTATATACTACAGTTCCTGCTGTTGCAGTTTTTGCAAGAATTAAATTGGTTGAAACGGTTAGTAATACTAAATATGAAGAACTACCACAGTGGTTTAATAATTGGGAAAAAACAGGATTATTAAATTATGAAGATAAAAATGCTGACGGAATTGTACAATATGTAGCAGACAAAGAAATTAATGAACTAACAATTGATCAAGATATTATGGTGTTGGCAAATCCAGAGATTGCACAATTACCAAATTGGGTAATTGCATTAGTTGGAGCAGGTGGTTTAGCCGCAGCTTTATCAACAGCAGCAGGATTACTTTTGGTAATTGCTTCATCAATTTCACATGATTTATTCAAAAAAATTATAAAACCAGATATTTCAGAAAAAGGAGAATTATTAGCAGCGCGTTTAAGTGCTTTTGTAGCAGTTTTAATTGCAGGTTATTTTGGGATTCATCCGCCAGGATTTGTCGCCGCAGTGGTAGCATTAGCTTTTGGTTTAGCAGCAGCATCATTTTTCCCAGCCATTTTATTAGGAATTTTTGATAAACGAATGAACAAAGAAGGCGCTATTTCAGGAATGATAGTTGGATTGTCTTTAATGTTCTTTTATATGGCAAAATATAAGTTAGGTTGGATTGGAGAAATGCCAGATAAAAGCGAATGGTGGTTTGGAATTTCACCGGAAGGGTTTGGAACCGTAGCAATGATTGTAAACTTTGTTGTTTCATTAGTTGTATCTAGATTAACACCAGAACCACCTCAACATGTTCAAGAAATAGTTGAACATATTAGAATACCTTCTGGAGCAGGGGAAGCAAGCAGTCATTAGTAAATAGTTAGTATAAAACGGCACTATATTTTTATAGTGCTGTTTTATTTATTTAGGAATAAATTTATTTAATGAAAAAACGTCACCAACAAAAATTAATAGTGTTAGCATTTAGTCTACTATGCTTACTAAATATTCCTATTATTTTAATTTTTAATAGCAATACGGTAGTTATTGGTCTTCCTTTAATTTACCTATACATATTTTTTGTTTGGATAGTTAGTATAATTGTTTCATATATCATTTTAAAAAAATATTATGAGTAGTTTTTTGGTGATATTTGTTATAATAGTTTATTTAGGTTTTATTTTTTATGTTGCTTATTGGGCTGAAAAAAATTCAAAAAGCAAATGGGTTAATAATCCATATGTTTATACACTTTCATTAGCAGTTTATTGCACCGCTTGGACGTATTACGGAAGTGTTGGTTTAGCAGCTACTTCAGGGTTAAAGTTTTTAACTATTTATTTAGGACCAATTATTATTATTCCAACGTGGATAATTTTAATGCGAAAAATTATAAGAATTTCTAAAGGAAATAAGATTTCTTCTTTGGCAGATTTTATTTCATTGCGTTATGGAAACAATCGTTTTTTAGGAGCTTTAGTAACTGTAGTTTGTGTGTTAGCAATTGTACCATATATATCATTACAGTTAAAAGCAATTTCAGAAACGTTTAATGTAATTACAAATCACAATATTATTTCAAATTCCATTTTAAATGATACTACTTTTTATATTGCCATTTTATTAGCCATATTTGCTGCTTTTTTTGGAACGCAACATACAGATGCTTCTGAACGTCATAAAGGAATTATTACGGCCGTAGCTTTAGAATCAATTATAAAATTAGTATTCTTTTTAGCGATAGGAATTTATGTAACTTTTTATTTATTTAATGGGCCAACAGATATTTATAATCAAGCATCTATATTACCAAATTTTGAGGCGCAACAAACTATAAATGGACTAGAAGGCGGTTTTAACTGGTTCTTTTTAAGTTTGTTATCTATGATAGCAATTATGTTGTTACCAAGACAGTTTCAGGTAACTGTGGTTGAAAATGAACGCGAAAAATATTTAAAAAAGGTAACTTGGTTGTTTCCCTTATACTTATTATTATTTAATGTTTTTGTAATTTTTATTGCTTGGGGAGGAAATGTAATTTTTCAAAATCAAGAAGTTGATGCGGATTTATTTACACTAATGTTACCATTAGCAAGCGGAAATGAATTTTTAGCATTATTAGTTTTTTTAGGTGGTTTTTCTGCAGCAATTTCTATGGTGGTAATTTCAACGTTAGCACTTTCAACCATGTTAAGTAATAATTTAATAATTCCGTACGGATTTCTAAAAAAATATAGTAAAAGCGAATCTGAAGAAAATACCGAATCCATTAAAAATATTAGAAGAATTGCTATTTTTTCATTAATTGTATTAGCGTACTTTTTTTATAGAAGTTTTACTCTAGAAAGATCTTTAGTTTCCATAGGGTTAATTTCATTTGTATTAATTGCACAATTGGCACCAACATTTTTTGGAGGGTTATTTTGGAGAAGAGGTTCATCAAAAGGTGCAAAATATGGTATTATTGTTGGGTTTATAATAACAATTTATACGCTAGTAATTCCTTTTACAATTGATTATCAATTAATTTCAAGCACTTTTATTAATGAAGGATTATTTGGTGTTACTTTTTTAAAGCCTTATGAACTTTTTGGTTTACAGCTATTTGAACCAGTTCCGCACGCTTTTTTTTGGAGCATGTTTTTTAATATTATGGTGTATGCAGTTGCATCTGTAAGTGTAGTTGGAAATTATAGAGAACGAAATTTTGCAGAAATGTATGTTGATAGCACAAAATATGCATTATTACACGAAGATGCTTATGTATGGAAAGGCGAAGCTTACGTAAAAGATTTACGAAAAGTGTTAACTCGGTTTTTAGGTGAACAAAGAACTGAAAGAGCGTTGAATTTGTTTTATATGAAATATAATATTGATAAAAACACACAGTTAGCCGATGCAAGATTGGTAAATTTTTCTGAAAAATTATTAACTGGAAGTATAGGAAGTGCTTCTTCAAGAATATTAATTTCATCGGTAGTAAAAGAAGAGGAAATTAGTTTACCTGAAGTTTTAAATATTTTAGATGAAACTCAAAAAGCAAAAGAATCTAATAAAGAGTTGAAAGAACGCGACAAGCAAAAAGATGAATTTTTAGATACTGTTTCTCACGAACTAAAAACGCCAATTACTTCAATTAGAGCACTTTCTGAAATATTATTAGAGAATGAAAATATTGACAAAGAAACTAAAAATAAATTCTTATCTAGTATTTTAAATGAAAGCGATCGTGTTAGTAGGTTGATTAATAATATATTAGATTTAGAAAAATTAGCTACTGGTAAAGAAAAGTTAGATTTAAAATTAAATTCAATAGAAAATACAATTCTAAAATCTGTAGAATCAGTTTCACAATTAGCACTTAATAAAGGAATTAAAATAAATTGTGAAGGAATTCTAGCAGCTCAGCTGTTTTATGATGAAGATAGAATTCAACAGGTAATTATTAATTTATTATCCAATGCCATAAAATTTTCAACAGAAAACAGTGGTTTGGTTTCAGTTTTTACCTACGTAAATTCAAATAAAATTGAAGTTTCGGTAGAAGATAATGGAAGAGGAATTGAAAAGGATGATTTAGTTTCTATTTTCAATAAATTTTATCAATCTAAAAATCAAACAATTTTAAAACCCGTTGGTAGCGGTTTAGGTTTAGCAATTAGTAAACAAATTATTGAAAGTCACAACGGTAAAATTTGGGCTGAAAATGTAAAGCCTATGGGAGCAAAAATAACATTTACACTACCAATAAATGCCAATTAAAATGAAAAAGATATTAATAGTAGACGACGAACCAAATATTGTAATGTCATTAGAATACTTATTTTCAAAAGAAAATTTTGAAGTTTTTATAGCAAGAGATGGCGCGGAAGCACTAGAAATTGCAGAAATAAAAATTCCAGACATTATATTGCTAGATATTATGATGCCAAATGTTGACGGTTATCAAGTATTGCGTTTTTTAAAAGAAAGCCCAAAATTGAATGATATTAAAGTTATTTTCTTATCGGCAAAAAACAAAGCGTCGGATATAGAATTAGGTATGCAATTAGGCGCTGATAAATATATTACAAAACCATTTTCAACAAAAAAATTAGTAAGTGAAGTCTATAAATTATTAAAATAAAAATTTTTGAATCCAATGTAAATTGGGTTATAACCAATAAAAATATAATAGTATGAGTTACCAAAAACACTACAATCACAGTATTGAAAATCCACAGGAATTTTGGAAGGAACAATCCAATAATTTAAAATGGTATAAAAAACCAGAAACTATTTTATCAAAAGATGAAAATGGTTTTGATAGATGGTTTGCAGATGGAAAATTAAATATTTGCTATTTAGCTGTAGATAAACATGTTGAAGATGGCTATGGAGAGCAAGTAGCTATTATTTATGAATCTCCGGTAACGCAACAAAAAGTAACTTATACTTATAATGATGTTAAAAGTCAGGTGGAGCGTTTGGCTGGAGGACTTCGTGATTTAGGCGTTAAAAAAGGAGATACGGTAATTATTTATATGCCAATGATTCCTCATGCCGCATTTAGTATGTTGGCTTGTGCACGTATTGGAGCTATTCATTCTGTTGTTTTTGGTGGTTTTGCTCCTCATGAATTGGCAATTAGAATTGATGACTGTAAGCCAAAAGCTATAATTACGGCAACATCTGGAATGGAAGTTGACCGATTAATAGCATACAAACCTTTGGTGGATGAAGCTGTACAATTAGCTGCTCATAAACCAGATAAAGTTATTGTTTACCAACGTAATTTAGGAGCTATTAATCCAAAAACTGAACGTTATATAAGTTATAAAAAATTAGTAAAAAAATCTGAACCAGCGCCTTGTGTTGAAATGAATTCAACTGATCCATTGTATATTTTGTATACATCAGGAACAACAGGAAAACCTAAAGGGATTTTAAGGGATACGGGTGGTTATGCAACTGCTTTAAAATATTCTATGAAAAATGTATATGGTGTTGAAGAAGGTGATACTTTTTGGGCAGCTTCAGATGTTGGTTGGGTTGTTGGACATAGTTATATAGTTTATGGACCACTTTTAAACAGAAATACTACCATTGTTTTTGAAGGAAAACCTATAAAAACACCCGATGCAAGTACGTTTTGGAGAATTATTAGTGAAAATAATGTAAAAGTGATGTTTACAGCTCCAACAGCAATTCGTGCAATTAAAAAAGAAGATCCTGAAGGTGAATTATTAAAAATGTACGATTTAAGTTGTTTGAAATATCAATTTTTAGCAGGAGAACGTTGTGATGCTGCTACTTTAAATTGGTTAGAAGAACAATTAAATATTCCCGTAATTGATCATTGGTGGCAAACAGAATCTGGTTGGCCAATGTTATCTAATATGATGGGTATTGAACAATTACCAGTTAAACCAGGTTCTGCAGCAAAAGCAGTTCCGGGATACGATATTCAAATTTTAAATACTGAAGGCAAACAATTAGGAGCTAATGAAGAAGGTTTGGTAGCAGTAAAATTGCCAATGCCGCCAGGAACTTTGCTTAATATTTGGGGAAATACTGACCGTTTTGTGGATGGTTATTTAAAGAAATTACCAGGTTTTTATTTTTCTGGTGATGGTGGTTATACGGATGATGACGGTTATGTGTATATTACCGGTAGAGTAGATGATGTGATAAATGTTGCAGGTCATCGTTTGTCAACTGCTGAAATGGAAGAAATTGTAGCTTCAAATCCTTCAGTTGCTGAATGTGCTGTTTTTGGAATTGAAGATCAATTAAAAGGACAGGTTCCTTTGGCTTTAGTGGTTCTAAAATCGGGTGATTATGTTTCTAGTTTTGAGTTAGAATATAAAGTTGTTCAAGAAGTTAGAAAACAAATTGGAGCGGTTGCTTCTTTAAAAAGGGTACTATTAGTTCAACGTTTACCAAAAACACGTTCTGGAAAAATTCTTAGAAAATTATTAAGAAATATTGCAGATGGTGTTGAATATACAATTCCTTCAACAATTGATGATCCTGAAATTATTAATGAAATTACGCATGAATTCAAATTACATAAAATAGGAATATTTGAACATGCAACCGAAGAAGAAAAAGAAACTTTAGATGATTTAAAAATTGATTCTTTCATTAAATATTACAAATCATACCAACACAGTGTTAATGATCCAGAAGGATTTTGGTCTCAGATTGCAGATACGTTTACATGGCGTAAAAAATGGGATAAAGTTGTGGAGTTTGATTGGGAGAAACCAAAATTTGAATGGTTTAAAGGTGCTAAATTAAATATTACAGAGAACTGTTTAGATCGTCATTTATCAAAAAGAGGTGATGATTTAGCCATTATTTGGGAACCAAACAACCCGAACGAAAGCAACAGAACTTTTACATACAAAGAATTACATGCTGAGGTTTGTAAATTTTCTAACGTATTAAAAAATAATGGTGTAGAAAAAGGAGATAGAGTATGTGTGTATATGCCAATGGTTCCTGAATTGGCAATTGCAGTATTAGCTTGTGCAAGAATAGGAGCGGTGCATTCTGTTGTTTTTGCAGGATTTTCAGCGGTTGCACTTTCAACAAGAATTAATGATGCTGAGTGTAAAATGTTATTAACTTCTGATGGCGTTTTTAGAGGAAGCAAAGCGGTAGATTTTAAAACCATTGTTGATGAAGCATTGGAAACTTGTCCAACTATTGAAACTTCAATTGTATTAAATAGAGTGAATGGAAATATTAAAATGAAAGCCGGTCGTGATGTTTGGTGGCATGATGAAATTGCAAAAGTTGATGCAGTTTGTGAAGCGGAAGTAATGGATGCGGAAGATATGTTGTTTATTTTATATACTTCAGGTTCAACGGGTAAACCAAAAGGAATGGTGCATACGTGTGCAGGTTATATGGTGCATACTGCGTATAGTTTTAAAAATGTGTTCCAATATACTCATGGTGATGTTTATTTCTGTACGGCGGATATTGGTTGGATTACTGGTCACTCTTATATTGTATACGGACCGCTGGCTGCTGGAGCAACAACTTTAATGTTTGAAGGAGTTCCATCGTACCCAGATTATAGTCGTTTTTGGCAAATTGTAGAAAAGTATAAAGTAAATCAGTTTTATACGGCTCCAACAGCAATTAGAGCGTTGGCCGCACAAGGGAATGAATTAACTGAACGCAACGATTTGAGTTCCATAAAAGTGTTAGGTACAGTTGGAGAGCCAATTAATGAAGAAGCTTGGCACTGGTACGATGAAAAAATTGGAAAACAAAAATCGCCAATTGTAGATACTTGGTGGCAAACAGAAACTGGTGGAATTATGATTTCTCCATTGGCAGGAGTTACACCAACAAAACCAACGTTTGCCACACGACCTTTGCCAGGAATTCAACCTTGTTTGGTGGATGAACATGGAAACGAAGTAAATACCAATCCTGCAGAAGGAAGATTGTGTATCAAATACCCATGGCCATCTATTGCACGTACTATTTATGGAAATCATCAACGTTATAAAGAAACCTATTTTACGGCATTTGAAGGAAAATATTTTACAGGTGATGGCTCTTTTAGAGATTTAGAAGGAAATTATAGAATAACAGGTAGAGTAGATGATGTAGTTATTGTTTCTGGACATAATTTAGGAACTGCTCCAATTGAAAATATTATTAATGAACATAGTAATGTGGTAGAATCTGCTGTTGTTGGTTTCCCTCATAATATTAAAGGAAATGCATTATATGCTTATGTAATTGTGTATGAAAAACCAGAAAATGAAGACTTTTTACGTCATGAAATTAATGATTTAATAGGAAGAACTATTGGTCCAATAGCCAAATTGGATAAAATTCAATTTGTACCAGGATTACCTAAAACACGTTCTGGAAAAATTATGCGTAGAATTCTACGCAAAATAGCTGAAAATGAAACTTCAAATTTAGGTGATATTTCAACATTGTTAAATCCAGAAGTTGTAGAAGCTATAAAAGAAGGTTCTTTGGTGAAGTAGTTTTTAAATTTTAAATAAAAAACGCTCTCAAATTTTGGGAGCGTTTTTTATATTAATCCTTTATGGTTTGAAGTTCTAAACAAATCTGAATAATGAACTGTTCGTTCTTTTTTAAGTTTTGAAATAATTTTCAAAAAAAGAAGAGCAGTAATATAGGCATCTCCAGATGCGGTATGTCTATCGTGTTTTGGAATGTTAAACTCTGTGCATAAAACGTCCAAATTAAAATGATTTTCCTTTTTACCTTCTAATTTTTTATATAAAATTCCGGTATCAATTGTTTTGTTTCTCAATTTTGGAAGCTTCATTCTTTTTAATGCTGCGTTCATCATTTCAATATCAAAAGCAGCGTGATGTGCTACTAAAATTGAGTTTCCTAAAAACCTAATAAATTGTTCAATGGCTTCAATTTCGGTAGTTTTTATTAAATTTCCATCTTTTAAAAGTCCGTGGATTTCAACAGTTTCAGCATTAAATGCGTCTTGTTTTAAATAGATTTCAAAACTATCTGCAACTTCAATTATATTATTATTTATGGCAATTGCTCCAATAGATAAAATTCTGTCATTTGCTAAATCTAAGCCAGTAGTTTCTGTATCAAAAACTACAAACCGTGTTTCTTCAATAGATTTGGGCTGTTTTTCTTTAAAACTTTTTAGGTAAGTTTTAAAGAATTCGGGATAAGTTTTATATGTAAACCATTTAAACATCACATCATTTGGGCTAAATTGTAGCGAATATTTAATAAATCTTGAATATCTTTTATAGGTTTAAAACAACCTTTTAATTTTAATTTTTCCAATTTGGTAAGTGTATTTAAATTAATATATCTACCAGAATCATTGTTTTTTAAACCTTGCTCGGTTCTGTAATGCAATAAAATTTTAAAGGAATCTGCACAAGAAAGGTATAAATCTTTGTTTTGTGGTTCAATTTTAGCCAATTTATGAAACCTAGAAATGGTATTGTTTTTGTCTTTTATATTGTGAGATAATGTTATTAAACGGGCAGCATCAATTAAAGGCATTAAAGCCCTGCTTTTTAAATCGAATTGATCTTTGTGATTTCCGTCTTGTTCCATTAAAAATTGACGGAAAAAGCCTAATGGTGGTGGGTTTTTTAAAGCGTTTCTTCCTAAAAAGTTTAAAAATATTTCAAAGGATTGAATGGATTTAAAAATGCTTTTAGAAAGTTTTGTAACCAATTCTTTTTCACCATACACAAAATTATAATCGAAAAAAATGGTACAAAGCATAATTGCGTCTTCAGTTGGTTTTGTTATCCAACTATTAAATTGTTGTTTCCATTCAGAAAGTGATAAACACCATTTTGGGTTGCTTGCCATCATATCAGCAGGACAAAATTCATAACCTACAAAATGTAATTTTTCAGTAATTTTTTGTGAAAGTTCTAAAAAATAATTTTTCGTTTTTTGATAATTTTCTTCTGAAACATCTTCAAAAACCAAGGCATTATCTTGATCGGTAATTAATAATTGTTCTTTTCTACCTTGGCTTCCTAACGCTAACCAACTAAATTTTACAGGTGGTTCAGTTTTCATTTCAGTTATAGAAAGTTCAATAGCCTTTATAGTTATAGCATCGGTAATTTCAGAAATAATTTTTGAAATAAATGTAATTGGAATATTCTGTTCAATGTAACCTTTTAATAATTCAGCTGATTTTTCTCTAACATATTTTAAAGTTTCAACATTTTTTGAACGTTTTAACTCTTTAATTAGCACAGAAGGATTATTTCCGTGCAACACAACAATATCATGTTCCGATAAAATACCAACTAATTCTGAATTTGGCGACCCATCTTTTGTAATACATAAATGTGTAATTTTATGTTTTATCATGGCAATTTGAGCCTCAGCAATGGTGATTTTTTCAGGAAAAGTAATCACTGGAAACGACATAATTTTACTCACATTTTTGTCAATTGAGATTATTCCTGTGGCAATTTTCAATCGTAAATCTTTGTCGGTAATAATTCCTATTGGTTTTTTGTCTTCAACAATTAAAATAGAGCCCACTTTTTTGTCGCTCATTATTAATGCAGCTTCTTGTATGGTAGCATTTTTTAAACATGTAATAGGATTTTTACTGTATTGCGCTGTTTGAACTTCTGAAAAAGCATTATTTGTTTCTAAAGAATTTACATTCGCAAACAACTGACCATTATTGGTTTTTGCATAAGGTGTTTTAATATTTGATGAAAAACTAGCAATAATATATTTGTTAGCTTTTTCATTTGTTTTTATAATTTCTTTTAAAATTTCAACAGAAATAGCATACAAAACAGTTTCTTCATTGGCTTTGGCGCTCATTAAATAATGATCGTTTTGTATTATTGGGCGCAAGCCAAAAATATCACCTTCATCACAAATATCTATTAAAATATGATCGGACTCCATAGTTCTATACAAACCAATAGCACCATCTTTTACTATGTAAAAATTTTGATGCGGTAATTCATCTTGCCTAAAAACAAACGAATCTTTTTCAATATAAGTTACTTTTACGTTAGAAGCAATATTAAATAATTGCTCTTTTTCTAAAACATCAAAAGGAGGGAAGTTTTTTAAAAAATCGAAGATGCGCTCGGCAATGGTATTTTTCATAATCTGTTAAAGCGGTGTAAACTTTAAAGTTACAAAATTTGCAATAGTAAAAAAAGCTATTTATTTGTTTAAATAGTAGTTGGTATTTATAAGGTCGGTTAAATTAAGTACGTTGTTTTTTTTGTATTTAAAAGTCAATTTTAAAAAAACGTAGGCAGTTAATAGAGCATCTCCAGAGGCTGTATGCCTATCGTGCATTTTTATGTTATAAATTTCACACAATTCATCTA
Organism: Lutibacter sp.; assembly: GCF_016342705.1. Lineage (GTDB taxonomy): Bacteria > Bacteroidota > Bacteroidia > Flavobacteriales > Flavobacteriaceae > Lutibacter. The sequence goes on along the minus strand of NZ_JAEINV010000009.1, from coordinate 9,535 downwards.
AACTAAACAGTTTTTTAAACCAATTTCCCTGTGCAATTTTTTTATGAATAAAATTAGTATCTAATTGTTTAGATTTTATGGGTCCAATTTTCAGCCTTTTTAAGGCTTCATTAATCATTGTAATATCAAATTTGGTATGATGCGCAATAATTACAGCATCATCTAAATATTCTAAAAATTGAATGATAGCTTCTTCTTCACTAACTTTTTTCTCGGTACCATTTCTTCTAATTCCGTGAATTTTTATAGTTTCTTTATTAAATACTTCTTGCTGAATATAAATTTCAAATGAGTCAGAAACTAAAATTTTATTATTTTTAATAGCAACAGCTCCAATGCATAAAATACGATCATTATCATAATCAAAACCCGTAGTTTCAGTATCTAAACATACAAACCGGATACTTTCATAATTTGAATAATTTCTGCTATTTTTTACGGCATTAATATGTTTTTGCCAATATTCAGGATATTTTTTTTTCTTAAAAAAGTTGAACATTGTTTATGGAATTTGAGAAACGTTGAAACGTATTTTTAATGAATCTTGAATGTTTTTTATGGGTTTAAAACAACTTTTGAGCTTTAAACGGTCAGATTTACTCAAGTTATTTATGTCAACAAATTTTCCACTATCCTTATTTGCCAACCCTTGTGAAGTTCTAAATTGCAACAGAATTTTAAAAGCATTTGCGCAAGATTCAAACAAATCTTTGTTTTGAGGTTCTTCTTCCATCAATTTTTCATAACGAGCAATAGTATTATTCACTTTTAAACTGTGGTGTAATGAAAAAATTCGGGCAGCATCAACCAAAGGTCTAATTGCTCTACTTTTTATATCAAAATGATCTTTGTTTTCTCCATCTTGCTCTACTAAAAATTGTTTGAAAAATCCTAATGGAGGAGGATTGTCTAAAGTTGCTTTACTTAAGAAGCCTAAAAAAGTTTGTTTTTTTGAAATGTATCTAAATACACTTTCAGACATTTGGTTGTACAATTCTTTATCTCCAAAAATATATTCAAAATCAAAAAAGATAATACTTAACAAAATTTTATCTGAAGTAGGATGTTTTACCCAATCTTTAAATTGCGCTTTCCATTCTTTTAATGATAAACACCATTTTGGATTGCTAGCCATAATATTTGCCGGACAATATTCAAAGCCAACAATGTTTAATTTTTGTGTTATTATAGTTGAAAACTTTAAAAAATATTCCTTTACACGTTCATAATCTTCATCTTCAACATTTTCAAAAACCAATGCATTATCTTGGTCGGTCATTAATAATTGTTCACTTCTTCCTTGACTTCCCATTGCTAACCAAGCATATGCCACTGGTGGATCCTGACCTAATTCTTTTACAGCCAAGCGAATAATTCTTTTTGTTATAGCAGTATTAATTTCAGTTATTACTTTGGTTATAAAATAAATTGGTATTTCTTGCTCTAAATAACCTTTTGTTAATTCGGAAGCTTTGGTTCTAATATGCTTTAAAGTTTCGGCATCTTGGGCATATTTAATTTCTCGCACTAAAAACATGGGATTATTTGTTTGAAGAATATTTAAATCGTGCTCAGCTAAAATTCCAACAAGTTCAGATTGGTCTGTACCATCTTTGGTGATACAAATATGTGAAACTTTGTGTTTTAACAAGGCAATTTGAGCTTCTGCCACCGTAATTTTTTCAGGAAAAGTTACTACCGGGCTAGACATAATTTTGCTCACCGGATCCAATATACTAAAAATACCTGTTCCAATTTTTGTTCTAATATCTTTATCCGTAATAATTCCTATAGGAATATTGTCTTTTGCCACAATTATAGAATTAATAATGTGCTTTGTCATTATTATTGAGGCTTCTTTTATGGAAGTTTCAACATTACAAGTTATGGGATTTTTACTGTATTTAGCCGATTGTGTTTCAGCAAAGCTATTTTCTATTTTTTGAATAGAAGAAACATTGGCAAATAATTTTCCTTTATGCTTATCAGAAAAAGGATCTCGTGTATTGGTGGCAAAACTTGCTATTAAAAACTGACTAACTTTTGGATAATTTAAAATTATGCTGTTAAATAAACTTATAGGAATTCCATATAATATGGTTTCCTCATTGGCAGCGGCACCCATTAAATAACTTTCTTGCATTATTAAAGGTCTCAATCCAAATAAATCACCTTCATCACAAATATCTAAATTGTGTTTTTCATTATCAACAAATCTATAAAGCCTAATTGCACCTTCATATATTATGTAAAAATGTTCGTGTGGTGTATCATTTTGATTAAATATAATTTGATCTTTTTCAAAATATTGAATTTCCACACTTTTAGAAACTTCCAATAAAGTCTCTTTTGAAATTAAATTAAAAGGTGGATAATCTTTTAAAAAATCGAATATACGTTCGGCAATGGTGTTTTTCATAGAGAAAATTCAATTGAGATTAACTATTTAAGTTGCAAAAATAGGATTTTTTAATGAAGCGTTTTTAAATATTAACCTTTATAAATAAGAAAACAAGGTAAGTTAATTGGGCAAAATAATTTTAATTATTCCATTCTTTTCTAAATCTAATTAGTTCTGCATCAATTTGTTTTTTTGAAGCAATTATTAATTCATCGGCATTATTTGAATAAATGGGCTCTAAATAACTCACTTTAATTTCAGTTTTCCATTTGCTAAAACAACGTAAAAAATGAGGGATAAAAGTATCGTCACCAACCCAAGCATCATTTATATCTTTATAATCAATAGCAACTGGTATTACAGGAACACGTAATTGAACTGCTAAGTTAAAAGCGCCAGGTAAAAACCGAATAGTAGTTGATTCTTTGTGTGTGGTTCCTTCAGGAGTATTTAATATTGAAAAACCTTTTTCTAAAACGGTGTTTATTTGGTTTCGCGATTCTTCTCTGCTATATTTGCAATTTCTTTTTACAAAAATAACACCAGTTGCTTTTCCAAAATTTCCAATCAATGGCCAGGACTCAACTTCTTTTTTAGCAATAGGGTATGCCAAAATATTTTTTAAAATAACAATAGGGTCAAAGTAAGTTCTATGGTTAGATATAATTAATCCAGAAACTAAAGGTTCTTTTCCGTATACTGTAATTTTTGAATTTAAAATATAGTGTAATATTCTAATGTTTGTACGCCTAAAAACAATTCCTCGTTCAACTTTCTTCGATTTATTTTTATAAAATAAATTAGTGAATGCAAGCAGACAAAAAACAGATAATGTTAAAAGGAAAAATAATAGAAGTCTGGTAAAGCTTAATAAAAATTTAAGTATAATCATTTAATTTTTTAAGTGAAATTTTGAGTTTTGCAAACATAGCATTTCTGACATTGTTTACTGAGGTTATTTTTAAATAATTATCCTCCAATTGTTGCTGTAATTCCTTGTTTTTCAAAAATTGATATTATTTTTTTTATTTCAATAGCTGTGGGAGTTTTAAATGTTATATAATTGGATGAATTTCCTAATTTCACATGCTTATTTTCTGAAATATTATGATAAGGTAATAAGTTTACAACACGTCTATTTCCTTCTAAAGAATTTATAAATAAAGCTGTTTGCAATATGTTTTCTTCAGAAGTATTCACTCCTTCTATCAGCGGAATTCTAAAAATAATTTCACATTTTGTTTTAGCCAATTCAACTATATTTGAAAGAATTTTTTCATTTCCAACACCCGTAAATTCTTTATGTTTTTCAGAATTCATCACCTTTAAATCAATTAAAAAAAGTTCGGTATGTTTGGCAACTTCCAATACTGTTTCTAATTTTGAAAATGCTGTGGTATCCACAACTCGGTGATACATTCTTTTTCCACATTCTTTTAAAGCCGCCAATAAATATACTGAATGCATTAAAGGTTCTCCGCCTGAAAAAGTGACACCACCACCTGATTGATCAAAGAAAATAGCTTCATTATCAATCTTTTTCATTAATTCAGCAATTGGAATTTCCGAACCCAACATTTCAAAAGCTTTGGTAGGACAAACTTCAGCGCATTTACCGCATAAATTACAAACGTTATAATCTGTTACAATACCATCTGGAGTCATTTTTAAAGCATTATTCGGACAAATTTCAATACAACTTAGCGCGCCAATACATTTTTTAGCATTGTACATTTTTTGCGCTTTTGGAGACATGCTTTCTGGGTTATGACACCATTTACACTCTAAATTACATCCTTTAAAAAATACGGTTAAGCGAATTCCGGGTCCATCATTAATGGCGAATTTTTTAATATCAAAAATTAAACCTGTACTCATTTAAAACGATTCATTTTCGGTTCGTTCAATAACTTCTTGCTGTAAATCAATATTCATATCGTTAAAATAATCGCTATAACCAGCCATTCTCACTAATAAATCTTTATAATCTTCAGGATTTTTTTGAGCTGCATATAACGTTGCTGTATCTACAATATTAAATTGTATATGATGTCCTCCTAAAGCAAAATAGCTTCTAACTAATTGACCTAATTTTATAATATCTTCATCGCGTTTTAATAAACTTGGCAAAAAACGTTGATTTAACAAGGTTCCACCAGATTTCACCTGATCAATTTTAGTTAACGATTTTATAACAGCCGAAGGTCCATTAACATCACAGCCGTGTGACGGTGAAGTCCCATCAGAAATTGATTTTTGCGCCAAACGTCCATTTGGAGTTGCTCCCATTACTTTTCCAAAATAAACGTGACACGTTGTAGATAGCATATTTAAATGAAATGTTTCGCCTTTTGTATTTGGTTTCCCATCTATTGCTTCAAATAAATCATTGTAAACCTGCAATGCAATATCATCGGCATAATTATTATCATTTCCATAGAAAGGTGTATTATTTATAATGGTTTGCCTTAAAATTTCCTCACCTTCAAAATTTTTAGCTATGGCATTTAAAATGACATTCATTGAAAAAGTTTTATCTTCAAAAACGTGTTTCTTTAAAACAGACAAACTATCTGTTACCGTTCCTAAACCTGTGCATTGAATGTAATTTGTATTGTATCTTGGACCGCCATTATAGTAATCTTTTCCCTTTGAAATACAATCTTCAATAACTACCGATAAAAAGGTAGCTGGGCTGTATTTTGCAAACATTCTATCAATATAATTACTTACTAAAACCTTCTGATTTACTATATAGTTCAGTTGTTTTAAGAACGCATCGTACAATTCTTTATAGGTTTTAAAACTGTTGGGATCTCCAGTTTTTATACTTACTTGTTTTCCTGTAAGTGGATTCACTCCATTGTTCAAGGCAATTTCAATTATTTTTGGAACATTTAAATAGCCTGTTAAAATATACGCTTCTTTCCCAAAAGCGCCCACTTCAATGCAACCACTGCAACCACCTTCTCGAGCATCTTGCAACGATTTTCCTTGACGCAACATTTCCTGAATATAAATATCTGGATTGAAAATAGAAGGATAACCGTGTCCTTGACGAATTACTTTACAAGCTTCTTTTAAAAAACGGTCTGGCGTTTTGGAACTAATATGTACAGAATTTCCAGGTTGAAGTACGTGTAATTCCTCAATAATTTCCAACATTATGTACGAAACTTCGCTCACACCATTTGAGCCATCTTTTTTTACACCACCAATGTTAATATTTGTAAAATCATTATACGTTCCACTTTCTTTGGCTGTAATTCCTACTTTTGGAGGTGCAGGATGATTGTTTACCTTAATCCAAAAACAGCTTAATAATTCTTTTGCTTCGTCTCTGGTTAAAGTTCCTTCTGCTAATTCTCTTTCGTAAAAAGGCGTTAAATGTTGATCAAAATGACCAGGATTCATGGCGTCCCAACCATTTAATTCAGTAATAGTCCCTAAATGAACAAACCAATACATTTGAATGGCTTCGTAAAAATTTCTTGGAGCATTTGCAGGTACCCTGCGACAAACTTCCGCAATTTTTAATAATTCCGTTTTTCGTTGGTCATCTTTTTCTTTTGAAGCTAATTCTGTAGCTAAATCTGCATGACGTTCTGCAAAAACAATTGCAGCATCACAAGAAATTAACATTCCATCTAATTGTTCCTTCTTATCTGTAGCTTCAATATCATTTAAAAAATCTAGTTTTTTAATTTCTTCTTGAATCTGTTTTTTGAAATCGAGCATTCCCTTTTCATAAATTTTCCCGTCTAACGCTGTATGCCCAGGTGCACGTTGCTCCATAAACTCCGTAAACAAACCCGCCTCATATAAATTACGCCATTCTTTTGGAACGTGGCTAAAAATTCTCTCACGCATTGTTTTCCCACTCCAGTAAGGAATTACTTCTTTTTTGTAGGTATCAATATCTTGCTGAGAAATTGTATAACGCTGCATTTCACGTGTGTTTAACACATTAAAATCTTCAACACTATGACACGTTAATTCTGGAAATGTTGGCACTGATTTTGGTTTTGGTCCACGTTCACCAACTATTAACTCACCAAGGCCTAAATAAATTGATTTTTGTTTACAGATTTCTAAAAAATTTAATGCTCTTAAAACTGGTATTGAATATTTCCCGAAGTTTTCTTTGTAAAAATGTGTTTGAATTAAGGCTCTTTCAATAGATAATGAAGGTTCTGTTTCAAAACTAATTTTTCGAAGCTTTTGAATGCGCTCATTCATTCCTGGTCCAACAGCATTGGTTATTGGTTGGTAAAAATTACCTTGCGCAGACGCAGGTCTTTCTGGTTTTAATACTTTTTGATTTGCTTCCATAGTATAATTTAGGAACTAAATTTCAGCTTTAAACTGAAAATAATGATACAAAAGATTGAACTAATTTTATGTAGTTGATTATATGGAGAGTTCAAAAAACATCAAACATTCAAACAGTTTCCTGTATGTTTTTGTTAAGTTTGATATGTTCTTTTTAAGAATCATTTATTATAGAAGATAAACTAATCTCAAATATACAATTTTTTTAATTCATTAAACACAAAAGTATAATAGTCTTTTCCGTGTGGGACAAAATTATTTTTTTCGTTGAAAACAGCCGTAATTAAGTTTTCAAGTTTCATTATTTTAATTTTAGACACTTCTTCAACTTGAATTTTTAGTGCTTTAAAATCAAAATTCACTATACATATATATATATGGTGTAATTCATTGTCAATTAAATCAATTTTATGAATTATTTTCTTCTTTGAAGTACCAATATATTTCAATTCATCTTTTGAAACTGATAAACATATTTCTTCTTCAATTTCTCTTATAGCAGAAATTTCAGGTTGTTCTCCAGCTGAAATATGCCCTGCAACAGAAACATCCCATAAATTTGGAAAAACATCTTTATTAGAAGCTCTTTTTTGAATTAAAACATTTTTATCAAAATCTAGAATCCAAATATGCACACTTTGGTGAAACAAGCCTTTTTTATGCGCTTCAGATTTTAAGCAGGTTTTTCCTGAAACTTCACCGGTATCATTTAATATGTCAATATATTCATCCATATAAAAAGTAAAAAGACAGCCGAAGCTGTCTCTATAAATTATTTAAAATAGCTAAAACCTTCTTTTGGATTAATTTTTAAGAGTGTTTCATAAATTAATTTAATCACATTTTCAACATCATCTTTAGAAACCATTTCAACAGTTGTATGCATATAACGCAAAGCCAAACTAATTAATGCTGATGGAACGCCTCCATTACTATATGCAAAAGCATCAGTATCTGTTCCGGTAGATCTAGATGAAGCCATACGTTGAAAAGGAATTTTATTTGCTTCGGCAGTTTCAATAATTAATTCTCTTAAATTATTTTGAACAGCAGGAGCATAGCTAATAACTGGTCCGTCACCACATTTTGTTTCTCCTTCTTTATTTTTATTAATCATTGGAGTAGTGGTGTCGTGACAAACATCAGTTACTATTGCCACATTTGGTTTAATAGTTTGAGTTATCATTTCTGCACCTCTTAAGCCAATTTCTTCTTGTACAGAATTGGTAATGTACAAACCAAAAGGAAGTATAATTTTATTTTCTTTTAATAATCTCGCAACTTCAGCAATCATAAAACCACCCATTCTGTTATCAATAGCCCTGCAAACAAAATTAGTTTTGTTTAAAATAAAAAATGTATCAGGATACGTAATTACACAACCAACGTGAACGCCTAAAGCTTCAACTTCTTCTTTCTTTTTGCAACCAACATCAATAAAAATATTGTCTAAAGTAGGCGCTTCTTCTTTTCCACTAATTCTTGTATGAATTGCTGGCCAACCAAATACACCTTTTACAATGCTCTTTTTAGTATGTATGTTAACAATTTTAGATGGCGCAATTTGATGATCGCTTCCTCCATTTCTTATCACATATATCAATCCTTCAGGAGTTATATAATTTACATACCAAGAAATTTCATCGGCATGTCCTTCAATTACAACTTTAAATTCAGCATCGGGATTAATAACTCCAACTGCAGTTCCATAGTTATCCGTAATAAATGTATCAACATATGGTTTCAAATATTCCATCCATATTTTTTGACCTTCACTTTCATATCCAGTAGGAGATGCATTATTTAAATACTTTTCCAAAAAGTCAATCGACTTTTTATTTAAAATTTGTTTACTCATATTTATTATATTATTGAATAAACGAAGATAGTAAAATGTTATCTACCCATAAAATTTTGCCATTTCTTTTACGTTTTAAAATAGCGAAACAATTTTTGAAATAGAAATTTGAATTACGTAAATTTGGCGCTCTTTTTGATTGATAAATTATTTATGAATAAACACCTACATATAATACTTACTTTATTTATACTTATTATAAGTATAAACCTATATTCTCAACAAAATACAGATTCAATTCCTTTGTCTGATCAATATATTGTTTTTGAAGGAGACACCTTATTAATAGAATTAGATGAAATAATGTTGTTGAAGAAAGTGAAGTTTAAAACAGCATACGACCAAAAGTATTATTATTGGTTTAGAAAAAAAGTTTTAAAAGCCTATCCATACGCTAAATTGGCTTCAGAAAGATTAACAGTCTTAAACCAAAGAAGAGATAGTATAAAATCTAAAAGTAAAAAAAGAGAATATACTATTAGAGTTCAAAAATACATGGAAGGTGAATTTACAGATCAACTAAAAAAGCTTACAAGAACTGAAGGAAGGATTTTAATTAAACTAATTCACAGGCAAACTGGAGAAACAACATATGATGTTGTTAAAGATTTACGAAGTGGTTGGAAGGCATTTTGGTATAATACAACGGCAAGTATGTTTAAACTTTCGTTGAAGGATAAATATAATCCAGAAAAAAATCCAGAAGATTATTTAATTGAAGATATTCTTCAAAGAGCTTTTTTAGCTGGAAATTTAAAAGAACAACCATCAAAACTTAAATACGACTATATTAATTTAAGTAAAAAGGAAATAGATGTATCTTCAATTGTTAAAAAAAAGAAGTAAAAAAATCTCTTAAATACTATTGTGTAATACAGAATAAGTTATTATCTTAGCTATCCGTCTTTTTTTGAAAGGGTCCATTCAAATAATTTCAAGGAATA
>NZ_JAEINV010000001.1 GCF_016342705.1 Lutibacter sp. | reverse complement strand
GGTACGCTTCTTAAGCGGTTTCTCTGAATAATACATAATAAGTTGATTTTGTGTCAACTTATTTTAGGACGGGACAAATTTATAAAAAGAAAAGCCTCCCAAAATGGGAGGCTCTATAATTTACTTTAAAAAATTTAATCTTATAATTGTGGTCCTGCAGGAACTAATGCAAGTCCTTCTGGTGTATCACAATATTTTTCAAAGTTTTTGATATATAATGCCGCTAATTTTTTAGCTTTTACTTCCCATTCAGCAACATCTTTATAAGTGTTTCTTGGGTCTAAAATATCACTTACTTTTGGTAATACCTTAGGCGCTGTTAAGTTTAAATAAGGAACATCAACAGTTTCAGCATTATCAATAGATCCATCTAAAATTGAATCAATAATTGCACGTGTATCTTTTAAAGATATTCTTTTTCCTGTTCCATTCCATCCTGTGTTTACTAAATATGCTTTTGCTCCGTGCTCTTTCATTTTAGCAACTAAGGTAGAAGAATACATAGTTGGTCTTAATGTTAAGAATGCTTCACCAAATGCTGGAGAGAATGATGGAGTTGGTTCAGTAATTCCTCTTTCAGTACCTGCTAATTTAGATGTAAATCCACATAAGAAATGGTATTGTGCTTGTGCGTCATCTAAAATTGAAACTGGAGGCAATACACCAAATGCATCAGCCGATAAGTAAATAATTTTACTTGCGTGACCAGCTTTAGAAGGCAATACAATTTTGTTTATATTGTAAATTGGGTATGAAACTCTTGAGTTTTCAGTAATTGAATGATCGTAGTAATCTACTTCTCCATATTCATTTACAACAACATTTTCTAACAATGAATCTCTTTTAATTGCTCTCCAAATGTCTGGTTCATTTTCTTCACTTAAGTCAATAACCTTTGCATAACAACCACCTTCAAAGTTAAATACACCATTGTCATCCCATCCGTGCTCATCATCACCAATTAAGTAACGTTTTGGATCTGCTGAAAGTGTAGTTTTACCAGTCCCTGATAAACCAAAGAATACAGCAACATCACCATCTTCACCAACGTTAGCTGAACAGTGCATAGCAGCAATTCCTTTTAATGGCAGGTAGTAGTTCATCATTGCAAACATACCTTTTTTCATTTCACCACCGTACCAAGTACCTCCAATAATTTGAATTTTTTCAGTTAAGTTGAATACCACAAAGTTTTCAGAATTTAAACCTTGCTCTTTCCAGTTTTTATTTACAGTTTTAGAACCATTCATTACAATAAAATCTGGCTCTCCAAAGTTTTCTAACTCGTGAATAGATGGTCTAATAAACATGTTTGTTACAAAGTGAGCTTGCCAAGCCACCTCCATTACAAAACGTACTTTTAATCTTGTATCTTCATTACTTCCACAAAATGCATCAACTACATATATTTTTTTTGATGTAGAAAGTTGTTTCAAAACCAATCCTTTTAAATCTTGGTAAACTTCATTAGTGGTTGCCATATTAACACTATTCCAGTCAATAGTATCCTTAGTAATATCATCTTTTACAATGTATCTATCCTTTGGAGAACGCCCTGTAAAAACTCCAGTTTTAACAGCTACTGCTCCTGTATCTGTATCTGCACCTTTTTCAAAACCTTTTCTGTGGATAGAAGTTTCTGCTTGGTATAATTCTTCATATGAAGGGTTATATACTACTTCGTGATATCCTGTAATTCCTAAATTGTGTAACTCCTGAATAATTTTAATATTTTTCATATTAACTGTTTTAATTATATATTAGTAATCATTAATTTAATTTTCCTTAACAAATTTACCATTAATAGTTTCGTACGTTTATGACATTTATCAGTAAATTTCGACTATTTACTAAAACGTTTTCACGCACTAATCAGTTGTATATCAATTTTTTATACTTCAAAACTAAAAATGATTTATTTGCGAAATCGTTTTCTCTTTTTTCTATAAAATATTTTATTTGGTGCTTTTTATCACAAAACATTTACCCATAAGCAACCACCCAAAAATTAGGATAATTCCACCTAATGGAGTAATAAACCATATGGTATTAGGAGGAACTCCAAAAGTAATTGCATAAATTGATCCTGAAAAAAGTACCATACCAATTATAAATAAATTACTGATACTTTTTTTGTTCTTTTCAGAAAAACCTGTGTATACATTTACAAATAATAATACTATTACATGGTACATTTGATAGCGAACAGCAGTTTCAAAACTTGTTAATTGCATTGGTGATAAAATATCTTTTAAAGCATGAGCACCAAAAGCACCTAAAACAATTGTTAAAGCTCCTAAAAATGAGGAAATTGCTAAATATTTATTCATAGTAGTAAATTATATATTTATTAAGAAAAAATAATTATCTATTTTGTATATTTAATAAAAAATCAAAAATATGGAAAATAATTCAGATAGTTTAGTTACGCTGTTAACAGCTAGTTTAATTCATGAGGTTCATATTGCAAAAACAGTATTAGCTAATTATGATATTGAATCCTACATTATAGATGAAAATATTGCCACAACAATAGGAACAGCTTTTGTTGAAGGCTATAAACTAAAAGTAAATTCATCCGATTTAAAAAAAGCGAAAAAAATTTTAGATGATTTACATGAGAAAAATAATTAATAATTATTTAACAAATACATTTAATTAATTGTTTCTAAATTAAAAATAATCCCTAAAAAAAAAAAGAAAATGAGAAACATTTTGGTTATTGGCGCAGGTAGATCTTCATCCTCTTTAATAACATATTTACTAAATAAATCTAGCCTAGAAAATTTGCATATTACTGTAGCCGATGTTTCTTTGGATCTTGCAAAAGAAAAAATAAAAAACCATCAAAATGGTTCAGCAATTGTTTTGGATATCTTTAATGAAATTGAGAGAAAGTCAGCAATTAAAAATGCCAACATTGTTGTTTCAATGCTTCCCGCTCATTTACATTTAAATGTTGCTAAAGACTGTTTAGAATTTGGTAAAAATATGGTGACCGCTTCCTATATTTCAAATGAAATGAAAGCTTTAAATGAAGCTGTGATTGAAAAAAATCTAATTTTTATGAATGAAATTGGATTAGACCCTGGTATTGATCATATGAGCGCCATGAAAGTTTTAGATACTATTAGAGATAAAGGTGGAAAAATAATTCTTTTTGAATCTTTTACAGGTGGTTTAGTAGCTCCAGAAAGCGATGATAATTTATGGAATTATAAGTTTACTTGGAACCCCAGAAATGTAGTTTTAGCAGGACAAGGTGGTGCCGCTAAATTTTTGCAAGAAGGTTCTTATAAATATATTCCTTACCACAAACTTTTTAGAAGAACTGAGATTTTGAAAATTGACGGATATGGTAAATTTGAAGGTTATGCTAACAGAGATTCCTTAAAATATAAAAGCATTTACGGTTTAGATACTATTTTAACTCTATACAGAGGAACTATTAGACGTGTTGGATTTTCAAGGGCATGGAATGTGTTTGTTCAATTAGGAATGACAGATGACAGTTATACAATTGAAAATTCTGAAACTATGAGTTACCGAGAATTTACCAATTCTTTTTTAGCCTATAACCCAAATGATTCTGTAGAATTAAAATTAAGACACTACCTTAAAATTGATCAAGACGATATAGTTTGGGAAAAACTTTTAGAGCTAGATATTTTTAATAAAAACAAAAAAGTAGGATTAAAGAACGCCACGCCCGCACAAATATTAGAAAAAATATTAAGTGATAGTTGGACCTTAAAAAAAGATGATAAAGATATGATTGTTATGCAACATCTTTTTGGTTATGAACTAAACGGTGAAAAGCATCAAATTGAAAGTAGCATGGTTTGCAAAGGTGACAATCAAATTTATACGGCTATGGCAAAAACTGTAGGGTTACCAGTTGCCATTGCAACTTTAAAAATATTAAATGGTGAAATTTCATCTCCGGGAGTTCAAATTCCAATTAAAAAAGAAGTTTACAATCCTATTTTAAATGAATTGGAAGAAAATGGAATAACCTTTAAAGAAAAAAAAGTTCCGTATTTAGGCTATAATCCAGAAAATGTCAATGGATAGTGAAACTATTTTTACATTTTCAAATAATAATCTTGTACTAAAATTTTATATGCATCGGTATACAAATGACGCTCAATTTCTATCACTAATTCATTTTGCTCAATTGCCTTTTCTTCAAAAGAAAATTGTAACAAGCTACGTTTAATAGGAGCATCAAAAGTTCCTTTAACTCTTGTAATTCTATTAATAAATAAATTATTTGATTTGGCTATTTCAATAAAATTTTCTTCATCAGAAAAAGGAATTATAAAAGCACACGTCCCAATTTCTGATAATAATTTAGCTGTTCCACTTAACAAATCAGAATACGGCAAACTTTCTGAGTGCCTTGCCATTGCTCTTTCTTTAGACAATTCTTTATAAGTTGAAGTATAAAAAGGCGGATTGGAAATTATTAAATCATATGTATCTTCTATTTCTTCAACAAATTCTTGTAGTGATGCATGATAACAAAATAACCGATCTCCCCAATCACTCACTTCAAAATTATCAACTGTTTGCTCATAAGCATCATCATTTAATTCAATGGCATCTATAACTTCTGCATCACTTCTTTGAGCCATTATTAAAGCAATTAAACCAGTTCCTGCACCAATATCTAAAATATTAAAAACATCAGCATTAATTTCTGCCCAAGCACCTAATAAAACACCATCAGTTCCAACTTTCATTGCTGTTTTATTTTGTTGAACTGTAAATTGTTTAAATTGAAAAGGAGAGTTTGACATTATTTAAATTTTGAACACACATTAAAATTAACTTCTGTTTCCTGCTTTTTTTGCAATAATACTAATTATTAAAATTTGAATGGCGTGAAATAACATAATTGGCAATAAAATAAAGCCCGTTATTGCTGAAGTACCAAACAATACTTTTGAAAAAACCGTACCGTGAACCAATGATTTTTTTGTTCCGCAAAATTGTGCTGTTATTTTATCTTCAATAGAAAAATTCAATTTTTTAGCTACAAAACCTATAAAAAAATAAACACCAAAAAATAAAGAAATTACCACTGTAAATAGCAGTATAAAATCTAAATTACTCACAGTGCTAAATATTTTTTCGTTAAACGATTTTGCAAAACTTTTATATATAATTAAAAGAATTACAGATTTATCAAACAAGCTTAATTGTTTGTTATATTTAATAGCATACTTACCAAAAAACCGATGTAATATGTTACCAATTATAACTGGTAAAATAATTTCTATACATAATTTTGAATAAATACTCGTGTAGTCAAAATTCACATTAGCATTATTTGTAAAAAGACCAACCCAAAGTGGTGTTACTACAATACCAATGAGCCCAGAAATAGTAGCATTAAAAATTGCCGATGGTATATTGCCCTTTGCTATAGAAACCATAACTACTGATGAAGAAACTGTAGAAGGTAAAGCTGCCATAAAAAATATGGCTAACCATAATAAATGAGCTTCTTCATTTTGAACAAATGGATAAAAAATAAGTACTATTAAAGGAAATAACAAAAATGTACTTAATTGAATAAGAAAATGTAGTTTCCAATTTTTTAAACCTTCTTTTAATTTTTCTCCACTAAGCTTTAAGCCATAAAAAAAGAAAATTAATGAAACTCCAACACTACTTATAATTCCCAACGGAATTTTACTATTATCTAACCCAAATTGCGGAACAAAATAAGACGTTATTATTGTGATAATAATTGCTAATACAAATTTATCTAATTTCATTAATCAAATTTAATTTAATACTCCTCTTTGCTATATAAAAATGGTTTAATTTCATTGCAAATTAATTAAAATTAAATTTGAAAGTAACAAATAATTAAAAAAACTTGCACTATAATACAAGGTTTTTTTTACAGCTAATGGTTTAAATTTAGCCTTAAAAATTAATTATTCTTAGAGGAAATTTCATCAATAGAAAGATAATGTTCTACTTATTCAAATAACTAGTTTATTTTATATGGAACTATATTTATATTCTATTTAAATAGAAATGGTTTACAACTCATATTATTAAACTATTCCACTGAATTTAAATTTAATTCACCCGATTTTAAACCTTTTCCAGTAACTGACAATGCTATTTCCCCAACTTTTTGTGTGGCTTGTACCAACACAACTAATTTACCACTAAACAATTTCATAGTTGGCAAATGAAATAATTCTAATGAAGTTGCATCTCCATTACAAGACGCTTTATAAGTTCCAGATCCTTTTACTTTAAATTTTAATTGATTGGTAGCTGTTGGACAAGGATTTCCATTTTTATCAACCACAGAAACCTCAACATATGATAAATCTTTTCCATCTGCTTTTAAAGTTTTTTTATCTGGATTTAAAACAATTTTATAAGGCTTTCCTGCTGTTTTTATTTCCTTTTCAGCTACAGGATTTCCAGCATCGTCAAAAGCAACAACTTTAATTGTACCTGGTTCATATGTTACATCCATCCACATTAAACGGTAACGATTTTGAGGTGTTGTATTATTCTTTTTTTGAATTCCCATACTTTTCCCATTCACAAAAAGTTCTGCACTGTTATAATTTGTGTACACAAAAACAGGAGTTACTTCTCCTTCTCTACCTTTCCAATTCCAATGAGGTAAAATATGTAACGTTTCTTCTTTGGTATTCCAACGGCTTCTATATAAATAGAAACGATCTTTTGGCAAACCAGCTAAATCTGAAATTCCAAAATATGAACTTCGAGATGGCCACATTTCATCATACGGTGTCGGCTCACCTAAATAATCAAATCCAGTCCATACAAATTCTCCAATTACCCAAGGTTTATCATCTTGTAACACAAAATCTTCATCTGGCACATTAGACCAACTGCACGCTTCTAAATCGTATGATGAACTTTGAAAATCATCATATTGTTTCATTTTTTCTTGAACTACAGGAAATTTATATATCCCTCTTGAACTCACTGTAGAAGCTGTTTCTGAACCTAAAATAAATCCTTGTGGGAATTTTTCAAAAGCTTCTTCATATAAATGCACTCTGTAATTAAGTCCAGGAACATCTAACAAAGCTCCAAAACCAGATTCCATCACTGCTTTTACTTGGTCCATTCCAACAGTTACCGGCCGAGTTGGGTCTTCTCTATGAAAAATATCTTGTAACCATTTGGCTCTTTTTACACCTTCTGCTCCCCATTGGTCAGGAACTTCATTTCCTGAACTCCACATGACAATTGATGGATGATTTCTGGTGGCATGTACTAAATTCACAATATCCTTTTCTGCATATTCATCAAAAAAACGATGATATCCGTTTTCAACTTTTGGCTTTTTCCATTCATCAAAACTTTCTGCTAAAAACAAAAAGCCCATTTCATCACATAATTCTAGTTGTTCCAATGATGGCATATTATGTGAACTTCTAATAGCATTGCAACCCATATCTTTTAAAATGGTTAACTGTCGTTTTAAAGCTGCCTTATTAACCGCTGCACCTAACGGACCAAGATCGTGATGTAAACAAACGCCTTTAAACTTGGTAACTTTTCCGTTTAAGCTAAAACCGGTTGTCGCTTCATACTTTATTTCTCTTATTCCAAATTTAGTTGAAACTTCATCCTTCAACTCACTTCCAACAAATATTTGAGAAATTGCTGTATATAAATATGGGAACTCTGGACTCCATAATTTTGGGTTTTCAACTTTTATATTTTGTTCAAATTCCCCACCAAATTGTTCAGTAGTTTTATTCGAAATCAATAAATTTCCATCGGCATCATAAATAGAAGAAACTATATGAATATTATTACCTGAAGTTTTTGTTTTAATAGTAACTTTGGCTTCATTTTCAGCAATAAATGGCGTTGTAATAAAAGTTCCCCATTGGTTAATACTTTCTTTATTTTTTACAATTAAACTTACTTTTCTATACAATCCAGCTCCGGGATACCAGCGAGAAGCAAACTCTTTATTTGTTAGTTTAACCGCTAATATATTTTCTCCATTATTTATAAAATCTGTAACATCAAAATAAAAATAGCTGTAACCATATGCCCATTCACCTACTTTTTTTCCGTTTAAAAAAACTTGTGGTTCACTCATTGCACCTTCAAACAATAAGATTACTTTTTTACCTTTTTCATGTTGAGGTAAAGTAAATGTATTTCTATACCACGCAGTTCCAACGTGTGGTAAAGACCCTGTTCTACCCGTTTTTTCAGATGCTATTTCTTCTCCATTTTGGGTAATTGCCACATTTTGTTTGTCAATTTCTTTATCAAAAGGCCCATAAATTGCCCAATCGTGAGGTACACTCACTGTTTCCCATTTTGAATCATCAAAATTTATTTGAAACGCATTTTCATTTTGAGTTTTTTGAAATTTCCAGTTGGAGTCTAATTCTTTCACAAAACGTTCCTGTGCATAGGAAATTTTCACTAACAAAAGTAGTACAAAAAATGATTGTATAAATAATTTCATGGTCATCTTATTTAATTAAAACTTATTCAAAGATAGTTATATAATTAAAAACCCATAAACAAATTGTTTATGGGTTTTTTACTTTTTGATTGATTGCTCGCAGAGAGGAAGGGATTCGAACCCTCGATACCCTTTTGGAGTATACACACTTTCCAGGCGTGCGCCTTCGACCACTCGGCCACCTCTCTAAATTAATTATTTAAATATAAGTTTATTAAACCAGCAGGAGATTCAACAATAATTTTTTTATGTTCTCTATCCACTTTTTTAATAAAATCGTCAATCATTGGGATAAAAACATCCGTTCCATTTGAATTAATTTCAAACAATGGTTGCGCTGAAGTATCATTTACTCCAGTTACAACACCAACATAACCGTAATTAACATCTTCAATATCAAAACCTAAAATCTCATGGAAATAAAATTTATTCCCTGTTAATTTAGGTAAGAATTCAATTGGTAAGTATAATCCTGCGCCCATAATAGCATCAGCATCTTCTTCACTCTCAATATCTTCAAATTTAATACGAAGTTGATTTCCTTTTTGAAGCAAACTTTCTTCTAAAAAAAATGGAACCAGATCATTGCCTAAAGCAACAAACACTGATTCCAAATTTTGATAAAGTTCAGGTTCATCTGTATCTAACTTAGCTACAACTTCACCTCTAAAGCTATGTTTTCTTACGATTTTGCCTAAATAAAAACAATCTTTTTTATGCATTATCGCAACTAACTTATTTACTCTGTTTTTCCTTCTTCTTGAGCCGCAGCTTGTGCGTCATCAATAGTTTCTGGAGCTGTTTCTTCAACAACTTCCTCAGCAGCTTGTGCAGCAGCTTTAGCATCTGCTTCAGCTTTAATTGCAGCATTTACAGCTTCATTAGCAGCAGCAGCTCTTTCTTCATTAACTTTAACCTCAGCAGCTAATGCTTTCGCTTTAGCATCTGATTCAGCTTTTGTTAAGCTAACTTTTTTAGCGTCAATTTTTCCTGCTTTTTCATCTAACCAAGCTTGGAATTTCTCTTCTGCTTGCTCTTCTGTTAAAGCACCTTTTCTAACACCTCCTGCTAAATGATTTTTTAGCATCACCCCTTTATAAGATAAAATTGCTTTCGCAGTATCTGTTGGTTGTGCTCCGTTTTGTAACCATTTTACAGATCCATCTACATCAATATCAATTGTTGCAGGATTTGTGTTTGGGTTGTAAACACCTAGTTTTTCTAAATACTTACCATCTCTTGTTGCGCGTGCATCTGCAGCTACTATCCAATATAATGGTTTTCCTTTTTTACCGTGTCTTTGTAATCTAATTTTTACTGGCATTTTGTTTAAAATTTTAAGGTTCTCGACCTTGGTTATTAATTAAGGGTGCAAATATAGTTAGTTATTTTGAAATAACACACTCTCTATCAGTATTTTTTATACTAACCCAGTAAATCCTAAAAAAGCTAATGATAAAAGTCCTGCAACCAATAAATTAATTGGTACACCTTTCATTTGCTTTGGAATATTCGCCAATTCTAAATGCTCACGAATACTTGCAAAAACTATTAAAGCTAAAGCAAATCCTAATGAGTTAGAAACCGCAAAAAACACTGCTTTTAATAAACTTCCACCTTCTAACCCTAAAGCTAAAATAGCAACTCCTAATACTGCACAGTTAGTTGTAATTAAAGGTAAAAACACACCTAAAGCTTGGTATAATGGAGGACTTACTTTCTTCAAAATAATTTCAACCATTTGCACCAAGGCAGCAATTACTAAAATAAAAGTAATGGTACGTAAATAATCTAATCCGGCTGGTACTAATACAAATTGATGTAATAAATAAGTTGCCATAGTTGCAATTGTCATTACAAACAAAACTGCTCCAGACATTCCAACTGATGTTGAAACTTTATTAGAAACTCCTAGAAAAGGACAAATTCCTAAAAATTGTGATAATACAATGTTGTTTACAAAAACTGCGGCAATAAGTATAATTATATAATCCATTATTTTGCTGTTTTGGAGGTTATTTTATTAAATAATACGGTTAAATATGCTAAAGCAATAAATGCTCCTGGAGGTAAAATAAATAATATAAAAGTGTTAGCGTTTTCAGCAACAAATTTAAATCCAAATAAACTTCCGTTTCCTAATATTTCACGTGTTGATCCTAAAATTGTTAAAGCCAGTGTAAAGCCTAATCCCATTCCTAAACCATCTATTAATGATGAAATCGCATTGTTTTTAGATGCGAATGCTTCGGCTCTTCCTAAAATAATACAGTTTACCACAATTAACGGAATGAAAATTCCTAATTGTTCATATAAAAAAGGTACAAAAGCTTCTAAAATCATTTCAACAATGGTTACAAATGATGCAATGATAATGATGAAAGCAGGAATACGAACTTTGCTTGGTATTTGGTTTTTTACTAATGAAACAACAATGTTACTCATTATTAATACAAACATTGTTGCGACTCCCATTCCTAAACCATTGGAGGCGGATGACGTTACTCCCAAAGTTGGACACATACCCAATAACATTACAAATATTGGGTTTTCCTTTACAACTCCTTTTAAAAAATTTTGGGTTTGATTTACAGTTTCTGCCATACTATTAATTTTTAGGAGTTTTAAGATTCTCTTTATTTTTCATAAACTCATCAAAAGCCATTTTTGTAGCTTCACCAAAAGCTCTTGAAGATATTGTTGCTCCAGTTAAAGCATCTACATCTCCACCATCTTTTTTTACTTTTAAATTAAATGTTGAAGGATTTTTATCTCTAAACTGCGCTAAAAACTTTTCATCTTTCATTTTAGTTCCCAAGCCTGGTGTTTCTTTTTGCTCTAATACTGCAATATTTTTAATTTCACCGTTTTCTTTAAAACCAATCATTAATTTTACCAACCCACTAAATCCTTTTTCTGAAGAACCTATAACCGCTGCACCAACAAATTTATTTTCAGAAAACGCTGGATATAATTCTACACTATCTTTTACGTTTTCAGATTTTACTAATTGAATTTCATCCACCGGATTGTTATCAAAACTTGGCAATACCAACTTTAAGGCATTCACTTTTTTCTCCAATTTTGCTTTTGCTTTTGGAGCTATGGTTAAATCGTTTACAAAACCCAACGAAAAACCTGCAATAATAGTAATCACAAATAATGATACTACCATATTTAAAAATGTATCTTTCTTTTTACTCATAACTATACAATTTTAGATTTGATGTTTGCACCAAATCGGCGAGGTTTAAAATATGTGTTAATTAACGGCACAAATGCATTCATAATTAAAATAGCAAATGAAACACCTTCTGGATATGCTCCAAATAATCTAATCACTACAGTTATTACACCAATTCCAACAGCAAAAATTACCATTCCTTTTTTAGTCATTGGACTAGTAACTAAATCGGTTGCCATAAAAAAGGCTCCTAATAAGGCACCACCTGAAAGTATATGAATTAACGGATTTGCATATTGTTCTGGATTTATCACCCAAAAAATACCAGTGATAACTGCCATAGTAACCAACATTGTTACTGGAATATGCCAAGAAATAACTTTTCTAACTAGCAGGTAAATTCCACCAATTAACAATGCTATTGCGGACATTTCACCAATTGAACCTCCCGTAATACCTAAAAATAAATCAATAGTTGAAGGAATCTTGGTTGCAATTTCAGTCATTGTTTCACCAAACATTAATCCTTCTTTTATCATTCCTAAAGTTGTGGCTCCGGTAACTCCATCTGCCATTGACAAATTATTTTCTACCGCTGTTGGCCACATTGTCATTTGAACTGGAAACGAAACCAATAAGAAAACCCTACCTACTAAAGCTGGGTTAAAAATATTGAAACCCAAACCACCAAACGATAATTTTGCAATTCCTATAGCCACTAAACTACCTACGATAATCATCCAAATTGGTAATCCGCTTGGTAAATTAAAGGCTAATAAAATACCTGTAATAAGTGCTGAACCATCTCCAATGGTAATTTCAGTTTTTAATAAATACTTTTGAATTAAATACTCAAATGCTAAACAAGAAATTACTGCAACTGCAGTAACAATAAACGCGTTAATACCAAAAACATATAGTGAAACTAAAAATGCCGGAATTAAAGCAATAACCACATCGTACATTATTTTTTTTGATGTTCTTTCTGAATGTACGTGCGGTGAGGCCGATATAATAATAGGTTGACTCATTTTAATTTTTAGAAGTTTGTAATTTTTTAACAATGTTTTTCCCGAAACGGATATAATCTAATAACGGACGATCTGACGGACATACATAACTGCAAGATCCACACTCAATACACGTCATAATATCTTCATTAGAAGCTCTTTCAAACAATCCTTTTTCAGATAAATTCATTAATAAATGTGGTTCTAATCCCATTGGACATACATACACACATTCTCCACAACGAATACAGTTTTTAGGTTCACCCCTACTTGCTTCATCTTCTGCAATTACCAAAATTCCTGAAGTTCCCTTTGTAACCGGAACATCGGTGTTTTTTATTGCTTTTCCCATCATTGGTCCACCATTTACAATTTTTCTAGTTCCTTCTGGCATACCGCCAACCTCAGCAATTAAATCGCTAATTGGCGTCCCTATTTTTACCCAAAAATTAGAAGCATTTTCAATTTTTTTTCCAGTTACCGTAACTACTCTTTCTATTAACGGTTTGTCATATTGTACAGCTTCATAAATTGCGAAAATAGTTCCAACATTATGTACAATCACACCAACATCTAAAGGCAAACCATTTTTAGGAACCTCTCTTTTTAACAACGCTTTTACTAACTGCTTTTCACCACCTTGCGGATATTTAACCTGCAAAGCAGCAACTTGAATTTTTGAATTATTTTTAGTGGCTTTTTTAAATAAATCAATGGCATCTTTTTTATTGTTTTCAATTCCAATAATTGCTTTATTAATATTTAAAGCTTTCATTAAAATTTCAATACCAACAATTATTTCTTCCGATTTCTCAAGCATTAATCTATGATCTGCTGTTAAATATGGCTCACATTCTACACCATTAATTAGTAAGCAATCTATTTTTACACCTTCTTTAACGTTTAATTTCACGTGAGATGGAAATGTTGCTCCACCTAAACCTACAATTCCAAATTCGTTAATTCGCTGTAAAATTTCTTTTGAAGAAAGTTCAATTTCTTGTTTCAAAGGATACTCTTTTTCTTCAAAATTAGATTCGTCCTTCACATCGGTCCTAATAACAATACATTGCTTTTTATAAGCACTAGTATCAATAATTTTATCTAATTTAGTTACAGTTCCTGCAACTGGAGAGTGAATATTAGAGGAAACAAAACCACCAGATTTTGCAATTACCTGACCAATTTTAACTTTTTCTTTTACTTCAACAATAATTTCTGCAGGTATTCCAATATGTTGTGCAATTGGCACATTCACCATTTTTGGAACTGCTAACCTTTTAATATTTTTAGATGAAGTTAATTTATTTTCTGGAGGATGAATTCCTCCTTTAGGAAACGTTTTAAGCATCCGTTTTTTCATTTACAGGTTCAACAATAGTTTCTTTTATAACTGCAACTTTTTCTTTCTTTTCAACCGCTACTTTCTCTTCAACTTTCTTTACTTTTTTAGGCGGAAAATTTGTTTCAATTATAGAATGTGTTGGACAAACATCTACACATTTTCTACATAATGTACAATAAGCAGGATCTATATAAGCCAAGTTATTTACAATAGTTACAGCTTCTTTTGGGCAAATATCTAGGCATTTAGAGCATCCTATACAAGCAACTGCACACGATTTTTTGGCAATCCCTCCTTTATCCTCGTTTAAGCAACCAACAAAAACTTTTAAATCTTTTTTGTTTCTTGGACGCATTTCAATAATATCCCTCGGACATTCTTCAACGCACGCACCGCAGGATGTACACTTGTCGGTAATAATAACAGGCAAACCTGTTGTTTCATCCATATACATGGCATCAAACTTACACACCTTTACGCAATCACCGTCACCTAAACAACCATATTGGCAATCTGTTTCTCCACTATAAATCATTGCTGAAATAGCGCAAGTTCTTGGCCCTTGAAACTCTGTTGTTTTTGGACGCACGTCACAACTTCCTTGGCAACGTAAAACGGCCACGGTTGGATCTTTTTCGGCTACTTCTTTTCCTAATTTAGCTGCTACTAATTTCATTACATCATTTCCTCCTACCGGACAAAATAAATTTGAAATATCTTCTGTATTTACCAATTTTTCGGCAAACGATCTGCAACCTGGCGAACCACAACCAGCGCAATTTGCACCTGGTAATAATTCATCTACTTCACCAATTAAAGGATTTTCATACACATAAAATTTCTTAGAAACAAAATACAGCACAACTGCTGCAATAACTCCTAATGAAACCAATAACAAAACGCTATATAAAACTGAATCTGTCATCACTTAATTATATTTTTAAAATTGAAACTTTAAATGCTTTTTTAAATAAATTATTAAAAACAAAAAGCATTAAATAATAAGGACCAAGAACAAGCAGTGAAAGAATACCTGCTAACCATTCAGTAAAAAAATTAGACGAGATAACTAATGTAACCATTATTAAAATAAAAGGAAACACATATGCCCAAAAAACAGCTTTTAAACCAAGCTCTTTTTTTAGGCTAACAGTAACTGGCTCATTTAAACAAAAAGTTTGGTCAGATTCAAAAACTTCAATTTCTTTATCATTAGATTCAGAAACGCCGCAAGCCGATTTAGCTTTACATCCTTCACAGTTAACATCTCCTTTTAAAGAAATTATATAACCATTACTATTAATTTTTGAAACAATACCTTCGTGTTTAATTGCCCTTACTCTAAAATCAATTTCATTATTTTCTTCTATATTTTCCATAATTATACGTGCATAGTAACTTGGAGCGGTAAAATTAAACCTTAAAAAAGGTTTAAAATATGACGAATATTAGCTTTTTTATGAATTAAAGCTTTTAATATATTTTTAACATATTAGTAAAATTTGTTAAATTTTTAAATTGGTTAACCAATTTTTAAGGAATTATATATTGATTGTTAATAAAAAAATCACAATACCGAAACCTAAAAATATTAAAATTCATACTTTTAAAAATTCATATTTTCAAGCAATCTTTACCACATGTTTTTAATTTTTGACACAGAAACCACCGGTTTACCAAAAAGCTGGAATGCACCAATTACAGATACAGATAATTGGCCTAGATGCGTGCAAATTGCTTGGCAAATACATAATGAATATGGAGAATTAATTGAAAATCAAGACTTTTTAATTAAACCTGAAGACTTTAACATTCCATATGATGCCGAACAAATACACGGTATTTCAACCCAATTAGCAGAAGAAAAAGGTGAAGATTTAGAAAAAGTATTATATCTTTTTAATGAAGCACTTTCTAAATGTAAATTCGTTGTTGGTCAAAATGTAAAGTTTGACCTTAACATTATGGGGTGTGAATATATTAGAGTTGGCATTGAAACTCCATTAAATAAATTACCAGTTTTAGATACCTGTACAGAAGTTACCGCATCGTTGTGCCAAATTCCTGGTGGAAGAGGTGGAAAATTTAAATTACCAACATTAACGGAGTTACATCAACATTTATTTGGCGTTCCTTTTAATGAAGCGCATAACGCTACTGCCGATGTTGAAGCAACAACACGTTGTTTTTTAGAATTAATTAGACAACGCCTTTTTACAAAAGAAGAATTAGATGTTCCTACAGATTATTTTCAAAAATTTGATGCTAAAAATCCAACAACTATAAATGTTATTGGTTTAAAACATGTAAATTTAAAAAAGGAAAGTGAAAAATTAGCTGAAAAAGCTGAAACTATAACTGAAACACCGGTAGTTCATTCCGAAGAAATTATTGATGACTTTAAAAATGCACAATTTTCACATTTACATTGTCATTCACAATTTTCAATATTACAGTCTACTACAAGTATTTCCAATCTAGTAAATACTGCCATAAAGTATGAAATGCCTGCTGTTGCGCTTACAGACACCGCAAATATGATGGGCGCATTTTACTTTACTAGAGAAGCCATTACATATAATGAATCAGTAATAAAACATAATGAAAATTTAAAGGAAGGAGAAATTCCTAAAAAACTAATAACTCCAATTTTAGGTTGCGAATTTAATGTTTGTGAAGATCATACTAATAAATCTCAAAAGGACAATGGTTATCAAATTGTTATACTGGCCAAAAACAAAAATGGCTACCATAATTTGGCCAAAATGTCCTCATTATCAAATACAGATGGATTTTACTATGTTCCAAGAATTGACAAAAAAATTATTGAAGAACATAAAGAAGATTTAATTGTTCTTTCAGGAAATTTATATGGTGAAATACCTAGTAAAATTTTAAATGTAGGTGAAAGTCAGGCTGAAGAAGCTTTAATTTGGTGGAAAGATCAGTTTGGAGATGATTTCTATCTTGAATTAATGCGTCACAATCAAGAAAATGAGAATCACGTAAATGATGTATTAATAGAGTTTTCAAAAAAACATAATGTTAAACTAATTGCCACCAACAATACATTTTATACTACACAAAATGAAGCTGAAGCTCACGATATTTTATTGTGTGTTAAAGATGGTGAAAAAGTAGCCACTCCAAAAGGAAGAGGTCGTGGCTACAGGTATGGCTTACCAAATAATGAGTACTATTTTAAATCGCCTGAACAAATGAAAAGTTTGTTCAAAGATATTCCAGAAGCCATTACCAATATTCAAGAAATAGTTGACAAAATTGAAACCTATACTTTAGCTCGTGATGTTTTATTACCAAAATTTGATATTCCAGCACAATTTATTAATCCTCAGGACGCCATTGATGGAGGTGTTCGTGGTGAAAATGCCTATTTAAAACATTTAACTTTTGAAGGCGCCAAAAAACGTTATGGTGATGTTTTAGATGAATCAACAAAGGAACGTTTAGATTTTGAGCTTTCAATTATTGAAATGACGGGGTATCCTGGTTATTTTTTAATTGTATGGGACTTTATTTTAGAAGCTAGAAAAATGGGAGTTGCCGTAGGACCTGGTCGTGGATCCGCAGCCGGTTCTGCTGTCGCCTATTGTTTATGGATTACAAATATTGACCCCATTAAATACGATTTACTTTTTGAGCGTTTCTTAAATCCGGATCGTGTATCCTTACCCGATATTGATATTGATTTTGATGATGAAGGTCGACAAAAAGTAATTGATTTCGTTATTGAAAAATATGGAGCTAGTCAGGTTGCACAAATTATTACTTATGGAACCATGGCTGCTAAATCAGCCGTTAGAGATACGGCAAGAGCGCTGGATTTACCCCTTTTTGAAGCTGACAGAATTGCCAAATTAATTCCTGGGGTAAAACTTCAAAACATATTTGGAACTGACCCAAAAAGTATTAGTAAAATAAAAGGATTACGCGCCGAAGAACTTGAAAACGTAAATGAACTTAGACGTTTAGCTGAAGGAGATACATTAGAATCTATAACAATTCGTCAAGCACAAGCTTTAGAGGGTTCGGTTAGAAATACAGGTATTCATGCTTGTGGAGTTATTATTACACCAGAAAAAATTACCAATTTAATTCCAGTTGCAACCGCCAAAGATTCGGACATGTACGTCACACAATTCGACAATAACGTTGTTGAAAGTGCAGGTTTGCTAAAAATGGATTTCTTGGGTTTAAAAACGTTGACCTTAATAAAGGACACTGTTAAAATAGTGAAAGCAATTCATGGTATTGATTTAATTCCAGATGATTTTCCGCTAGACGACGAAAAAACATATGAACTTTTCCAACGTGGTGAAACCATTGGAGTATTCCAATACGAATCTCCAGGTATGCAAAAGCATATGAAATCGCTAAAACCAACCACATTTGCCGATTTAATTGCTATGAACGCATTGTACCGTCCAGGCCCAATGGAGTATATTCCTTTATTTATTGATAGAAAACATGGTTTTCAGGAAATAATTTACGATTTACCTGATATGGAAGAATACCTTAAGGAAACTTATGGTATTACAGTATATCAAGAGCAAGTAATGCTTTTATCGCAAAAATTGGCTGGTTTTACTAAAGGTGAAGCCGATCAATTGCGTAAGGCAATGGGGAAAAAAATATTTGCGTTACTTGAAAAATTAAAACCAAAATTTATTGACGGAGGAGTTGCCCGAAACCACCCAAAAGAAGTATTAGAAAAAGTTTGGAAGGATTGGGAAGCTTTTGCTGCTTACGCATTTAATAAATCACACTCAACATGTTACGCTTATATTGCTTATCAAACAGCTTACTTAAAAGCACATTATCCTGCTGAATATATGGCTTCTGTATTATCTAATAACATGAATGACATTAAGCAAGTTACCTTTTTTATGGAAGAGTGTAAACGCGCTGGAATTCAAGTTTTAGGACCTGATGTAAACGAATCATATTACAAATTTGCAGTAAACAAGCAAGGTGCAATTCGTTTTGGAATGGGAGCCATAAAAGGAGTTGGTGAATCTGCTGTTGAAGCCATTATAAATGAACGTAAGGAAAATGGTAATTATCATTCAATTTTCGATATTGCAAAACGTGTTGATTTACGTGCTGCTAACAAAAGAGCTTTTGACGGTTTAATTATGGCTGGAGCGCTTGACTCTTTCAATACAATTCATCGCGCACAATATTTTCAATTAGATGAAAAAAATGTAACATTTATAGAGCGCGCTATTCGCTACGGTAATAAATACCAAGAAAACAAAAACTCTGCTCAAGTTTCTTTATTTGGTGAAGCGTCTACTGTACAATTCCCTGAACCTGAAATTCCAGCTGCTGAAAAATGGAGTGTTATGGAAGAACTTTCAAGAGAAAAAGAAATGGTGGGAATTTATATTTCAGGTCACCCGTTGGATGATTTTAAAAATGAAATAAAATATTTTTGCAATGCTGATTTATCTGTTTTCAAAGAAGATTTAACCAAGTTTGTTGGCTCTAATTTTACTTTTGCAGGTATTTTAACCGATGTACAACATAGGACATCTCAAAACGGAAACAAATGGGCCTCCTTTTTTGTTGTTGATTATAATGATTCTTATGAATTTAGGATTTTTAAGGATGATTATTTAAAATTTAGACCTTATTTAATTGACAATGAATTCAGACAAATTAGAGTTAGTATTGTACCTGGATGGAGAAATAAAGATGGTGTAGTTGGAGAGCCACGTATAAATTTTAATGACATTCAAATACTTCAAACTGTCATAGAAAAACAAGCAAAAAAATTAACAATTAACTTTGAATTAAACGAAATTAATCAAAAAAGCATTTCTAATTTACAACAGATAATTAACAACAATTCTGGTTCAATTCCGTTGGATATATTTGTTAAGGATAAACAAGAAGGCGTGAGTTTAAATTTACATAGCAGATCTGCCAAAGTAAATGTAACCAATGAATTTTTGAAAATATTAACCGATGAGGAAATTGACTTCAAATTAAATTAGAGACTTTTTATTTTTTATGAAAATAACCACCATAATAATTTTCCTTTTTGGCACATTTATCGTTTTCAGTCAATCAAATTCATCATACTTACAAGCTGATACTTTTTATGGAAATGTACTTAGGCAAAACCCAGACGCCCAAGTTCTAATTCAAGGACATCCAACAGGATTCTTCTTCAGTTATAATAAAAGAGCTTTTGGTGAAGAAAACTGGCAAGACCACTATAATTATCCAGATTTTGGATATTCAATTGGTTATCAGGATTATAAATCAGATATTGTTGGGAAATTATACTCGGCATATGGACATTATAATTTTTATTTTTTTAATAGACAAAGTAAAAATCAATTCATTTTTAGAACAGGAATTGGGTTAGCTTATAATACTAATCCTTATAATAAAGAAACCAACAACAAAAATACGGCTTTTGGAACCCATATAAATTCTAGCACCTATTTTAAGTTGTATTATCAAAGAGAAAATATAATTGAAAACATTGGGTTTAATGCTGGTTTATCGTTTATTCATGCGTCAAATTCAAACATAAAATCACCAAATTCCGGAATGAATGTTTGGGCTGCAACGGTAGGTTTAAATTATAATTTGGATAATAATTTAGATTCTAAAACATATATTCCTACAACAGAAACTAGCTATTTTAAGCAACCTATTAAATATAACCTTGTTTTTAGAACAGGAATTAACGAATCAGATATTATTGGCAGTGGAATAAAACCTTTCTTTGTTTTTTCTGCATACGCTGATAAACGTTTAAACAGAAAATCTGCCATTCAATTTGGTGCAGATTTGTATATTTCTCCAATTTTAAAAGATTATTATGAGCTGAATTTAACCATTCCTCATACGCATTTAAAAGAGACTAACGATTTTTCTCGCATTGGTTTATTTGTTGGACACGAGTTATTTATTAATAAAATTTCCATTGAAACACAATTTGGTTATTATGTAAAATATCCTTTTGAATATCAAGGTTTAGTTTATGAAACTTTAGGCATGAAACGCTATATAAATGATAAATGGTTTGTTTCATTGCGATTAAAAGCACACGCAGCAGATGCGGAAACTGTAGAATTTGGTGTTGGAGTAAGACTTTAATAGGTATTAAATGAAAAAACATTTCTTCTTTATATTTTTTACATTTTTAATTTCAATTCAGTTGTTTTCTCAAAACGAAACACAACTATTTCATAGTTTTCAAACAGAGTTTTTTATTGGCAAACCTATTGAACACGATAAAAAATTAGACAATGCAATTCAAGGGAATTCTTACGGTTTACTATTGAGTTGGAATAAAAAAAATGAAAATCCTACTGAGTTTAATAAACTTTATAACTATCCAGAAAACGGCTATTCATTTATATACCAAAACTTTAACTCCACTGTTTTAGGTGAGGCTTTTGGAGTTTATCGTCATTTCACATATAATTTAACGCCAAAAAAAGATAATTCTCTTTCATTAACAACTGCTTTTGGTTTTGGGTATTTAACTAAAAAATATGATGCAATAAATAACAATCAAAATTTAGCAATAGGTTCTAATTTAAATGTTTCAGCATATGTAAAATTGCAATATTTTAAGTTTCTAATTCGTAAAAAACTACGTTTAAATGCCGGTTTAAGTTTGTTGCATTTTTCAAATGTTAGTGTGAAAAATCCTAATTTAGGCATTAATACAGTTTCTTTGCATGTAGGTATAAACTATAAGATTGGCAATTTTAAAACCATTTCAAATAAAATAATTGATACAGTTAAGGTTCAATCGCAACCTATAAATTTTAATTTGGTTTTAAGAGGTGGCTATAATGAATCTTTAATAATTGATAGTGGTTTATTTTCCTTTTACACAGTTTCTATTTATGGAAGTAAAAAACTGAATAACTACACTACCGTTACATCTGGGATTGATTTTTTTGATTCAAAATTCTTAAAACATCATATTAATTATATCAATAGTACTGAAAACAAAAATTATAATGAAAATAATTATAGAAGAGCTGGAATTTTTGTTGGGCACGAACTAACTCAAAATAATTATTCATTTATTTCCCAAATAGGCTATACCTTTTATTCACATTACACATACATTAGTAGAGTTTATGAACGTTTTGGATTTAAACACAAATTAACTGAAAATTTATTTTCAGAAATTTCATTAAAAGTAAATTTGTTTAGAGCTGAAGCTTTAGAATTTGGAATTGGCTATAAATTTTAATCAAAATACAGTGATGCAAAAAATAACATTTTACATATTAATTACTTTTTTTATAGCAGGCTGCAACAGTGAAAATGCGAGTGACTGTTTTCAAACAGCTGGAAATATTATTCAACAAGAAGTTGATGTTCCTAGCTTTCAAAAAATTGTAGTGAATAAAAAAATTGCTCTTTTTATTTCTGAAGGTCCTATCCAAAAAGTTGTTATAGAATCTGGGGAAAATTTATTAAACGATATAACTGCTGAAGTTGTTGACAATGAATTAATACTTACAGATTACAATGATTGTAATTTTTTTAGAGATTATGGACTTACAAAAGTTTATGTTACTTCACCAAATATAAATACCATTAGAAATGCTTCTGAACTTGATGTTACATCTATTGGAACCTTAACCTATCCATCACTTTATTTACGTTCTTCCGGAGAGAAAAGTACGTATTTAGCTGTTGGAGATTGGCATTTAACAATTGAAAATAATGCAGTAACAATTTGGAGCAATGGAATTTCGACTTATTTTATTAACGGCTCTGCAAACAGATTAGATGTTGGTTTTTCTGATGGAGACACACGTTTTGAAGGAAAAGATTTTATTGTAAAAAATATTACTGTTAGAAATGTTAGTTCTAATGACGTTTTAATTTACCCTACTGAAAGTCTTTCTGGCTCAATTCACTCTACAGGAAACGTAATTTCATATAACAAACCTCCTATTGTTGATGTTGATGTACAAAGTGTGGGAAAATTAATTTTTAAGTAGTTAATTCTCTAAATAAACTTTCTAAATTTTTATTTTTTGCAGTTAAATTTAATGTTTTAAGTCCATTGTCATGCGCAAAATCAAAAACTGCTGGACGCATATCTTTGGTTGTTTCAAAAGTTAATTCCCAAATAGTATCGTGTACATTATTTGCCATTTTTAAATGAGGAATTTGCTCAATAAATTGTTTTTCAATTTTAAAATCGAATTCAACTTCAATAATTTGATCTTGATTTCCTTTTAAATCTGCCAACTTTTTATCAGCAACTAGAACGCCTTTATTTATTAAAATTACACGATCACAAACTGCTTCAACTTCTTGCATAATATGTGTTGAGAAAAGCACCGTTTTATCTTTACCAACTTCTTTAATTAAATTTCTAATTTCTACTAATTGATTAGGATCTAAACCAGTTGTTGGTTCATCTAAAATTAACACTTCAGGGTTATGCAATAAAACTGCAGCTAAACCAACACGCTGACGATATCCTTTACTAAGTTGCCCAATTTTTTTATGAGCCTCAGGCTTTAATCCAACTCTTTCAATACATTTTTCAACTTCCGTTTTAGTAATTTTATGAATACTTGCATGAAATTGCAAATACTCTTTTACATACATTTCTACATACAACGGATTGTGTTCTGGTAAATATCCAATATTTTTTTGCGCTTCAATTTTATGAGTCTGTAATGAAAATTCATTTACATAAACTTCGCCTTCCGTTGGAGCAATGTAACCTGTTAAAATTTTCATTAAGGTAGATTTACCTGCGCCGTTTGGCCCCAAAAAACCAACAATTTCTCCTTTTGAAATTTTAAAACTCACCGAATTTAATGCTTTTTGAGCACCATATAATTTTGAAACCGAATTTACTTCAATAGACATTTAAAACCAATTTTAACAAAAGTACATTTTAATTATAATTTAACTAATATTAATAACGTTGTATGCGTAAATTATTTTTAAGACATTTGTTAAAAATTAAAAATGGGCTGTTTTAGAGTTTTTTTATGTATAATTTTCCCACCATTGGCAGTTGTTGACAAAGGTTGCGGCTCTATACTAATTGTATTTATTTTAACCTGCTTAGGTTGGATTCCTGGTGTAATTGCAGCTTTAATAATTAATAATAACCCTAATAGATAATGCATAAAAAGATTGAACTAATAGATTTAGGAGCGAAAGATTATAAAGAAACTTGGGAATTTCAAGAAAAATTATTTCAGGGTATTGTTGATTTAAAAATTGAAAATAGAAAAAATAATACTGAATTAGAGACTCCAAATTATTTTTTATTTGTAGAACATCCGCACGTTTATACCTTAGGGAAAAGTGGTGATATCAGTAATTTATTACTAAATGAAGTACAACTTGCTCAAAAGGGAGCAACTTTTTATAAAATAAATCGTGGAGGTGATATCACGTATCACGGACCAGGACAAATTGTTGGCTACCCTATTTTAGATTTAGATAATTTTTTTACTGATATTCATAAATACTTACGTTTTTTAGAAGAAGTAATTATAAAAACCTTGGAAGAATACGGTATTAAATCTGAAAGAAGTGAAGGCGAAACTGGTGTTTGGTTAGATGTTGGGACACCTTTTGCACGTAAAATTTGTGCTTTAGGCGTTAGAACTAGCCGTTGGGTTACCATGCACGGTTTTGCACTAAATGTGAATACAAATTTAGGCTATTTTGATAATATTATTCCATGTGGAATAAAAGGCAAAGCTGTGACATCTTTAGAAGCCGAACTTGACAGAAAGTTACCTTTAGAAGAAGTAAAAGGAAAAATTTTAAAACATTTTACGGAGCTTTTTGAAGCTGAGTTTGATTAACTAAACAACCTATATTAAATAGTTGAGATGCTGAATCAAGTTCAGCATGACGGTTATAAATTAGCTATTTTTTAGTTAAAAATGAATTAAAAATTTAAATAAAATTCAACTTTCAACCTTTCAACTTTTCAACTTAAAAACTAATCTTCCTCGTTATAAAAAACTTTGTAGAATTTCATTTTACGCTCCTCGTCGTAACCTTGTTCTAAATATTCTGCAGAAGCGTCTGGCGCATCAATATCTAATTTAATTTGAATATTGGTATCTAGCTTAATTTCAGTTTTAATTTTTTGCTTTTGCTTTTTCAACACAATGTCTGAAACTGCAAATTGATTTCTAACCAATACTTCATTTTCAGTTTCAAACTGTTTTTTATAATCATCAAAACGCGTTTTCTTTTCTTCATCCTCTTCAAAAAGATAATCTTTAAAATCGTGGATATTTATTTGTTCATTTTCTTTAAAAAAGTCGACTGTTTTAGCTAAAAACTTACTTTTTTCGTGAACACCAAAATCTTCTTTAATCACTTCCTCAGAAAAATCTTTACACATTTCAATGTAATTTTGAGTATGCTGATTATTATCATCGGCATATTTTACACTTAAAAAGTTTTTAATCCAATATTGTGCATCGTAATTATTAGTATCAACACTTAACACAACTTTTCCTTCGCCATCAGTTGAATTAATAATTAAACAACCTTTATCTAATTTTTTAGTACTAATTCCTTTCTGAACTACTACATCTAAAATATCTTTTTCCATAAAAGTTTGGAAAAAATCTACTTTATTTTCAATTTTAAAAATACCCAGCGCTTGTGTTATAACTTCCTTATATTCAATATCTTCAAAAAGTGCAATAATTACATCTCCCGTTTTAATTTGAGCTGAATTAGATTGTTCAAACAAATGATTTACAATGTGTTTAGAAACATCTATAAAAGTAGTTGGATCTGCAAAAACCTGTGCAGAATAGTTATTAATTTCGTTTAATTCTATATTTGAATGATGATTAAATCGGTAGCTTTCAATAACATTTCCAAAAGGTTTTAACAAAAAAGGTTTCATTAATTCGTAGCTTTCTTCATCAAAAGTAACTACATCTTCAGAAAAAATATTGGTTGCGCTATTAAATTTATTACCTACTTTATGAATTATAAACTTTGAAATGGCTACTCTACTTCTTTTAATCATCTTTTACATTTTTAAGGAAAGCAAATGTAAATTTTTTAAAGCAGAAATTTGAGAGAATTACAAATCTAATTTTAATTGTTCGGGCAATAATCTAAAAGATTTTCTATGATATTTTGTGACACCAAAATTTCTGATGGCATCTCTGTGCTGCAAGGTAGGATAGCCTTTATTTTTTTGCCATTGATACTCAGGAAATTCTATGGCTATTTTTTCCATGTAGGCATCTCTGTAAGTTTTTGCTAAAACCGAAGCTGCTGCAATGCTCATAAACTTTGCATCGCCTTTTACAATTGTTGTATGCGGAATTTCTTTATATGGTTTAAATTTATTTCCATCAACAATAATATGTTCTGGAACAACTTTTAATTTTTCAATAGCTAAATGCATTGCTAAAATGGAAGCTTGCAAAATATTAATTTCATCAATAGTTTCTTCAAAAACATATGAAACGCCATATGAAATTGCATTTTGCTCAATAATTGGCTGTAATAAATTTCGTTGTTTTTCAGATAATTGTTTAGAATCATTTAACAATGCATGTGAGAAATCTACAGGTAAAATAACTGCTGCAGCTACTACTGGACCCGACAAACAACCTCTTCCAGCTTCATCTGTTCCAACTTCAACAATATCTTTTAAATAAAAATTTTTAAGTGCCATTTTTAAGTATTGGTTATCAAAAATAACACTATTTTTTATAGTTCTATTTTTAAATTTATGGATTACAATTTACTATTATTTTTTTCGTTCAAATATTTTACCTTTGCCATTCAATTCGTTTTATGAAAAAATTACTTATAGTTTTAATTTTAGGTTTTTGCCACTACAATATAAATGCTCAATTTAGAGGAGCTGATGGCAGCAGAGGAATGTATCAAAGCGATAGCACCTCCTTTAAAAACGAAGTTAAAATAAAACTAGATGGGGAAACCAAATACACTGATTACAAGGTATTTACCATTTCAAATGACACCACTTATATAGATACAACATTGTCTTTAAAAAAAGATGTAAAGTTTAATTATTTAAGAAAAGATGATTTTGAGCTACTTCCATTTCATAATATGGGGCAAACTTATTCTAAATTAGGTCATTCTTTTGAAAATAGTTCAATATTTCCATTAATTGGTATGAATGCCAAGCAATATAATTATTACAAAATTGAAGATGTAAAATATTATTATGTTCCAACTCCAACTTCTGAAATTATGTACAGAACTGGCTTTGAACAAGGGCAAATTTTAGATGCTTTGGTCACCATGAATACTTCTAAAAAGTTTAATATTTCATTAAGTTATAAAGGCCTACGATCTTTAGGGAAGTACCGTTATTCTTTGGCTAGCACAGGTAATTTTACAACTACTTTTAACTATCATAATACCAATAGAACTTACGAAATAAAAGGGCATTTTACATCCTTTGATTTTTTTAATAATGAAAATGGCGGTTTAACCGAAGATTCCATCAACTACTTTGAAACAAATGATCCAAATTATACAGATAGAGGTAGATTAGATGTTAATTTAACTGATGCTGATAACATGTTTGAAGGCAAACGTTATTTTACGGAGCAAACATTTTCTATTTATTCAAAACAAAATGTTATTGAAAGGAAAAAAAAGAAACAAATAGAAGCTGATAAAATTAAAGCAAAAATATCTGATTCATTAGCAGTAAAAAAACAAGTAGATTCTATATCTAAAGATTCAATAATTTCAAAAAAAATAGTAAAAAGAAACCCTGCTTTAGGAAGTGCAAAAAAAGTAAAAGACAGTATTATAAATCCTGTAATTATAAAAAACGACACTATTGCTCCCAAGAAAGATTCAACTTTAACAATTACCAAGGTTTCAAAAAAATTGTTAGACTTTAAACTTGGACATCGTTTTATGTATGAAACAAAACATTATAGGTTTAATGAAAGTTCTGACAATGAAATTTTTGGTGATGCATTTAATTCTACCATAGCAGACCACACTTCATACCAACATATGAATAATGAACTTTTTCTTCAACTGAATTCGCCAATTACTGGTGTTTTAAGAGTTAAAGGAGGTTTTTTAAACTATAATTACCATTTTAACAGCATATTATATTACGATAGTGAAACTATATTTGATAAACTAAAAGGAAATGCGTTAACAGTTGGAGCAGACTGGAAAGTAAACTATGGCAAAGTTAAATTAGATGCTGATGCACAATCTATTTTATCTGGAGATATTACTGGTCACTCCTTAAAAGCGGCTGCAAGCTTTGTATTAGATAGTATTTTTAGCTTTAAAGGGTTTGCTGAAATAAATTCAAAATCACCAGATTTTAATAAATTATTATACCAAAGTGCTTATAAAAATTACAATTGGCAAAATAATTTTAAAAATGAAGAATTAAAATCAATTGGTGCACAAATGATTGTTAATAAATGGGGAAATATAAAAGCTACATACTCAATTATAGACAATTACACCTATTTTGGAGAAGACTCCAAACCTGTTCAAGCTACTGAAACTTTAAAATACTTTAAGGTAAAAGCACAACAATATTTTACATTTAGAAATTTTACTATAGACAATACTGTACAATATCAAAAAGTTGAAAGTGGTGATTCATTTTTTAGAGTTCCTGAATTAGTCACTAGAAATACAATTTATTATTCAAATTATTTATTTAAGAAAAAACCCTTATACCTTCAAACAGGTGTTACCTTCAAATATTTCACTTCTTTTAAGGCAAATGCATATAATCCTTTACTTAGTGAATTTGTACTTCAAAATGATGCTGAATTTGGAAACTTCCCTGTATTAGACTTTTTTGCAAATGCACAAATTAGAAGAACACGTTTGTATTTAAAAGTTGAAAATTTTAGTGCAAGTTTTACAGGAAGAAATTATTATTCCGCACCTAATTACCCGTACAGAGATTTAACGGTACGATTTGGTTTGGTTTGGAACTTCTTTATTTAATACTTACTTTTTTACTAATTGCTTTATTTTAATACTAAATGCAGCAAAAGTTAAGGTCATAATTGGACTTAGCCAGTTAAAAATTGCATATATAAAATATTCGTGAACGCCAACACCTAAAACTCCAGATTGATAAGCTCCACATGTATTCCATGGTATTAATACTGACGTAACTGTCCCAGAATCTTCTAAACTTCTACTTAAATTTTCTGGCGCTAACCCTTTATCATGAAATGCTTTTTTAAACATTTTTCCAGGGATTACTATGGCTAAATATTGGTCTGAAGCAATGGCATTTAAACCAATACAACTTATAACTGTACTTGCAAATAATCCAAAAATGGAAGTCGCTATTTTTAATAATCCATTCGTAATTCTAGCAAGAGCACCAATGGCATCCATAATTCCACCAAAAAACATAGCGCAAATAATTAAATAAATTGTCCATAACATTCCTTTCATACCTCCTGCACTAAATAATTCATTTAGCTTATCGTTATCTGTTGCAATATGGGTATCAAAAAAAATGGAATTTATTACCGTTTTATAACTATTTGTTCCCGGTAACATATCTAGTATATCTCCTTGAAAAATAACTGCAAAAATTCCTGCCAAAACAACACCAATTCCGAGCGCAATTAGCGGCTTTGTTTTTAATAAAATAAGTACAATTACAACCAATGGAACAATAAATAAATAAATTGAAATATGAAATGTTTCATTAATTGTATGTAACAAACCACTTACATCTGCACTTCCAGTAGTTTCTATATTTAAACTTATAATTGTAAATACCAAAATAGTGATTAAAATTGTTGGAACAGTGGTAAGTGTCATATACCTTATATGCGTAAAAATATCAGTTCCTGCCATGGCTGGAGCTAAATTTGTAGTATCGCTTAATGGAGACATTTTATCACCAAAATAGGCGCCTGAAATAACCGCACCTGCAATCATTCCTGAAGGAATTCCTAAAGCCGTTCCAATTCCAACCAACGCAATACCAACAGTTGCCGAAGTTGTCCAAGAGCTACCTGTTGCTACCGAAATAATAGCTGCAATAACTACTGAAGCAGGTAAAAATATTGATGGACTTAACACTTGTAATCCATAATAAACCATGGCTGGTATAATACCACTTATTAGCCAAGTTCCTGCTAAAGCACCCACCAAAAACAAAATCATAATAGGAATAAAAACACTTTTTAAGTTTTCCCAAACTTCCAATAACATTGTTTTTATATTTACCTTATTAAAAAAGCCAACAATAGAAGCTACTACGCCTCCCATTAACAAAATAAATTGATTGGAATATTCACCCAACCATTCCCCTCCTGCATAAAAAATATTATATGCCAAAAGCATCATTAAAATAACTACAGGAATTAAAGCCTCTAAAATATTCAACTCTTTATTTTGAATAATTTTTTGATCTTCTATCTTAATTTCAGAAAGGTTTTTGTTGTCTTGCATTCTTTAAATTTTGGAAATGTAATGATACGCAAAAATGCAAGTTTGTGCAAATAGAAAACCCCACTCTAGAATTGAGTGAGGTTTTATAATAAAAATCAATAAAATAAAACGGTACTATTTTAAAACGCCCACTTTTGTCATGCAGCGTCTCATTGCTCTATATGTCCTTTCAATATCATTATCTAATCCAATTGAAAATCTTATAATTCCATTAGATAAACCCATTTGTTTTTGTTCTTCTAAAGGAATTTCTGATGAAGTACTTGTGCCTGGAGCACTGAATAAAGTTTTGTAAAACCCAAGACTTACAGCTAAATAGCCTAAATTTTCATGCTGCATTAACTCCATTAATTCATTTGCTTTGTCCAAATTTCCAACATCAATAGTCATCATTCCGCCAAAACCATATTCTTCATTATACATGCTTTTAAACAATTCGTGATCTTTATGACTTTTTAAACCTGGATATACAACTTTCAATCCATCCAATTCAAATTTTTCAGCTAAATATTGTGCGTTTTCGCTGTGCTTTTTCATTCTAATATGCAACGTCCTTAAGTTTTTTAGAATACTTGAAGCCCGTAAACTATCCATAACTGGCCCTAACAACATGGCAGCTCCATCGTTTACACTTCTTAAACTATCAATAAATTTTTGCGTTCCACAAACTACGCCTCCAACAGTATCATTTGTTCCGTTTATAAATTTAGTTAAACTGTGAATAGTAACATCTGTTCCTAATTTTTGAGGAGAAATTAACAATGGAGAAAACGTATTATCAACCACTAATAATATATTATGCTTTTTAGCAATTTTAGATAATTCCGGTAAATTAGCAATTTCTAATAATGGATTACTAATGGCTTCGCAATAAATCATTTTTGTTGAAGGAGTTATTGCTGCCTCCACTTTTTCTAATGAAGTAATATCAACAAACGAAGTAGATATATTTAATTTTGGAGCAAAGTTCTTCAAAAAAGCATAGGTTCCTCCATAAATTGTTCTTGCCGAAACAATATGATCTCCAGCACCACAAACTTGTAATAATACCGATGTAATTGCTCCCATTCCAGATGCAGCTACATTTGCTGTTTCTGTGCATTCCATTGCTGCCAAAGCTTTGCTTAAGTATAAATTACTCGGACTTGTATGGCGAGAATATAAATAACAACCTTCCGCATGACCTTCAAATGTATCTAACATTGTTTTTGCATGTAAAAAAGTGTAGGTCGCAGAATCTGATATTGAAGGGTTTACACCTCCAAATTCACCAAAATATTGTAAATCTTGAATATTGTTTGCTGGCTTATTACTCATAATGTTTAATTTTTGTTATAAAACTACTAAATATCCATTCATTTAATGTGTAAATATTTATAAAACAGTTATTTTATCTTATTTAATTTTCATTAATAGTTTTTATTACTGTTTTGTTTCGTTTATTTTTTTATTTTTAGCAAAAAATTTTAGTATGACTGCTATTGACCCTATTGACCAACAGATTTTAATGTTGCTTCAAGAAAATTCTAAAATAAATATTAAAGAAATTGCATTAAAAGTTGGACTTACAGCAACACCAACGTATGATAGAATTAAAAGACTTGAAAAAAAAGGAATTATAAAAAGATATATTGCCGAACTAGATAAACAAAAATTAGGTCTTGAATTAACCGTTTTTTGTCAAGTTACATTGCAAGTGCATTCTAAAACATTAATTACACAATTTGAAAATGCGGTTAATAAAATGCCCGAAGTTTTGGGATGTTACCACGTGGCAGGAAATTTTGATTATTTATTAAAAATTATAACACCAAATATAAAATCGTATCAACTTTTTTTGAAGAATAAGCTTTCTGTGTTAGAATCTGTGGCAAATGTGCAGAGTAATTTTGTAATGAGTGCTGTAAAAGATCATTCCACCTTAAATGTTATTTCATGAAAAAAGGCTGTTTTAGAAACTAAATTTCCGTCAACCTGAATTTATTTCAGGTTCTCATCAAGATTTTATATCAGTACAATGAGATGCTGAATCAAGTTCAGCAAGACGACTTCCTAGATTTTTAGAACAGCCTTTTTAATATTA
The DNA here is from genome assembly GCF_016342705.1 of Lutibacter sp. Lineage (GTDB taxonomy): Bacteria > Bacteroidota > Bacteroidia > Flavobacteriales > Flavobacteriaceae > Lutibacter. The sequence goes on along the minus strand of NZ_JAEINV010000001.1, from coordinate 474,161 downwards.
TTTGAAACAACTACTTAGTTGCACTTACTTTAAATGAAATTTCAAAGGCATCGTCAATAAATTTATCTTTTAAATCATCAAAAAACTTTTGAGATTTATACTGAATATTATATTCAGTTCTATCAATTTTAAAAGCGTCTCCTATAAGTTCAATTCCTGTTTCCGTTTGTACTAAAGTTACTAGGAATTCTATAGTTTTTGTTATTCCTTTTATAGTTAAATCGCCTTTCACTAAAGTAGTGTCTCCATTTACAACCTCCTTAATTTGAAAGGTAGCTGTTGGATTGTTTTCTACATCAAAAAAGTCACCATTTTTTAAATGACCTACTAATTTTGCATTGTATTCATCATCCGCTGGAATATCCAATACTACAATGGAATTCATATCAAAAGTAAAATTACCTGCTGTTAATTTACCGTTTGCAACTATTAAGTTTCCTTCTTTAATAGTAACTGTACCGTTATGAGTTCCAGTTGGTTTAAATCCTTTTCAGTTTAAAATTGAACTTTCTGTATTTGCAGTATAAGTTCCATCTACAACAGTTTCAACTTTATTAGTAGAAACAGGTTCTGTTGGTTCTTTTCCTTTTTCGTTTTTACAAGAAATAAAAGTTACACTCACCATAAGTGCAAAAATTAAAATTTTTTTCATTTTTTAGTTTTTAATTAATTTAGTATTAATTACAATAATAAGTTAATTTTATAAAAACCAATAAAATTTTATAGGTTTTAATAATTTTTTAACTGTTTAACAGATTGATTTCAGCTTAATTACTCCCGTAATTTAGAATCAATTATAATAGTTACGGGTCCGTCGTTGAGTAGAGAAACTTTCATGTCCGCACCAAATACACCTGTTCCAACTTTTTTATTCAGTTGTTGCTCTAAGGATATAACAAATTTTTCGTATAATGGAATAGCAATTTCTGGCTTTGCAGCTTTAATATATGATGGTCTGTTTCCTTTTTTTGTGCTTGCGTGTAATGTAAATTGACTTACCACAATGGCATCACCATTGATGTCTATGAGAGATGTATTCATCACATCGTTTTCATCATTAAAAATACGCAGATTTACAATTTTTTTAGTGAGCCAATCAATATCTTCTTGGGAATCTTCATGTTCAATTCCCACTAAAATTAACAGACCCGTATTAATTTCACTCACCATTTTTTCGTTAATTGTAACGGAAGCTGATGATACTCTTTGAATAACGGTTTTCATAAAAATTAACTATAAATATCTGTTCTATAATGCTCTTCATCACCTTCCACCATTTGCACATAACTATTGTAGCGAGAAGCAGCAATATCGCCACTTTCCACAGCATCTTTTATGGCGCATTTTGGTTCGTTGATATGTAAACAATTATTGAATTTACATTTAGATTTTAGTTTAAAAAACTCAGGAAAATAATCTGTAATTTGTTCTGGTTGAAAATCTACCACACCAAAACCTTTAATTCCTGGAGTATCAATTATAAAACCTCCAAAACTAAGTTCAAACATTTCAGCAAAAGTTGTAGTGTGCTGCCCTTGTTTGTGTTGTTTAGAAATTTCAGCAGTTTTTAAATTTAAAGAAGGCTCAACGGCATTCACTAACGTAGATTTTCCAACGCCTGAATGCCCTGAAAACATCGTTGTTTTTCCTTGCATTAATTCCTTTACCTCATCAATACCAATTTTTTTTGTGGCAGAAATCGCAATACATTTATACCCAATTTCAGTATAAATAGCATCAAATGTTGCCAATTTATCCAACTGATCATCATCGTAGGAATCTAGCTTATTAAAAAGCAATACAGCAGGAATATTATATGCTTCAGCAGTTGCTAAAAAACGATCTATAAAACCCGCAAAGGTTGGTGGACTATCTATTGTAACCAATAAAAAGGCAATATCTATGTTTGAGGCAATAATGTGTGTTTGTTTTGAAAGATTCACTGATTTACGAATGATATAATTTTTTCTTTCAAAAATTTCATTTATAACACCTGTAATTTTAGAGTCTTCTAATTCAAAACGTACACGATCTCCAACGGTCACTGGATTTGTGCTTTTTATTCCTTTCATTCTGAATTTTCCTTTTAGCCTGCATTCCATTTTTTCACCTGTTTTTGTGTAAACGGTGTACCAGCTGCCAGTAGATTTTGTTACAATTCCTTCCATTAGCACAAATATAATTTAAAAAGTTCTATAAGATTATGAATTTACAACAGAAACTATGAAAACAAAAAAAGCTTCAATATAAATTGAAGCTTTTTTGTTGATCCACAAGGACTCGAACCTTGACTGACGATACCAAAAACCGGAGTGCTACCATTACACCATGGATCATTTTGCGGGTGCAAATTTAAGGTAAAGTTTTAAATCAACAAATATTTTTAACTATTTTTTTATTTTTTTTATCAATAAACCATCTTTAATACTTTATTAACGCTTCTTACCGTTCTAAGAGTCAATATTTAAGTTTAATTTTATTAATTTCGCCACGATTAAAAAATTTTATATGAAGTCCTTCAATTTCACAAAATGGAATAATAGTATTGGTTGGTTAACCTTTTCAATTGCCCTTTTAACGTATGCTTTAACTTTAGAGCCAACTGTAAGCTATTGGGATTGCGGTGAGTATATTTCAACTGCCGTAAAATTAGAAGTTGGGCATCCGCCGGGAGCTCCTCTTTTTCAAATGTTAGGAGCATTTTTTGCACTGTTTAGCACAGATGTTACTGAAATTGCTAAAATGGTGAACTTTATGTCTGCCTTAGCAAGTGCTTTTACTATTTTGTTTATGTTTTGGACTATTACAGGTTTAGCTAAAAAAATGGTGAAAAATGCCAATGAATTAAGTAGTTCCACTTCAATTGCTATTTTAGGAAGTGGAATGGTTGGTGCTTTAACCTATACTTTTTCAGATAGTTTTTGGTTTAGTGCAGTTGAAGGGGAAGTTTATGCTATGTCTTCTTTTTTAATGGCCCTATTATTTTGGCTTGGCTTGCGCTGGGAATCTGAAATGGACAAGCCACAAGGAAATAAATGGTTATTATTAATAAGTTTTGTTGTTGGTTTATCTTTTGGTGTTCATATATTATCATTATTAGTAATTCCATCTATTGTATTTTTATATATTTTTAAAAAATATGACATCATTAATTTCAAACAATTTATAATTGCTAACGTAGTTTCAATATTCGTTCTATTCTTTGTTTTTAAATTACTCTTTCCCTATACTTTAAAATATTTTAGTGCTTTAGAGCTGTTTTTTGTAAATTCTATAGGATTACCTTTTAACTCTGGTAGTATTATTGCCAGTATTATTGTGGTCATTTTATTTTATGTAGGAATTAATTATACTCACAAAAAAAACTTAATTGGAGCTAACACTTTAATTCTTTCCGTATTATTTATTATGATTGGTTTCTCATCATGGATGATGTTACCTATTAGAGCAAATGCAAATACTACTATTAATGAAAATAACCCTTCAAGCGCAAGAGAACTATTAGCATATTATGATAGAGAGCAATATGGAGACGCTAATGTTTTTTATGACACATATTATTCTTTGGTATATGATAGAGAAGCAGATAAAAGCAATCCAACCAGAGATGACAAGCCTAAATATGAAAAGGATGAAAAATTGGGTCAATATGTAATTGTAAACAATTATAAAGATGCTTTACCAAACTGGAGCAGTAAGCACAAAGGTTTTATGCCTCGTATGGTAAGTACAGATGCCTCTGTTATTAAAAACTACAAGGCTATTGCAGGCATTCCACAAAGTAGTAAAAGACGACCTACATTTATTGAAAACATTAAATATATGATTGATTTTCAATTTGGGTATATGTATGGCCGCTATTTTATGTGGAATTTTGTTGGAAGACAAAATGATGAACAAGGGCAATTAGATTTACAAAATGGAAATTGGTTAAGTGGTATTAAATTTATTGATGAATGGCGATTAGGGCCTCAAACCAATTTACCATCAGATGTAAAGAATAATAAAGGACGAAACACCTATTATTTTTTCCCGCTAATTTTAGGACTTATTGGTGTATTTTATCAACTTAAAAAAGATAAAAATAATTTTTATACGCTACTCCTATTTTTTGCTTTTACAGGCTTGGCTATTATTTTTTACACCAACCCTAAACCTTTTGAGCCTCGTGAAAGAGATTATGCCGTTGTTGGCTCCTTTTATATTTTTGCAATTTGGGTTGGCTTTGGAGTATTAGCATTGTATGAATATTTAAAAAAATATGCCAATAAAAATACGGTTGCCATAGCAGTATCAGTTGTGGCTCTTTTAGCAGTTCCAACCATAATGGCTTCTGAAAACTGGGATGACCACGACAGATCTAACAGGTATACATCACATTTAAACGCAAAAGCATATTTAGATTCTTGCGATGAAAATGCTATTTTATTTACTATTGGTGATAACGACACATTTCCACTTTGGTACATGCAAGAGGTTGAAAACTATAGAACTGATATTAAGCTTATAAACACTAGCTTATTTCAAACCGATTGGTATATAGACCAAATGAAGCGAAAAACCTATAAAGCAGACCCAATTCCATCGCAATTAACACACGATAAATACAAATGGGGAACTTTAGACGTCGCTTATTATTTTGAAGAAATATTCCCGCAATTAAAAGACTCAACAGTAACTATTGATTATTTTATGAAATGGATTGAGAGTGATCAAAAGATTACTGAATATGACCTTGATGAAGATGGAATTCCAGAAAAAGTTTTGCCTACAAATAAAATTAGAATTCCTGTTAATATAGAAAATGTACTTAAAACCGGGCTTGTTGCTCCAGAAGACGCGCATTTAATTGTTCCTTATATTGATATTCAATTTAAAGGAGCACTATCAAAAAACAGAATTTTAATGTTAGATATTTTAGCCAATAACAATTGGGAAAAACCAATCTATTTTACTGGAGGAGCGCAAGCTGATGAAGAATATATTTGGCTGAAAGACTATTTACAATTAGACGGGATGACCTATAAATTGGTTCCAATTTTAACACCTGATGAAGGTAATTTCTTTGAAATGGGTAGAATAAATACAGATAAGATGTATAAAAATGTTAAAAATTGGGATTGGAGAAATATTACCGATGATAACATTTATTTAGATCCTGAAACACGTAAAAATTCAGTAACCTACAGAAATAACATGGAACGTTTGGCAAAAGCGTTAATTAATGAAAATAAACTGGACAAAGCCGAAGAGATTGCAGATATTTCTTTAGAAAAAATGCCCGTAAACAAATTTGGTCATTATAGTATGCTAATTTCTTATTTAGATATTTATTATACACTAAATAAAAAAGAAAAAGCCAGAAAATTAGCATCAGAATTAAAAACTGTGCTACAAGAAAATTTAACGTACTACAGTCAATATGACGAAACAAATGTTGAAAGTATGTTCAATGAAATTGAAAGAAGTTTATTAATGTACGACCAAATTGTAAAAACTGCAATTCAGTTTGATGATGAAGACTATGCAACTGCATTAAGAGACGAATACGTAACGTATTTAAAGCTTTTTGACTTTTTAATTGAAAAAGAATAATGAAAAAATATTTTGTAAAAACTCCGTACTTACTGAAACTAATTTTTAATAATTGGGTATGGAGTTTTTCAAAAAAAGAAAAAGTAATTTATTTAACTTTTGATGATGGTCCTACTCCAGAAATTACAGAGTGGACCCTTCAAGAATTAAAAAAATACCAAGCAAAAGCTACTTTTTTTTGTATTGGTAAAAATGTAGTTGCAAATCCGGAAATATTTAAAAAAATAATTGATGACGGTCATTCCATAGGAAACCATACGCACAACCATTTAAATGGCCGAAAAACAAGTTTTAATTTATATATTGATAATATTTTAAAAGCGGAAACAACTATAAAACCTGCCACTAAATTATTTAGACCTCCCTATGGTAAATTAACTTTAGCTCAGAGTTTTAAATTAAGAAAACTAGGGTATAAAATAATAATGTGGGATGTTTTAAGTGCTGATTTTGACAACTCAATTACCAATAAAAAATGTTTAGAAAATGTAATTAAAAACACAGAAAATGGCAGTGTGTTAATTTTTCATGACAGCGTAAAAGCAACTAAAAAGTTACAATACGTATTGCCTCTAATTCTAGATTATTATACTGCTAAAAATTACAGATTTGAAAAGATTACAGCGTAATTAAATTAAACGTATTGTTGCACTAAATTAATTAAAGTATTGGCATCTTGAGTTCCTGACTGACGCCATTTCATTTCCCCATCTTTATAAATTATAAAAGTAGGATTTCCTTTAATTCTTAAGGCGTTTGCTAAAGTTTCATTTTTATCAATATCAATTTTAATCACTTTTGCTTTATCTCCTAATGCAGCAGCTACATCTCGCAAAACATCTTGTAGGTCTTCAGAATTTTCCTCTTCCCATTCTGCATAAAAATCGATTAAAACAGGAATATCTGAACTTATTAATTCTCCAAATTTTGCCATAATTAAACTATCTCTTTAATAAAATTTTAAAAAAAATATCACTGTATATATACAAATGTAGCATTTTAATTTAAATTATCACTATTTACTTCTTTTTCAAGGTTATTACGGTAATTTCAGGCCAAATACCAACTCTACCAGGAAAAGCTAAAAAGCCAAATCCCCTATTTACATTTATAAATTTAGCGCCTTCATTATAAATTCCTGCCCATTGCTTATAAATATATTGCACTGGACTCCATTTAAAGCCTGGAATTTCAATTCCAAATTGCATTCCGTGTGTATGGCCACTTAAAGTTAAGTGATAATTATTTATATGATTTTTGACTTCTGTTTCCCAATGAGAAGGATCGTGGCTTAATAGTATTTTAAAATCGTTTTTAGCAATATTTTTTGATGCAACACCTAAATCTCCCGCTTTTTTAAAACGTGTTCCCCAATTTTCTACACCAACCAAAGCAATTTTATCTGTTCCACGTTCTAAATAAACACTATCATTTAATAATAAATGGAAACCTATTTTTGGGTGAATATCTTTAATTGCTTGAAAATTTGCTTCTTTTTCTTGTGGCGTATCAAAACGAACATATTCACCATAATCATGATTTCCTAAAACTGAATATTTTCCATCTTTAGCAGTTAACTTTTGAAAGTGAAAAATCCAAGGAGTCATTTCATCAGCTGTGTTATTAACAATATCTCCCGTAAATAAAATTACATCAGAATTTTGCTCATTTATTAAATCTATTCCGTATGCAATTTTGTCAGCATCATCAAAACTTCCACTGTGTATATCAGAAATATGAGTAATTTTAAAACCGTCAAAAGCAGCGGGCAAATCATTAAAAAAAAGTGTGTGATTGATTACCTGATAATTGTATTTTCCCCTTGTCATTCCATATAAAACTGATGCAAATGGAATAGCGGCTAAACCCAAAGCAATTTTACTCACAAAATCTCGTCTTTCAACTAAAAAAGATGTTGAATGAGCGTTTGTAAAATAATTGAAAACACCTTTAAAAACTCTAAAAATATCTTCACCAAAAAGCACTATTAATGCTAAAAATTTTGGGGTAATTGAAAGTATCAATAAACCAAAAGCAAACATAACGGATTGCGACAATCCTTTTGACGTATTAAAAGTATTCAGTTGATAAAAAACATTTACCAAAACAGCAATGGAAAATAACCAATATACTATTAAAACAATCTTATTTTTAGTAACTGATTTTACACTTTGAAAAGCATAAAAATCAATAAAAAGCACAAAGGCAATAAAAAGAATCCATCGTATCATAAAAACAAAACTAACTGTATTTTATGATTGTAAAAATAGTGTAGAAAAAATTAAGCTAACTTTAACAAATCTATTTTTATTGCAAATTTTAAGCTACATTGTAGTATTCCAATTACTCTTGCAGTATTGTTACATTTTTTTTAAGCCAAAGTTTCATGCGTTTAGAAGGCTGGTAGTTTAAAATAAATTTTTGAATACTTTGTTTAGATAATAATTTTGGATCAGGTTGAGCCGTTCCTTTAAACCCCAATTTAAATCGGCCTATATCACCCATATCAACAATATAGCCTTGCTCTAAACTATCTTGTAGTTTATTACCTAAGGCTTTTACCACCCCTACCACATCACTTTCAGTTAAGGTACATTGCTGGCTAATATCATAACAAATTTTATCTAAATCTATAATTCCTTTACTAACTGCCTGCATTATGTATTGGGGCTCATCTGAATCTTTTATATTGTTTCTTCTTTTTGTAATTCTATAATTTAAGGCCATAGCACTATTTTTTTATAATTTTAATGAACTGTTTTTAGGCACTACCAAAAGTACTATTTTTTACATACCTATAAATAGTAGTTAATTGCTTTATAAACGCACTTTATTAGGTTGTTAAATGAGCGATATTGGTTGTTAGTTGCAACAAAAGTTGTACAAATGAACAAAAAAAATTGTACAACTTACAATCTAAAGTTGTACAATTTTTCTAAAAAGTTATATAATAAATATTAGCAACTTTTTTAAGTCAGCTAAGCAACTATAAATAAGCTAGTTGTAAGCCATTATAAAGATACATTTTTTTTAGTGTTCTTAATTCTTTTTTTTAAAGTTTTTATGAACAAAATTAATTAGTCTTTCCGTATTCTGTATTACTACCATCACTATCAATTTGATAATGAAAATCTATTTCTAATAAACCAACACTTCCAGTATAAGTATCATCAGCACTCACAGAAGAGTTTCTAAAGAGTCTACATACTAACATGCTAGATAGTGTTCCGGCGGGTCCATTAGTAGTAGAAATAATACTCGTTAAGGGTGTAATAACATGTTCACGTGCCTCAATCAAAGTCCCATTAGGAGTAGCCAAGCCATTTCCATAAACTATAGAAGGTGAAGTATTAAATTGCTGCCCAACATTTACCCATACGTATTCTAAGCCCCATGAAACTCGTTTATCACCAACTGCATCATCTACTGTCCAATGCACATGCGGATATATAGCTGTTCCTTGCTTCCAAGCATGTGGCATTTGTACGGTAAAAACAACATCACTTACTTTATTTGCATCGGTTTGTTCCTTAAAAAACAATAGAGAAAGACCTGATCCTGATATAAATTGTTCCCATGTAGCTCCTTCAGTTATATTCTTTATTTTAACAGAGTTCACAGGTACTTTTAAATCATCCCAACGTGTTGCTTCTCCAACATAGCTTAAAGAGCCATCGGTAGTGATTTTAGTATAGTTTTTATTAGATGCTGTGCTATCGCCCATAATAATTACACCATTGGCATCAATTTTCATGCGTTGAACATTTCTCGTTGTAAAATTAATTTCATCGCCATTAGGGTCGGTATCAGTAACCTTTTCAACTTCAACTTTTGTATCACCATCAGCATCAACAATTGAACTACCTGATACTAATTCTTTCCATGCAGGAGTAGTTGCGGTTCCATTATAAAACCAAAAGCTTTTTGTGGTAGTATCAAAAACCAACAACCCGTTTGCAAGTGTTGTAATTGCCGTTCTTTGTGCTGTTGTCATTCTTGGAATTAACACCCCTTTATCATTATCTGGCGACTGTATATCTAACATAGAGGAAGCATCTGGGCTTGTAGTTCCAATACCTACTTGAGCTTGAGCACTAAATGACATGAAAAACATAACATGTAAGGTTGTAATAAATATTTTAAGATTTGCTTTTTTCATTTTTAAATTTTTTTTATTATATAATGTTATTATTTAAAAAGAGTCATTACTTACATACCAATGGCTACAAAATTAAAGGATTTGATTTTAATATACTTATTTGCTGTAGTCAAATTTCCAACATAAAATTCAATATAATCATTAGGAGCTAGCCATAACAATACATGCATTGCAGAACTTTGAAAATCGCCAGATGCCCCGGTTGTTATAAATAATTTTGATGTATCTTGAACTAAATCATTTTTAGCAACTCCAAATATAAAAGAATCTTTTAATGTCTCTGGATAATAACTAAAACTCAATGCTATATGGAAATACCTTCCAACACTTCCTGTATAAGTTAAGCGACTATTTGTACCTGTCCCAAACATATCATTTACAAAGTTAGTATTGTCAGTTCCAGGATCAATTTTAATCATATTGTCATTAGTCCCTAATCCAGAATCTCCAGATGCCTTATTTGGAATTGTTAAATTATATCCATTTGTTTTAAAATAACTAATCTCCCCCATTGGAATCATTAGTCGGCCTGATGCGGTTATAGTTCCAGTAAATGTTTTGTTTCCTGCAATAGTTTGGTTGGTTGTTAAGTCTACATAACTCCCAGCACCAGTTTCTAACACTTGCCAGGAAGTACCATTGTAATAGTTTAGTTTATTAGTTGTGATATTGTAAATTAATAAACCCGCTGCAGGAGCTGCAATAAGATCTCTTGCTGCTGTATCCATTCTTGGAGGCAAAAATCCTTTATCAAGAGACGTTATATCTAACATAGAAGATGCATTTGGAGTTGCTGTCCCAATACCAACTTGTGCAAATGATGATACACTTATGCAAAGCATACCCAAAATAATTGTATTAAAAATATATCTTTTCATAATTAAATTAATTTAAAAATTTTACACTTTTCACTCCTAATTCTGATGTTATTCTAACAATATACATTCCTTTAGGAAAATTAAAAGGAATACTAATTTCACTTTTTAAAAGTAAATTTTTGTTTACACTTATTACTTGCTGACCTAAAGTATTAAAAATTGAAATACTTTTAATATGTTTTTCTCCTTTGTTCTGAATATTTACACTATAATTTTTATCATAATATGCTATAATATTCTCATCAATTAAATTTTCTTGTTCCTCTTCACCAATTATCTCTTCTTCATTTAAACCTTTAAACACTAAAGAAAATCTATCAAAATATTCTCCAGGTGGAATATCAATAGCAAACTTCCCTTCTTTTAAATTGTGTGTAGTATTTAATAAATTATCTTTTAAATATATTTTATGATCAAAATTATAAAGGCTATCTATTTCGATTGTATAATTTCCGTCTTTAGATTTTAAAACACCTAAAGGAAACTCATAATTTGCATCAAAAGCTCCCACTCCCTGAATGACATACTTTTTAGTAATATCATTTTCAATGATAAAAAAAAGCTCATCAACATTTGCATCAAACATTTTAGAATCATACCCCAAATTAAAACCTAAATCAGCATTACAATTTGGTATAAAACCTAAAGCAAGATGTCTTATATATCCTTCTGGGTTTTCAAAATTTAAAAATATAATACTACGATCATCTTCCGTTGTAATTTTTTCTGCTGTTTTGGATGCACTATTTTTATAAAAATTGGAAGCGCTTGTATTTTCTGTAACAAATGCTCTTTGAGAGTTTTGAAAAACTACATTGCCATCAGCAACTGCATCCACCCAAAAACCTTGTCCTACCGCTATATATTGGCCTGGCGCATCATATGAAGCGGCCAACCCTAAACCTGCATTCATAGCTGATGAAGTAGTTGGTTTAATACCGGTTAATTTATTTCTAATTGCATAACCTCCTACATACTCTCTAACATAGTGCGATGTAGATCCGCCGTCTACCCAAATATATATCTCACCAAAAATACCATCATTATCATCAATAAACTTAGTTGCATCAATAGCAGAAGGATATGGATTTCCAAATAACGTATTTTGCCCTGTTGTTATGGGAAAAGAATAGGTTCCATTATTTGGTAAACCTTTAAAAACATAATTCTGCAAATTACCAAAAGTTGCAGCCACATCCGTTCCCTTCATTATATATCCTTCAGCAGGATTTAATGGTGTATCTTTAGTAATTTTAATCCAACCATTAATAGTGCCATCTCCTCTAGTATATTTATACAACCATCTATCATTAATATTTAGTGGAGTTATCACATCACCACTATTTAAAACAGATACCGTTCCATTGTAAGGAGAACCTGTATTAAAACCTATTTTTTGAGGAGTAAAAGGATTTTTTGCAGCATCAGTTCCATCATATAAAATTTCAGATAACTTATAAGTCCCGCTATTATTTACTGGCGAAGACCAATGATTATAACCAAATGCAGAAGCCAATCCTTGTTGGTCTTTTAATAATTTGCCCGTTCCAGAATTAGAGACATTATTTTCTTGAACTAATTGCGCTTCACCAACCAATCGTAAATCGCCCGAAACTAAATTAACTTGATTTTTAACATATAACCCAAAATTATCTTCAACAGAAACTCCCTGTTTACCAACACTACTTAAATTTACTTCTAAATTATAAAAATTAATATTTTTTGTTACACCTGAAATTGACTGAACAGTATTTGTACTGCTTGTAAAAAAAGTTGTTCCAGAAATGGAAGCCGTAGTTCCGTTATTAATAAAGTTGTTATTTAAATATAAATCACCATCATTCGTATGCGTAGCCGTACTTTTATTTGTATATTCCACGCCAAAATAGACAATAGTAGATGGTTTTATTTGAAGAGTTCCTTCGTTAACAATTTGAGAATAAAGGTTAGCTTCACAAATAAAAAACAAACAAACCAATATAAAAGCCTTTTGTTTCATAACTTTGTATTATTAAGCTAATACTGTCAAATTTACATAAATGGTTTGTTTTTTTATATGATAAACGTCATATTTAAAACAAATGGTGTATTTTAATTTTTAAAAACATTATTTTAATATAACACATGCATAAAAAACGACTTTTCCTTTTAGATGCCTACGCTTTAATATTTCGTGGCTATTACGCACTTATAAAAAACCCTAGAATTAATTCCAAAGGAATGGATACTTCAGCCATATTAGGCTTTACTAATTCTTTACTAGATGTTATTAACAGAGAGAAGCCCGATCATTTAGCTGTAGCTTTTGATAAGGGAGGCTCACACAGTAGAAATGAAGCTTTCCCTGAATACAAGTCTAACCGACAAGAAACACCTGAAGCCATAAAAATTGCTGTTCCTTTTATACACAAAATACTAGAAGCAATGCACATTCCCATTATTGAAAAGGAAGGTTTTGAAGCCGATGATTTAATTGGGACACTCGCAAAACAGGCAGAAAAAGCAGGTTATCAAACTTTTATGGTTACTCCTGATAAGGATTTTGCGCAATTGGTTTCTGAAAATATTTTTATGTATAAACCATCTAGAATGGGAAATGGCATTGAAATATGGGGAATTCCAGAAGTTCAAAAAAAGTTTGAAGTAGAAAGGCCAGAGCAAGTTATTGACTTTTTAGGTATGATGGGCGATGCTGTAGATAATATTCCAGGATTTCCTGGGGTTGGGGAAAAAACAGCCAAAAAATTTATTAAAGAATATGGAAGTATTGAAAACCTTTTAGCAAATACCCACGAGCTAAAAGGAAAAATGAGAGAAAAAGTAGAAGAAAACAAAGAATTAGGCTTACTCTCTAAACAACTAGCAACCATTATGTTAGATTGCCCTGTAATATTTCACGAACAAGATTTTGAATTAAATCATCCCGATTTTGAAAAAGTTGGGGAAATTTTTAAAGAATTAGAATTTAGAAGGTTGGCTGAAAATTTTAACAAAATATTTAATAACGCAGCTCCCGAAATTGAAGCACCAAAAAAAGAAGAAGTTGCTACACAAGAAACAAAACCATCATCATCATCAACGCAACAATTTGATTTATTTTCATTACCTCCAGAACATTCTGTTGAAACATCATTAAACGCAAGTTATGATTCCAATGAAGATTACAATCACTTATATCAGTTTGTAAATTCTCCACTTTCAAGAAAATTACTAATTGCTAATTTATTAAAACAACCATCTGTTAGTTACCATCTTGAAACTACAGATGCCACTAATTCTTTTAAAGCAAATTTAATAGGAATTTCATTTAGTTATGAAAAAGCTAAAGGATACTACATTGCAGTAAACAATGAAAATTCTACAGAGATTCTTAATCAATTAAAACCTTTTTTTGAAAACGAATCTATAGAGAAAATTGGTCAGGATATAAAATACGACATCAAAATTTTAAGTAAATACAACATTCAAATAAAAGGAAAATTATTTGATGTTATGTTAGCGCATTATTTAATAAACCCAGATATGCGTCACGATATGAGCGTTTTAACCGAAACCTATTTAAATTACAAACCAAAAACCATAGCATCGGTTATTGGCAAAAAAGGAAAAGACCAATTAACTGTTCAACAAATTGATTTAGAAAAACAAACAGAATATATTACAGAATTTGCTGACTTTACTTTTCAATTAAAAGAAATTTTTGAGCAAGATTTAGAAAAATATCAATTGACCAAACTTTATAATGACATTGAAATTCCATTACTCAAAGTGTTGGCTCAAATGGAATTAGAGGGCATTAAGTTAGACGCATCATTTTTAAAATCGTTATCTGAAAATTTAAATAACGACATTATAAAACTTGAAAAAACTATTTATGCAGAAGCCAATATTGAATTTAATTTAGCTTCCCCAAAACAATTAGGCGACGTTTTATTTGATCATTTAAAACTTTTAGCAAAACCTAAAAAAACAAAAACAGGGCAATACGCAACAGGTGAAGAAATACTTTCTAAACTAGCGCCAAAACATAAAATTGTGGAAGAAATTTTAGAATGGAGAGGTTTGGTAAAATTAAAAAACACTTATGTTGATGCTTTACCCAATGAAATAAACGAACAAACCGGAAGAATTCACACCACTTATAGTCAAGCAGTTGCTGCAACTGGTAGATTAAGTTCTAACAATCCAAATCTTCAAAATATTCCAATTAGAACCGAGAGAGGTCGCCAAGTTAGAAAAGCATTTGTTGCAAAAAACAGTGATTTCACGTTAGTTGCTGCCGATTATTCTCAAATTGAATTGCGTATAATTGCCGCACTAAGTGGTGATGAAAGTATGATTGAATCTTTTAGAAATGGTGAAGATATTCATGCCGCAACGGCTGCAAAAGTATTTGGAATTCCTTTAAATGAAGTCACTCGAGCACAAAGATCCGATGCAAAAGCAGTAAATTTTGGAATAATTTATGGTCAAGGAGCTTTTACATTAGCGCAACAATTAAATAAATCAAGAGCTGAAGCCAAAGAATTAATCGACAATTATTACAAAACATTTCCAAAATTAAATCAATTTATTGCCCATCAAATAGAATTTGCAAGAGAAAATGGCTATGTTGAAACTATTTCAGGAAGAAGACGGTATTTAAAAAATATTAATTCACAAAATGCAATTGTACGTTCCGCTGATGAGCGAAATGCAGTAAATGCACCAATTCAAGGAAGTGCTGCCGATATTATTAAAATAGCAATGATTAATATTTATAAATTACTTAAGGAAGGAAATTATAAAACCAAAATGCTGTTGCAAGTACATGATGAATTGGTTTTTGATATGCATAAAACCGAATTAGAACTATTAAAACCCAAAATTATATTTGAAATGGAAAACGCCTTTAAATTGTCAGTTCCTTTAACTGTAGAAATAGGTGAAGGTACCGATTGGTTGCAGGCCCATTAAAATAAATTTTAAAATTATACTTTTATTAAAAACAACTAGTTCACATGATGTTTTGACTATTAATAATTTAGCCTTTTTATTAGTCAATTTAAAGTAACCAAAATTAACATTAAATTACTATTTGTTATCTAAATAATAGTTTGTACATTTGCACTCCCTTTTTAGGGAGAAAAATAAATGTTTAACTATAACAAAGAATTTAATTGTGAATACATTAAGTTACAAAACAGTGTCAGCTAACAAAGTTACCGCTACTAAAGAGTGGGTTCTAGTTGATGCAGACGGCCAAACGTTGGGTCGTCTAGCTTCTAAAATAGCAATGCTAATTAGAGGTAAATACAAAACTAACTACACTCCTCACGTAGACTGTGGAGACAATGTAGTAGTAATCAACGCGGACAAAATCAATTTAACTGGAAAAAAATGGAGTGACAAATCTTACATTCGTCACACAGGTTATCCAGGTGGTCAAAGATCATTAACAGCTACTGAATTATTTCAAAAAGACCCAACACGTCTTGTTGAAAAAGCAGTAAAAGGGATGTTACCAAAAAACAAATTAGGTAGCGCTTTGTACAGAAACTTATATGTTTATGCAGGAGCAGAACATAGCCAAGCAGCACAAACTCCTAAAGTTATTAACCTTAACGACCTTAAATAATGGATACAATACACAAAATTGGTAGAAGAAAAACGGCTGTTGCTCGTGTATATCTTTCAGACGGTACTGGAAACATTACTGTAAACAAAAAAGATTATAAAGACTACTTTACAACATCACACTTACAGTATAAAGTATTACAAGCATTAAACTTAACTGATAATGCAAGTAATTTTGATATTAAAGTAAATGTTTATGGAGGTGGAATTACAGGTCAAGCTGAAGCAATTCGTTTAGGAATATCTAGAGCGTTAGTTTTCTTAGATGCTGAAAACAGAACAATCTTGAAACCAGAAGGATTACTTACAAGAGACCCAAGAATGGTTGAACGTAAAAAATTCGGTCAAAAGAAAGCAAGAAAAAAATTCCAATTCTCGAAACGTTAATCGTTTTACTTATTGGTTTCACCAATTTATTTGGTGGTTCATTGAAATTAAAAACAAAAACAAAGTTGTCGTTGTTCAGTCAATGACTGATATAAAGTTTAGCATCCAAATAGGGAAGATCGATTATCGCTACTTCCCTATTGCTAACTCTCAACGGAACGTAAACTAAATACAAATGACAAACATAGAAGTTCAAGAATTATTAGACGCAGGTGTACACTTTGGTCACCTAACAAGAAAATGGGATCCAAACATGGCTCCTTATATATATGGAGAGCGTAACGGCGTTCATATTATAGATTTATACAAAACTGCAGCAAAAATTGATGAAGCCGCTGAAGCCTTAAAGAAAATTGCAGCATCTGGAAGAAAAATCCTTTTTGTAGCTACAAAAAAACAAGCAAAAGAAATTATTGCTGAAAAATCTGCAAGCGTAAACATGCCTTACATCACTGAAAGATGGCCAGGTGGTATGTTAACTAACTTTGTAACTATTAGAAAAGCTGTTAAAAAAATGTCATCTATTGACAGAATGAAATTAGATGGATCATTTGATGCACTTTCTAAAAGAGAAAAATTACAAATTAACCGTCAACGTGAAAAACTAGAAAAAAACTTAGGTTCAATTTCAGATATGACACGTTTACCTGGAGCAATTTTTATTGTTGATGTTAAAAAAGAACACATTGCGGTTGCTGAAGCTAAAAATTTAAGCATTCCAATTTTTGCAATGGTTGATACAAACTCTGACCCTAGAGGAATTGATTATGTAGTACCTGCAAATGATGATGCTTCAAAATCTATTACAAAAGTATTAGGTTATATTACAGATGCAATTGCTGAAGGTTTAGCTGATAGAAAAGTTAACAAAGACAGTAAAGAATCTGACGATAACGATAATTAATGTATAATAGTTGAATTTAAATTCAACAAAAAATATAAACAAAATGGCAAACATTACAGCCGCAGAAGTAAACAAATTAAGACAATCTACCGGAGCCGGTATGATGGACTGCAAAAATGCACTTGTTGAAGCTGAAGGAGATTTCGACAAAGCAATTGATATTTTACGTAAAAAAGGACAAAAAGTTGCTGCTAACAGAGCTGATAGAGATTCTTCAGAAGGAGCAGTAATTGCATATGTTAATGATGACAACACCAAAGGTGCTGTAATTTCATTAAACTGTGAAACTGATTTCGTTGCTAAAAATGATGCTTTCGTTGCTTTAGCAACTGAATTTGCTAAAATAGCCGTGAACTACACTTCAAAAGAAGATTTTTTAAATGCTCCTTTTGGTAACTTAACTGTTGCTGAAAAATTAATTGAGCAAACGGGTGTTATTGGTGAAAAATTAGAAATTGGTGCTTTTGAATGTGTATCTGGTGCTTTTGTTGGATCATATATACACGCTGGAAACAAAATTGCTTCAGTAACTGCTTTATCTGCAAACGTAAAAGGTGCTGATGTAGTTGCTAAAGACGTTTCTATGCAAGCTGCAGCTATGGGTGCTTCAATTTTATCTTATAAAGATTTTGACCCTGCTTTTGTTGCTTCTGAAACTGAAGCTAGAATTGCAGTAATTGAAAAAGAAAACGAAGAGTTTAAAAGATTAGGAAAAACACTTAAAAATATTCCTACTTTTATTTCAAGAGCTCAATTAACTCCTGAAATTATTGCTCATGCTGAAGAATTAGTAAAAGCAGAATTAAAAGCTGAAGGGAAACCAGAAGCTATCTGGGATAGAATTTTACCAGGTAAATTAGAACGTTTTATTTCTGATAATACTTCTTTAGATCAAGAACAATGTTTATTAGATCAAAACTTTATTAAAGACGAAAAAATTAATGTTGCTCAATACGTGAGCTCATTAGGTGACGTTACAGTAACAGACTTTAAAAGAGTTTCGTTAGCTTAATAAAAACCACTTTATATATAAAAACTCGCCAAATTGGCGAGTTTTTTGTTTTAAGAACTATTCAATTTTAAAAAAAACAAAAATCATTAAAAACTAACCTCTTTTACTTTTAAAGTATTTATTATATTTGCATAACTTATAAAATTATGGCATACAAAAGAATTCTTTTAAAATTAAGTGGTGAAGCACTTATGGGAGATCGTCAATATGGAATTGACCCCACTCGTTTAGCTGATTATGCTAAAGATATAAAAACAATTCTTGACAAAGGAATAGAAGTCGCTATTGTTATTGGCGGAGGAAACATTTTTAGAGGTGTTTCTGGTGCAAGTAACGGAATGGATCGTGTTCAGGGAGATTATATGGGAATGCTCGCTACCGTTATTAATGGTTTAGCTTTGCAAAGTGCCTTAGAGGATCAAGGTATTTTTACGAGACTGCTAACAGCTATTAAAATGGAACAAGTCGCAGAACCATTTATTAAAAGAAGAGCTGTTCGTCACTTAGAAAAAGGAAGAGTTGTAATATTTGGAGGTGGAACAGGAAATCCATATTTTACTACAGATACTGCAGCCGTATTAAGAGCCATTGAAATTGGCGCTGATGTAATTTTAAAAGGCACAAGAGTGGATGGTATTTACAATTCTGATCCTGAAAAAAACAGCGATGCCATTAAATTTGACTCAATTACATATAAAGAAGTAATGAATAAAGGATTGAAAGTTATGGATATGACAGCTTTTGCTTTAAGTCAGGAAAATAACTTACCTATTGTTGTTTTTGATATGAACAAAAAAGGAAACTTAGAAAAAGTAGTTTCTGGTGAAAATATTGGAACAATAGTTGATAAATAGTAGAATAATTAAAGTTTTTCAAATATGAATGAAGAATTAGCTTTTATAATAGATAGTGCGCGCGAGTTAATGCAGAATGCCATTACTCATTTAGAAAAAGAATTTAGAAACATTAGAGCTGGAAAAGCTAGTCCAGCTATGTTAGGTGGTGTAACCGTAGAATATTACGGATCTCAAACTCCATTATCTCAAGTTGCCAATGTGAATACAATGGATGCACATACAATTACAGTGCAACCTTGGGAAAAAAAGATGTTACATGAAATTGAAAAAGCAATTATGATTGCTAATTTAGGTTTCAACCCAATGAATAATGGAGAAGTAATTATAATTAATGTTCCTGTTTTAACAGAAGAAAGAAGAAGAGATTTATCTAAACAAGCTAAAATGGTAGCTGAAGATGCTAAAATTGGAATTAGAAATGACCGAAGAGAAGCTATGCAGGAAATTAAAAAAGCAGATGCTTCTGAAGACATGCAAGCAAATGCTGAAATAGATATTCAAAAATTAACTGATAAATTTATTTCAGAAGTTGATGAACTGTACAAAGTGAAAGATATTGAAATTATGAAGGTTTAACTTTTAAAAAGTTAAACTTATCCAAAAACTAAAAAGCACTCTCTTGAGTGCTTTTTTATTACCTTATATTTGTTATTAATTGTTGCAAACTAACCCATGAAAAAAAGTTTATTTTTAATTTTATTCTTTCCAATACTCGTTTTTTCACAAAATCAAATTCAAGGTTTAGTAACAGATAGTTCTACAAAAAAACCACTCCCTTTTGCTTCAATAATCACAAATTCAAACACTGGAACTTTAACAGATGTAGATGGTAAGTTTCAAATAAAAAGCAAAACAGCCTTCAATGAACTAAAAGTGTCATACGTTGGATACAAAACTATTATAATTCAGGTAAATAGTACCGATACATATATTAAAATTCAGCTTGAGCCTTCCACAGAAAGTTTAAACGAAATTTTAATTACTGCAACTGAAAATCCTGCTCTTGAAATTATTAGAAACACCATAAAAAATAAAGATAAAAACAATATTGAAGGCTCCTTAAATTCTTTTAAGTTTGATGCTTATACTAAACTTTTAGTAACTGCACATCCCGATTCTATAAACGGAAAAATTGATTCTGTGTATGTTTTAAAAAATGGCAATAAAAAATTTTTAAAAGTTGATTCTACTAATTATAAATTTAAAAAAGATATAGATAAACAGCATTTGTATATTTCTGAAAAAATTTCTCAATTTCAATTTCAAAAAGGAAAAAAAACAAAGGAAATTATAATGGCATCTAGAATGGCTGGATTACAACAACCAATTTATGAATTATTAGCTGTAACGTTTCAAGACTTTTCTTTTTACAATGAATTTTATACAATTGCCGGAACAAAATATATAAACCCTATAGCCAACAATGCATTAAAACATTACGATTATAAAATATTAGACACCATTAAAACAGCTTACAATCAATCAATTTTAATTTACTTTAAACCTAAAATTAAAAAAGATTTCACAGGAATTGAAGGTGTCTTATATATTGATTCTCAAAGTTTTGCCATTACAAAGGGAATGGCTGAATTAAAAGCAATTGTAAATGTAAAAGCTACTCAGAATTATACTTTTATAAAAGAATGTAATTGCTGGTTTCCGTCAGACATGAATATTATTATTAAAAAAGGTGATAATGATGAAAATGTGAATTTATTTGGGGGAATGGTGAAGGTTTCAAATTCCGTGGAAAATGATTCCATTATAAAAACAAACACAAACGGACCTTCAGATGTTTCCTATTTTATATCTAAAACTGAAAATAGTAATATTGAAATAAATCCACAATTAATTGTTAAAAACTCATCTTCTACCATAAAATTTAATGATGATGCAGGAAAAAAATCGGAAGAATTTTGGAGTTTGTACAGAACTGACTCATTATCTGACAGAGGAAAAGCAACATATCTGAATTTAGATAGCATTGCCAAAAGTGAAAATATAGAAGGTAAAATTGCTTTGGGCCGAAATCTATTAAAAGGATATTTCCATACTAAATACATTAATTTAAATCTTGGGAAAATTATAAATCTTAACAATTATGAAGGTTTAAGAGTAGGATTTGGTGGTGTTACAAATCAAAATTTTTCGAATACATTTAAGATAGAATCATACATAGCTTACGGAACAAAAGATAAGGACTATAAATATAGTATTGGTGCTGCAACAAGATTAAATAAAGAATCTAACACTTGGTTTGGCGCAAATTTTACAAACGACTTAAAAGAAGCTGCTGCTTTAGATTTTATTGCCGAAAACACGTCGTTTTCACCAATAAATCCAAGAAATTTAAATATTGATAAATTTTACAACTATAAAACTGTAAGTACATATTTTGAACATGATATTCAACCAAATTTAGAAGCTAAACTTCAAATTAGCTCAGGAGATTATGCGCCAGTTTTTAATTATCAGTTTTTAAATTCCTCTAAAGATATTTCTAGATACCGGTTAACAACTGCTTCATTTAACTTACAATACAGTCCTAAAAGTGAATTTATGAATTCACCAATTGGGAAATTAACCATAAAAAATGCATTTCCTCAATTAACACTTCAAGTTGCTAAAAGTATTGAAAATTTATTTAGAAGTGATTTTGATTTTACTCAAATTAATCTAAGAATTTTACATAGAATTAAACCACTTAGAAAAGGTGTCACAAATATTTTAGTTGAAGGAGGAATAGTTTTTGGAGACGCTCCTATTTCGCATTTATACAATGCAACGCCTAACTATACTTATAAAAGTCCGTGGTTTAAACGTATTACTTTTGCAGGAAAAAACAGCTTTGAAACCATGGGATATAATGAGTTTGTTTCTGATCGGTTTTTAGCAATTCATTTAAAACAAAGTTTTGAACCGCTAAAACTAAGCAAAAAATTTAAGCCTCAAATTAGTATTGCCACAAGAGCTGCAATGGGAGCTATTGAGCATCCAGAATACCATAACGGCTTAATTTTTAAAAGCATGAATAGAGGATATATTGAAAGCGGTATGGAAATTAATTCATTATTAAAAGGTTTTGGATTTAGCGCATTTTATAGATATGGTGCATATACAAACCCTATTTGGACAGATAATTTAGCTGTAAAATTAACTTATAAATTGAGGTTAGGATTTTAATACTTAACGTATTGAAACCTAAACTAATTTGTTACCTTTGCAGAAATTTTTTTAAATGGATTTTTGGACGCAGGTTTCTAGACTTATTTTAAAAAGCAGGTACATTATTTTAGTAATAATAGCTGCATTCACTTATTTTTTATCAACGCAAATGCAGTATATGAGGTTTTCATATACCGAAGCAAATCTATTGCCCGAAAACCATCAGGTAAATGTAGATTATAATAAGTTTTTAAAAATATTTGGTGAAGAAGGAAATATCATCATTTTGGCAGTGGAAGATTCCACAATTTTCACACCAACTAACTTTAATGCTTGGAATAAATTATCAAAAAACTTAGATAGTATAAAAGAAATTGACTTTACTGTTGCTGTTGGTGATATTAAAAAATTGGTGAAAAATACCGAAGAAGAAAAATTTGTGACAGTCCCTTTGTATGATAAAGCTCCTGAAACAGTTGAAGATGTTTTAAAAATAAAGCATGAACTTTTTGATAATCTCCCTTTTTTCGACAACTTTTTATACAATAAAAAAACAGGAACTATCCGTTCGGTTATATATTTAGATAAAGATATTGTAAACACGGCTGCAAGAAAAGATTTCATTTTTAATGTTTTAAATCCAGCAATTGAAAAATTTGAAAAAGACTATAATATAGACGTTCGCGTTTCTGGAATGCCCTATATAAGAACTATGAATGCCCAAAACATTATTGATGAAATTGGGATGTTTGTTGGTTTAGCATTAGGGGTTACTGCATTAATTTTCTTTTTCTTTTTCAGATCTTTTAGAGCAACTGCAATTACGCTTTTAGTTGTTAGTATTGGAGTTGTTTGGGCGTTTGGTTTTATTGGTTTATTTAGGTATGAAATTACTGTTTTAATGGCTTTAATTCCGCCATTAATTATTGTAATTGGTGTTCCAAATGCCATATTTTTAATAAATAAATACCAGCAAGAAGTAAAAAAACACGGTAATCAAGCAAAATCATTACAACGCGTAATTACAAAAATTGGAAACGCAACGTTAATGACAAACGTAACTACTGCTTCTGGTTTTGCAACTTTTATATTTACAAAAAGTCAACTTTTAAGAGAATTTGGTACCATAGCTTCCATAAATATTTTGGCAATTTTTGTATTGGCATTATTATTAATTCCAATTATTTATAGTTTTATGCCATTGCCTAAAGAAAAGCATCTAAAACATTTAGAGCGAAAATGGATAGATTCTATTGTAACCTGGATGGAATCCGTTGTTAGAAATAGCCGATTAGCCGTTTATTCAATTACACTAATATTAATAATTGTAAGTATAATAGGTATTTACAAAATTAAAGTATCTGGTAGTTTAATTGAAGATATGCCTAAAGGCAAAGAATTTTTTAAAGACATTGAGTTTTTTGAAGAAGAATTTGGCGGAATTATGCCTTTAGAAATTGTTATTGACACTAAAAAGGAAAATGGTGTTATGAGCTTATCTACGCTTAAACGTATGGAAAAGTTAGAGGAAACCATTGATGAAATTCCACAACTTTCAAAACCAATTTCTGTTTTAAATATTGTAAAATACTCTAAACAAGCATTTTATAATGGGCTGCCAAATTATTATGAATTACCAAATAGTCAGGAAAAAAACTGGATTTTAAAATATTCAAAAAATTCATCAACCAGTACACATTTACTTGATAATTTTGTTGATTCTACGGGAAGGTATGCTAGAATGACAACCTTTATGAAAGATATTGGTACAGATAAAATGACTGGTATTGAAGAACGTCTTCAGCAAAAAATAGAAAAAGAATTTCCAAAAGAAAAGTATGATGTTTTAATGACAGGCGGTGCTTTGGTGTTTTTAAAGGGAACTAATTATTTAATTAACAATCTTATAATTTCACTTTCATTAGCTATATTATTAATTGCTGCTTTTATGGCATTTATGTTTAGGTCTTTTAGAATGATTTTAATTTCATTAATACCAAATATATTTCCTTTATTAATTACTGCCGGGTTAATGGGATATTTAGGCATTCCAATTAAACCTTCAACAATTTTAGTATTCAGTATTGCATTTGGTATTTCTGTGGATGACACCATTCATTTTTTAGCAAAATACAGACAAGAATTAATTGCTAATAATTGGCGTATAAAACAATCTGTTTATGCAGCATTAAGAGAAACGGGCGTAAGTATGTTTTATACTTCAATTGTGCTATTCTTTGGGTTTTTAGTGTTTACAGCTTCAAGTTTTGGAGGAACAATTGCATTGGGTGGTTTAGTTTCAATCACATTATTATTTGCAATGGTATCTAACCTAATATTATTACCTTCTCTTTTACTTTCTTTAGAAAAGAAAATAGCCAATAAAGAGATTTTAAAAGAGCCTGTACTTGATATTTTAGATCCTGATAGTGAAGATGACCTTAAAAATTAATTAAATAGTTTGTATTTATAGCCTATTTTTAAACATTCAAATTTTACTTCTTTCATTAGTTCATGTATCTTTGTAATTCTAAATTTTAGAATATGAATAAAAGTACTGTTGCTGAACTTTTAAGTTCAAATAACTTTTTACAAGAAGTAACTATAAAAGGATGGGTTAGAACCTTTAGAGCAAATAGATTTATTGCTTTAAACGATGGGTCTACAATAAATAATATACAATGTGTTGTTGATTTTGAAAATACCAGTGAAGCTACGTTAAAGCGTATAACTACTGGAGCTGCAATTTCAATAAAAGGAACACTCATTGAAAGTCAAGGAAAAGGACAAAATGTTGAGATTCAAGTAAATGAAATTGAAATTCTGGGCGATTCTAACCCAGAAGAATACCCTATTCAACCTAAAAAGCATAGTTTTGAATTTTTAAGAGAGAATGCACATTTACGTATTAGAACAAATACATTTAGTGCTGTTATGAGAGTACGTTCTGCACTTTCTTTTGCAATTCATAAATACTTTGTAGAAAACGGATTTTACCATTTTCACGCTCCAATTATTACCGGAACAGATGCCGAAGGAGCTGGTGAAATGTTTCAAGTATCAACTTTAGATGCAAATAAATTACCTAAAACTGATGCTGGAACGGTAGATTATTCAAAAGATTTCTTTGGAAAACATACCAACTTAACTGTTTCTGGACAACTAGAAGCTGAAACCTATGCAATGGCTTTAGGTAAAGTATATACTTTTGGACCAACTTTTAGAGCTGAAAACTCAAATACAACGCGTCATTTATCTGAATTTTGGATGATTGAACCTGAAGTAGCTTTCAATAATTTAGATGATAATATGGACTTAGCTGAGGATTTTATAAAATCGGTTATTTCTGATATTCTGAAAAATTGTAAAGACGATTTAGATTTTTTAAATGATAGGTTATTGCAAGAGGAAAAAAGCAAGCCACAAAATGAAAGAAGTGAATTATCACTTCTTGAAAAACTTAATTTTGTAGTTGAAAACAATTTTAAACGTGTAAGTTATACCGAAGCAATTGATATTTTAAGGAATTGCAAACCTAATAAAAATAAAAAATTCCAATATATAATTAACGAATGGGGCGCTGATTTACAAAGCGAACACGAACGTTTTTTAGTTGAGAAACATTTTAAATGTCCGGTAATATTATTTGATTATCCTGCAAATATTAAGGCGTTTTATATGCGTTTAAATGAGGATGGAAAAACAGTAAGAGCAATGGACGTTTTATTCCCAGGAATTGGGGAAATTGTTGGAGGAAGCCAACGTGAAGAACGTTTAGATGTATTGCAACAAAAAATGAAAGCACTTAATATTGATGAAAACGAATTATGGTGGTATTTAGATACCAGAAAATTTGGAACCGCAGTTCATAGCGGATTTGGGCTAGGTTTTGAGCGTTTAGTTCAATATGCAACAGGAATGGGAAATATTAGGGATGTTATTCCATACCCAAGAACACCTCAAAATGCTGAGTTTTAAATTTAAACTTTAAAAAACATAGTACACAACATACTATGTTTTTTTGTATTTTTATAAAAATGGAATTAAATCTTATATGCTAAAACAAGGATTACATCAAAAATTATTACAAAAATTATCTCCACAACAAATTCAGTTAATGAAGATGATTCAATTGCCAACGCAGGCATTTGAACAACGACTAAAACAAGAATTAGAAGAAAATCCTGCGTTAGAAGATGGAAAAGAAAGTTTAGATGATTTTGATGATAACTCTATAAATGATGAGTATGATGATTCTGGAAATGAAAGCATTAACGCTGATGATATTAATATTGATGAATATTTAAGCGATGATGAAATTCCAAATTACAAAACACAAAGTAATAATTATTCTCCTGACGACGAAGAAAGAGATATTCCTTTTGCATCAGGAACTTCATTTACACAACATTTAAAAAATCAGATAAATACATACCGCTTAACTGAAGATCAAGAAATTATTACCGATTTTTTAATTGGAAGTATTGATGAAAGTGGGTATTTAAGACGTGATTTAATTGATGTAATGGATGATTTGGCATTCACCCAAAATATTTATACCACTATTGAAGAATTAGAACAATTATTAAAATTAGTTCAAGATTTAGATCCTGCTGGTGTTGGCGCTAGGGATTTAAAAGAATGTTTAGTTCTTCAACTAAAAAGAAAAGGTGAAAAACCTGCCAGAACGTTAGCAATTAATATTTTAGAACAATCATTTGATCAATTTGTTAAGAAACATTACACTAAACTAATTCAAAAATATCACATTACCGAAGATGAGTTAAAAGATGCTATTCGTCAAATTGAAAAATTAAATCCCAAACCAGGAGGTTCTCATGTTGGCAATAATAAGGTTGCTGAACAAATTGTTCCAGATTTTGCTATTAGAATTGTTGAAGGTGAATTGGAATTAACACTAAACTCAAGAAATGCTCCTGAATTACATGTGTCAAGAGAATATAATGATCTATTAAACGGTTACAAGGACTCTAAAGATAAAACGCAATCTCAAAAAGATGCGGTAACTTTTATAAAACAAAAGTTAGACTCTGCAAAGTGGTTTATTGACGCTATAAAACAAAGGCAACAAACCTTATTTTTAAATATGAATGCTATTATGCAATATCAAAAGGAGTATTTTTTAACTGGTGATGAACGAAAGTTAAAACCAATGATTTTAAAAGATATCGCTGATATTATTAATATGGATGTTTCTACAGTTTCTAGAGTTGCAAATAGTAAATTTGTATCTACACCCTATGGCACAAAGTTAATTAAGGATTTCTTTTCTGAATCAATGAAAAATGACCAAGGCGATGATGTTTCAACTAAAGAAATTAAAGATATTTTAGCAACTGTTATTGGTAGAGAAAATAAGAAAAAACCTTTGACGGATGATAAATTAGCAGCTTTATTAAAAGAAAAAGGTTATCCAATTGCCAGAAGAACAGTTGCAAAATATAGAGAACAACTTGACATTCCAGTAGCTAGATTAAGAAAAGAAATTTAAACTAACGATTTATAATGACTCGAAAATTTTCACAATTTATTTCCTATTTTTTTCACCCAATAAACTTTTCAATATTAGGTGCTATTATGTACTTTTTATTTATTCCAAAGTATATTTTTAAGGCACAGGAACACACCATCTTAATTGTAATATTTTTAGGCACATATATATTTCCTTTAATTTTATTATTTCTACTAAAAAAATTTGGAATGATAAAAAGCTATTATATGGATACCATTGAGGAACGAAAATTTCCAACTATCCTATTTATATCGTTAACTTATATAATTGGCAATTGGTTATTTAAATCATCTATAGTAGATATTTTGGCTATGTTCTATTTTGGATATGGCTTAGGTTTAATAATATCTTATATCCTATTACACTTCAAAGCTAAAATAAGTTTACACGCCTTGGCAATTGGTGGTTTAATAGGCTTTTCAATTTGTTTTAGTTACTATTATAAAATAAATTTATTATTATTACTAACAGCCTTATTTGTTTTAAGTGGTTTAATTTCAACTTCAAGATTAATTCTTAAAGCACATAAATTAAATGAAATTGTAATGGGTTATATGGTGGGAGTGCTTTCACAAATAATTATATTCTTTTTATATTACATAATATAAAATTTAAGTCCAATATTCAATTCTTTCATTTCTAGCTTTTCTCCGTTCAATTTTAAATCTTTAAAAATTGGACTTAAACCATAATAAACATATAAATTCCAAGTACTATAACCTGTTGAAATAAAAATACCACTTTGAATTTTGTTGAACTCTGATATATTTTTCACAGTCAAAACAATGTCATTATCTTTATAAGTAGCGTTAAATGCAAAAGCATACATTAATTTTACACCACCATAAACCCTCCAAAACTTATATTTTGTTGAAGTTGAATTACGCCATCTAATTTCCAAAGGAAGCTCTATTGCGTGCGTTCTAAACCTATTTACATTGAAGTCATTAGCAATGCTCGTATTAACAGATTGATTTTCCTTACTAATTTTTAAATTTTGTATATATACAGCGTAAGAATATCCCAATCCAATTCCCAATCCAATATTTCTATCTTTATTAATTGGAACATCTTTAATAAATCCAAAAGCTAAACCACCAGAAAACCCATTTTGCGTAAGATCTGAAGGTTTATCATTTAAAATATTATACACCATTGACAAATACAATTGATCTTCTAAATAATTAGTATCAATAGAATCACTTTCAATTTGGGCATTAACAGACCAAAAAGAAATTATCAAAAACAATATTAATCCATTTTTTACCATTATAACAAATGTACCTTTTAAAACTAAAAAAGGCAATAGAAATTTCTATTGCCTTTTTATATTATAATAAAATAAATATTTTATTTGTAATTACCTTTTAAATCATTCCCTCTAGATGTAGAGAAACTAACTTTTAAGGCATTAATATCACGTAATTGCTCTTTAATATCTAATATAGTACCTACGTTAGCTTCTTTATCAGCTTTAATAGAAGTAGTCATAAATTTTACTTCTTCTTCTTTTCTCAAAGCTCTCTCAGAATATATAAAACTCGGAACATCCTTTACGTCAATAATTTTATCATTCACTTGGATTTTATCACCAGAGATTCTACTATCTTTAGATTTACCTACATAAATTGTACTTACTAAACTTTTTTGCTCTAATTTTTTAACTTCACTTGCAGTTGGAAGAAATGGCTTTTTAATTAATAAATCCGTTTCTCTCATTGTAGTTGAAACCATAAAAAAGAATAACAACATAAATACAATATCAGGTAAAGACGCCGTAGAAATTGCAGGCAATCCTTTTTTCTTCTTTTTAAACTTACTCATAATCTGATATTATTTTATTGGTTCAGGTTCTGTAATAATTTGAGGATATTTATCTTTCAAATTATCAATCTTCACTTTTAAACTTTCCGTAGGGTCATTATCATAATCACTAAGTAATTGATCGTAAGATCTACCATACAATTTATTTGATAAATTGTTTCTTAATTGATTATACGCTGCCTCTATTTCATTTTGAATAGTAACATACATCCCATAAGTTGTACCTCTATCACTTTGCAATGAAATAATTGCTTTTGAAGGGTGATCTGAAGATGCGGGATCTTTAGCACCACTACAATAGTCACAAGGCTCTCCTGGCTTTCCATCTATAGAGTTTCCAACTCCTCCACCATTATCAATAAATTTCATTGCTAAACCTTTTATTTCAGTAACTTTAACATAATCAGTACCTTCAACCAAAATTTGGTTATTACGGTTAACTACAATGTCAAATACATTTTTTTGTTTAACAATTACATCATTTTTTTGATCAGGTGGTGATTTTTCTGGCAGCTTACGTGCAATACCAGAATCAACATCCATAGTAGTTGTTACTAAGAAAAATATTAAAAGCAAGAACGCAATGTCTGCCATTGAACCAGCATTTATTTCTGAATTTTCTCTTCTTGCCATAATTAATTTATTTTACAAGTCCTTTAACAAAGTCTAATAAAAAGAATACTAAACCAATAGCACCTAATATAAAACTATAGTTAATTAATGTACTTACCCATTTAGAAACACTACCTGCTTCACCGTCAGGTAAAACTTTACCTAATTGATCTGTTACTGCATCACCTGAGGCGAATGAATAAGAAACAATTAGTAACACTAACAAAATACCAACTCCAATTAGCGATCTCTTTAATACATCTGGGTGTTTAAACAAATTAATTAATGAATAACCAACAGCAATTAAAGCTGTAGCTGATAATGTAATTATAGAAAATGTAATAAATGGAGAAAGAATACTGTTTTGTAAGTTAACATCATTCTCAATATTTGTATCACCTTCTACAACAATTCTAATGAAGAAAAAGAATCCAATCAATCCTATTAGACCTGTTGCATAAGTTAATATCTTAGAAATTTTTGTATTCATAATTTATTCTTATTTTTTATGTCTAACCAAAAGGTCAACAAGTGAAATGGAAGCATCTTCCATATTATTTACAATACTATCAACTTTAGAAATAATATAGTTATAGAAAATTTGTAAAATAATAGCTACAACTAAACCAAATACAGTTGTTAATAATGCTACTTTAATACCACCAGCTACTACTGTTGGAGAAATATCACCTGCTGCTTGAATAGAGTCAAATGCATCAATCATACCAATAACTGTTCCCATGAAACCTAACATCGGTGCTAATGCAATAAATAAAGATAACCAAGAAATGTTTTTCTCTAATAATCCC
The DNA here is from genome assembly GCF_016342705.1 of Lutibacter sp. Classification (GTDB taxonomy): domain Bacteria; phylum Bacteroidota; class Bacteroidia; order Flavobacteriales; family Flavobacteriaceae; genus Lutibacter. The sequence continues at coordinate 442,810 of NZ_JAEINV010000001.1, read as the reverse complement.
ATTTGAACTCCACCGTATCCAACAACTGCTTTTTCAGCCGCTTCTACACCTTCGTCCATTCTATCAAGTCCTTGATAAAAAATTGAAGCTACAGGTCCTTTTGTATTTCTACAAACTTCTTTTGCTGCTTCAACACCTCCAGATGCTAATGCATCATCAACACTGCTTACTAATTTTTTAGTATTAGTAGTTGCCATGTTAAGGTAAATAATTCTTTCAATTGCAATAGCTAATCCTAAAATTAAGGCTACTAATACAATTCCCATAAAGAAAGGTCCACCTTCAATAAAACGTTGTTTTAATTCTTGGTGAAATGTTTTTGATTCGGTTGCATCAGCAACTTGTTCAGTTTTAGCTGCATCTTGTGCAATAGCTTTAGGTGCTGCTCCAAATAACAATAATCCTGTAATCGCAAGGATAGTAAATACTCTTTTCATCGTGTAATAGTTAATTTATTAATTTTTATCCGGTTTTAAAATTTACAAAAAACATAATTAAAGCTTAGAATTATAATATCATATCAATTCTAACACATCAAACCTAACGTGTCTTTTGCGAATGGCAAGTAACAAAAAAATGTTGAATTCTGAAAATTTTAAAGCGACTTTAAATATTTTTTTTTTCAATCATTATTTTTTTAAATAATTGTAAAAAAGCATTGAATTTCTTGTTTTTTTTGAAATAAATTCAATAAAACTTAAATCTATTACATAATTTTTATTCTTGTTTTGAAATTTCTCCTCTAAGTGAAGTTTCAAAAATTACACGAAATTGATTTTTAGGAATTTTTTCACCCAAAAGATACATAAGCTTAGCAATTGCTGACTCTGTTGTTATGTCGTATCCGCTTATTACCCCAATTTTTTGAAGTTGAGTACTCGTTTCATAATGCCCCATAATTACACTTCCGCCTGCACACTGTGTTACATTAATTATTTGAATACCTTTAACAATCGCTTCCTTTAATAAGGATATAAACCATTTTTCATTTGGGGCATTCCCAGAACCGTAAGTTTCTAAAATTACTCCTTTTAATTTTTCAATTGAAAGTATACTTTTAACAACATACTCTGTAATACCAGGAAAAATTTTCAGAATTACAATATCACTCACCATGTTTTTCCTAATAGTTAAATTTTCTTCTGCACTCGGCTTAAAAATTAAATTTTTATTAAATTTTAAATGCACTCCGCTTTCACAAAGTGGTGGATAATTTGGCGATGTAAAAGCTTCAAAATGTTCTGAATTTATTTTAGTAGTTCTATTTGCTCTATATAATTTATATTCAAAATACAAACAAACTTCAGAAATTACAGGTAATTCATTCTCTATTGCTGAGGCAATTTGAATAGATGTAATTAAATTTTCTTTTGCATCGGTACGTAAATCACCAATTGGCAATTGTGACCCCGTAAAAATTATAGGCTTTGATAGGTTTTCAAACATAAAGCTAATAGCAGACGCTGTATATGACATGGTATCTGAGCCATGCAAAACAACAAACCCGTCAAATTTTTGATAGTTCTTTTCAATAATTTCAGAAATTAAAACCCAATTTGATGGATTCATATTTGAAGAATCTATAGGTTTTTTCAATGAAATACTTTCAATTTCACAGTTTAACTGATTAATTTCAGGAATATGATTTAAAAGTTTATTAAAATTGAAAGTTTTTAATGCTCCCGTTTTATAATCTTTCACCATACCTATTGTTCCACCAGTATATATTAACAATATCTTAGATTTTTTTGCCATTTTGTCTGACCCTTTTTTTTGGAATAATTTATGATGTAAATTTATCAAAATAAAAATTCATTAACTAAAAAAGAAATATATGATAGGATTTTATATAATTATTGGAATAATATCTTTAGTAAGTTGGCTTGTTAGTCAAAAACTAAAAAGTAAATTTAAATATTACTCAACTGTTCAACTTAGAAACGGATTAAGCGGCAGAGAAATTGCTGAAAAAATGCTACAAGACAATGGTATTTATGATGTTAAAATTATTTCTACGGCTGGGCAATTAACCGACCACTATAATCCAGTAAACAAAACAGTTAACCTAAGTGAATCCGTTTATTCACAACGCAATGCTGCCTCTGCTGCTGTTGCTGCACACGAAGTGGGTCATGCTATTCAACATGCACAAGCATATAAGTGGCTTACAATGAGGTCGCAACTAGTACCTGCAGTAAACGTTTCTTCAAAATTTTCACAATGGTTGGTAATTGGAGGTTTATTATTAAGTGCTTTTTCTGGTAGTTCTGGAATTGGATTTACAATTGCAGTTATAGGACTTGCAATGATGGCAGTTGCTACCATTTTTAGTTTTATTACTTTACCTGTAGAATATGATGCTAGTAACAGAGCTTTAGCTTGGTTAAAAACTAATAATATGCTAACTGATGCAGAACAAGATGGCGCAAAAGATTCATTAAAATGGGCTGCCAGAACTTATTTAGTTGCAGCTTTAGGTTCCTTAGCCATGTTATTATATTGGGGATTGCAAATATTAGGCTCAAGAGATTAAAAAAATATACTATAATTTAAAAAACCAGCTTAAAGCTGGTTTTTTTATATTGAAATTTGACGATTAATCTGTTGATCTAAAGATATAAACGTTTCTGTTCTTGCCACTCCTTTTATGGTTTGAATTTGTTGATTTAAAATAGTCATTAAATGCTCATTATTTTTACAAGCAATTTTTAATAATACCGACCAATTTCCAGTTGTATAATGACTTTCTAAAATTTCTGGAATATCTTTAAATTGATTTAAAACCGTTATATATCTACTTGCCGAATCTAAATAAATACCTACAAAAGCCAGTGTATCATAACCTAGCACTTTAGGATTTACATGAAATTTGGAACCTTCTATTAATCCTGAAGATTCTAACTTTCGTAATCTTTGATGAATAGCTGCACCAGAAACACCAATTTCTCTTGCAATACTTAAAATTGGCGTTCTAGCATCTTTCATTAAATGCTTTAAAATAACTTTATCTATGCCATCAATTTTTAGTTCGCTATCTTTCATAATATGTAAAATCAAGTAAATTTAAAATAAAAAAGGATATGATTTCTCATATCCTTTTTTAAGTTTTATAACTTTATTCTTTTTCTTCAGGAACTAATACAAAATCTTCCATAAACTTTGTAGTGTAATTCCCAGCAATATAATCTGGATGATCCATTAATTGTCTGTGAAAAGGAATTGTAGTTTTTATTCCTTCAATTACAAATTCATCTAATGCTCTGCGCATTTTTGCAATTGCTTCTTCTCTAGTTTGAGCAGTAGTAATTAATTTCGCAATCATTGAATCGTAATTTGGCGGAATTGTATAACCTGCATACACGTGCGTATCTACTCTTACCCCATGACCTCCTGGAACATGCAATGTTTGAATTTTTCCTGGTGATGGTCTAAACCCTACAAAAGGATCTTCAGCATTAATTCTACACTCTATTGAATGTAATTTTGGTGTATAATTTTTTCCTGAAATTGGAATCCCTGCAGCTACTTTAATTTGCTCGTAAATTAAATCGTAATCAATAACTTGCTCTGTAATTGGATGCTCAACTTGAATACGAGTATTCATCTCCATAAAATAGAAATTTCTATGCTTATCTACCAAAAACTCAATAGTTCCAGCACCCTCATACGAAATATATTCAGCAGCTTTTACAGCAGCATCTCCCATTTTTTTTCTTAATTGGGTAGTCATAAAAGGCGACGGTGCTTCTTCAGTAAGTTTTTGATGACGACGTTGAATAGAACAATCTCTTTCTGATAAATGACATGCCTTCCCAAAAGAATCACCCACAATTTGAATTTCAATATGGCGAGGTTCTTCAATTAATTTTTCCATGTACATTCCGTCATTTCCAAAGCAAGCAAACGCTTCTTGTTTGGCGGAGTCCCATAATTCATGCAATTTCTCCTTTTTCCAAACGGCACGCATACCTTTTCCTCCACCACCTGCAGTTGCTTTAAGCATTACAGGATATCCCATTTCATCAGCTAATTTTTCAGCATCTTCAAAAGTTTCAAGAATACCATCAGATCCCGGAATTGTTGGAACTCCAGCAGCCTTCATTGTTGCTCTTGCAGAAGCTTTATCTCCCATTTTATTAATCATATCAGCTGTTGCACCAATAAATTTAATACCGTGCTCTTCACATAATTTAGAAAATTTTGCGTTTTCTGATAAAAATCCATAACCTGGATGAATTGCATCTGCGTTGGTAATTTCTGCTGCTGCTAAAATTGATTGCATTTTTAAATAAGATTCACTACTTGGTGGCGGCCCAATGCAAACCGCTTCGTCAGCAAATCTTACGTGCAAACTTTCAGCATCTGCAGTAGAATAAACTGCAACTGTTTTTATTCCAATTTCTCTACAAGTTCTAATAACTCGCAGCGCTATTTCGCCTCTATTGGCAATTAATATTTTTTTAAACATAAATTCTTCAATTTTTCAAAATTCAACAAACAAATTCCAAAAGAAATGGAGATTGGGAATTGAAAATTGTGATTTTACATTATGATGGATCTACTAAAAACAATGGTTGACCAAATTCAACTGGTGTACCATCTTCAACTAGTATTTTAACAATTTTACCTGAAATTTCAGATTCAATTTCATTAAATAATTTCATTGCTTCAACCATACATACTACTGTATTTGAACTTATTGTATCTCCAACTTCAACAAATACTGGTTTATCTGGAGATGGTTTTCTATAAAAAGTACCAATTATTGGTGAGGTAATTTCTTTATATTTAGACGTTTCATTTGCAACAACTTCACTAGCTATTGGAGCTTGATTTTCAACTCCAGGTGCCATTACTGGCATTTGAGGAATATTCAGCGGTGCTTGTTGAACAATTGTAGTCTCTGTTTTTTCAGTTCCAGTTTTAATGGTGATTTTAATATCTTCCATTTCTAACTTTACTTCACTTGCGCCAGATTTGGCAACAAATTTTATTAGATTTTGAATATCTCTTAAATCCATATCATTCGTTTTAGGTTGTTAATTTGTTAAGAATTATATGCCCATTTAAAGTAGATCGATCCCCATGTGAAACCTCCACCAAATGCCGCAAATATTATTTTATCTCCTTTTTTAAGTTGCTGTTCATAATCTGCCAACAATAAAGGTAATGTTGCAGAAGTTGTATTACCATATTTTTGAATATTCATCATTACTTTTGAACTATCCAATTCTATTCTATTAGCCGTAGCTTCAATAATTCTTTTATTTGCTTGGTGTGCCGCTAACCAATTAATATCATCTTTAGTTAAATTGTTTCGTTCTAACATTTTCACTGAAACATCTGCCATATTAAAAACAGCATTTTTAAACACTGTTTTACCATCTTGAAAAACAAAATTTTCTCTTTTATCTATCGCTTCTTTTGTTACGGGATACATAGAACCACTTGCTTTTACCTGCAAAAATTCTCTGCCAGCACCATCACTTCTCAAGTACTCATCTTGCAGACCTAAACCTTCTTCATTTGGTTCAAATAAAACTGCTCCTGCTCCATCACCAAAAATGATGCAAGTTAGCCTATCTGTATAGTCAATCATTGAAGAACATTTATCAGCCCCAATTAATAATACCTTTTTATATTTCCCAGATTCTATATACCGAGCCGCAACTGACATTCCATATAAAAAACTTGAACAAGCAGCTTCCAAATCAAATCCAAAAGCATTTACTGCGCCTATTTCTGAAGCTACATACGCTGCTGTTGCAGCAGCTTGCATATCTGGAGTTGCTGTTGCAACTAACACTAATTCAATTTCCTTTGGGTCTAAATTTTTCTTATTTATTAATTCTTGAGCGGCTTTAATAGCCATAAAGGAAGTCCCCTTGCCCTCTCCTTTTAATATTCGTCTTTCTTTAATTCCTGTTCTAGAAGTAATCCACTCATCATTAGTATCAACCATTTTCTCCAACATTTCATTTGTTAAAATGTCTTCAGGAACATATTTTCCAACGGCGGTAATTGCTGCAGTAATTTTAGTCATATTATAATTTCTTTAAACAAAAAAAGACGGTCAAAAGTAATGAATTTTATTTCTATTCATTCACCAATTTTGTCATTTTTTAGTTTTATTAGGCATAAAAAACAAAAAAAACCCTCAAAATGAGAGTTTTTTGCTTAATTATATATATTAATTATGCTTGTGTTTCAACTGAATCAATAACGATTTGACCTCTATAAAAAAGCTTTCCTTCATGCCAATGAGCTCTGTGATATAAATGAGCTTCACCAGTTGTTGGATCAACAGCTACTTGTGGTGCTACTGCTTTATAATGAGTTCTTCTCTTGTCTCTTCTAGTTTTCGATATTTTTCTCTTTGGATGTGCCATTACTCTTATTTTTTTCTATTAGTATATTCTTTTAATTTATTCCATCTAGGATCAATTTCCTTAATGTTATCTTCTTCTATTTCTTCGTCTAGATCTTTAACTTCTAATTCTTTTAATTTTTCTAATACATCAGATTTTAATGTTCCATCTTCAACTCCTGGATGAATGCGCTTTAAGGGAACACCTAATACAATTGCTTCATATATATATTGAGCAACATTAATTTTAAATTCTGAATGAGGAATAATAAGTAACTCTTCGTTTTCATCATTATATTCATTCCCAAAATTCACAATTAAATCAATTTCAGTTTCAATTGGTTGATGAAATAATTCATTTGTTAAATCACAAGCTACTTCTACCCAACCAGAAAATTGAAAGTTTAATTCAAACATGGTGGCTTTCTTTAGAAATGACAAATCAACTTTTACATTTGAATCATTAAATTCATCGTATTTAAAAAAATCAAAGAACTTATTATTAATTATATATTCAAACTGATGATAACCTTCCTTTAATCCGATAAAAGAAATATCAAACTCTTTTAAATCTTTCATTTAGAACTTCAATTTGAGCGTGCAAAGATATAAAATTATAAATACTATTATAAAATTATTTTTGAAAATTTATTGTTTTTATTTTTAATTAGAAATTTTTAACACGTTTTCTGTCAAACTTTTATATTCACTTCTGGTTCTAAAAATTTGAATAGCACTAAAAACAGCCTCTTTAAATGAGTTTATATTCGCTTTATCTTTTCCTGCTAATTCATAAGCAGTTCCGTGATCTGGCGACGTTCTAATTTTATTTAAACCTGCAGTAAAATTAACACCTCCACCAAATGCCAGCGTTTTAAACGGTGCTAAACCTTGGTCATGGTACATGGCCAAAATAGCATCAAAATTTTTGTAATTACCAGACCCAAAAAAGCTATCTGCAGCATACGGACCATAAACAATTTTACCAGTTTCTTGAATTTTTGCAATGGTTGGACGTATTACTGTATCATCTTCGGTACCAATAACTCCATTATCTCCACAATGTGGATTTAACCCTAATATTGCAATTTTTGGTTTAGATATTTCAAAATCTTCAATTAACGTTTGATGCAAAATAGCAACCTTCTTTTGAATTAGGTCTGAAGTAATTGTTTCTGATATTTTTGAAACAGGTATATGACCTGTAATTAAACCAATTCTTAAATTGTCAGACATTAAAATCATTAAACTTTCTCCTTCTAATTGAGATTCTAAATACTCCGTATGCCCAGGAAATTTAAAATTTTCTGACTGAATATTATCCTTATTGATTGGTGCAGTTACTAAAACATCAATTTCACTATTGCTCAATGCTTTTGTTGCCGCCTCCAGCGATTTAAATGCATATTCTCCAGAAGAACTTGTAGGATTTCCAAAATCAACTTCAATATCTTCTTTCCATAAATTTAAAACATTTAGTTTCCCTTCAATTGCTTTGTCTGCCTCTCTTATACCATTAATAGGTATATTGATATTGATTTTTTTTTGCCATAAAGAAATTAATTTTGTTGAACCGAATATAATAGGTGTACAAAAATCTAACATTCTTTTATCTAAAAATGTTTTTAATATAATTTCTATGCCAATTCCATTAAAATCTCCTATAGAAATTCCTAATTTTATTTTTTCAAATTTGTCCATTAAACAAGTTAATTATTCTTAATTTTGAGACTTCAAAAGTAATCAATTTAATTTACAAAAACATGTTTACAGGTATTATTGAAAGTTTAGGTACTGTTAAAAATATAATTAAAGAAGGTGAAAATATTCACGTAACAATTGATAGTAATTTCACAAATGAGTTAAAAATAGACCAAAGTATTGCTCACAACGGTGTTTGCTTAACAATTGTAAAAATAAATGGGAATGAATACACTGTAACAGCCATTAAAGAAACCCTTGAAAAATCTAACTTTAAAGATCTTAAAGTAGGTGATTTAATAAATTTGGAAAGAGCTATGGTTCTAGGAGCTAGACTAGATGGCCATATTGTCCAGGGACATGTAGATCAAACTGCTACTTGCACTTCAGTTACTGAACAAAATGGTAGTTGGTTTTTTGATTTTGACTATGATAACTCTTATAACAATATAACTATTGAAAAAGGTTCTGTAACAATTAACGGAACAAGTTTAACCGTTGTAAATTCTAAAAAGAATAGATTTTCAGTGGCAATTATTCCGTACACTTATGAAAATACAAATTTTCACACTTTTAAAATTGGAACTAGTGTTAATTTAGAATTTGATGTAATTGGTAAGTACGTAGCTAGACTATTAGAAAAATAATTATTTTTTCTTTTTCAATTCATAAACACCATAAAGCACACCTGAAATTAATAGGTAAAACAATCCTCCATCTATTGGCAAGCCTGGTTCAGCTGGAGGACCTATAGGGGTAGGCGGAGTTTTAGAATATCCTACTAGACTTACAAACACAAAGAAAAAACATAATATATATATGTTACTCTTTTTTTTCATTTATTGGGGTTTATTTACAAATAAATTATAATTAATATTATAAATATTAAACTTTAATAATTTATATTTCAATTGATTACAAAAATAACTATTCAAATCTTCTTGAAATAAAAAACGCTAAAAACAATATTTTATTACATTACAAATATAAATCTAATTAATTAATTTAAAAGAAGATTTATATAAATTAGACCAAATACAGGAATTTAACAATAACTGGTGCGCAATGAAAAGCAAACTGTTCTTTTAATATTCCTTTCAGCTAATAGCAATATTTAAATGAAAAAAGACCCTACAACTAAGTAAAGTCTTTTTAAAAGTGGTCCCACTTGGGCTCGAACCAAGGACCCTCTGATTATGAGTCAGATGCTCTAACCAGCTGAGCTATGGGACCTAAAACTGGGCGCAAAAATAATACATATTTACTTTATGCGCAATATTTATCCTATAAAATTATTTCAATTATTTTTTTATATTCGCTTAAAGCTTGTAACATGCACAAAACTACTTATTTATTGTTTATAATTATTATAACTAGTTTGAATGCCTTTTCTCAAAAGAGCACAACTTCAAATAATTTTTTAGAAAATGTTAGATTTGGTGGTGGATTTAATATTGGCCTAGGAAGTTCATATTCTACATTTTCTATTTCACCAAGTGCTATTTACGGTTTTTCTGATGAATTCTCTGCAGGGCTAGGACTTACATATGTATATATAAAAAATAAATCCGCTTATAGAAGTACCACAAATTTATTTGGAGGTAGCATTTTGGTTTTATATAAACCTATAAATTATCTGCAATTATCTACTGAATTAGAAGAGTTGAAAATCAATCAAAAATATAATGCTGAAGGTTTTTCTCAATGGCAAACTGCGCTTTATTTAGGGCTTGAATATGTTTCTGGGAATGTCTCCGTTGGTTTAAGATATGATCTATTGTATGATAAAACTAAAAATATTACACAACCTTCTGCCTTAACACCTGTTTTTAGGTTCTATTTTTAAACCAAACTTTTTGAAATTCTCTTTTTAAAACTAAAAAAGTTATATTTTCAATGGTTCCAACTAAATTATTGTTATTAATTGTTGCCATTTCTTTTTCAGAAACATCTATTCTGTATAAAAGATTTAAATAATCATCATATTTTTTTGTGATTAAATACAATAACAAACTATCTAAATTATTCTTTAATTCAAGAACTGAAATATTCAATTTAAATTCTTCATTAATATTTGCCAACTGAAAATCTTTATTTAATTGTTCTATTAACTTAACAACTAAATTTTCAGTTTCAACTGATTTTAATAGTTCTAAAGAATTTTTCCCTGCTAACATAATTATAAACTGCGTTTCATTAAACTACTTCCAAAATTTCTAAGAATTTCTTTTTTCTCTTCTGATATTAACAACGTTTCTAATGTTTCAAATGCTTTATTTGTGTAGTTTTCAATTTCATTTATGGTACGTTCAGAAATTTTATTTTCAACAAAAATATTAGTCACTTTCTCTACTTTTGAGTCATCAACATCTTTTGATTTATATAAGTTTAAAAGCAAATTTTTATCTTCAATATTACAAACTTCAATGGCTTTTAGATATAAAAATGTTTTTTTATTCTCTAGAATATCTCCACCTATTTGTTTCCCAAAAGTTGCTGCATCTCCAAAAGTATCTAAATAATCATCTTGTAATTGAAATGCGATACCTAAATTCAATCCAAAATCATAAATTTTATCAGCTTCTTCATCACTAACTTCTGCAATTATTGCACCCATTTTCATTGCCGCAGCCACTAAAACGGATGTCTTATAAGTTATCATTTTAACGTATTCAGCAATGGTTACATCCTTTCTAACTTCAAAATCTACATCTAATTGTTGTCCTTCACAAACTTCTAAAGCTGTTTGGTTAAATAGTTTTAATAGTTTTTTATAAATAAACGGCTCATAATTTTCAAAACATTGATATGCTAAAATCATCATTGCATCACCCGACAATATTCCCGTATTTACATTCCATTTAATGTGAACCGTTTCTTTGCCTCTTCTAATAGGTGCGCTATCCATAATATCATCATGAATTAAAGTGAAATTATGAAATACTTCCACCGCAAATGCAGCGTCAAAAGCATTTTTTACATTTCCGTTTAAAATATCACACGTCATTAAAGTTAAAATTGGTCGTAAACGCTTACCTCCTATTTGTAAAATATAATGAATTGGTTCATATAAATTTTTAGGCTCTTTAATTTTAATTGTTTCATTTAAATAGACTAAAAAATCTTCCTTATAGGTATCTTCAATGTTCATGTAATTATATTTTTTTGTAAAAATACAGATTTCATTTTTACAATTAATAATTCAACTATTTTTTTGAATGTTATTAAATTGTTAAAACAATGGAAACTATTTTTGTTTCTTAAGTTTCCTTGCGTATATTTGCACCCGCAATTTTATATTAAATTGAAAGTATGAAAGAAAATATATTACAAAAATCTGGAGAAATATTTTTAAAATTTGGTTTTAAAAGTGTTACTATGGATGATATTGCCAATGAACTAGGTATTTCAAAAAAGACTATTTATAAATACTTCAGCAATAAAGAAGAGCTGGTTGATGAATCAATATCTCATTTACATGAACTTATTCATAACTCAGTTTCATGTATTTGTGAAAAAGGGTTTAACGCCATTGAAGAAAATTTTGAAATTAAAAATGCTTTTAAAGATTTATTAAAAAATAGTGATGATTCACCAATGTATCAGCTTCAAAAATATTATCCAAAAACGTATCATAAATTAATGGCAGATGAATTTTGCATGTTTAAAGATTGTATTCAGAAAAATATTATAAAAGGAATAAATGAAGGTTTATACAGAAAAGATATTGAAATTGAAATAATTACAAAATTCTATTTTTCATTGGTAATGAGCGTGCATGACACTAACTTACATCATTACAACAAAAACACCATTAACAACCTAGAGTTAAAGGCCTTAGAATATCACACAAGAGCAATTTCAACTGAAAAAGGAATTAAAATACTAGAACAACAACTTGAACAAAACGCAAATTAAATAATGAAAAAAACAATATTACTACTAATTGGAATACTTTGTAGTGTTCATATTAATTCACAGGAAAGCATTTCGCTATCGCTTGAACAAGCTATTGATTATGCTCTAAAAAATAGTTATGCAAGCATAAATGCCACTAGAGATATTGATGCTGCCAAATTAAAAAGGTGGGAAACTACCACTATGGGACTTCCACAAATTAGCGCAACAATAGATTATCAAAATTGGATAAAACAACAAGTATCCTTAATTCCTGCTGAATTTTTTGGTGGAAATGCAGGAGAATTTTCAGAAGTTTCTTTTGGAACAAAACATAATATGAATGCTACCGCTACTTTAAATCAGTTAATTTTTGATGGCTCTTATTTAGTTGGATTACAATCTGCCAAAACCTATTTAAAAATTTCCGAAAATGCCAAAGAAAAAACGGAATTAGGTATTAGAGAAGCAGTAATTAATGCTTACGGAAACGTACTTTTAAGTGAAGAAAGTGTGCAGATTTTGGAAAAAAATATAGCGACACTTCAAAAAAACTTAGATGAAACTATTGAGATTTATAAAAATGGTTTGGCCGAAGAAGAAAGTATAGAGCAATTACAAATTACTTTGGCATCTATAAAAAGTCAGTTATCTAAAACAAAAAACTTGAAAAACATCGCCTACAAAATGTTAAACATTACGTTAGGAACCGATATAAATACAGCATTAACATTAACAGATAATTTAAACAAACTTGCCCAAGAAAATTTAGATTTAGAATTGCTTTCTAATGATTTATCTATTGAAAATCATATAGATTTTAAAATTGCAAAAAACAACGAAAGAGCTAATGAACTTTTAGTAAGACTAGAACAAAGCAAAGCATTACCAACATTAAGTAGTTTTTTAAACTTTGGTTACGCAGGATATGGACAAGAATTTGATTTTACAAAAAAAGATCAAAAATGGTTCGATTCTTCTTTGTTGGGTGTTAGCTTAAACATTCCTATTTTCAGTAGTTTAGCCAGAAGTTCTAGAACTCAACAGGCTAAAATTGAATTAGATAAAGCTAAAACAAACCTTACAGAAACTGAACAAAAATTACAATTGCAATTAGCTTCTGCAAAAACAGAGTACAAATTTAGCGTTGAAGAATTTGAAACTTCTAAGCAAAATTTAGCATTAGCGGAACGTATAGAGAAAAAACAACAAATTAAGTTTTTTGAAGGACTTTCTACCAGTTTTGAACTTTCTGAGGCACAAAGACAATTATACACAATGCAACAAAATTATTTACAAAACATGCTGCAATTAATTGCAAACAAAGCAGCTTTAGATAATGCATTAAACATACCAATTAACAACTAGAAATCAAACAACATGAAAAATATAATATTACTTTTTATAGCAGCAACAGTTCTTATTTCTTGCGGAGAAGAAATTAAAAAAACATCTATTTCAGATTTAAATTCTGAAAAAAATACATTAATAAATCAGATTGATAGTTTAAACCAACAACTAAAAATTGTTGAAGACAAACTTTCTAAATTAGACACTACAAGAAAATTACATGTTGTTACTGTTTTACCAGTTAAAACAGAAGTTTTTAAACATTATATTGAAATACAAGGTGTAGTTCAGGCTGATAAAAACATTGAAATAAGACCAGAAATGGGCGGAACCGTAACAGCTATTTACGTTAAAGAAGGTCAAAAAGTTTCTGCTGGACAAACATTAATTCAATTAGATGATAGCGCCATTAAAAATAGCATTGCCGAATTAACAACACAGTTAAATTTAGCAAAAACTACTTTTGATCGTCAAAAACGTTTATGGGATCAAAAAATTGGTTCAGAAATGCAATATTTACAAGCAAAAGCGCAAAAAGAAAGTTTAGAAAACAATTTAGCTTCGTTAAAAACACAGGCTAGAAAAATGAAAATTATTGCTCCTTTTGGCGGAATTGTAGATGAAGTTTTCCCTAGAATTGGCGAATTAACAAGTCCACAAACACCTACTGTACGTTTATTAAACTTAGACAATGTTTATATTGAAGCAGATGTAACTGAAACGTATTTACCTGTTGTAAAAATTGGTACTGAAACTATTTTAAACTTCCCATCAATTGAAAAAGAAGTGGAATCTAAAATTTCTCAAATTGGAAATTATATCAATCCAGATAACAGAAGTTTTAAAGCGCGTATTAATATCCCGAATAAAGACAACACTATTAAACCTAACCTTTTAGCTGATTTAAAAATTGTTGACTTTAAACAAGAAGGTTTGGTAATTCCTTCAACTTTAGTGCAAAAAGATCAGAAAGGAAACGATTATGTGTTTACATTAAAAACTGAAAACAATGAAAATGTGGTTATTAAAAAGTTAATCACAATATTAAAAGAATACAACCACGAAGTATTTATTACAGCAGGTTTAGAAGCTACTGACACGTTGGTAGACAAAGGCGCTAGAATTGTAAAAGCTGGTGATTTTGTTAAAATTAACAATTAATTAAATCTGTAAACTAAATAATACAGCATTATAATGAATAAAGAATTTAAAATATCCACGTGGTCCATTTATAATAAAATGACCGTTTTTGTGATCATTGCTATGATATTTATAGCAGGTATCTTCTCATACACAAGTATGCCTCGTGAATCGTTTCCAGAAATTGTTGTGCCAGAAATTTACGTTTCTACACCTTATCCTGGAAACTCTGCATTAGATATAGAAAAACTGGTAACCAGACCTTTAGAAAAAGAGATTAATGGAATTTCTGGTGTTGATGAAATTGTTTCAACTTCTATTGAAGGTTTCTCATCCATACAAGTAAAATTTGATTTTAGCGTAACACCAACCGAAGCTTTACGTAAAGTAAAAGATAAGGTGGATGCCGCAACTTCTGATAAAGATTTCCCGAAAGATTTACCTGCAGATCCAAATGTTCAAGAGTTGAACTTTGCCGAATTAATGCCAATTATGAACATTAATTTATCTGGAGATTTCTCTATGGATCAATTAAAAGAATATGGTGAATATTTAGAAGAAGAAATTGAAAAAGTTCCAGAAATATCTAAAGTAGATATTAGAGGAATTCAAGATAAAGAAATTGAAATTAGTGTTGATTTGTACAAGATGGAAACATCTCAAATTAGCTTTAATGATATTGCCATGGCCATTCAAAATGAAAACATGACCGTATCTGGTGGTGATTTACTTGAAAATGGTATTAGAAGAAATGTTCGTGTTATTGGCGAATTTAAATCGGCTAAAGAAATTGAAAACATTATTGTAAAACAAGAAAACAATAATATTGTTTATTTGAGAGACATTGCAGTTGTTAGCTTTAAAGAGCAAGAAAAAGAAAGTTTTGCTCGTGAATTTTCGCAACCCGTTTTAATGTTAGATGTTACAAAACGTGGTGGAGAAAATTTAATAAACGCTTCAGAACAAATTGACGTTATTTTAGCAAAAGCAAAAGAAGAATATTTTCCAGAAAACTTAAATGTTTCTAAAACCAACGACCAAACTAATGATACTAAAACAATGGTTGCTGACCTTGAAAACAGTATTATTTTAGGAATTATTTTAGTGGTTTTAGTATTACTTTTCTTCCTTGGAATTAGAAATGCATTATTTGTAGGAATTGCTATACCGTTGTCTATGTTTATGTCTTTCATTATACTTAGT
Source organism: Lutibacter sp. (assembly GCF_016342705.1). Classification (GTDB taxonomy): domain Bacteria; phylum Bacteroidota; class Bacteroidia; order Flavobacteriales; family Flavobacteriaceae; genus Lutibacter. Next base: position 427,152 of record NZ_JAEINV010000001.1, on the reverse strand, counting down.
GCGTTGGGCGTAACATTAAATACAATGGTATTATTTTCCCTTGTAATTGCCTTAGGAATGCTAGTTGATAACGGTATTGTAGTTGTTGAAAATGTATACAGATTATTAGATGAAGGTTATTCTAAAATTGATGCTGCAAAATACGGTGTTGGTGAAGTTGCAATGCCAATTATTGCATCAACTGCAACAACATTAGCTGCTTTCCTTCCATTGGCTTTTTGGCCAGGAATGATGGGTGAATTTATGCGTTATTTACCAATTACCTTAATAATTGTATTAAGTTCATCGCTGTTTGTAGCTTTATTAATAAACCCTATGTTAACTTCTGTTTATATGAAAATAAAAGAAGATGAAGTTAACTTTAAAAGAATATTAATTTTTAGTAGCGCCTTGTTTACTGTAGGTGTTTTATTTATAATTGGTGGCTTATCAACTGACTCAAAAGCTTTAAATGTAATTGGTTTATTGTTGGTTTTGGCAGGATTATTACGTGTTATAAATACCAAATTTTTAAGTCCTGCAACCGAGTGGTTTCAAACAATATTTTTACCAAGACTTGAAGCTTTTTATGAAAGAACATTAGTATATACTTTAAAAGGAAAAAGACCTAGATGGTTCTTTTTAGGAACATTTGGATTGCTATTCTTTTCATTTGTATTATTTGCTATTTTCCCTCCAAAAGTATTATTCTTTCCAGAAACGCCGCCAAAACAAGTGTATGTTTATTTAGAATATCCAATTGGAACTGACATTGAAGTCACCAATAACCTTTCTATTGAAATTGAAAATAAAATTCAAGATTATTTAAAGAAATATGAAGTAAATGGTAAAAACCAAATAATAACTTCAGTAATTGGTCAGGTTGGTGAAGGAACCAGTGATCCAAACCAAGGTCAGCAAGGTGGTACAACACCAAATAAAGCGCGTATTACTGTAGATTTTGTAAAATTTATGGATCGTGGTGATGTTGATACTGATGATGTTTTAGTTGAAATAAGACAATTGTTAAAAAACTTTCCTGGTGTAAATATTACTGTAGATAGACCTTCGGATGGACCTCCAACCGGAGCGCCAGTTAATATTGAGGTTTCTGGGGATGATTATGAAGAATTATTAGCAACGTCAGAAAAGATTAAACAACACATTAATGATGCTAATATTTTAGGTATTGAAGAATTAAGTTTAGATGTTGAACAAGGAAAACCAGAATTACCTTTTATAATTGACAGACAAAAAGCCAGAAGTTTAAATATTTCAACTGGACAAATTGGAGATGCTATTAGAACATCATTATTTGGTAAAGAAGTTTCAACATTTAAAGATGGCGAAGATGATTATCCAATTAATATTCGTTTAATGGATAAATACCGTTATAATAAAGAATCTTTATTAAATCAGAAAATTACATTTAGAAATGCAAGTAATGGACAAATTGTTCAGGTTCCAGTTTCTGCAGTGGCACATTCTGAAACCTCATCAACATTTAGTGCAGTAAAACGTAAAGAACTAAATAGAGTTATTACCATTTTCTCAAATGTTCTTGAAGGTTATAACGCAACAGAAATAAACGACCAAATTAAAAAGGTGATGGAAAACTATAATTTACCTAAAAATGTTTCCGTTTCTTTTACTGGTGAGCAAGAAAAACAAGCCGAAGAAATGGCCTTTTTAAGTAAAGCATTATTAATTGCGGTTTTCTTAATATTTTTAATTTTAGTTGGGCAATTTAACTCAACTTCAACACCTATAATTATATCATTATCAGTTCTTTTAAGTTTAATTGGAGTATTGCTCGGATTAATAATATTTAGAATGGAGTTTGTAATTATGATGACAATGATTGGTATTATTTCCCTCGCTGGAATTGTAGTAAACAACGCCATTGTATTGATTGACTATACCAATTTAATATTGATTAGAAAACGTGAAGAGCAAGGTTTAGAAGAAGGTACTTTATCAAAAGATTTAATTTATGAAAGTATTGTTGAAGGTGGAAAAACTCGTTTGCGTCCTGTATTGTTAACGGCAATTACAACCATTTTAGGATTGTTACCATTAGCCATTGGAATTAACATTAATTTTATGACGTTGTTTACGGAATTTGACCCACAATTTTATATTGGTGGTGAAAACGTAGCTTTCTGGGGACCAATGTCTTGGACAATTATTTTCGGTTTAACATTCGCTACTTTCTTAACTTTAATTATTGTACCTGTAATGTATTCTTTAATTAATAATTTAAAAGTAAAATTAAACAGAAAACAATAACTTAATTTATAAAAAGAGTGCTAATATTTAAGGTTGCTTAAAAGTAATTTAATACTTTTAAGCAACCTTTTTAATTAACAAAAAGATGAAAGAAACAGCTGAAGATCTAGAAAAAAATAAAGTAATTGAAACTATATCTCAATATTTAGATTTAACCGTCACACCTTTTGGAAATGAAGTTCGCAGCGTTGTTAGAGTAGACAAAAGAGAAGCTATGTACAACGGAAATGGAACTGTGTACTTGCTTCAAATGTTTGGTGTTGACGAATTAGTTAATAACAGAATTGGCGCTTATATGGTTTTTTTGAATAAAGATGACCAAGCAGGTTTTCACACTCACGGAACCAGAAATGAACAAGAATTATACGTTGTTATGCAAGGTGAAGGAGAATATGCAGACCGAGCTGGTGTAACTGGTTCTATTAGAACTCAAAAAATAAAAAAAGGGAGTATAACTGCCGTAAATGGAATTGGTTTTCATTCTGTAAAAAATACAACAAATGAACCCTTAATAATTTTTGTAATAACATCAAACGAGCCAAAAAAGTAAATTATTTAACATGAAAAATGATAAATCATATACGGTTGATGAAGCTACAAAACTCTTAGAAAATTATTGTGCTTATCAAGAACGTTGTCATAAAGAAGTAGAGCAAAAACTGTATGATTTAAATATGATTCCGGAAGCGAAAGAAAAAATTATTATACACTTACTACAACATAATTTTTTAAATGAAGAACGTTTTGCTAAAGCATTTGTTCGAGGAAAATTTTCTATAAAAAATTGGGGAAAGCAACGTATTTTAAATGAGTTAAAATTTAGAAATATATCTACATATAACATTAATACTGCGCTAAAAGAAATTGATGAAACTGAATATTTGAATACGCTTGAAAAATTAGCAGAAAAAAAATTACACCTTATAAAAGAGCCAAATAACTTCAAAAAAACATCAAAACTAGCTAACTACCTTATCTCTAAAGGTTTTGAGTCTAATTTGGTTTTTAAAACTGTAAAGGCAATAGTTTAATTTTCAATCAACTATATCAATGATTTTAATCATTTTTAAAAATTATTTAATTCCGTAAATTTGGCTTAACTATAAAAGTCAACTAATGAAAAAATTTCTATTAATTTTAGCAGTATTACTATTTTCTGTTTCAGTATTTTCACAAACAAAATATTTGCCAAAAACCGAAACTAAAGGCGATTTACAAGAAATTACTTTATATTATGAGAATGGCGCAATAATGCAACATGGGTTTTACACAAAAGAAGGCAAATTACACGCTTCTTGGGAAAGTTATAATGGAGATGGATCTAGAAAATGTTTAGCAACTTACAATAATGGTGCAAAAGTTGGTGTTTGGACCTACTGGAACAAAGATAAAGTGACTAAAATTGAATATGATAATAATAAAGTACTTAAAATTGAAGAATTTGAAGCGAAAGAACTAACTAAAAACACTTATTAATACATTTACTGAATAATCCTTTTTGTAGATTTATTAACGCCATTATACATTCTTCTATACTCATCATTTTCACGCTTATCTTCTATTTTTACAGGAACTTCTGTATCAATTTCAAGAGAATTTTGTACATCTTCAGTTTTATAAATAGTATTAATTTTAGAATTTAAAGCGGCATATAATTCTAAAATTCTTCCTACCTCCTCTTTAACCTCTTCCTTTTTAATTGATGAAATTTCAGTCATATCAGCCAATCTCAATGTTTCATTATGTAACACATTAAACCTCGCTATTACACTTAACTCATTCAATTTTTCAATACGAATTGTATCTTTCATTAACTTCACTAAATCTGCCAATTCTTGCGCATATGATAGCGCCTCCATACTACTAACATTGTAAAATTTAAGCATAAACTCATCAACATTTTCATATTCTTTCCATTTAGATAAATCTTCATTAGCTCTTGGAACTAATGTTTCGCCTAATTGATTTGTAATTCTATCATTAACAACAACAGAATCTTTAGAATCTGCTACTTCTTGCACTGCTGAAGTTCTATTACAAGAAAAATTCAACAATAAAATGAATAATAAAAAGGGATATAAATACTTCATTATAAAATTAATTGACTTCAAAAGTACTAATAAATAAAATGTTTTATAAAAAAACATATCATTTTCGCAAAAAACAATATTTTAAAATTTGAAAATTTAATTTCTGTATCTTTGATAGATAAATTAAGTTGATTTTTTTAATGAGCAAAACCATATTAGTAATTGGTGCCTGTGGACAAATTGGTACAGAATTAACCTTAAAATTACGCGAAATAAACGGAGCCAGTAATGTTATAGCCTCCGATATTAGAGAAGGTGATAAAGAATTAATGCAATCCGGACCTTTTGAGTTTATTAATGCAATAGATTATGATTCTGTTTTAGGAATTATAACTAAATACAACATTAATGAAGTTTACTTAATGGCTGCAATGCTTTCCGCAACGGGTGAAAAATTCCCAGCAAAAGCTTGGGAGTTAAATATGAATTCGCTTTTTAATGTGTTAAATATTGCCAAAGAAGGCAACATTAAAAAAGTATTCTGGCCAAGCTCAATTGCTGTTTTTGGACCAACAACACCAAAAGAAAACACTCCACAAGAAACAGTTATGGAACCCTCAACTGTATATGGAATAAGCAAACAAGCTGGAGAACGATGGTGTGAGTATTATTTCAATAAATTTGGTGTAGATGTTAGAAGCATTCGCTACCCAGGTATTATAAGTTGGAAAACAAATCCTGGAGGTGGAACTACAGATTATGCTGTAGAAATTTACCATGAAGCACTTTTAAAAGGGGCTTATACTTCTTTTTTAAACAAAGAAACTAAATTACCAATGATGTATATGGATGATGCCATAGATGCAACCATTCAAATTATGAATACCAAACCAGAAAACATTAAAATAAGATCTTCCTATAATTTAGCTGCAATTAGTTTTACTCCTGAAGAAATTGCAGAAGAAATAAAGAAAGAAATTCCAGATTTTAAAATTTCATTCAAATCAGATTTCAGACAAAACATAGCAGATAGTTGGCCAAAAAGCATTGATGATTCAAGAGCAAGAGAAGATTGGGGTTGGCAACATCATTTTGACTTAAAAAAGATGAGTAAAAATATGCTTCATAGCTTAAAAATAAAATATAACCTTTCATAAATAAAGAACCTCGATTAATATTGAGGTTTTTTATTTTATTATTAGTTTCAAACCACCAAAATTAAGAATATAAATGTTAAAAAATAGTTCAAAAAGCCAAGATGAAATCACTAAAACGTTTTAGTAGTTTTAGGGCAAATATGACATCTATCATATTTTTAACTTTTACTATGCTCTAATTTTGTTATCTAAACTAGAAAAGGTAAAAAACTTCACTTCTCCTTTAGAAAAAAGTAAAAAATAACACTAAATTTTATATAATTATGAATATTTCACATATAGAGCACATTGGAATAGCTGTAAACAACTTAGAAGAATCAATAAAATATTATGAAGAGGTTTTAGGAATGAAATGCTACTCAATAGAAGAGGTTGTTGATCAGAAAGTGAAAACAGCCTTTTTTTTGGTAGGTACCACAAAAATTGAATTATTAGAAAGCACTTCTCCAGATGGACCAATTGGTAAATTTATTGAGAAAAAAGGACAAGGAATCCACCATATTGCTTTTGCCGTTGATAATGCCACAGAAGCACTAAAACTGGCCGAAGAAAGAGGTGTTGCACTAGTAGATAAAGTTTCTAGAAAAGGAGCTGAAGGTTTAAATATTGGGTTTTTACACCCAAAATCAACACACGGAGTGTTAACTGAACTTTGTTCAAAAAAATAATAAATCAAGAAAATTTATAAAAAAATGGCAAATCAAGATAAAATCAATGAATTAATTCAAAAAAGAGCCGAAGCAAAATTAGGTGGAGGAGAAAAAAGAATTGATTCGCAACACGCAAAAGGGAAACTTACTGCTCGTGAAAGAATTGACATTCTTTTAGATGATAATAGTTTTGAAGAATTTGACATGTTTGTAACACATAGAACTAAGTCATTTGGTTTAGATAAACAAATTTATCTTTCCGATGGTGTTGTTACCGGTCATGGAACTATTGATGGAAGAATTGTGTACGTTTTCTCGCAAGATTTTACTGTATTTGGAGGTTCATTGTCTGAAACATATGCCTTAAAAATATGTAAGGTTATGGATATGGCAATGAAAATTGGAGTTCCTGTTATTGGATTAAATGATAGCGGTGGAGCTCGTATTCAAGAAGGTGTTAGATCTTTAGCTGGTTATGCCGAAATTTTCCAAAGAAACATTATGGCTTCTGGAGTAATTCCTCAAATTTCCTCAATTTTAGGACCTTGTGCCGGGGGAGCCGTTTATTCTCCAGCATTAACTGATTTTACTATAATGACAGACCAAACAAGTTATATGTTTGTTACAGGCCCAAAAGTGGTACAAACTGTTACTGGTGAAGTTGTTACAACAGAACAATTAGGAGGTGCTCAAATTCATTCAACAAAATCTGGAGTTTCACATTTCCTTGCTGAAAATGATGAAGAAAACTTATTATTAATCAGAAAATTAATGAGTTACCTACCTTCAAATAATTTAGAAGAGCCACCATCAATTGTTTGTGATGATCCAATTGATAGATTAGATGATATTTTAAATGAAATGATTCCTGAAAACGCAAATCAACCATATGATATTGTTGATGTGATTTCAGTACTTGTAGATAATGGTGAATTTACAGAAGTTCACAGAAATTATGCACGTAATATTTGTGTTGGTTTTGCTCGTTTTAATGGACGTTCAGTTGGTATTGTTGCCAACCAACCAAAATACTACGCAGGTGTTTTAGATATTGAGGCTTCAAGAAAAGCTGCAAGGTTTGTTCGTTTTTGCGATGCCTTTAATATTCCTATTGTAACTCTTGTGGACGTTCCAGGTTTCTTACCAGGTACTGGTCAAGAATATGGAGGTATTATTCTTCATGGAGCAAAATTACTTTTTGCTTATGGTGAAGCAACTGTCCCTAAAGTTACTATTACTTTGCGCAAATCTTATGGTGGAGCACATGATGTAATGAGTTGTAAACAATTACGTGGAGATTTAAACTACGCTTGGCCAACAGCTGAAATTGCAGTAATGGGAGCTAAAGGAGCTGTAGAAGTATTAGAAGGTTCTAACATTCGTAAAATTGAGGATGCTGAGGAAAAACAAGAATACATCGACAAAAAAGAAGATGAGTACAACGATAAATTTGCCAACCCTTATGTTGCTGCAAAATATGGTTTTATTGATGATGTAATTGAGCCAAGAAATACTCGTTTTAGAATTATTAGAGGGTTAGAGTTATTAGCAAATAAAAAAGAAGTTAACCCACCTAAAAAACACTCAAATATTCCACTATAATGTTATACATGAAATTATACATCGACCAAATAAGTGAAGGTTACGTAATCTTAATTACTGGTTTATTAATTGTATTTGGTGCCTTATTATTGCTAACCGCTTTTTTTAAATTTGGATTACCAGTATTGCTATACATCTATAAAATTATTACCAAAGGGAGAGATAAAAAGATTAAAGATATTTCACCCAATGTTAATGAACAATTTACAGGTGAAATAGCGGCTGCAATATCAACAGCAATACATTTGTATTTAAAAGAACAACACGATGAAGAAAATGCTGTACTTACAATAAAGCAAGCTAGAAAATTATATTCGCCTTGGAGTTCAAAAATATACGGAACGCATAATAACCTTAGATAAATTAATGATTATTAGCATGTAAGGATAAAACCTTTAACTATAAACAAAAATAAAAAATGAAAAATTTCAAATTTAGAATATACGATAACAATTACAATGTTAAAATTGTTTCTCACGAAGATAATATTATTGATCTGGAAGTAAACGGAACTGCATATTCTGTTAAACTAAAAGAAGAAGTTAAGGTTTCCAAAACTCCTACTTTAGTTAGATCTGCATCAAAAAGACCTGCAGAATTACTAAAAGTTAATCCAAGCTCATCAAACACAAAAATTGTGGCTCCAATTCCGGGTACGGTATTATCCATTGATGTTAATATTGGTGATGAAGTTAAAATTGGCGATAGACTTCTAGTTTTAGAGGCCATGAAAATGGAAAACAATATAGCTTCAGAAAAAGCAGGAAAAGTTACAGCTATTCAAGTAAAAATTGGTCAACAAGTTTTACAAAATGAAGTAATGATTGAACTAGCATAGGAACTTTAAGAGTTATAGCGTAATTAATAAGCTATAACACATAAAAAGAAAAAACATGAAAAAACTATTTATAATATTTTCTGTATTATCCTTATTGGTATTTATTAGACCAGCACTTGGGATAAATACTAATTCAAATGCACAAAGCACATTACCTGTTTCTACTGTAGAACAAGTTGAAGAAAGTTCTTCAGAAAGTTTTATACAAGAAGCGTTTGATGGAATTAAACAATTTTATTCATATACAGGATTTGCAAATGCTGCAGGTGGTAATTTAATTATGATTTTAATTGGAATTGTATTTATTTACCTTGGAATTAAATTTGATTATGAACCCCTTTTATTAATTCCAATTGGAACAGGTGTTATTCTTGGTAATATTCCATTTGTAGCTGGCAATCAAACTGGTATTTATGAAACAGGATCAGTTTTAAATTACCTATATTTTGGTGTTGTAAAAGGAATTTACCCTCCATTAATTTTCTTAGGAATTGGAGCAATGACAGATTTCTCATCGTTAATTGCAAATCCAAAATTAATGTTATTAGGTGCTGCAGCACAAATTGGTGTATTTGCAACATTTTTAGGTGCTTTATATTTAGGATTTAATCTTCCTGAAGCTGGTGCAATTGGTATTATTGGTGGTGCAGATGGACCAACAGCAATTTTCCTTTCATCAAAATTGGCAAATGGTATTAATATTTTACCTGATGGCACTACAGTAAAAAACTTAATTGGACCAATTGCCATTGCTGCATATTCATATATGGCATTAGTACCGGTAATTCAGCCTCCAATTATGAAGTTACTAACATCAAAAAAAGAGCGATTAATTAGAATGAAACCACCTAGAGCGGTTTCTCAAAAGGAAAAAATGATTTTCCCTATTGTTGCTTTATTGTTAACTACTTTTATTTCACCAAGTGCATTGCCTTTATTAGGAATGTTATTTTTTGGTAACTTATTAAAAGAATCTGGAAGAACTGAAAGATTAGCTGATACAGCACGTACCAAATTAATAGATATTGTAACCATTCTTTTAGGAGTTACCGTTGGTGCTTCAACACAAGCAGATATCTTTATTACAAAAGATTCTATGTTAATTTTTGGATTAGGTGCAATTTCATTTGTTATTGCAACTATGGGAGGTTTACTATTTGCCAAATTTATGAACTTGTTCTTAAAAAGTGATGAAAAAATAAACCCGTTAATTGGTGCCGCTGGTGTTTCCGCAGTACCAGATAGTGCAAGAGTTGTACATGCTGAAGGATTAAAAGCCGATAAAAACAATTACTTACTAATGCATGCTATGGCACCAAATGTTGCAGGAGTTATTGGCTCTGCAATTGCCGCTGGTATCATTTTAAGTTTCTTAGGATAAATATTAAAAAATAGAATTAAAATTAAAAAAATGAAAATACCGAATATGATGACAGCCCAAGACGCTGTAAAATTGATTAAATCAGGAGATCGTGTTTTGATTCAAGGTGGTTCTGCCACTCCTCAAACTTTAATTAAAGCCATGGTTGCACGTGGTCCTGAATTAAAAGGAGTAGAAATTTGTCATTTACACACTGAAGGTGAATGTGGTTATGTAGCACCTGAATTAAGAGAAAGTTTCCATACTAGTGCATTTTTTATTGGAGGAAATGTTAGAAAAATGGTTGGAGAAACTGTAGATTATATTCCAATTTTCTTAAGTGATATTCCAAGTTTATTCCGTCTAGGGCATATGCCTTTAGATGTGGTATTGGTAAACGTTTCACCTCCAGATGAACACGGATTTTGTTCATTAGGTGTTTCTGTTGATATTGTACTTGCAGGTGTTGAACAAGGTAAAACTGTTATTGCACAAATAAACCCACGTATGCCACGTACTTTTGGTGATGCACAAGTTCATTTTAGAAATTTCACCGCATGTGTTGAAGTTGTTGAAGAAATTCATGAAATGAAATTTGTAACTCCTTCAGAAGAAGAAAAAGCAATTGGTAAAAACATTGCTGCCATTATTGAAGATGGAGCAACATTGCAAATGGGAATTGGAGGTATTCCAAATGCTGTACTAACTTTTTTAACAAACCATAAAAATTTAGGAATACATACTGAAATGTTTTCTGAAGGCTTAGTAGATTTAGTTGAAAAAGGTGTAGTAAACGGCTCACAAAAGAAAACAAATCCTTACAAAATTGTATCGGGATTTGCAATGGGAACAAGAAGATTATACGATTTCATGGATAACAATCCTGAAATAGAGATGAGAGATATTGCGTATGTAAACGACACAGCAGTTATTCGTCAAAACCCTAAAGTAACAGCAATTAATTCAGCTATCGAAATTGACCTTACTGGTCAGGTTTGTGCAGATTCTATCGGACCAAGAATGTTCTCAGGTGTTGGAGGTCAAATGGACTTTATGCGTGGAGCAGCATTATCTGTTGGAGGAAAACCAATTATTGCTATTACCTCTGCAACTCAAAAAGGAGTTTCCAAAATTGTACCTATGTTAAAACAAGGTGCTGGTGTGGTAACAACTCGTGCACATGCAAGATTTGTGGCTACAGAATATGGTGTTGCAGAATTATTTGGTAAAAACTTAAAACAACGTGCACAATCATTAAGAAATATTGCACATCCAAACCATCAAGAAGACCTTGATAAAGCAATTTTCGAAAGATTTGGAAGCAGCTTAATGGTTAAATAATTTTATTTAAATTGCTGATCTTTTTAAAAAAGATTAGCAATTTATTATATCTCAATTAATATAAAATATTATGAACGATAAAAACAAATCACTTTTTTCAGAATTCAGTCCTGTTTCAAAACAAGATTGGATGGAAAGAGTAACCGCAGATTTAAAAGGTGCAGATTACAACAAAACCTTAGTTTGGAAAAACTTGAGTCAAATTAATATTGAACCTTTTTACACCGCAGAAGACACCATTAACTGTCTTAAAAATACTGGTGAAAATTCTCAATCATTAGTAAATTACAGAAGCATTGTTGTTACAACAGCTGAAAATGGAAATAAATTAGCTGCAAAAGCTATTGAAGAAGGTATAAACGGAATCATTTTTGAATTAAAAGAAAATGTATCTGCCGCTACCCTTTTAAACGGATTAGATTTAAATGAAATAACTGTTTCTTTTAAATTAACATCTAATGCAGTTGCTTTTACAACAGATTTAGTTGCTTTTGCAAAAGGTAAAAACTTAAGAGGTTTTATAAATACAGGTATCATTTCTAACTATGTAACTACAGGTTCATTTGATGCTAGCCAAGTTGAAATTACTGCAGAATTAGTAAAATTAACTGCCAATTTCTCTAATTTTAAAGCCATCACAATTTCCGGAACTGAATATTTAGATTCAGGTGCAAACCAAGTTCAAGAAGTTGCATACACGTTAAATTCTTTGGTTTTTTTAGTTGAAAAATTAACAGAAAAAGGTATTACAGCTCAAGATATTTTCAACAATTTAAACGTTCAACTAGCAATAGGTTTAGAATATTTTGTTGAAATTGGTAAATTTAGAGCTTTCAATAACTTATTAACTGAAGTAGCTGCTAAATATGGTGTTGTAGATTTTTCAAACACAATTACTGCTAAAACTTCAATTTGGAGCAAATCAGTAACTGATGCTGAAACTAATTTATTACGTTGTACAACAGAAGCAATGTCTGCAATATTAGGAAATGTAGATGGTGTTTTAATTGATGCTTACGATAAAGAATTTAAAAACCCATCAGATTTTTCAAGCAGAATTGCAGGAAACATCACAACTATTTTAAGAGAAGAATCTTACTTTGGTAAAGTTTCAAATCCAGTTGATGGATCTTATTATATAGAAGAAGTTTCCGTAAAAATAGCTGAAAAAGCATTAGAACTTTTTAAAGCTATTGAAGCTGAAGGAGGTTTTTATACCGCCTTTCAAAACGAAACAATTCAACAACAAATTGCTGAAATTCGTTTACAAAAATTAAAATTAATAAGTCAACGTAGAACTCCAATGGTTGGTATTAACAAATACCCTAACCTCATGGAAAAGCTAGATTCTAGCATACTTTCAGCAGGAGAAATTGCAAACCCAAAAGTATTAACACCTAGAAGAGCTTCTTTAGAAATTGAAGCTATTAGAAAAACTACTGAAGAGTTTGTTACCGCAACAAAAAAACGTCCAATAGTAGAATTATCTAGTTATGGAAACTTAACTATGCGTAAAGCAAGAGCTGCTTTTGCTTACGATTTTATTGGAGTTAGTGGATACAATGTATTACAAGAAAAAAGCTTTGAAAGCGCTGAAAAAGCTGCTGAATTAAGCGCGAAATCAGATTCTAATGTAGTTGTAATGTGTAGTTCTGATGAAGATTACAATGAAACTGCACTTGCATTTGTAAAAACATTTAGAGCTTTAAATAGCACAAAAGTTTTATTAATTGCAGGAGCTCCAACTAATATGGATGAATTAACTGCAGCTGGATTAGATGGATGCGTAAACTTGAGATCTGATGTTATTACAACAATTTCAAGCATTCAAAGTAAAGTTCAAAAAACAATTAAATCTTAAGAAGTATGAAACCAGATTTTTCAGATATAAAAATAAATTCAGCCGTTAAACAAACTGCTGCAACTTCAGAGAATCAAGACGTTTGGAATACTCCTGAAGGAATATCCGTAAAAAAACATTTTACAAAAGAAGATATTTCAGAAGCAGAACATTTAGGTTATGCAGCTGGTGTTCCGCCTTTTTTAAGAGGCCCTTATAGTGCAATGTACGCTATGCGTCCTTGGACAATTAGACAATATGCAGGTTTTTCAACTGCTGAAGAATCAAATGCATTTTACAGAAGAAACCTTGCTGCTGGTCAAAAAGGATTATCTGTTGCTTTTGATTTAGCTACACACCGTGGATACGATTCTGATCATCCACGAGTAACTGGTGATGTTGGTAAAGCTGGTGTTGCCATAGATTCTATTTTAGATATGGAAATTTTGTTTGATCAAATTCCATTAGATAAAATGTCTGTTTCTATGACAATGAATGGTGCTGTACTACCTATTATGGCTTTTTATATTGCTGCTGCAAGAAAACAAGGTGTTTCTTTAGATAAACTTTCCGGAACTATTCAGAATGATATTTTAAAAGAATTTATGGTGCGTAACACCTATATTTATCCACCATTACCTTCCATGAAAATTATTGGTGATATTTTTGATTACACCACTAAAAATATGCCTAAGTTTAACTCTATTTCAATTAGTGGTTACCATATGCAAGAAGCGGGTGCAACTGCAGATATTGAGTTGGCTTACACTCTAGCCGATGGTATGGAATACATTAGAACTGGATTAGCTTCTGGTTTAAAAATTGATGAATTCGCACCTCGTTTATCTTTCTTCTGGGCGGTAGGAATGAATCACTTTATGGAAATTGCAAAAATGCGTGCTGCACGTATGCTTTGGGCAAAAATTATAAAATCTTTCAATCCAACAAATCCAAAATCTATGGCTTTGCGTACGCATAGTCAAACATCAGGATGGAGTTTAAGTGAACAAGATCCTTTTAACAACGTAGCTCGTACTTGTATTGAAGCAATGGCTGCTACTTTAGGAGGAACACAATCTTTACACACAAATGCTTTAGATGAAGCAATTGCTTTACCAACAGATTTCTCTGCTCGTATTGCTCGTAATACACAAATATTTATTCAAGATGAAACCCAAATGACCAAATCTGTTGATCCTTGGGCTGGTTCTTATTATGTTGAATATTTAACACAAGAAATTGCTAAAAAAGCTTGGAAATTAATTGAAGAAGTTGAAGAATTAGGTGGAATGGCAAAAGCTATTGAAACTGGAGTTCCAAAATTACGTATTGAAGAAGCTTCTGCTCGTAAACAAGCTCGTTTAGATTCTTGTCAAGATATTTTAGTAGGTGTTAACAAGTTTAAAACAACTGAAAAATCTAATATAGAAATTTTAGAAGTTGATAATACTGTTGTTAGAGATTCTCAAATTGAACGTTTGAAAAAATTAAGAGCAAATAGAGATCAAGCTGTTGTAGATGCAACTATTGCTGCATTATCTAAATGTGCTGAAACTGGTACAGGAAATTTATTAGCTTTAGCTGTTGAAGCTGCTGAAAATTTTGCTACTTTAGGTGAAATATCTGATGCTTTAGAAGTTCATTTTGGAAGACATAAAGCTGATACTAAATTAATAAGTGGTGTGTACGGAAAAGAAGTAAATAACGATGATACTTTTGCAAGAGCTCAAAAATTAGCAGATAAATTTGCTGAAATTGAAGGTAGAAGACCAAGAGTAATGATTGCAAAAATGGGTCAAGATGGGCACGATAGAGGTGCTAAAGTAGTAGCTTCTAGTTTTGCTGATTTAGGTTTTGATGTAGATATGGGATCATTATTCCAAACTCCTGAAGAAGTTGCAAAACAAGCAATTGAAAATGATGTGCATTTTGTTGGAGCATCTAGTTTAGCTGCTGGTCATAAAACATTAATTCCTCAATTAATTGGTGAATTAGAAAAATTAGGAAGACCAGATATTATGGTATTTGCAGGTGGAGTTATTCCAGCGCAAGATTATGATTATTTATTAGAAAGAAAAGTAGCTGCCATTTTTGGTCCTGGTACTGTTATTTCTGAATCGGCCATTAAAATAATGGAACTATATTTAGAACAAGATTAAGTTTTAAATAAACAATTAAGGCTGCTTAAAAAGTAAAAAATCGTCAACCTGAACTTAGTTTAGGTTCACATAATAATTCAAAATCAAAATGATGAGATTTTGAAATTATTTCAGAATGACGAATAAAATACTTTTTAAGCAGTTTTTTATTTTTACATAAATTAAAATTTAGAATACAATTTCTTAGCACCTGAACTTAACCTATGGATTTTTCAAAAGTAAAATTAGTAGTTACCGATATGGATGGCACGTTACTGAACTCAAAAAGTGAAGTAAGTGATCGTTTTTTCTCTATTTACAAAGAATTGAAAAAGCTAAACATACAATTTATAGCTGCAAGCGGGCGACAATATTATAGCATTGTAGATAGATTTGAAGAAATTAGAGATGAAATAACAATTGTTGCTGAAAATGGGGCATTTGCAAAGCACGGAGATGAAGAATTGTTTTCTTGTGAAATTCCTTTTAAATCCATTTCAAAAACAATTAATATATTACGAAAACTAGACAATGTTTACATTGTTTTATGTGGCAAAAGTGCCGCTTATATAGAAACTAAAGATGAGGATTTTATTAAAATATTTAAAAATTATTATTCTGAATATAGCATAGTAAATGACTTAACTAAAATAACAGAAGATACATATTTTAAAATTGCCGCTTATCATTTTAATTGTTCAGAAACTCATATATATCCTGCAGTAAAACACTTAGAAAATGAATTACAAGTAATAGTTTCCGGCGAACATTGGTTAGATATTTCACATAGTGATGCAAATAAAGGTTTCGCAATTAGTTCTCTGCAACAAAAATTAGGTATTACTAAAGAAGAAACTATGGTTTTTGGTGATTATAACAACGATTTAAAAATGCTAGCTTTGGCCGATTATAGTTATGCTATGGAAAATGCACATCCAAATGTTAAAAGAATTTCAACATATGAAACCAAAAGCAATAACAATTTTGGTGTTGAAATTGTACTTGAACAATTGATAAAATCAAGAAATATAAAATAATTTGTTTTTCCTATAATGGAATGAACCTAATGAGATTCTGTAGTGAACGATTTTTTAAATTCTTGAATCATAATTTCAGCAGCTTTTACAGGAGAAATTTCAGAAGCAATTATTTCTTTTTCCAAAGCTTTTAAATGACTTTTAATATTTTTTGACCCATAAAACAACCGTTTTAATTCTTCATTAATATTGTTGTACATCCAATCTATTTGTTGGTGATTTCTATTTTTTAAGAAATAGCCATTTTCATCAACCAATTTTTGAAATTTTTCAATTTCATCCCAAACATTAGAAATTCCAATATTTTTTATAGCTGATGCTGTACTCACAACAGGACTCCAACCGGACTCAGATTGTGGAAAAATATGTAAGGCATTTTGGTATTGTAAACGCGCCATTTCACTCATTCTAACATTATTACCATCGGCTTTATTTATAACTACCATATCGGCCATTTCCATAATGCCTTTTTTAATCCCTTGCAATTCATCACCAGCGCCAGAAAGCATTAACAATAAAAAGAAATCTGTCATTCCGTGAACGGCAGTTTCGCTTTGCCCTACTCCAACGGTTTCAATTAAAACAACATCGTAACCATTTGCTTCACATAAAAGCATGGTTTCCCCTGTTTTGTTGGCAACACCACCTAAAGTATCTCCAGAAGCTGAAGGTCGAATGTAAGCTTCTTGCATATTAGCCAAATCTTCCATTCGGGTTTTATCACCTAAAATACTTCCTTTTGAACGTTGGCTGCTTGGATCAATAGATAAAATAGCAACTTTTTTTCCTTGGGTAATTAAATATTTTCCAAAAGCTTCAATAAAAGTACTTTTACCAACGCCTGGAACACCCGTAATACCAATTCTAATAGATTTTCCTGAATATGGAAGAATAGATTGTACGATTTCCTTCGCCAGCACTTTATCGCTGTCTAAATTGCTTTCTATAATAGTAATTGCTCTAGACAACAATACTCTGTCACCTTTTAAAATACCATCAATATATTGCTTTGCGGCGAGCCTTCCTTTTGGTTTGTAGTTCTTCATAAATTTTAGGGTCTATCAGCTAAAATAAAATAGCTTTTGATATGAATTTTGACGAATAACAAAGATACGCATATTCATAAAAACAAGTAATTATTTCATGAATTTATTCAGGTAAAATTCTTAGCTGATTTATTTTCTATCTCCCAAAATTCTCAATAAAAAAAGGAATAAATTTATGAAATCTAAGTATAAAGTTAAAGCACCTAGAATGGCACTTTTTTCCATGCTTTCTTCATTTTCAAAACCATTAATAGCTATTCTTTTTAATTTTTGAGTATCATAAGCAGTTAGTCCAATAAATATAGCCACTCCTAAATAAGAAATAATCCATGACATCATTTCACTATTCATAAACATGTTAACAACAGAAGCGATTATAATACCTATTAATGCCATAAATGCCAAACTCCCTATTTTTGTTAAATCACTTTTAGTGTAATAGCCATACAAACTCATAGCTCCAAATGTTCCTGCAGTAATAATAAATGTTGTAGAAATAGACGCTGAAGTATAGGCCATAAAAATAACCGCCATTGTTAAACCATTTAAAATGGTATAATTTAAAAATAGCAATGTGGCTTTATATGAACTAAGTTTGTTAATTCTAGCTGAAATATATCCTACTAAGGCTAATTCTCCAATAATTAATCCAAAAAACAATATTCTATTTCCAAAAATTGCCTGAATCATCGTTTCTGATTGAGCAGTAAAATATGCAACAGCACCCGTTAGCAACAACGCAACAGCCATCCAGTTATACACTTTTGTTAAATAAACTGAAATAGTTTGACTTATGTCTAATTGCTTTTGGCTAAAATTTGGGTCTGGTAAATTATTTTCCATAGTACGTTCATTTAATTTTCAACAAAAATAGTACTCTAATTTAGAGTGAAGAAATAATTTTAAAAATCTTTATTCTTTAATTTTAAATTCATTCGAACTACAGGAATTAACACCCATAAAATTAAAATTGACATAGAAAGCATCATTCCTAAATTGGTTCCAAAAAATTTTCTAAACACAGCTCCAGTATATCCTAAAAGTGCAGAAATATCTAATTTTAATAAAATAAGAATTCTAGACAAATCAATTGGATTAAACATTGTTGCAATTAATGAAAACTTATCTAACGGATATTCATCAAACATTACTAGAGAAATTAGAAAAACACCATCGTAAATTACCGCTAAAAACAACCACATTAAAATTGCATACCCAAAGCCTTTAATTTTATTTTCTGTTGAAAGTGCTATGTTATATGAAAGAGCTACAAAAATAAAGTTTAAAAAAGAGCCAACAACTAACAACAATCCGAAGTTAAAAATTGCTGTTGATTTAAACAAACCATATAACATAAATGGAATTCCTAAACCCAACACTAAACTTAGCGTTAATGAAATAGAAATACCCAAAAATTGGCCCATAAAAATCTTTTTTCTATTGATGGGTTGCGCCAATAACAATTCCGTAAATTCTCTTGAATTGTAATAGTACATAACACCAAAAATAGTTCCAATAAGTGGAGTTAACACAATTATAATATTCATTAATGTAATTACGGCTTTGTTTACATCATTATTTAAAAATAGTAATACAAAACCCAATAATAAATAGAATAAAAAATACACATAACTCCAACGGCTACGCATTAAATCGTAAAAACTATATTTTAATATTTTAAGCATATTGTTTGGCTATTAAATTAGCTATAGCGTGTTCTAAATTGTCATTATTTGTTTGTTTTTTCAACGCATCTACACTTCCTTTAAAGTAAATTTTACCATCTAAAATAAACACAATTTCATCGGCCATTTCATCAACAAAACTCATAATATGTGTAGTAATTAAAATAGTTTTTCCTTTTGCTTTTTCTCTCAGAATTAATTCTTTTAAATGAATTAAAGCAATTGGATCTAGCCCATTTGTTGGTTCATCTAAAATTATTAAGTTACTATCAAACATAAAGGTGAGTACAATATTTACCTTTTGTTTTGTACCTCCAGAAAGATTTCCTAATTTTTTTTGAAGTGAATCTGTTAATCCAAAAAGCTTGATTAAGTCTTGTTCATAAGATTGTTTAGGTCTTAAATTTTTAACCATTTCAATTAGTTCAACAACTGTAAGGTTTGGTGGGAAATTAGCAATTTGCGGTAAATAATTTAAGTCGTTTCTATAATCCCATTTACGCAAAACACTTTTACCTTTATAAGCAATAGATCCTTCATTTGGAATAACCATTCCCAATAAACATTTAATTAAAGTAGTTTTCCCTGAACCATTTGGCCCTAAAATAGCGAAAATTCCACCTTCTTTTATATTTAAATCAAGACCATTGAGAACAACTAGTTTCCCAAATTTTTTATGTAAATTTTTAAAATCTATCATTTATTTTATTCATTATAGGTTTTTTATCCATCAAATCATCAGGTGTAAAAACAGGCGAAACTTTCTCTGAAAAATTGATGATATCAACAAATAAACTTCTTAATAAAACCAAAGCTTCTGGAGTTCTATTTACTATATAAGAAAACAATTTAACAGGCCTATAAGGTATATCTCCCACACCGTCCTTATCCAAATCGTACCCGGTATATTCGCTCCAGTGATTATTTTCAAATTTATTGTCGTTCACTTTTGTATTGTATGCCAAATCCAAAGAGTTATGCATAAAATCATTTTTTTCAAAAACATTAGTATAACAAGCACCTGCAATTTTAATTGCCCAACCGTTTCGCAAAAAAGTATTGTTTTTATAATTTATGCGTGTGCAACCTTCACCCTTTATTCCAATTGTATTTTCCTGAAAAAGATTATCGTAAATCTGAGTATCATAAATTTCTTTTAACAACAATCCATAAGATGCAGATCCCCAATTGTTTAAGAATTTATTTTGATACATAGTAATGAATTTTGAAAACATTACAGCAACACCTGCTCCATTATTTTTAAATTCATTGTTATAATAAGTGTCATTGTTTGAAAACATAAAATGAAGACCGTATCTTACATTGTGATGGCTCCTATTGTTATGAATCTTACTTTCTGTAACAAATTCAAAATAAATGCCATCACGCATTCCAAAAACCTCATTACTATCCACTATCATATTGGAACTGTGCCAAATATGAATTCCGTTTCCAGAATTTGCTTCATCTTTAGCCGTACTTGAAAGTTTGTTGCCAATAATTTTTCCGTAATGTGATTTTTCTATTAATATTCCGAAAAATATTTGATTTAGCTCAATATTTTCTATGATGAAATTTTTGCATTTTACAACTTTTACAGCTGCAAAATCTTTGGTATAACTTACACCTACATTAATAATTTTAATATTTTTCAACACAAAATTATCTGATGTAATATGCAAAACACCACTGATAAAACCACCATCAATTATTGTTCCTTTTTCACCAGAAATTGTAACTGCTTTATTTACTTCAATATCATTTTCTTTATATATGCCTTTTTTTATAAAAATTTCATCACCATCCTCAGCCAATTCCATAGCCTTTTTAATTGTTAAAATTTCACAATTTTTACAAACCTCAATTCTTTTTGCATAAAGAAAGGTAACACTGAAAAGTAAAAGAAATAAGGTGACTTTTTTCATTTTATTTATCTGAAAGTCTTTGTTTAAGTTGCTGCCAAGTATAAATCTCTCCAGAATATTTTTGCTGTAATTCTTCCGCTTTTTCTATGGAAGAAACTCCAGAAAGGTTTGCGCCCATCGGACTTTTTATGGCTGTACTTATTAAATAGGACGCCGTTTTAGCATCTATCATTTCTCCAGGATTGGCATAATTTGAAACCAGTAAAATTGCTAAATCTTCTTCATTTTTTTCAACTAAATCATTTACCATACATTCTATGGCATCAAATTTAAACTGTTTTCCTTTTTTAGTTACGTATTGTGTAGCGTGTGTTTTATCAACAATATTCATTACACAAAAACTACATTGATCTTTTCCATAATCAATAGCTTCTGGTTCAACTTTACACGAAATTGTAAGCAATAAAATACCTAAACCAATAATTGGTTTGTAGAAATTAGTTCTCATTATTTTCGATTTTTTTAGATTATAAATATACATTAAAACGAATATAGATTGTTTTTTATATTCGTTTTAACATATAAATTAATAAACGTTATTTAGAATTCACCTCTTTCTTCCCAACAAAAAAGGCTGTAAAAGTTAAAAACATTCCCACAAACATGAAATAAGCACCCAACCTTGGGTAGGAATGTGCTTTAAAGTTTAAAATATCTTTAGATCCGAACAAAGGTGGTTGGAATCCCATAACTGAACCATCTGGGTTTTTAAAATTCATAATTGCTTTAGGACTTAAATTATGACCATAATCATATTCCCATAAATAGAAATCATACATTCCTGCAATTCCTAATATACACATTACAATAAACCAAACTAAAAATAATTTATGATTTCCAAAAAATCCAATTATAACACCAAGTACTGTCATAATTCCAATTGCCCAAGGGAATATTTTAAATTCAGGAATAGTTTCTGGTATGTATTGCATACCTACATAGTGGTTCATTAAATTGATGTTTTTTATATCAAATTCATGAGTATCAACAAATTTAGTAATATGAATATCCATACCTAAAGGAATTGGATATTGAGGTGCCTCTAAAGTAATATTCCAAAGTGGAAACACAAACAGTCCTAATAATAACAGAGAACCTATTATCATTAATATTTTAGATTTTTTCATTGTTTTTTTGTTTTAAGTTTTAATAAAAAATCTGCTGAAAGTTTTTTTAAAACTTTTTTTAGAACAAGTAACTCTTAAAATTATTTTGTTATTGGAAACGGGCAAGTTTAAATTTCTTGCCCGTTTTTTTTCCTTTAAAAATCAATCAAAAAAGAATATTATTCTGCACCTATTGCGTCACCATCAAGTGTGTAAGTTACAGGAACATTTGATCCTTTTGGAGAAACTCTCACATAACCTTGCATTTCTTGGTGTAATGCTGAACAGAAATCTGTACAATAGAATGGCCAAACTCCAACTTGTTTTGGTTCCCAAACAAATGTTTCAGTTTGTCCTGGCATAATTAACAATTCTGAAGTTTGCGCTCCAATCATTGCAATTCCATGAGGAACATCATAGTCTTGCTCTAAATTAGTTACGTGGAAATATACTTTATCCCCAACTTGAACACCTTCAATATTATCAGGAGAAAAGTGAGAGCGAATCATTGTCATATAAATATGTACTTCATTTCCTGTTCTAACAACTTTACTTTCAGCTTCAGTTTTGACTACATATTTATGTTTATTTTCTTCTAATTTATATATTTTTTTAGAACGTTCTTTTATTAATTCCGCTGGAATACCTGCTGCATAATGTGGTTCTCCAATTGTTGGGAAATCTAATAATAATTCCATTTTTTCACCTGTAATATCATATAACTGAGCCGATTGCGTTACTTCTGGACCAGTAGGAATATATCGGTCTTTAGTAATTTTGTTCATTGCTAACACGTACTTCCCAAAAGGTTTTCTTGAATTTCCTCCAGGAATCATTAAGTGACCAACAGAATAATATGTTGGCTTTCTATCAATAACTTCCCAAGTTCCTAATTTCCATTTTACAACTTCTGAAGAAATAAAGAATGTTGTATATGCATATCCTTTTCCATCAAACTCAGTATGTAATGGGCCTAAACCTGGTTGTTTCACAACTCCTCCTAAAATATCTTCATATTTTAAAATTGGAATACCATAAGCTTCACCATCAAACTTTTTACCTTCAATAGCTGCTAACATTTTTGTAAATGAATGTGCTGTTAATTCTGCCGCTAATTTTCCATTTCCAATAATATATTCACCAGTTGGATCAACATCACAACCGTGAGGAGATTTTGGTGTTGGCAAGAAATAAATTGCTCCAGGTACATCTGAAGGATTTACAATTAAAATTTCTTTTTTCATTGTTGAAGTTGCACTATGTGTTTCATCACTATACACATTGTGAGCATAGTTTGTTGGGGCTTTTGTACCACCACCATTATTCACATATTCTTCAATTTTTTTCCAGTTAATTGCTGCAATAAAATCTTTATCGTTTTGAGATGCATTTACTTCTAACAACGAGTTAGCTTCTTCAGTATTATAGGTTGTAAAGAAGAACCATCCGTGAGATTTTCCTCTTCCTGGATGTGATAAATCATAATTAAATCCTGGCATCATAATTTGAAACTTAATATCCATTGTTCCATCTTTTGGATCAACAGAAATAAAAGTTAAAGCTCCTTTAAAATTCCCCTTATACTCTTTAATTGGCATATCTCTTTGTGGATAAGGCACAGAAAAACGAGTACCAGCAACAACATATTCTGTATTTTCAGTTACGAAAGATGAACTGTGGTTACCTGCTGAATTCGGGATTTCAATAATCTCGGTAGTTTCAAAAGTTGTTAAATCAATTTTTGCAATTCGCGGTGTATTATTTCCGTTAATAAATACCCAACGACCATCTAATTCACCTGCTGTTTGCGAAATGTCTGGATGGTGAGAATCATCCCAAGGAATAAATCCGTGAGAAGTGTTTAGCATTGGTTTTGTTTCTTCATTAAATCCATACGCTTTTTCAGCATCTACTGAAAAAACTGGAATTACTTTAAATAAACGACCAGAAGGTAATCCGTAAACAGCTAACTGCCCACTAAATCCACCAGAAACAAATGCATAAAATTCATCGTGTTCACCTGGAGCAACATATACTTTTTCTGCAGCAGAGCCTGATAAAGCTCCTTGCTTACCTTTGTCGCCCCCGTTACCACAACTACTTAGTATTGTAGATACTATTGTTAATGCTAATAAAGATTTAAAAATTGTTTTCATACTATTATTTGTTTGTTTGTTGTTTTCTTTTTTACTTATGAAGGTTTATTCTGCAACCTTTAAAGTTCTGAAGTATTCTAATACGAACCTTGCTTCTTGCTCAGTTAAACTTTGATTTGCCATTGGAGATAAATATTCTGCCAATAATTGTTTTGCAATTGGATTTTCAGCAACCATTACTTCAGGATTTAAAATCATATTCATAATCCATTCAGGAGTACGTCTTTCTGTTACACCTGCTAAAGCAGGCCCAACAAAACGTTTATCTTCTTTATGACATGCTGAACACTTTGCTTTAAACAATTCATGACCTTGATCTGCCATTGCTTGATCAATTTCTCCTAAAGTTATACTTTTAACTGGTCCAATTCCTTTATCTTTCATTGGGTCAACTTCAACTGCTTCTTTAACTTCCTCTTGTGGTTGCGCAGATTTATCATCCTTTTTTCCATCACTTCCACAGCTTGCAACTAATGCCACCATACCAGCTAATACAAATACTTTTAATTTCATGTTACTCTTATTATTTAATTTTTGATTTATTTAATTATTCTGTCGGAAGTAATAAATTATCAATTACATGTATCCAACCATTACTTACTTGAACAGTTTTTAATATTTTTGTTCCACCTACATAAATACCATCTTCTTTCTCTTCAACTACTAAATAATTGCCAGAAGCCATATACAATTTTCTTCCTTTTTTTGCTTCTTTAGATAATTGAGTGTCAGGATAATTTGCTGGTGCAACGTGATTTTTTAAAATCATTGCTAATTTCGATTTATTTTCAGGCTTTAATAAATCTTCCACTGTTCCTGCTGGTAATTTATCAAATGCAGCATTTACTGGTGCAAAAACTGTTAATGGCCCTGTATTAACTAGCGCATCTTCTACACCTGCTGCTTTAACTGCAACAACCAATGTTTTAAAATCATCTAAAGATTGTGCAACTTGTAATACGTTTGCTGCTGAAACTGTATCTTTTACAGCCGATTGTCCAAGTCCTGTTTTAACAACTTCTGTTGCTGTAGTTTCACTTGTTTGTTTTTTTTCTCCCCCATTGCAAGAAACAATGAAAAGTGCTGATACTGCTAAAAGCGCAAAGGTTAAATTGATTTTTTTCATAAAATATATTATTAACGTTAATGATAATTCAACAAATGTAAGATTCTAAAATCACAACAAATATGATAAAAATCATAATTTAAAGAATAAAAGATGTTTTTATCTTTTTATTGGTAATTCAAGTAACATAACTACACTGAAAATACTGTAAATTTGCCCAACTAAATTAACTATCTACATTAAATTGTAAGCTTTAAATGAAAAGTCGACAAATTATTGAGTTAAAAATAATAAAAAAATATGAATAACGCACTAATAGAGAGCAGTTTATTAAAAGGATTAACCTACAAACAATATAGAGATACAATTAAAAATTTACTACAACAGGGTTTATCAACTGGTGAGGAACAATCGGAAGCTTTGTTAGATTATAGCTTGTTAAACGATAAACGTATGGATAGGCTAGATAAAACTTTAAAGATTTCTGAAGAAACTTTAAATTCATTAAAACAACTTCATAAAAAATTTACTTTTTTGGTTATTGCTGAAGGTTGGTGTGGTGATGCCGCTCAAATTGTACCTATTTTAAATTTAATTGCTGAGAATTCAGATCTAATTGATTTAAAAATTGTGCTACGTGATGAAAATGAAGAATTAATGAATCAATTTTTAACAAATGGAAGCAAATCAATTCCAAAAACAATAATTATTGATGAAAATAATAACGTTATTAACACTTGGGGGCCAAGACCATTAATTGCTACTAAAATGGTACAAGATTATAAAGCAAAAAATGGTGTAATTGATGCCGAGTTTAAAAAGGATTTACAAATTTGGTACAATAAGGATAAAGGAAACAGCACTCAGAACGATCTATTGAAACTATTAAAGGCTTCATAAGGTTAACCTACTGTTATTTTCAATATCTTTACCCAAAATTATAATTAATGATCGTAGGTTTTAGTACTATTCCAGAGGAATCAAAAATTTGGGTTTTCCCTTCTAATAGAAAATTTTATCCACAAGAAACTGAAGAGATAACTACCAAATTAGAAACTTTTTTATCAAGTTGGAAATCCGATAGAAATGAAATTGAATGCTCTTATTTAATTAAGCACGATAGATTTATTCTTGTTACCGCAAATGACACAGAAAACTCTGTTAGCCTTGAAGCGCACGATGCTTTAACCTCATTTATTATAGAGCTAGAGAAAAAATTTGAAATTGTATTATTAGATAAAATAAATGTTTGTTATAAGCAAGGAGAATTTGTGCAATACAAAGATATTATTGAGTTTAAAAAAATGATAAAATCCAAAGGTGTTTCTGAAAAAACTATTGTTTTTAATAATATGATAACTATTAAGGAGGAGTTACGTTATAACTGGGAAATTAATATTATGGAGAGCTGGCTAGGAAGATTGGTAAAAAAGTAGTTTAGCTTAAATGTTTTTCAATATACTCTAAAGGTTCTAACCCATTTTCAACGTTAAATTCACCTATTTTGGTTCTTCTTAATTTTGATAAATAAGCACCAGAATTTAACGCTTTGCCATAATCAAAAGCTAATGAACGAATATATGTTCCTTTGCTACAAACAACTCTGAATTCAACTTTTGGCAATTCAATTTTAGTGAGCTCAAATTCTGAAATAGTGATTTTTCTAGAAGGAATTTCGATGGATTTTCCTTCGCGAGCCATATCATATAATCTAACTCCATCTCTTTTTAATGCTGAAAACATAGGTGGTTTTTGATCTATTTCACCAATAAACTGCTGAACTGTTTTATGAACTATAGCATCCGTAATATGCTCCGTTTTAAAGGTTTCATTTACTTCGGTTTCCATATCATAACTTGGCGTAGTTGCTCCTAAAGTTATTTCACCTGTATATTCTTTAATTTGCCCTTGATATTCATCAATTTTTTTTGTGAAATTTCCAGTGCAAATAATTAACAAACCGCTTGCTAAAGGATCTAAAGTACCAGCATGTCCAACTTTTATTTTCTTTAAATTGAACTTTTGACGAATATGCCAACGTACTTTATTAACTACCTGAAAGGAAGTCCATTCCAAAGGTTTATCTATTAATAAAACTAGTCCATTTTTAAAATCTTCAACAGTTAACATTAAATAATAGATAATGGATAAATAAAATAATGAATAAATAATAAAGTAACTCCTAAAACAATTCTATAATATCCAAATACCTTAAAACCTTTTTTACTTAAGTAATCAATAAAGGATTTAATAGCTATTAAAGCCACAATAAAGGCTATAATATTTCCGATAATTAAATAGTTAATTTGCGCATCATTTAACACTAAACCTGCACCAAAATAATCGTGTAATTTTTTACCTGTAGCACCAAACATAGTTGGCACTGCTAAAAAAAATGAAAACTCAGCAGCCGTTTTTCTATTTAATTTTTGAGACATTCCTCCAACTATTGTCGCTCCACTTCTTGAAGTTCCAGGAATCATGGCCAAACATTGAAAAAAGCCAATTTTAAGAGCCGTCACATAACTTATATTTGAATGTGCCGTTGGATTTTTAATATCAATTTCTTCGTTAGATTTAAACCAATCATCAACTTTTAGCAATAAAATTCCTCCCAAAATTAATGAAGTTGCAACTACTAATGGACTCTCTAATAACTTATCAATTACATCATTCAACAATAAACCCAAAACTACAGCAGGAATAAATGCAACCAATAACTTAATATAAAAATCTAAACTTTGAAAAAAGCGTTTCCAATACAACACTAAAACCGCTAAAATAGCACCTAACTGAATAACAATAGTAAATAGTTTGGTAAAATCATCGTTTGCAATTTTCATAAAAGAGGATGCAATAATTAAATGTCCTGTTGAAGAAACAGGTAAATATTCTGTAAACCCTTCAATAATAGCTAAAATAATTGCTTCAATATAATTCATGCTTACTTTTTAGACTTCGCCATAATGGCATAAATTTCAATTGCTAAACCAATTAAAACTAGTGTTGGTGCTAAACGGATTCTTCTAAAATTATATATTTCTTCATTAAAAACATTGGGGTCATCACTTCCGCCTCCTGCCATTAAAATAAAACCTACTGCTATAACTACTATACCAATTAGCATTATTATATAATTCCTTTTTCCAAACAAAAACTCGTTTTGGTTATTTTGATTCTTTTCTTTCATTTTTAATAATATAATTCATCGGTTCTTAAATTTAAAAACCTTTGAGTTGCAAAAAATGTACTAATCCAAGTTATTAAAATTCCAAGTGCAATAATTGCTGAAAATAAAATTCCTAAAATTTCATAATCAGATAAAAGTTCAATTTCAGGAACCATTTTATTCACATACATAATAAAAACTAACAGCCCGGTTATAGAAACTAAGGCTCCAAGAACTCCTAGTTTTATACTTTGAATAATAAATGGCACTCTAATAAATCCTTTAGTTGCACCCACCATTTGCATAGTTTTTATAGTAAAACGCTTAGAATAAACTGATAATCTGATAGAACTATTAATTAAAACTACCGCAATAAGTGTAAATAAACCACTAAATAATAGCATCCAAAAACTTAAACGCGTTATGTTTTTAGTTAAAAGTTCAATTAAAGGTTTATCATAAGAAACTTCAGCAACAATACTTCTAATTTTTAGCTGATTTTCTATTTCCATCATTTTTTCTGGAGTCACAAAATCAGATTTTAATGAAACATCTATGGCGTCTTTCAACGGATTCTCTCCCAAAAAGTCTAAAAAGTTTTCACCTATTTCTTCACTATATTTTTTTGCAGCAACGGATTTTGAAATAAAAGTAACAGATTTTGTGTACTCCGCCTTTTTTAATTCAGCTTGTAAAATTTTGATATCATCATTATTAGCATCGTCTTTTAAAAAAACCGTGATAGCCACTTTTTCTTTAAAATGTTTTGTTATACTATTGGTTTTTAAAACAATAAGTCCCAAAATTCCTACCAAAAAAAGCACCAAAGCAATGCTTATGATAACCGAAAAGTATGAAGATCTTAATCGTCTTTTTTGATATTTTTCAAATGATTTATCCAAAAGTAATATGTATTAAATAGGCTGCAATATACAAATTTGTTGTTAGTTGTAGCAAGTGAAACAAACGATTAATTTAAGAACGAAGAAATTTGTTTTCTATTTTAATTTTCGGTTAATATTTATTTTTTTAATACTGAATGTAAACCGTAAACAATAACAAATAGTATGGGTAAAATAACTATTGTGTAAGTATAATTCCAAAAATAAGTAGCTGCTTTCACTCCTCCTCTAAATACTGATTTACTTGAAAAATTAAAAGCCCAATTATCTGCTAAATAGTAACCCACAATACCCCATAAAAATGCTAGTATTATTAGTATTTTTAAAACTGTTTGATAGTTTTTTGAAAATCTAGTTTTCGGATTATTAATATGCTTACAAGCAAAATAAATTGAAAAAGGAAATGTTATAATGCCAATCCATGAAATTAATGTTCCAAAAGGCATTCCTATAGCATTTATTAAAGGTCTACTAAGAATTTCTGCTCCAGAAAACACTAAATATACTGTTAATAAAAATATACTTAATATTATAAAAAATACTGTTTTTCGTGGCATTTTTAAATGGTGTATGTTCAAAAAAAAAAATTAAAGTATAATATCCACATTCATTAGATACTCAAATTTAAGAAATATAAGACTTTAAAAAAACGTTACTCATAAAAACTTTTAAAACTCGCAGTAATTAGTTATGAATAAAAATAAAATAGAAATTATGTATATTTAACTATTATCTTTGCATTATGGAAACAAACAGACAAAAAAAAATAGCAGGTGTTTTACAAAAAGATTTAGCAGAAGTTCTACAACACGCCGCTCAAGATGGAATGAAGGGCGTAATTATATCTGTTACCAAAGTAAATGTTACTTCTGATTTATCTCAAGCTAAAGTATATTTAAGCGTTTTTCCACAATTAAAACGTGAAATTATTTTAAAAGGAGTTCAGGAAAACACTTCAACTATTAGATATGAAATGGCTCGAAGAACACGAGATCAACTTAGAAGAATGCCTGAATTAGCTTTTTATATTGATGATAGTTTAGATTATATTGAGAATATTGACAATGCTTTGCGTGGCAAAAACGAAAATCCAATTACAAATCCTGATATTTTAGACAAACGTCAAAAACGATAAATTGAATTTTCCTTTTTACATAGCCAAAAGATATTTATTTTCTAAAAGCAGCAACAATACTATAAATATTATCACATTTATTGCTGCAATTGGTGTTGTTATTGGAACACTCGCTTTATTTATTGTTCTTTCTGGTTTTTCTGGACTTAGAGAATTTAGCATTGGGTTTTTAAACACTTCTGATCCGGATATTAAAATAACTTCTGAAAAAGGAAAATCTTTTCTTTTTGATAAAACATTTCAATCAAAAATTGAACAACAAAAAGGAATTGCATCATTTTCAAAAGTAATTGAAGAACGTGCTTTTTTTGAATTTCACCAAAAAACACATATTGCCTATATTAAAGGAGTTGATGTTAATTACACCAATGTAAATAGTATTGATACTACTGTTTATATTGGAAGTTGGTTAAATACTGAAGTTCCCTATGGATCAGTAGTTGGAAACGGAATTTCAGCTATTTTATCTGTTGGTGTTTTTGATTATTTAGAACCACTAAAAATATATGTTCCAAAGCCAGGTTCTGGCTATATTACAAATCCAAATAACGCTTTTACAGAAATTCACACACAACCAATTGGCATATTCGCCTTAACCGATGAAATTGATAAAAAATACACATTTACATCTCTAGAAGTTGCACAAGAACTACTGAATTATAAACCTGAACAAATTTCAGCAATAGAATTAAAAGTCACCAATATTAAAGAGCGCGCAAAAATAATTGATGATTTAAATATAACTTTAGGAACTGAATTTAAAATTGAAACCAGAGAACAGCTAAATGCTGTTTTTTATAAAATGCTAAATACAGAGAATTTAGCTTCCTATTTAATATTTACGCTTATTTTAATAATAGCATTATTTAATGTAATTGGCGCTATTATTATGATGATATTAGATAAAAGAGACAATCTAAAAACCTTATATAATATTGGCGCAACCATAAAAGATATAAAACGTGTTTTTATTTTACAAGGCTTTTTACTATCTGTAGTTGGACTTTTTATAGGCCTAACCATAGGAATACTGCTCGTATTACTTCAAAAAAAGTATAGCTTATTTATGATTACACCTAATCTAGCCTATCCTGTTGAGTTTAATTATGCCAATGTTTTTACCGTAATGGCAACCATTTTGATTTTAGGCTTTTTAGCATCAATAATTGCTAGTAGTCGTATTTCTAAAAAGCTGGTTGAATAATAGTTAGTTGATTTCTGCTTAAAATAAAATTTTTCTATTAAATTTACTAGACTGTTATTCAAAACAATAATAGTCGTTCACTTCACCCCAAACTTTAAATATTTATTTAAGTATAAGAAATAACTATTGTTAATTTTTATTGATAATAATAATTTATACTTACTTTATTGTAACTTAAAAAATAAAAATCATGAGTAGTTCAAAAGATGGTAAATGTCCTATTGACCATGGCCAATTTCCTAAAAAAGAAGAAACAAATGAAGCAGTAAAATGTCCTGTAATGCACGGAGGAAACACATCATCAGACAAATCCGTAATGGATTGGTGGCCTAAAGCACTAAATTTAGATATTTTACACCAGCACGATACAAAAACAAATCCTTTAAAACCCAATTTTAATTATCGCGAAGAATTAAAAAAATTAGATGTTGAGGCTTTAAAAAAAGATGTGAATAATTTAATGACTGATAGCCAGGAGTGGTGGCCAGCAGATTGGGGCCATTATGGTGGATTAATGATTCGTATGGCTTGGCATTCAGCAGGCACCTATAGAACTGCTGATGGACGTGGCGGAGGAGGAACAGGAAACCAACGATTTGCTCCTCTTAACTCTTGGCCAGACAATGTGAATTTAGATAAAGCAAGACGCTTACTTTGGCCAATTAAGAAAAAATATGGAAATAAAATAAGTTGGGCCGATTTAATTATTTTGGCAGGAACCATTGCTTATGAAAATATGGGATTAAAAACATTTGGTTTTGCTTTTGGACGTGAAGACATCTGGCATCCTGAACAAGATATTTATTGGGGTGCAGAAAAAGAATGGTTAGCTCCTAGCGATAGTCGTTATGAAAATTTAGAAAATCCAGCGACCATGGAAAACCCTTTAGCCGCTGTACAAATGGGATTAATTTATGTAAATCCTGAAGGAGTAAATGGAATACCTGACCCATTAAAAACTGCACAACAAGTTCGTGAAACATTTAAAAGAATGGCCATGAACGATGAAGAAACCGTTGCCTTAACAGCTGGTGGACATACCGTTGGAAAAACTCACGGAAATGGAGATGCAAGTTTATTAGGGCCTGACCCTGAAAGTGCTGGTGTTGAAGAACAAGGCTTAGGTTGGAAAAACCCAAACAAAACGGGTAAAGGTCGTTATACGGTTACAAGCGGTTTAGAGGGCGCCTGGACTACCAACCCAACAAAATGGGATAACGGTTTCTTTGAAATGCTTATTAACCACGATTGGGAATTGCAAAAAAGTCCTGCAGGAGCTTGGCAATGGGAACCTAAATCTATAAGAGTAGAAGATAAACCTGTAGATGTTGAAGACTTTTCTATTCGTCATAATCCTATGATGACGGATGCAGATATGGCTATGAAAATGGATCCCATTTATAAAGAAATTTCATTGAAATTCATGCATGATTTTGATGCTTTTTCCGATGCATTTGCACGCGCTTGGTTTAAATTAACTCACAGAGATATGGGACCAAAATCTTGCTATTTTGGACCTGATGTTCCTAAAGAAGATTTAATTTGGCAAGATCCAATTTCTAAAGGAAAAACAGCCTACGATATTGCTGCTATTAAAGAAAAAATTGCAACTTCTGGATTGAGTATTTCTGAAATGGTTTCAACAGCTTGGGACAGCGCTAGAACATTTAGAGGTTCCGACAAACGAGGTGGCGCAAATGGCGCAAGAATTAGATTAAGTCCTCAAAAAGATTGGGAGGGAAACGAACCAAAAAAATTAGCAAAAGTACTTTCAGTTTTAGAGCCAATTGCTGCTAAATTTGGAATAAGCATTGCAGATACCATTGTATTAACAGGAAATGTTGGTGTTGAAAAAGCAGCGAAAAATGCAGGAATAGCTATTTCAGTTCCATTTGCTCCTGGCCGAGGAGATGCAACTGCTGAAATGACAGATATTGAATCGTTTGAACCATTAGAACCAGTAGCAGATGGTTTTAGAAACTGGTTGAAAAAAGATTATATAGTAAGTCCGGAAGAATTATTGCTAGATAGAACTCAATTAATGGGATTAACCGCACCTGAAATGACAGTTTTATTAGGTGGTATGCGTGTTATGGGAACAAATTTTGGAGATACAAAACACGGTGTATTTACAGATGCTGTTGGAGCTTTATCTAACGACTTTTTTGTAAACCTAACCGATATGAGTTACGCTTGGGAGCCTTCAGAAAATGGATTGTATAATATTCGCTCTAAAAAAACAGGACAAGTAAAATTTACTGCTACACGAGTTGATTTAGTGTTTGGTTCAAACTCTATTTTACGATCTTATGCTGAATTTTACGCACAAGATGATAATAAAGAACGATTTGTAAATGATTTTGTGAGTGCTTGGGTAAAAGTGATGAATGCAGATAGGTTCGATTTAAAATAAATTAAATATCTAACCATAAAAAAGCAGTTTGAAAATTTCAAACTG
Organism: Lutibacter sp.; assembly: GCF_016342705.1. Classification (GTDB taxonomy): domain Bacteria; phylum Bacteroidota; class Bacteroidia; order Flavobacteriales; family Flavobacteriaceae; genus Lutibacter. The sequence continues at coordinate 393,039 of NZ_JAEINV010000001.1, read as the reverse complement.
CTTTTTTATTTAATTACTTGAACAATCAATTAGGCTTTTTAAAAACATATAATTTATTCTGAGAATCACTCACAATATAAATTTGTTTTTGAACAACTACAATACCTTCGGCCTTTTTAACTGGAATTTTATAACTTTTAAGTAGCTCTCCCTTTTTTGTAGTTTTAAATATTTTTTGTGATTCATCACTCAATAACCATAGATTCTCTTTAGCAGTGTCTTCACAAATACCCGATAAATCTTTGGCAAAATCTATATTTATTTCTGAAAGTATTTTTCCTTTTTTTGAAATATTTAAGAGCTGTTTTGGTGATTTTTCATTTACTGCATAAAAACTATCATTGTCCAAACTAAAACAAAGTCCTTCTAAACCACTATTATTGTGCTTTTGGTTTCCTTTTACCTTATTTTTTTTAATGATTTCACCATTACTATTAATTTGAAACAAAGCCCTTTTAGACTCACTCACAACAAAGAAATCTCCATTATCATTAACAGTAATACCTTCTAAATCTTTAGTTTTAATTTTAATTTCATCAACAATTTTCCCTTTCAAATCAACTTTATAAACCACGCCATTAAAATCACTTACAATAAACAAATAATTGTTGAAATACGTAATTCCTGAAGGTTCTTTTATATTTAACTTATAAGAATTAACTATTTTTAATTCAGCACTTGAATTTCCATTAAAAATACAAGACGAAAAAAATGAAATAAATACAATTAAAATTACTCGTATATAATTCATTAAGCGAATTTCTGTAACACTTCATCAAAAGCATCATAAACGCCTTGCGCTGTATCTGACTTCACCATTTTTAAACGATATTCTTTAAAATCTGGAATTCCTTTAAAGTAATTGGTATAATGACGACGCGTTTCCATAACTCCAACAATCTCAACACCTTTCCAATCAATTTCCATCTGCAAATGCCTACGAGCCATTTCAACACGCTCAGCAATAGAAATTTCGGGTAAATGTTCACCTGTTTCAAAAAAATGCTTTACTTGTTTAAAAAACCAAGGATTTCCAATACTTGCACGGCCAATCATAGCGCCATCCAAACCAAATTTATCTCTCATTTCTAGGGCTTTTTCAGGAGAATTTACATCTCCGTTTCCAAAAACAGGAATATGCATTCTAGAATTATTTTTCACCTCTGCAATTGGCGCCCAAGTAGCATTGCCTTTATACATTTGTTTACGCGTTCTACCATGAATAGAAATTGCAGCACAACCAACATCTTGTAAGCGTTCAGCAACCTCCACAATTTTAATAGACGCTTCATCCCAACCCAAACGTGTTTTGACAGTGATAGGTAATTTGGTGTGTTTTACCATAGCTTCGGTTAAACTCACCATTAAATCTATGTCCTTTAGAATTCCAGCACCAGCTCCTTTGCTAACCACTTTTTTAACCGGACAACCAAAATTAATATCAATAATATCAGGATTCGATTGTTCAACAATTTCAACTGTTCTAAGCATCGATTCTAAATTTGCTCCAAATATTTGGATTCCAACTGGACGTTCTTTTTCATAAATATCCAGTTTTTTTCTACTTTTTGCAGCATCACGAATCAATCCTTCTGAAGAAATAAATTCCGTATACACCACATCTGCACCTTGTTCTTTGCACAACGCTCTAAAAGGTGGATCACTCACATCCTCCATTGGTGCTAACAACAATGGGAAATCACATAATTCTATATTGCCTATTTTAATCAAAATCAAAAAATTAAGTGCGCAAAAATACATAATTTAAATTATTTATGAATTCTTAATTAAATTGTATTTTTGAAACTCTAAAAATATCAATATGAAATTAAATATTACAGCATTACTTGTTTTAGGGTTATTTATTGGATGTAAATCTGCGCATAACTCTAGTAGTTACGATGGAAAATCTGGCGCTACTAAAATTGTAAACACCATACATTATCCTCAAGAAAAACATTTAAAAAATATAAAACAACTTACTTTTGGTGGCGATAATGCTGAAGCCTACTGGAGTTTTGATAATAAAAAATTGGTGTTTCAGGCTAGTAATATTTGGGGTTTAGGCTGTGATCAAATTTTCACAATGGACATTTCTGACGATTTAAGTAAAGGCACTAAACCACAAATGGTAAGCACTGGTTTAGGAAGAACTACTTGCAGTTATTTTTTATCTGATAATAAAACAATTATTTATTCATCAACACATTTGGCTGATAAAAATTGTCCTCCAGTTCCAAAAAAAGAGGATTATGGAAATAAATATATTTGGCCAGTTTATGAAGGTTTTGACATTTTTACAGCAGATATAAATGGTAATCAATTAAAACAATTAACTTTTGAAAAAGGATATGATGCTGAGCCAACTGTTTCTCCAAAAGGTGATAAAATTGTATTTACATCCACCAGAACTGGAGATTTAGAACTTTTCACTATGAATTTAGATGGAAGCAATGTTCAGCAAATAACCGATGAACTAGGTTACGATGGTGGTGCATTCTTTTCTCCAGATGGAACTAAATTAATTTTCCGTTCATCGCGTCCAAAAACCGAAGCGGAAATTAAAGAATATAAAGTTTTATTAGCTGTTGGCTTGGTTCAACCTACTAATATGGAATTATATATTTGCAATGTTGACGGTAGTGAATTAACAAAAATCACCAATTTAGGAAGCGCTAACTGGGCACCATTTTTTCATCCTTCAGGTAAAAAAGTAATCTTTTCATCCAATCATAAAACTAAACATAGCTTTAATTTATTTATGATAAACGTTGATGGAACCGGTTTAGAACAAATTACTTTTGATACAGTTTTTGATGCTTTCCCAATGTTTTCTCCAGATGGTAAAAAAATAGTTTTCTCTTCAAACAGAAATAATAACGGAACACACGACACCAATTTGTTTATTGCAGATTGGGTAGAATAATTATAAAATGAATAAAAAATACAACTGGGCAATTTTAGGTTGCGGAAAAATTGCAAAAAAATTCGCGTTAGAATTAAAAGAGTTACCCAAGGCTAATTTATACGCAGCAGCTTCTAGAAATAGAGAAAATGCGAATAATTTCGCTTCAGAATTTGGGTTTGAAAAGTCTTTTGACTCTTATGAAGAGATGGTAAAAGATCCATTTGTAGATGTTGTTTATATTGCAACACCTCACAGTCATCATTTAGAGCACACTTTATTATGTTTAAACCATAAAAAAGCAGTATTATGTGAAAAAGCATTTGCCATAAACTTAAAAGAAGTTTTACAAATGATACAAGCTTCAAAAGAAAATAACACGTTTTTAATGGAGGCTTTTTGGGTACGTTTTCGTCCAAAATTTAAAAAAGTATTAGAACTAATTAAAAATGAAGATTTAGGAAAATTAAAAATGGTTAAATCCGATTTTAATTTTTTAGGAGAATTCAACCCAGAAAGCAGATTATATAATTTAGATTTAGGAGCTGGATCGCTATTAGACATAGGTATTTATCCTGTTTTCACTTCATTAATGTTATTAGGAAAACCAACACAGATTAAAGCAATTCCACAATTTAGCCCAACAGGATCTGAAGAAAGTATTACTGTTTTTTTAAGTTATGAAAACGGGGCTTCTGCTATTTTAAACTCAAGTTTTAAAAGTGACTATAAAAATGATGTAGAATTAAGTTTTGAAAAAGGACATATTGCATATGATCGCTTTTCAAACGAACCAATATTATTACAAACAACAACTAAAAATCAACAGATATCTTTTGATGCAGGACCAAATTTAGGATATCAATTTGAAGCCATTCACGTGATGGATTGTTTAGATAAAAACTTAATTGAAAGCCCTATTTTACCATTATCAACTAGTATAGATTTAATGAGTATTTTAGATGCAATTAGAAAAGAAGCAGGTATAGTTTTTCCTAACCACGACTAAAACAAAATTTTAGCTGTTAAAGGCAAAACTATTTCATTATATTTGCGCCAAATAAGAAGACAGGATTACGAAGTATGAAAAACATTAGAAATTTTTGCATTATAGCGCACATTGACCATGGTAAAAGCACCTTGGCTGATAGATTGTTAAGCCTTACCGGAACAACAACTGCTCGTGAAGAACAAGCCCAATTATTAGATACTATGGACTTGGAGCGTGAACGTGGAATTACCATAAAAAGTCATGCCATTCAAATGGACTACACTTATGAAGGTGAAAAATATGTTTTAAATTTAATTGACACTCCTGGTCACGTAGATTTTTCATATGAAGTATCTAGATCTATTGCTGCCTGCGAAGGCGCTTTATTAATTGTTGATGCCGCACAAAGTATTCAGGCACAAACTATTTCTAATTTATACTTAGCTTTAGAACATGATTTAGAGATCATTCCAGTACTAAATAAAGTAGATTTACCAGGCGCAAATCCAGAAGAAGTTACCGATGATATTGTAGATTTATTAGGCTGCAAACCAGAAGATGTAATTCATGCAAGTGGAAAAACAGGTTTTGGCGTTGATGCAATTTTAAAAGCTATTATTGAAAAAGTACCAGCTCCAAAAGGTGATGTAAATGCACCTTTGCAAGCTTTAATTTTTGATTCAGTTTACAACTCTTATAGAGGTGTTGAAACTTATTTTAGAGTAATGAATGGAGAAATAAAAAAAGGGCAACGAATCAAATTTATGGCTACTGCTAAAGAATATTCAGCCGATGAAGTTGGTACATTAAAATTAACACAAATACCTAAACAAAGTATTAAAGCAGGTGATGTTGGTTATTTAATTACAGGAGTAAAAACTGCAAGTGAAATTAAAGTTGGTGATACTATTACAGATTTTATGAACCCAACTGATAAAAGGATTGAAGGTTTTGAAGATGTAAAACCAATGGTTTTTGCAGGAATTTACCCTGTTGACACCGAAGATTATGAAGAGCTACGTTCTTCAATGGAAAAGCTGCAATTAAACGATGCCTCTTTAGTGTTTATTCCTGAAAGCTCCGCCGCACTTGGTTTTGGATTTAGATGTGGTTTCTTAGGAATGTTGCATTTAGAAATTATTCAAGAAAGATTAGAGCGCGAATTTGATATGACAGTTATTACAACAGTACCAAACGTTTCATATCATGCTTTTACAAACAAACATCCTGATACAATACTTTTAGTTAATAACCCTTCAGATTTACCTGAACCATCAAAATTAAATCGTGTTGAAGAGCCTTATATAAAAGCTACAATAATAACAAAATCAGATTTTGTTGGACCAGTAATGAGTTTATGTATTGAAAAAAGAGGTCAAATTGTTAACCAAACATATTTAACACCGGAACGTGTTGAATTAACTTTTGATATGCCTTTAGCTGAAATTGTTTTTGATTTTTATGATCGTTTAAAAACAGTTTCAAAAGGGTATGCTTCTTTTGATTATCATCCTGTTGGAATGAAAGCTTCAAAATTAGTGAAGGTTGATATTTTATTGAACGCAACTTCGGTTGATGCGCTTTCATCATTAATTCATGCAGATAATGCTTACAATATTGGTAAAAAAATGTGTGAAAAATTACGCCAGTTAATTCCTCGTCAGCAATTTGATATTCCAATTCAAGCAGCAATTGGTGCTAAAATAATTTCGCGTGAAACAGTAAAAGCATTAAGAAAAGATGTTACAGCAAAATGTTATGGAGGTGATATTTCTCGTAAACGTAAGTTATTAGAGAAACAAAAGAAAGGTAAAAAACGTATGCGTCAGGTTGGAAATGTAGAAATTCCACAAGAAGCATTTATGGCTGTATTAAAACTAAATGATTAACCTTTTTTTAATTGTATTAAATAAAAAACCCTGAAAATTTTCAGGGTTTTTTATTTAATACAAAGATTACTCTCCGTGTAACCAAGCTTTTTTAGCTAATAACTGATCTTCAGTTTCTACGTGATCTTCATCAGGAACACAACAATCAACTGGACAAACAGAAGCACATTGTGGTTCATCATGGAAACCTTTACATTCAGTACATTTATCAGTTACAATAAAGTAAAACTCATCAGATTTCGCTTCATTCATAGCATCAGCATCAGCTGTACCACCATTTGGCAAAGTAATTGTTCCACTTAAAGCAGTTTCGTCAGCATACGCCCACTCACTATCTGGTTCATAGATTGCATTGTTTGGACACTCAGAAATACAAGCATCACAATTTATACATTCGTCGGTTATTTTAATAGCCATGTTTACTAATTTTTAATATTTATTAATTTCACAAAATTATACAATTTTAGCTAAAGCTATGTGACAAAAGTCATTTACTGTGTTAAAAAGTAAAATTATATTTGACAGTATGCTATAAGCATTAAATTATTTTCAATAAATTTAAATAAAATTTTCTAATTATCATAAATTATGATTTCAGATAAAGTAAAATTACAACCAGAAGTTGTTGAAGCAGTCGTAATTCGATTTGTTGGTGACTCTGGTGATGGAATGCAGCTTACAGGAACTCAGTTCTCTGACACATCTGCCATGTTTGGAAATGACATTGCAACTTTCCCAAATTACCCTTCAGAAATTAGAGCTCCTCAAGGAAGTTTATATGGTGTTTCTGGCTTTCAGGTTCATATTGGAAGTGTTGAAGTGAGTACACCTGGAGATAATTTAGATTTATTGGTTGCCATGAATCCTGCTGGTTTAAAAACAAATTTACACGCATTAAAGCCTGGCCATACTATTATTGTTGACTCTGATGCCTTTTCAAAGAAAAATTTGGAAAAAGCACAGTATGAAACCAATCCACTGGAAGATAACAGTCTTGAAAATTATAGAGTTATTCAGGTGGATATGACCTCTTTAACTAAAGAAGCTTTAAAAGGTGTTGAAGGTTTAGATAATAAATCTATCACCCGTAGTAAAAATATGTTTGCTTTAGGAATGGTTTATTGGATGTACGGACGTTCAAGAGATTACACTATTGACTTCTTTAAGAAAAAATTTAAGTCGAAGCCTCATTTAATTGAAGCAAATACGAAAGTATTAAATGCTGGATATTTCTTTGCTGAAACTTTAGAATTAATTCCGAATGCGTACACAATTTCTCCTGCTAAAATGAGACCCGGTACCTATAGAATTATTATGGGTAATACAGCTACAGCATGGGGATTTTTAGCGGCTGCAGAAAAATCTGGATTAGAACTATTTTTAGGTTCGTATCCTATAACACCTGCAACCGACATTTTACACGAATTAGTAAAACACAAACATTTTGGCGTAAAAGCTTTTCAAGCGGAAGATGAAATTGCAGGTATTGCATCAGCAATAGGTGCATCGTTTGCGGGAGATTTAGCAATTACAACAACGTCAGGACCTGGTTTAGCATTAAAAGGTGAAGCTTTAGGTTTAGCTATGATTATGGAGTTACCTTTAGTTGTTGTAAATGTTCAACGTGGTGGTCCATCAACAGGTTTACCAACAAAAACGGAGCAATCAGATTTATTACAAGCTATGTATGGTAGAAATGGGGAAAGCCCTGTAATTGTTATTGCTGCAAGTACACCTGCCAACTGTTTTCAATACGCATACGAAGCAGCAAAATTAACCTTAGAACATATGACCCCTGTCATTTTATTAACAGACGGTTATATAGCTAATGGATCAGCTCCATGGAAAATTACAAGCTTGAATGATTTACCTGATATTAAAAATAGAATTTCTAAAAATGCTTCTGAAAATTGTCATCCATATGATAGAGATGAAGCAACTTTAGCACGTAATTGGGCAATCCCAGGAACCCCAGGTTTAGAGCATAGAATTGGTGGACTGGAAAAAGATAGAATTACCGGTAATGTTTCTCAAGCTCCTGAAAATCATGAAATCATGACAAAGGTAAGAGCTGAAAAAATTAAACGTGTTCAAAACTATATTCCTGAAATTAAACCTGAATTTGCTGAAGAAGGTGACTTATTAGTTATTGGTTGGGGAGGAACTTACGGGTCTTTACACTCTGCTGTAAAGCAAATAAATGAAGAAGGCCATAAAAATATTGGTTTAGCTCATTTTAACTATATAAACCCTCTTCCAAAAAATACAGAAGAATTATTAAAAAAATTCAAAAAAATTATTGTTTGTGAATTAAACAACGGTCAGTTTGCTAAAATTCTGAAAATTAATTTTAATGGATTTGAGTTTTTACAATTTAATAAAATACAAGGATTACCATTTGGAAATAATGAACTGATTGAAGAATTTAAAAAATTAGTAGAATAATTATGGAAGCAATTACAGAACAAAAATATACTTTTAAAGATTTTACTAGTGATCAGGAAGTAAGATGGTGCCCAGGATGCGATGACTATGTGATTTTACGCTCAATGCAAAAAGCATTACCAGAGATGGGTGTTAAAAGAGAAGATGTTGTATTTATTTCGGGTATTGGATGCTCATCACGCTTTCCATATTATATGAATACTTATGGAATGCATACTATCCATGGTAGAGCACCAGGAATTGCATCGGGAGTTAAATTAGCAAATCCAAATTTAAGTGTTTGGGTAATGACTGGTGATGGCGATTCTATGGCTATTGGTGGAAATCATTTCATACATGTATTACGAAGAAATATAGATTTAAACATTGTACTTTTCAATAATGAAATTTATGGTTTAACAAAAGGACAGTTTTCTCCTACTTCATTGGTGGGTCAAAAAACTAAATCATCGCCTTATGGAAATACGCAACCTCCTTTTATTCCTGGAGAATTAGCACTGGGTGCTGGAGCGCGTTTCTTTGGACGAATTGGTGGTAATGTTCCAAAAGAAATTACACAAATGATGATTGATGCTCACAAATTTAAAGGAACATCTCTTATTGAAGTTTTACAAAACTGTGTTATTTTTAATGATGGATGTTTTAGCAATATTACAGACAAAGATGTTAAAGAAGATAAACAAATTTTCTTAGAACACGGCAAACCAATGATTTTTGGAAAAAACAGAGACAAAGGACTGGTTTTAAATAAATTAAAATTGGAAGTTGTTACTATTGGTGAAAATGGCATTACTCAAGAAGATCTATTAGTACATGATGCCAAAGAAAAAGACCCAACATTGCATCAAATGTTAGTGAGATTAGAATATCCAGTAGCTACAGGAATTATAAGAAGTTTTGATGATGTTACTTTTGAAGAACGTGAAGATGCATTAACCAAACAAGTAAAAGCAAATTCAAAATTCAAAAAAACCGACGATTTATTCTTCTCCGGTGAGACATATACAGTTAAGTAACAAATGTAACAAAGATACCTGATTTAAGTCAGGTATCTTTTTTTGCAATACATTTACATTTGTCAGTAATTTTTAAATAAAAAAAGTATAGGTTGATTATCTTAATTAATCTACTACTTTTGTAGACTAATAAAAAAGCGTATTAAAATGGGTTCAGAAGCTATTATTGTATTTCTACTCGCTGGAATTGTTTTAGTTGCAGGTGCAAATTTTTTATCAAATTTAATCTCGCATAAATCAGACAATCCTCAAAAACGAGAACCTTATGAAAGTGGTATGACCACTATTGGACCAACTTGGGTACAATTTAAAGTAGGTTATTATTTATTTGCCATCTTATTTCTAATTTTTGATGTAGAAGTTGCATTCTTAATTCCTTGGGCAGTTGTTTTTAAGGATGTGGGTACTGTTGCTTTCATTGAAATTATTATATTTTTAGTGATTTTAGGATTAGGATTATTATACGCTTGGAAAAAAGGAGCATTAAAATGGGAGTAGAAAAAAAACGATATACTAGTCAAATGGAACCAAACGAATCTGTTCCGCAGGTTCCAGCAGACTTTCCTGGGAAAGTAATTCCCGCAGGTAACGGAGCTAACGTAATTGTTACTTCATTAGATCAAATAATTAACTGGGGACGATCAAATTCTTTATGGTCACTTTATTTTGGAACTAGCTGTTGCGCTATTGAAATGATGCAAACAGGAGCAGCTCGTCACGATTATTCCAGATTTGGATTTGAGGTTGCAAGGCCTTCCCCAAGACAAGCCGATTTAATTATTATTGCAGGAACCATTGTTAATAAAATGGCACCCGTTCTACGTCGTTTATACGATCAAATGGCGGAACCAAAATATGTAATTGCAATGGGAGCTTGCGCTATTTCTGGCGGTCCGTTTTTCTACAATTCTTATTCTGTAGTTAAAGGTGCAGATCACGTAATTCCTGTTGATGTTTATGTTCCTGGTTGTCCTCCGCGTCCTGAAGCTTTGCTAGAAGGCATGTTAATGCTTCAAGATAAAATTAGAACAGAAAACATGAAACATAAAGTGAATCCTGTTGATGGGTTTGATGAAGGACTTTAAAAGAATAATTTATGACCAACGAAGCATTACAAAACTTAATTAGCAGCTGGATTCCAGAACTGGAATTTACTGAAGAAGGTTCTCAATTCTTAAATATTTCTGTAAAACCTGAACAATTACACCAATTATTATCACAATTAAAAAGCAATGCCGAAACTAGTTTAGACTATTTATTTTGCTTAACTGGTATGGATTATGAAAAATCATTGGGTGTAATTTATCATTTAGAATCTACTACACACAGACATATTGTGGTTGTAAAAGTTCAAACTGAAGATAGAGAAAATCCAACTTTTGATTCTGTTTGTGATATTTGGAGAACTGCAGAATTTCACGAACGCGAAGTATTCGATTTCTTTGGAATAAAATTTAATAACCATCCAAATTTAAAACGCTTGTTTTTAACTGATGAATGGGAAGGATTTCCATTAAGAAAAGATTATGTAGATGAAATTAATATGGTTATTAAGTAATTATGGATACAACTATAAAAAATAGCAACTTAAAATCGGAAGAATATTTCATTAATATGGGACCTCAGCACCCTGCAACTCACGGTGTTTTGCGTTTATTATTAACCATTGATGGTGAAATTATTAAAAAAGTAGAGCCAGATTTAGGCTACATTCACCGTTCTATCGAAAAAATGTGTGAGCGAGACAGCTATCAGCAAATTGTTCATTTAACAGATAGAATGGATTATTTGTCTTCACACATAAATAATGAAGCAGTTTGCTTAACTGTTGAAAATGCATTGCAATTAGAAATTCCAGATCGTGTTAAAGTTATACGAACTATTATTGGTGAACTTACACGTATTGCTTCACACACACTTTGGTGGGGAGTTATGGGAATGGATGTTGGCGCATTAACTACTTATTTTTACGGTTTTAGAGATCGTGAAATGATTAATGATATTTTTGAAGAAACTTGTGGTGCCCGTTTAACAATGAACTACAACATTCCTGGTGGTTTAATGTTTGACATTCACCCAAATTTTGTAAAAAGAACAAAAGAGTTTATTGCTCATTTTAAAACAAAATTACCAGAATACGATACATTACTTACTGGAAACGTAATTTTTCAAAAACGTATGAAAGGTGTTGGAATGTTAACCAAAGAAGATGCTATTTCATTTGGAGCTTCTGGCCCAGTTGGTCGCGGATCTGGATATTCTTGTGATGTTAGAAAACACCATCCTTACAGTGCCTTAGATAAGGTAACTTTTAATGAAGTATTAAAAACTGAAGGAGATAGCTTTGCACGTTACCAAGTAAGAATTGAAGAAATGTGGGAATCAATGTCTATTATAGAACAGTTGATTGACAACATTCCTGAAGGTGATGTTCAAGTAGCAACAAATGCCGTTATAAAATTACCAAAAGGTGAGTTTTATCAAAAAGTAGAAACTGCACGTGGTGAATTAGGAGTGTATATAAATAGTACAGGAACTAAAAATCCATACAGATTAAAATTCCGATCTCCTGGATTTTCAAATTTATCATTGCTAAATCATATTGCAGTTGGTGGTAAAATTGGAGATTTAGTAGCATCTATGGCAACATTAGATCTTGTAATTCCAGATATTGACAGATAAAATTAATACAATGAATATATCATTAAATATAACAAAAACCATTACCGAATTGCTATCAGGCTTTATGTCTGAAGGAGCTGCAAATATTGGAGCAATGGTTACCATCGCATTAATTTATTTAGCCATTTTTGCGGTTGCAGGTTTGTATCTTGTTTTATTAGAGCGTAAAATAGCTGCTTGGTTTCAATTACGTTTAGGGCCAAACAGAGTTGGACCTTGGGGTTTATTGCAAACAATGGCAGATGCTTTAAAATTGGTTTCAAAAGAATTAACAGGTACTGTAAAAGCTGATAAATTTTTATTCAATTTAGCACCATATTTTGTAATTGTATCGTCATTAATGGCGCTATCGGTTTTTCCTTTCACACAAGAATTTCAAGCCTTTGATATTAATATTGGAATTTTCTTTTTAATTGCAATTTCATCCATTGGTGTAATTGGAATTTTATTAGGTGGTTGGGCAAGTAATAACAAATTTGCTTTAATTGGCGCAATGCGTAGTGGAGTTCAAACTATAAGTTACGAGCTTTCAGTTGGTTTATCATTATTAACAATGGTTTTACTAACGGGTACTTTGCAATTATCAGAAATTGTTGAAGTTCAAAAAAACGGCTGGTTAATTATTCAAGGTCATATTCCTGCAGTAATTGCATTTATGATTTATATGATTGCCGGAACTGCCGAAACAAACAGAGCCCCTTTTGATATGGTGGAAGCTGAAAGTGAATTAGGAGCTGGTTTTCATACTGAATATTCAGGAATGAAATTTGCTTATTTCTTTTTAGCGGAATTCATCAACATGTTTATTATTGCAGCCATTGCAACTACCGTATTTTTTGGAGGGTGGTTATCACCATTTGGTATCACAGAATCTATTCCTTGGTTAGGTGTTTTTTGGTTTATTGGAAAAACTTTTATGCTGGTATTTTTAATGATGTGGTTCCGTTGGACATTCCCTCGTTTGAGAATTGATCAACTATTGACATTGGAATGGAAATATTTATTACCGCTAAACTTATTAAACATCATTTTAATGGCAGTAATTGTTTGGCTTAACCTAACAATTCAATTTTAAGAATTATGAGTTATTTTGGAGACATATATAAAGGGATAAAAACGCTACTTACCGGTATGAGTGTTACCGGAAAGTACTTTTTAACCTCAAGAAAAGGAGCCATCACGCAACAATATCCAGACAACCGAAAAACATTAAAAATGTTTGAACGTTTTCGTGGTGAAGTGGTAATGCCTCACGATGAAAATAATGAACACCGTTGTACTGGTTGTCAAAAATGTGAATTAGCTTGTCCAAATGGTTCTATTGAAATTATTTGGGACAGACAAATTGACCCAGAAAGTGGTAAAAAGAAAAAAATGATAGATCAGCATATTTATCATTTAGGAATGTGCACTATGTGTGGGTTATGTATAGAAGCCTGCCCTACAGATGCCATTGTTTGGGCCCAAAATTTTGAAAACTCTGTTTACGATAGATCGTATTTGACCAAAGTTTTAAATCAACCAAACTCTAAATTAAAAGCTGGAGTAGAAGAATAAGCATATGGAACAAATTATATTTTACATTTTAGCATTGATTATGATTGTGTTTGCAATCGCATCAGTAACTAGCAAAAAAATGCTTCGGTCAGTAATCTACCTATTATTCACTTTATGTGGAATTGCAGGTATTTATTTTTTAATAGATTATAATTTTCTTGCAGCTATTCAACTTACAGTGTATGCAGGGGGTATTATAGTACTAATCATCTTTTCAGTAGTATTGGTTCATCATATTGAAATGGAACTAGAATTAGCAAAAAGATCAAAACAAATTTTAACTGGTTTAGCCTGTTTAGTTGGCTTAGGTGTTTTTTTAACCACTATTTATGGTCATCAATTTAATGTTGTTGAAAATTCAGTAACTACAACTACAGAGGATATTGGTTATGGATTATTAAGCTACGAAACTGGCGGATTTATTTTGCCATTTGAAGTAATTAGTGTGCTTTTATTAGCTTCTATGATTGGTGCAATTGTAATTGCAAAAGGGAAAAAACTAACCGACAAAAATGATACAACATTATGATAGCCGGAATTAGCATATACGAAATTTTAACCGTTACCTCTATCCTATTTTTTATTGGCGTTTACGGTTTTATTACCAGAAAAAACTTGATTTCAATTTTAATGTCTATCGAATTAATTTTGAATGCATCTGTTATAAACTTTGTTGTTATCAATAAATATTTATATCCAGATATGTTACAAGGCGTGTTCTTTTCAATTTTTATTATAGCTGTGGCTGCTGCTGAAACTGCGCTGGCTGTTTCTATAATAATTAATTTATATAGACAAATTGCTTCTGTAGAAGTTAAGGATACTGAAATTTTGAAATATTAATAGTTAAGAAATTATGGATTTTACTTACGTAATATTAATACCTCTTATTCCCTTAGCAGCATTTTTACTGCTTGGAATTTTTAATCAAAAAATAAAACCAGCTATTTCTGGATATATTGGTGTTGCAGGATTATCTGCTTCGGCTGGATTATCTTTTTATACAGCTTATCAATACTTTTTTGTAGTTGGAAAAGTTGATGGTGTTTATCAAACATTTGTTGAAAAAACAACGTGGATGAACTTTACAGATACCTTAGCAATAGATATGGGTATTTTAATTGATCCTATTTCAGTAATGATGTTAATTGTTGTTTCAATCATATCATTAATGGTTCATATTTATAGTAGAGGCTATATGAAAGGTGATGATGGTTATACGCGCTTTTTTGCCTTTTTAGGATTATTCTCCTTTTCTATGTTTGGTTTGGTATTGGCAACAAACTTATTCCAAATTTATATTTTTTGGGAATTAGTAGGAGTTTCATCTTATTTATTAATTGGATATTATTACACAAAAACCTCAGCAGTTGCTGCAGCAAAAAAAGCATTTATTGTAACTCGTTTTGCTGATTTAGGGTTCTTAATTGGAATTTTAATTATTGGTTATTATTCTGGAACATACGATTTTCAAACATTAAATAATCCTGAAGGAAATGCTATTTTAAGTTGGGCATCCACTTCATTTATGGGATTATCTATTACCACTTGGGCATTAATTTTAATTTTTATGGGTGGCGCTGGAAAATCAGCTATGTTTCCACTACATATTTGGTTGCCTGACGCTATGGAAGGCCCAACTCCTGTTTCTGCATTAATTCACGCAGCAACAATGGTAGTTGCTGGTGTATATTTAGTAGCCAGATTATTTCCAATGTATTATTTTGTTGAAAATGGTTTTGCCTTAAATGTTGTTGCTTATGTTGGTGCTTTTTCTTCCTTATTCGCCGCAATCATCGCAATTACTCAAACTGATATAAAACGAGTATTGGCATTTTCAACAATGTCACAATTAGGTTACATGATGTTAGCCTTAGGTGTTTCTGGATATGATGGACACGAAGGTGTTGGTTATATGGCTTCTATGTTCCACTTATTTACACACGCCATGTTTAAAGCCTTATTATTCTTAGGTGCTGGTTCTGTAATTCACGCTGTACATAGTAACTATTTAAAAGATATGGGTGGTTTACGTAAGTATATGCCTATTACACATATTACATTTTTAATTGCTGCTCTAGCAATTTCTGGAGTATTTCCTTTATCAGGATTTTGGAGTAAGGACGAAATTTTAGTAGCTGCTTTTGAACACAACAAGCTAATTTATTTTGTGGGTGTTTTTGTAGCTGGCTTAACTGCTTTTTATATGTTCAGATTGTATTTTGGAATTTTCTGGGGAAAAGACACACAATACAAACATGCACCACATGAGTCACATATTTCAATGACATTTCCTTTAATGGTTTTAGCATTTATAAGTCTTATTGGTGGTTTTATTCCTTTTAGTGAATTAATAACAGCTGATAGAGTTGGCTTTGAAGCGCACTTAAATATTCCTTTAGCAATTGTTGCAACTGTTGTTGGTTTAACTGGAATTGGATTAGCGTACGTTTTCTATAAAAAAGAAAATGATTTAGCAGACAGATTTGCAAATGCCTTTGGAATGTTTTACAAATGGGCAAACAACAAATTTTATTTCGATGAAATTTACATGTTTGTTACAAAGAAAATAATATACAAAAGAATCGCTTGGCCAATAGCTATTTTCGATAAAAAATATGTTGATGGAACAATGGAAGGAATTGGTAATAAAACGGTTGTAATTTCTGAAAAAATTAAAGGAATGCAGTCAGGTAAATTGCAAGATTACGCTTTTGGCTTTATTGCTGGAGTGGTAGTTTTAGCATTGGTTTTTATTTATTTATGGACAAACTAACAAATTAATATGGATATTTTATCACTCTTTGTCGTTGTACCTGTTTTAACAATCTTAGTTTTAGGATTTTCAAAAGGTTTAAAACAAGCGCGATTAGTTTCAATGGTTGGAAGTATTATTCAACTTGGAATGGCAATCAATTTACTTTTTGCTTATTTTAAAGAAAGAGCCATTAATAAGGATATTATGGTTTTTACCAAAGATTATATTTGGTTTGAACAATTTAATATACATTACGCTATTGGTGTTGATGGAATTTCAGTTGCTTTATTACTGTTAACCGCAATTGTTGTGTTAGCTGGTGTATTTATTTCTTGGAAAACAGATGATTTACCTAAAGAATTTTTTATTTCCTTATTAGTACTTTCAACTGGAGTATATGGATTCTTTATTTCAATTGACTTGTTTACAATGTTCGTTTTTTATGAAATAGCGGTAATTCCAATGTATTTATTAATAGGAATTTGGGGCTCAGGCCCAAAAGAGTATTCAGCAATGAAATTAACTTTAATGTTAATGGGGGCTTCTGCAGTTTTATTAGTTGGAGTTTTAGGAATCTACTTCAATTCTAATGCAGATGGTGGCGCTTTAACGTTCAATATTTTAGAAATCGCACAAGTAAATATTCCTTTTGAAGCTCAAAAATTATTTTTCCCTTTAACTTTTATTGGCTTTGCAGTATTAGGAGCTTTATTCCCATTTCATACTTGGTCACCAGATGGTCACGCATCTGCACCAACAGCAGTATCTATGTTACACGCTGGAGTTTTAATGAAGTTAGGTGGTTATGGTGTTTTTAGAGTTGCAATGTTCTTGTTACCTGCAGGAGCTATTGAATGGAGTTGGTTCTTCATCATTTTATCTGCAACCGGAGTAATTTATGGAGCGTTTGGCGCTTTAAAACAAACCGATTTAAAATATATTAACGCATATTCTTCAGTAAGCCATTTAGGAATGGTATTGTTTGCATTATTAATGTTAAATAAAACTGCTTGGAACGGTGCTTTAATGCAATCGCTTTCTCACGGATTTATGACAGCATTATTCTTTGCATTAATTGGAATGATTTACGGAAGAACTCACACAAGAGACATCACTAAATTAGGTGGCTTATTAAAAGTTATTCCTTTTATTTCTGCAATTTATGTTATTGCTGGTTTAGCATCATTAGGCTTACCAGGATTTAGTGGATTTGTAGCTGAAATGAACATATTTGTTGGTGCTTTTCAAAATGAAGGAATGTTTTATCGCGTTGCAACTATTATTTCAGTTTCGGCAATTGTTGTTACAGCCGTTTATATTTTAAGAGTGGTTGGAATTATGTTAATGGGACCTATAAAAAATAGTGAATATTTACAACTAGAAGATGCAACTTGGTACGAGAAAACGGGGATATTATTATTGCTTATTCCAATTATAGGAATGGGTGTTGCACCACTTTGGTTGAGTGATATGCTGTTAGAAAGTATTCAACCATTTATTCAAGGAGTATTATAAACTAGTTAAAAGTACAAAGTTAAAAGTTTGAATTTGAAACTTTTATAGATAATTATAAAATATATAGAAAAATGAATTTAAGTAGTTTTTTATTAATGAGACACGAAATTTTACTGTTAGCAATTACATTGTTGTTATTGGTTGGTGAAATTTTTATAAGTAAATCCAAAAAAAGCAGCTTGGTGCATTTGGCTATCTTTTTATTTGGTTTTCATACCGCAGTCGGATTTTTTCATATTGATGAATGCAGTATTTTTGGAGGTTCATTTCAAACTAATAATTTGATTCACTTTTTTAAGAATGTATTAAATATTGGAGTGTTTATTTTATTATTGCAATCCGCTGATTGGATTCAAGAAAAAATAGTTGGAGAAAACAGAGGAACAGAATTCTTTATTTTATTATTCTCCTCCTTATTAGGAATGTATTTTATGATTTCTGCTGGTGACTTTTTAATGTTCTACATCGGTTTAGAGTTATCAACTTTACCAGTTGCAGCTTTAGCGGCTTATGAGACTACTAAAAGAAAATCTAGTGAAGCAGGTATTAAATTAATTCTTTCTGCAGCATTGGCTTCAGGAGTTTCATTATTTGGTATTTCGTTATTATACGCAACTTCTGGTTCTATCTTTTTTCACGATATTATTGAAGTAATTGTTTCAAACAACTTAACAATTTTAGGATTTATTTTATTCTTTGCTGGTTTATCATTTAAAATATCTTTAGTACCATTTCACTTTTGGACTGCCGATGTGTATGAAGGTGCGCCAATTAGTGTTGCATCCTATTTATCAGTAATTTCAAAAGGTGCTGCTGTATTTATTTTAATGATATTAATGTTTACCATTTTTAAACCACTAATGCATGTTTGGGAAAATATGGTATATGTAGTAGCATTAGCAACTATGTTTATTGGTAACCTATTTGCGCTTCGCCAACAAAATATGAAACGCTTTTTAGCATTTTCATCTATTGCACAAGCCGGTTTTATATTATTAGGTTTAATAACTGGAACGCAATTAGGAATAGCAACTATTGTTTATTTTGTAATGATTTATATCTTCTCGAACTTAGCTGCTTTTGGCGTTGTTCAAGCGATTTCATTAAAAACGGGTAAAGAAAATATGGATGATTATAACGGCTTGTACAGAACAAATCCAAAGTTAAGTTTGGTAATGATGCTAGCTCTATTTTCATTAGCAGGAATACCACCAGTTGCAGGATTTTTTGGTAAGTTTTTCTTATTTACTGCTGCCGCAAGTAAAGGCTATTATTTATTAGTATTTTTAGCAGTTGTAAACGTAACCATTTCTTTATATTATTATTTATTAGTTATTAGAGCTATGTTTATTAGAAGAAGTGAAAATCCAATTCCATTTTTTGAGAATAAATTATATATGAAATTAGGATTACTAATTACAGTAATTGGTATTTTAGTGTTAGGATTATATAGTCCGTTATACGACTATATTTATGAATTAAGTAGTGTTATTAATTAAGAAATTATGGGTTTAGACGGAAAACATTCATTTGGTAGTATTGGTGAAACAAGAGTAACTTTTGTTGAAAAAAATACAGATGAAAATAGAAAAGACTTTTTAAAAAAACTATTAGAGCACAATGGTTTTGAAGTAATTATAGAAGAAGAGAAACGCAAAACAGAAGAAGATCCTCAATTATACACTGTTGCTGTGACCGATATGGTTTTTAATCCAACTATTTGGGTTTTTGAACGTAAATTAAAAACGTTTGACGGGCATAAAGTGAATCAAGATTATTGGAATCAGGTTTCTGAAGATACCAATCCGCATTATTGGAAATACACTAATTAGTTCTCAATATTTCTAAACGTTAAGTTAATTCTTGGGGATTTCACTTTGGTTGTTTTAGGCACACTATGCAACCATTTTTCTTGCGTTTCACCTTTCATCAGTAATAAACTTCCTGGTTGTAAAAGGATATCAACTTTTTGTTTTGATTGCACATGTTTGAAAGAAAATTTTCGAGCTACACCTAAACTTAAAGAGGCAATTATTGGGTTTTTACCTAATTCCTTTTCATTATCCTGATGCCAACCCATTCCTTCATTTCCATTATGATATAAATTCAATAAGCAGGAGTTAAATGTTTTTCCTGTTTTTAATTCCACTAAATTTTTTATTGAAAGTAATTCTGGAGTCCAAGCAATTGCCTTTTTTATTGAACTAGAATAAGAATATTGACACTCTAAATCTCCAAACCAAGCGACTTTACGTGCTGTTATAATTTGCTTACCAAACATTACAAACTCATCGTGTTCCCAAAAACCAGCATTTAAAAAAATATTGAAATAATAAGAACAATTCTCACTATTTAATACCAAACCATAATCTAATACTTCACCATCAAATGGCAATATATTTTGAAAAGAATTTACACTAAATAAATCCATACTATTAAATAGCTCCCAAAATCTTATCCATTACCCAACTTGTATGCAATGCAGATTTACCCATTGAAGGATGTTCTTTTCCTTTTAAAAGAAAATTTCTCATAGCTTCTACATGAAAATATTGTACATTTTCAGGATGCTCAATCATTGCACTTTCATTTTTTAACGCACTTTCCAACACAATTGGAGCATTCTCAAAAACTGAAAATACAATAGAACCTTTACTTCCATAAATTTTTACAATATCTTCATTTAAATTACAACCAAAATTCCAGCTTCCGGCACCAGTAATTCCATTTTCATGTACCCAACAAGCCGTAATCGCATCTTTAGCAGAATATAAACCTTGTTGATTTAAACTAATGCCTTTCGCTTCAGTAATATTTCCCAAAAAATAGGTGAATAAATCAATTCCGTGACTGGCTAAATCATCAAAATAACCACCTGGAGCCACTTTAATATCTGTTCGCCAATTGTATTCTTTTGATAAATCCTGCTCACTTGTAGTTTTACTTAAATGCCAGTTAATATGCCTAATTTCACCAATAGTTCCTTCATCAATCCATTTTTTAATTTGATTAAATCTAGGTTGTGTTCGTCTATAATACGCAACAAATAGCGGAGTATTTGTTTTATTAAAAGCATTAAAAATTTCTATACTATCAGCATAACTTGGTGCCAAAGGTTTTTCAATACAACATGGTTTTCCAACAGCAGCAACCTTTAACCCATACAATTTATGAGTGTCTGGCGGTGTAGCTATATAAACAGCATCAATATCAGTATCATTTATTAAATCATCAGCGTTTGTGTAGTATTTTTTTACTTGATGACGTGTAGCATAATCTTTTGCTTTTGCTTTATCACGGCGCATAACAGCAGCTAAAGAAAAACCTTCAATTTTATAATATGGCGGACCGCTTTTAATTTCGGTAACATCACCACAACCAATTATTCCCCAACGTATTAACTTATATGTTTTACTTGTATTATACATATTTTCAGTTATTTTAACTAAAATTAAAAGTTAAAAATACGAAGTTTTGAAATTATGACACTACAATAAAAAAAATTAGCATAAATTTTAGACAAATAAAAAATCTTCTTCAACAATAAAATCATATAAAATATGATCAATTATTTGTTGGGTTTCGTTAGGAAAATCTAATTCAATTTTTTGATTGCTTTCAATCCACATTTTAATTTTAGGAATATTTTTCTTTTTTAAAGAGTTTAAAACAGGTACATTCAGCTCTTCTAATGCACGAGCATTAAAATGCTGTTCATATTGATTTTTCATTGGAATTACTATTAATTTTTTCTGTAAATAAATAGCTTCTGCTGGAGTTTCAAAACCGGCTCCACACAAAATACCTTTACAGGAAGCCAAACTTTTTTCAAATTTATCACTATCTATTGGTCTTACATATACATTTTTAACTTGGTAATATTTTTTGGCATTTTTTGAAAAAACCTTCCACTTTATATCTTTAATTTCAGAAAGCACTTCAATAATTTTTTTATCAGAATATGATGGTAAATACACTGTGTAGTGGTCTTTTTCAATTCTTTTTAATGTTCTTATAGCATTTCTTATAATTGGAGTATATATGTTATCATTGTATTTTTTAAAATGGAAACCATAGTTTATACTGCATTTTGCATATTTTTTTAAAATAAATTTTCCAATTAAATCTGTATGAGTTGGTTTTGGAACATTAGGAGTATACAATGCGCTTTGATGACTTAATGAAATACTTTTTACTCCTTTTAAATTGCAAGCCATTGCTGTAATTGGTTCAAAATCATTAATTACTAAATCATAATTTTCAACAGGACAATTTTTTACTTCTTTTAAAACACTTAAAATTGAATTTCTTTTTATGGTTTTTATAAAATCTATTCCTCCTTTTTTCCCAAAATAAAAACTTAATCCTTTATAAACATATTTAATTGGATGCGAAATAGAAACTTCAGCCTGAGTACCGCTCACTAAAACATCTACCTGAGCTCTATTTAGTAAAGCTGGTATAATTTCTTTAGCTCTGCTTAAATGACCGTTTCCAGTACCTTGTACTGCGTATAATATTTTCATTATATTTTAAAATTAAAGTCGGCTAATAATTGCCCAAATATTTCTTCTGTAGATTGATCTATTATATCAATACTCGTTTCAGTTTCTATTGCATTTTTTTCTAAATCATCATCATTATAACAATATAAATTCCATTGTTTGTTATAATATTCTAAAGCCGTTAAATTCTCAATCCAATCACCAGAATTTAAGTACATAACTTTACCCTTATTATTTTCAATTTCTTTAATAATTGGTTGATGTATATGACCACAAATCACAAAATCAAACTTATTTTCAATGGCTATATTGGTGGCAGTTTCTTCAAAATTATTGATAAATTTTACAGCTGATTTTACACTATCTTTTATTTTTTTTGACAATGAAATTTTTCCTTTTCCAAAAAAGTTACTGATAAAATTTACACCTCTATTAATTAATATTAGGCTATCATAGCCTATGGCTCCTAACTTTGCTAACCATTTTGAATGTTGCATGGTAACATCAAAAACATCACCGTGAAAAAACCAGGCTTTTTTTCCATCCAACTCTAAAACAACTTTATTTTTAATAGAAAACGAACCTAATTTAAAGTCCACAAATTTTCGAAGCATTTCATCATGATTACCAGGAATGTAATACACTTCCTTTTCTTCGGAAATTAATTTAAAAATATACTTAATAACTTTCATGTGAGATTTTGGCCAATAGCGTTTACTAAATTGCCAGATATCAATAATATCTCCATTAAGAATAAGCGTTTGTGGATTAATACTTTTTAAATAGCTTAATAACTCTTTTGCGTGGCAACCGTAGGTACCTAAATGTATATCAGATATAACAACAATGTCTATATTTCTTTTCGCGCTTTGGGAATTCACCTACTTAAATTTCATTCAAAAAATGAATATTTTACATAAGCACAATTACAGAAACATCTGTTATTTAAAAGTTTAGAGAATATTATATGTAGGTTAAAATTTATACTAATTTTTTACCAACATACATTAGTTTATTGCCTTTTTCAATAGTATCATCATTTAATAATGAAGATATGATATGAATTACACCTTTATTATCTTTTACAAATACAGGAATGGCATGAGTTTCAAAATTAATATCTTTCAATAGTTTTTTGTATTCTTCTTTGGAATTAATTTCAATTTCATTAATAAAAGGATAATCTCTAACAACCTCACTTAAATTAATATAATCATTACTATGCGTAAAAAGGTTGGTGTCTGGCTTATGTTCACCTGCTAACATTTCTTCTGTTGAAATTAATCTGAAAGCACCACACTCTCCATAGATATCAGAAAAACGCTCTAAAACAAACCTATTTACAGATGCGCTTGCAGTTAAGGCTAATAAATAACCCACATCATTTAATTCAATATTATCAATTAAATCATCAGAGTACACATTTCCTTCAATACCTTCCAAGCCCAAAGCTCTTGCTTTTTCAATACTTTTTGGGTTGCTATCAATTAACACTACACGTCTACCGTTTTCTTTTAAATAAGTTCCTATTAAACGTGAAAAACTTGACGCTCCTGCAATTAAAATACCATCGGATGATTTTAAAAATACACCTGATAATTTTGCAAACAATCTGGCTGTTGTTGCATTTAAAACTACTGTTCCTAGAACTATCATAAACACCAGTGGTGTAATGTATTCTGCACCTGGCTCTCCTTGCATTGTTAATTTAAGTCCGAATAAGGAAGCTATACCAGCCGCCACAATTCCACGTGGACCCACCCAGCTTATAAATATTTTTTCATTAAACTTTAAACCAGAATTAATGGTACTTAAAAATACACCCAGTGGTCTTAAAATTAATATAACAACTCCAAAAAGTATTAAAGATTCCCAGTTATACAATAAATATAAATCACTAATATTAATGTTTGCAGAAAGTAAAATAAATAAAATTGAAATTAATAACACACTTATAGATTCTTTAAAATAAAGTATGTCTTTTAATTCTTTTGATTTTTTATTCCCTAAAACCATCCCCATAATTACTACTGATAATAATCCAGATTCGTGGGCAAAAAAATCGGATAAAACAAAAACAAAAAGTACGCTAGCTAATGTTGCAACATTTAATAAATAATGTGGAATTAAATTATTTTTAATTCCATAAAAAAGTCCATAGGCAAATGTGAAACCAATTGAAATTCCAATAATAACTATTTTACCAAATTCTACTAAAGCTTCTTTAGTATATTCATAACCAGTACCAACACTTATAAACTCAAAAACCAATACTGCCACTAAGGCTCCAATTGGATCAATAAGTATACTTTCCCATTTTAATACAGTTGAAATATCCTTTTTCAAAGGTATATTTCTTAAAATTGGCGCAATAACCGTTGGCCCTGTTACTATAATTAATGCGGAAAATAGAAATGAAATATCCCAACTTAAATAAAAAATATAATGTGCTGCTATACCTGCTCCAAAAAAAGTGATAACAGAGCCGAGTGTAATTAACTTTAAAATTACGGGGCCTACATTTAGTATTTCTTCTTTTTTTAGAGTTAAACCTCCTTCAAAAAGAATAATTCCAATGGCTAGTGATACAAAGTTAAATAAGCGCTCACCAGGGAATAATCCTTCTGTTCCATTCCAAACTGGCTCTAACCATTTTGTACCGTCTACCGAAATTAGTGTTGATATTGGTCCAACAAGCAACCCAATTAAAATTAAAGGTAAAATTGCAGGTATTTTAAACCTCCAAGCAAACCACTGAGCCACAATACCTAATATAATAATTCCTGCTAATTCTAACATAAATAGTATTAAAAATAAAATCGAATATAACTAAAAATTACCAATTACTAAACGGGTTCTTAGATAAAACCGAATTAAAATATTTTATTTCACCTGTAACTTCCTTCCCCAACCAAATGGGTTTTTCAAAAATAAAGTTTTCATCAGGTAATTCTATTTCCGCAATTACCAAACCATCATTTTTATCCATAAATTCATCAACCTCAAAAAACAAATTATTAGTTGTTGGAACAATATGCCTAATTTTTGTTATAATAGAAGGTTCACAAATGGCTAATAAATTTTCAGCATCTGGTAAAGAGATTTCTTTTTCCCATTCAAAACGAGTGGTACCTGAATTATTTGAAATACCTTTTACTGTAATAAATCCTTTTGTATCTCTTACTCTAACGCGAACAGTTCTTTCAGGATCGGAAGACAAAAATCCTTGTGAAATTTTATAGCTTGATGTGGTAAATTTTTTATAATCCCCTTTTACCAAAAATTTTCGTTCAATTTCAACACTCATACAAAATTATTTAAATTTCAACTCCCATGATACGCCTAATGAATAAATCCAAAAGAAATTTCCTGGATCAAAACTTATTTCTTGATGAGATATTCCTAACTGCGTTCCCCAAGCATTTTGTTTGCTTTTTGAGGTGAAATAATAGCCAAAATTTATTTTTTGAGATTCTAATTTAATGATTTGGTCTTCATTTCCTTCATAATTAAATCGATACAATTCTGGTGAAAATCCAATTCCGGCAGCAATGCTAAAATAATTATCTGCATCACTATTATATTTTCTATAATTTAAAGTCCCTGAAGTACTTGCTCCAGAATCTCCAGGTGTAACATATGGCCTAAAGGACCAATAACTATTCCCTGTATACCAACCTACATATCCTGTATAAATATTTGTAGTGGAACTATATTTTAATGATCTCATACCTAGCGAAACCTCAAAACTGTGTGGTAATGATTGGTGTAATTCTGCTCCAAAACGAACATCTGGATACAAGTAAGAATTTGAAAAACCGAGGTTTAAATACGCATACAATCCTTTGGCAATTTTTGGGTATAAATCCACTTCAAACTGAGCTCCGTTATCACTAAATCTTCTACTGAAATTTCCTTTTGCAATAATACTTCCATATTTTGTTAACCGTTTATATTTTAACGTATAAAATTGCATTGGATCAAAAACCTCTGAGTACAAATCGATAGAAGAACTTACGCCAATGGCATTGAACCGAAGCGATTGATTTAAGCTTTCTTTGTACTCCATAGCCTCTTTATTATTGGGGTTTTTACTTAAAATTACTTGCACTGTTTTTAGCGCATCTTCGGGGTTTTGCGAATTTTCTTCCGCTTTTGCTTTAACCAATAAAATCTCTTCGCTACTAGGAAAGTATTGCAATCCTTTGTTTGCCATTTCTAAAGCGCTAAAAGATGCTTCAGACCATAAATCATTATTGATAGCCGCCACCCAAGTTGTTTCATTTTTCGGATCTTTTTCTAGCACATATAAAAATTCCTTTTTGGCCAATTTATAATTTCCATCCCAAGAATAGGTGCTTGCTAAGAATGAACGAATATCATGGTAATTCGGATATTTTTTAAGCAACATTATGAGTGAATCTTGTGCTTGTTTTCTATTGCCGTCAAAAGCTAATTTTCTAGCCGTTTCAAAAGTAACATCTGGATCTCCATTAAATTCTTTTTGTTGGGCAAAAATAGAAACACTAATTAATAAACATAATGCCAAAAATAATTGTTGTTTTGATTTCATTTTATTTTAGGGTTTGCTTAAATTCTTTGTATTCAACATTCTCTGGATAGATCTTTAACAAACTATCCATTAATATATTTGATTCCTTTTTATAATCTAACCTTTGGTAAGCTTTTGCTAATTTAAAGCTCAAATCGCCATTTACAATTTTATTTTTAAATGCTTTTTGAGCAATTTCAATAGATTTTTCATCTTGATCTGACCACCAATAAACATCCATTAACGCCAAGTAACAATCATAATAATAAGGTACTCGTTTAATAACATTCAACAACTCTAACTCAGATTCTTTATATTTTCCTTCCCAAGCTAACGTCCTTCCTTTTAAAGTACGGGCATCGGCGTGGTTAGGGTATTCATTTAAAATATAATTGCAGAGTAATTGCGCCTTTTTAAAATCTTTATTAAAAGCCGATTCTCTAGCCAATAAAAATATTTTATCAAATGTTAAACCTTTGGTTGATACTTCTATAATTTTTAATTCTTCCTGAGTGAAATCTATTCCTGGATTTATATAAATATTATTTTCTTCAGGATAAATTTTATTTTTTAAGGTACTATACGCATTTAACTTTTTAAATGCTTTTAATGAATCTGAAATAGTATTTAACAAGTCATGTTCAACAACTTTAACTGTTCCAAAGTTTTCGTTTATTTTAAATAAATTACCATCCGAATACAAATAATTTTCATAAATATAATCGTTAATACTTCCTTTATACCGCATTAATGGTATTTTATGAATATTTCTAAATTGTTGCGCCGTATCTAAGCCTTTACTAATCCAAGGAACATTTTCTAATTTTATAAAATTATAGGAATTCATTAAAAGCGACAAAACACTCGGAGTTACATCAAAATGCGACGAGATAGATTTAAATTTTTTAGGTTGTTTTACCAAAGGACTATAGATATAAAACGGCACATGAAAACGACATAATTTATCTTTTTGCACAATAGGAATTAACCTATGATCTCCAGTAATTATAAAAATGGTATTTTCAAAATCTGGTCGTTTTTTATATTCTGTTATAAATCCTTTTATAGAAGCATCTGTATACAATAAACTTGCAAAAATCTCTGAATACGATTTAATTTCGGCGCTTAAATCCGCATTTATATTTTTGGTTGAAATAATACTATCAACTTTTGAAATATAGCTGTTTTTATTGGGAAAATTAAAAGGTTCGTGATTAGAGATAGTCATAATTATATCTAACCTTGGATCAGCTTTTGAATCTAATACAGATATTGTTTTTCTAAAAATTTCTTCATCTGGATAACCCCAAGAAAAACCACCTTCGTTTGCTTCGGTTTTGGTGAAATTTTCGCCAAATTTATCTTCATCAATTACTTCATCAATACCATTGAATTCTAAAAAATTAATTTTTCTATCAAAACTAGATTTATCACCAGAATAAAAAGAAGTTGTATAACCATTTGCTTTTAAAACACTAATTAATGATAAATGTGAAGGTAATTTTTGTTGTTCTAAAAAACCTTGTTCCGCAAATGGTAAGGAACCTAAGATGGAAGGTAGAACACCAAAAGTTCTTCCGGTAGTACTTACAAAGTTTTCCCAATATAAAGATTCATCAATTAATGAATCTAAAAAAGGAGTAAATCCTCCATACGTATTATCCCCAACAAACTCTGCTCCTAATCCTTCAACAATAATAAAAACTATAGTTGGTTTTTCTTCCTTTAAATTTAAAAGTGGCCCTAAAACATTTTCAGATTTTGATGTTGGTGATAAAAATGGAAAATCAGTTCTACTATCTAAATCCATTGCATTTAGCTCTCTTTTTTCTTGTTGAAATTTTAAAATATCAAATACTAAATAATTTAGTTTATTTTGATATTCTGTTTCTGAAGTTTGTGAAAAAACCAATTTTCCTGCTCCAAACAATACAATGGTAATTGTATAAATTGCTATTAAAGACTTCTCAGGAAAAAACTTTTTAAAAGCAACAATAAACCCAAAAAAGATTCCACCAAAAATTAAATATGGCACAAAATAACCAATAGAAAATTCTACGGAAGATGAAACTGTAGTCGTAATATCACTATAAGAATAGCCTAATAAATCGGCTCCTAAATTAATTAAGGTTGTTAAACTATAATTAACAAGCGCAAATTGGCCAATTATAATAATTACAAATAATATTTGAATTAAAATAACGGCTGCTTTTTTATGAAAATAGGCCACTAAAAAATACAAAGGAAAAAGAAATACACTTATAAATAATCCTGTCCAAAAATCATTCAATAATTTAAAGAACAATGATGAACCAATAGAAATACCAACATTCTTTGAAGTTAACTGAAACACTTCAAAAAAACTGATAAGCCAAAACGTAGCTATAAATGCTAAAATTAAATAGCCGTATTTATAAATTTCTTTAAGTTGGAATTTTAATTTCATACTAATAATTGTTTTTTAAGATTTTGACATACCTTTTCGTACCATTTCTCCCCATTTTTTCTTTTTATTAAAATAGTAATCGTAATTTCCTTTAATGGCTGCATATAAAATTACAGGATGTAAAATAAATGGTTCTAACAGCGTTACCAAAATTAATTTAAATCCGGTTCCTTTCTTTTTATATTGATGAAAAGTGAACTCTTCAGAAAAAATGGCAACAATTGTAAATACAACTGAAAATAAATAAGCTAATAAAAAAAATGCAAATGCAAAATCCCATCTCACGCTTTTTAAAGCTACTAAAATTAAAAAATAAATCATTCCAATAACTTCAATTATTGGTGCTAACCTTTCGTAAAAAAACCAATAAGGAAAACTTAACATTCCTAATAAATTATATTTTGGATTGAAACCAATTTTTCTGTGTTTTCGTAATGTTTCAATGGTACCTCGCGTCCATCTATTTCTTTGTGAAATTAAAATTTTATAATTGTCTGGAGCTTCTGTCCAACATAACGGATCTGGAATATAAGCCACTTTATATTTTACTTTTTTCTCTTCCATATGCCTTCTCATTCGCACAATTATTTCCATGTCTTCTCCAACAGTATTGGTGTCATAACCACCAACTTCAATGGCAGATTTTTTTTCGAACATTCCAAAGGCTCCTGAAATTACTAATAAACCGTTTAATCTACTCCAAGCCATTCTACCTAATAAAAATGATCTTAAATATTCTAAAATCTGGGCAATTTCAATCCATTTATTTGGCAAATTAACATCTAACAATTTCCCTTCTTTAATTGTACAGGCATTTGCAATTCTAATAACTCCACCGGAAGCAATTACCTTTACATCTGTAACTTCTAAAAATGGTTTTATCATTTTTTGCAGTGAATCTTCTAACAGCAAACAATCAACATCAATACACGCACAATATTGACTGCTAGAAATATTTAAACCAAAATTTAAAGCATCGGCTTTTCCTCCATTCTCCTTATCTACTACAATTAATTTTTCAAATGCTGGATTGTTAGATTTAAATACACCTGCTCTTAATGGCTTTGTAGGTATTTGTTCATTAATTAAATAATTAACCTTTACTAAATCGTACGCGTTAATAAGTAGGTCTAAACTATTGTCTTTACTTCCGTCGTTTACAATAATTACATCATAATTAACATAATGGCTTGACAATAAAGATCTTACATTTTCTATTATATTTAAACTTTCATTATAGGCTGGAGCAATTATTGATATTGAAGGTGAAACTGTAGAAGATAATATTTCGTTATAATTAACAAAACTATTTTTTTTCATGTATTCATTAGATTCAACAGCAGAAATAATAGCCAAAACTATATAAGATACAATTACTGAAAATGCATAGATAAAAAATAATGAATGTATTATAAAAAGTATTATTCTAACAGTACTACTATCCATAATTAAATTATTTCTAAAAACTTAAAAATCTGCTCGTTATTTATTCCTGACGCATTCACCTTTAGTAAGTTAATTGCTTCAATATTCAACTTTTTTAATAATTTAAAAGCCAAAAATCTAATTTTAAAATTAGGATTGGAAGTGTTTTCAATAATAAACGCCTCGTCTTCTTCATCAACTATATCTTCAAAAATCTTAAAAAATGCAACTTTTTCTTCTTCACTTCTATTTCCGAAATTTATTTTTAAAATTTGTTTAACTTCCTTTACTTGGAAATACCCTAAAATTTCAATAACACAAACTCTTATTTGTTTATTTTTATGATTTAATAAGTTTAGTAAAATTTCAATTACCTGAAACTGATTGTAAATTTTGGCTAATTTTAATGCAAATAATACCACTGAATCATTTTCAGATTTTAACCAAGGTGATATATCTGTAATTTCTTGATCATCAAATTTTTGCAATATTTCTAGCAATTGAATTTGATTCCATTCTGAAATTGGTGATTTTAAATTATCTAAAAATTCTAACCCATTAAAATGAAATAAACTTACATAATAAAGTTGAACTTGATTTCTAACTTCTTGTTTATCATGATTTTTATATTTACTAATTTCATTATAAACATTTACAACCTCAAACTGAGTAAGTTCCTTAATTCCGAGTGCAATTTTATCCCATTTTTTACTTTCTAAATTATTTAATGAGTATTTAATAAGTCCGGTTTTTAAATATAAAGTATTTATTGCAGTAGCCATTTCACCAGAAATATCATTTTTTAATTTTGATAAAACTGAGATAAAAATAGTTCGTTTAAACTTGTCTTGTATACAAGTTTTCATTTTATCAATAATTTCTTGCTGTTCACTTGTTATTTTAGAAATACCGTCTCCAGAATACAAATAGTTTATTAAACTAGCTTCGTACTCTGTAAACAAGTTTTTTGAAATAACCTCCTCAGCTCTTAAATAGTTTCTTAAATAATAAAGATAAAAAAGAAAAAATAGTATGCTAACAAACAACCCTAAAACACCAATCCAAACAATTTGCAGTAATATTGGAAGTTGATTAAAATATGTTAAAATATTTTGGATGTTTGTCATATAGTTTATATAAATATTTTAAGTTAATAAACGCCTCACTCTAATTACCAATTCATTTGGACTAAATGGTTTTCCCATAAAATCATTTGCACCTAAGTTAAATGCTTTTAAAACCATTTCTTCTTGCCCTGCAGCTGAAAAAACAATAATTGGCATCTGTAATTTTAATTTATTTCTAACGTGGCTAATAACTTCTAATCCACTAATAAAAGGCATCATAATATCCGATAAAATAATATCGGGTTTATGTTCTTCAATTAATTCAATAGCTTTTTTACCATCCTCCGCAATTAAAAGCTGATAACCTTCCTTTTCTAATCTAAACTTTAATAATAGTGCTAAAGTTGAATTATCTTCTGCTAAAACAATTTTTTTTAAGTTACTCATTTTCTAACATTTTTAATTCTTCAACTAATTCTTCTTTAACTTTTTCAATAATTTCTTTACAATTATTCAAAACCACCTCAACCCCATCTAAATTCTCTTTCTTTTCTAAATTTCTCATTAAAGAATGTATCATTGTTTCCATTTTTGAAATCCCAAACATGCTTATATTTGGTTTTATTTTATGGGTTGCTCTATGCAAGGCTTCCCAGTTTTTTGTTTTTATTTCTTTAGTAACAACTTTCACATATTCATCTAAATCTTTTAAAAATAATTGAATAAGCAATACTAAAATTGACGTTTCATTTAACGATTCTTGCTTTAAAAATTCAAGATCTGTATATTTTTCTTGTATTGCATTTTTGGTTGAAATTTCACCTTCGCTTTTTTTAGCTTCAAATTTTTCTGAACTAATTGATTTTCCGTATTTTTTTAGCAATAAAAGTAATTCCTCTTTTTTAAAAGGTTTAAAAATATAATCGTTCATTCCGGCTTCTAAAGCCATATCAATATCATTTTTAGAAGTATAAGCAGTCATTGCAATAATAGGTATTCTGCTAACTTGTTTAGAAAGATCGTTTTTTATAATTTTTGTAGCTTCATACCCATCCATTACCGGCATTTGAATATCCATTAAAATAATGTCGTACATATTTTTCTGAACTTTTTTAACTCCTTCAATACCGTTATTGGCAATATCTACGGTGCAATTCCATCTTTCTAATCTTGTTTTTGCTAATAATTGATTTGTTTTATTATCTTCAACTAACAAAATTTTTAACTCTAATGTTGAATTTTCTGCTTCATCCAATTCAACAAAATGTTTTTCAATTTTAGTTACATCTTTTTTAAATGGAATGGTCATTTTAAAATTACTACCTACTCCAAATTTACTTTGCACTTTTATTTCTCCTTCTAACAGCGCTACCAATTTTTTAACAATGGCTAATCCCAAACCTGTTCCTCCATATATTCTTGAAGTATCACTTTTTGCTTGGGTAAAAACACCAAATACTGTGCTAATTTTATTAGAAACTATACCAATACCTGTGTCTTTTATTTCAAAATAAATATCCGCTAAATTGTTTTCATCTTTTACTAATTTAACTAAAACTCCAACAGATCCTTCATCGGTAAATTTAATGGCATTACCAATAAGGTTTAATAAAATTTGTCCAATTCTTGTTGGATCTCCCAAAACATATTCTGGTGTATTTGGGTCAATATCAAGATTTAAAGTTATTTTTTTCTCTTTAGCTTTTAACTTCATTAGTTTTACAACTTCATATAAACTTTTATGAAGATTAAACGGAATTTCTTCTATCTCAACTTTGTTAGAATCTAATTTTGCTAAATCCAATACGTTATTTATAAGAGACAATAGAATTTCACCAGAGTTTCTCATGGTTTCTAAATGCTCCTTTTGCTCTGTGGTTAATTGCGTTTCTAATAATAAATCCGTAAATCCAATAACTGCATTTAAAGGAGTTCTAATTTCATGACTCATGTTTGCTAAAAACTCATCCTTAACTTTTAAAGATTTCTCTGCAGTATCTTTAGCTTGTTTTAATTCCATTTCTGTTTTAACCCTACTAGTAATATCGGTTCCAACAGAAATATAAGTGTCATTTAATCCTTTAGACAATTGCCACTCTATCCATTTATAATCGCCATTCTTTGTCTTAATTTGTCTTTTTGAAATATCGGTAAAATCTTTAATATGAAAATAAATTAAATTATGAATAGCTTCTTTTACTTTTTTAGCTTCATATTGGTTTTCATAGGTTAACTTCCACCATTTATCACCCATAATTTCCTCATCTCTGTACCCTAACATTCTTTCTACAGAAGGTGAGCAAAAAATAACATTATCATTTTTATCACTCACTAAAATCATAGCATCAACGCTATTTATAATATCATTAGAATGAAATGAGGCTATTTCTTGAGACTTTCTATTTGTAATATCTACACCTACAGTTGTAAAAGTATTCGCATCAGAAACTGTATCTCTCCATTCAATCCATTTAAAATTACCATCACTACATTTTACTTTACTTTCATAGGGCTTCGCTGAAATTTTTAATTTTCCTTTAGAAATTTCTTCAATCTTTAATTTATTTAAAGCAATTTCATCGTTAGAAAAACTAATTTTTTCCCACCATTCTTTTTTTAATTTGTCGTTAATTTTATAACCTAGCAACACTTCACAATATGGTGAAAGGTATATTATTTCACCTTTATTATTTACTGAAATAACAACTGCATTTATTTCATTCATAAATTGAATTGGATTTTCTCCCATCTTCTATTTTTATTTTTTTAATCAATACTATATTCAAATTAAATTTAAAAAAACACAATAATTTTAAATTTTTTTAGTGGCAAATCACTTCATATAAATATACCTATTTTATTCAATAAAATAAAAAAACCACCTTAAAAGTGGATTTTTTATATGTGTTAAATATTTATGAGCTAGTTGCTTGATATTGTTAATTTAACATTCCGAAAACTAATAAAACCGACCCAATTCCAACAGTAATTCCAATGATTTTAAATGAATTTGAAGATTTTTTATTTTGCTTTTGAATATTCAAAATGTCATTTTCAATTAAAACCGTTTTAATTTCATTATTTTCAATAGTTTTTATACCGTAAATTATTGAATCTATTTTCTCTATTTTTTCAAAAATAACTTCATCTCCATTTTTCATATTTACTTTAAAATAACCATTATCTGTATTTTGTAAAGCTTCATTAACCGTTGTTGGGTTTTTATACAACTTACAACTAAAACAAACAGCAAAAATTAAAACTAAACTTATTAATTTTAAAAAATATTTTTTTTTACTCACTTTAAAACCATTTTTAAATTTAATTACAAGGTACATTTTAAATTTAAATGATCTATAAAAAATTTAATTTTTAACTGAAATAATTATGAAAATTTTATATTTTTTAAATTCCCTTTTTATATATATTTGCATCGTAAAATGCGCTTTTAAAGCATTATTAAATAGCAATGAAAACAGCTGTTAAATTTGTGTATATTATTAAAAACACATTTTTTAGAATAACAACTCAAGTCATCCGACGGAGTTAACTCCATTTATTTAAAGCTACCTATAATCATCATTTTTACTATAAGAATTTGTTGAAACGTTCTGTGGTATTTGCAATTTACCTTTATTAATAAATTTTATTAAAAATTGCGACAACAATAAAATTTTAGAATTTAAAACTTACAAAACATGAAAACACTTTTAACTTTTTTTACAATTATTTCTTTAGCCTTTGGCAAAAACGATCAGGAAGTATTTACAATGAAAGCCGTATTTGACGGATTTGAAGACGATACTTATTTTTTTACAGATAGTGAAGATGAAACATATTATATTCAAGAAGTTTCTGCTGAAGTAACTAAAATATACGATCTTAAAGATATAAAATACAATGGTAAAACTTTTAATGTAACCTACGAAACCCAAAAAAGACTTGATGAAAGCAATGAACCTTATGAAGTTTTTGTAGTTACAAAATTAACATTGGTTGAATAATCAAAAAAGAGGAGTTTAAAAACTCCTCTTTTTTTGTTACCTTTAATTAAGTTGCTTAAAAGAAATTTTTAAAATGCCTACAAAAAAAATAAAAAATAAAGAATTAAATTTAAAAAACGAACAACTAACCAAACGAAATTTCTTATTTATTTCCCGCTGGGGAGAAATACTTGATATTGCTTGTGCAATTCAGAACGAAGGAAATTTTGTTAAACTATTTATTGAAGATAAACCTTCAAAAGAAATTGGCTACGGTTTTGTTCCTAAAGTATCCAATTGGAAAAAACATATTGATTGGGCAGACATTATTATTTTTGATTATACAGGTTTTGGAAAAGAATGTGAAGAACTGAGAGCTGCTGGAAAAATTGTTTTTGGAGGATCAGAATATACAGATAGGCTTGAATTAGATCGTAATTTTGGACAAGAAGAATTAAAAAAACACAAAGTAAAAATATTACAATCCAAAGAGTTTTTTAATTTTCAAGACGCAATTGCCTTTGTAAAAAAAAATCCTGATGCTTATGTTGTAAAACCTTGTGGAGAAACTCAAGAACTAAAACAATTACTATTTGTAGGTAATGATGATGAAGGTCTTGATGTTATTCGCGTATTAAATGCTTATGAAAAATCCTGGGGAAATGATTTTGGAAATTTTCAATTGCAAAGAAAAGTAAAAGGTGTAGAAATTTCAGTTTCAGCATTTTTTAATGGGAATGAATTTATAACACCCATTAATGTCACTTTTGAGCATAAAAAATTATTTCCAAAAGAATTAGGTGTTTCTACAGGAGAAATGGGAAGCAGTATGTTTTGGGTAAAAGATTCTCCCATTTTTGATGCTACTTTAAAAAAGTTTGAAAACACCCTAATTAAGAAAAATTTTATTGGTCATATAGATATTAATTGCATTGTAAATGTCAATGGTATTTATCCTTTAGAATTTACATCAAGGTTTGGTTTTCCTCAAATATTTATTCAACGTGCAGGTATAATTGAGCCAATAGGAAATATGCTTTATAAAGTTGCAGGCGGACAAAAATTTACTATAAATGTTAAGAAAGGATTTCAAATAGGAGCATTTATTGTGGTTCCTCCATTTCCTTTTGATGACAAAAAAAGTTTTGAATTATTTTCAAAAGATTCTATTGTTATTTTTAAAAAAGAAATTAAGGAAGGAATTCACC
Source organism: Lutibacter sp. (assembly GCF_016342705.1). GTDB lineage: Bacteria > Bacteroidota > Bacteroidia > Flavobacteriales > Flavobacteriaceae > Lutibacter. Next base: position 356,095 of record NZ_JAEINV010000001.1, on the reverse strand, counting down.
CAATGCATCTAAAAAAAATAAATGATGAGTGGTTAATTACTGGAAACACAGGGATTGCAGTAATGGTTTCTGGAACTGGATTAACTATGAAAGATGCTCAAAAAATGATGAATAATAGAATTGGAAATATTATTGTAAACAACAGCTATTATAGAACCGATATTGGCGACAGATGGTTTGATGATTCCGACAAGCTTTGGTCTTGGGGATTGTTATAATTTAATTTTATTGAAATGGAAATACAATTTGAAAAACTTAAAGGAAACCCAAATCAATTTTTTGATATTTTACCAAATGATTGGAAAATTAGCATTGTTCCTAATTGGATTTTCTATAAAAAAACAGCTACAATTTATGTAATTAAAGAAAATAACGAAATTATTTGCGGAGGTATTGTTTTTACAGAAAAACTAAAAGAAATGACTCCTTTTGAAATTTCGCATGCGTATTTATTCGCTGATGGGTTTAATTATTTAGGATATATTTGGGTTGCCGAACATAAAAGAAATCTGCAATTAGCCACTACTTGGTTATCTTATTTAAAAGCACTAAATCCAAATCAAAAATACTGGTTAACTATTGAAGAAGAACAGCTTAACTATTTTTATAAAAAAAACGGATTCAAACTTTTTTCAGAAAGTCATAATGATTTTGATAACACTATTAAGGAATGGATTTTTACTTACACTCCTAATATTTCATAAAAAAAATAGAATACAAATGCTAAGTATTCTATTTTTAGTTTAAATCCTTTTCAATAAAATTATTAAACTTCAATACCTTTCATCATCTTATTCCAATACAAATAAGGAAGCATATATTTTTTTAGTAACCATAATCTCCAATGCTCTTTTGAAGAATCTGAAATCATTAAAGGAAACTGTTTTAACTTTGGATCTGGTTCAAAATTTTGATTATAATCAAACTCCGCCAATACCATTTTACCATAACCTGTAACTAACGGACAAGAAGTATATCCTTTATATTCTTTTGTTGAAAGTGCATTTGATTCAATTAACTTTAAAATATTTTCAACCACAACCGGAGCTTGTTTTCTAATGGCTGCACCTGTTTTTGAAGTTGGTAAATTAGAAACATCTCCTAAACTAAAAATATTTCCGTATTTAACATGTTGCATTGTTCCTTTATTTACATCAACCCAACCAGCTTCAGAAACTAAAGGAGAATTTTTAATAAAATCAGGCGCACATTGTGGCGGTGCCAAATGCATCATATCAAAATGAATTCCATATTGTTCTCCTCTTCTACTTACCTTAACATCTTTATAGTTGTATTGAATATCTTTATCTAATGTAGTAATATCTCCATCTGCAATAGTTACGCAACCACCCGCTGTTAAATCCTTATCTATTTCATACCAAGCAATTTTTTTATCACCATCTACTTTTACAAGTCTATGAAAAAATCGAACATTAATATCTTTTTTATCTACAACATTCATTAAAGTATCCGCAATTATTTTTACACCAAAAATAGATCCGCTTGGTAAAGCAAAAACAATATCTGTTTTATCTCTTAGTCCCTCTTTTCTAAAATGCTCATCTGCCAAATACATTATTTTTTGAGGTGCACCTCCACATTTAATTGGTGTTGCAGGTTGGGTAAAAAGTGCTGTTCCTCCTTTAAATTTTTGTAAAATTTCCCAAGTATGCTTTGGATTTGTATAATTACTACAAACAACTCCTTTATCCATTGCCTCTTTAAGCCCTTCAATCATTTCAGGAGCAATCTTCAATCCTGGCGCAACTACTAAATAATCATAAGTAAATTCTTCACCTTTTTTAGTGAAAACTTTATTGTTTTCTGGTTCAAATTTCTCGGCAAATTGTTGAATCCAATCAACTCCTTCTGGTATTAATGAAGCCATTGGCCTCGCGGTCTTCTCAAAATCGTATGTATTTGCTCCAACCAATGTCCAAGCTGGCTGATAATAATGCGTTTGAGCTGGTTCAATTAAACCAATTTGAATGGATTTATTTTTTCTTTTTAGCATGGATGAAACCATAATTCCAGCTGTTCCACCACCAATTACCAACACTTGATAATGTTTAGACATAATAGACTATTTTAAATTAACTTTCAACTAAGAAAATTAAATAAAAAAAAGCACTTTAATGTGATTATAATCACATTAAAGTGCTTTTTTTTTAAAATCTATGGTTACTTATTCTTTTATTTCACAAGTATTTACTCCAAAAAGTGTATAAAGAGGACAAAATCCAGTGATTGGAGTGACTAGCATTATCCCAGCAATTACATATAATACATATTGAATCCAACTAGTTTCAAACACTGTTGAATACGCAAAATAACCTATTGCAATAGCCAAAACCATTCTCACTATCTTATCTGTACTACCTACGTTTTTTTTCATAACTAGTTTTTTAAGATTCTGAAGTCATTCTTCCAGTTGCGCAACTAACAAAAGATTTTGCTTTGTGAATTATTGTATTAGCATCTCCAACTTCTGGGTAACCCATAGTTGAAAGTTTATTTTTCACTTCAGTTAAAACCGAATTATCTTTGGTGTCTATAGTTACTTTTGAAGCTTCTAAGTCTACAGAAACATCAGTAACTCCATCAATTGCTAACAATCCTTTTTTAATAGAATTGGCACAACCGCCACATTTTAAGTTTAATATTTCTAACGTTGTCATACTATTATTTTTAGAGTACAAAATTACAAAATTAATTTTTATGAATGCCCTCTAACAACTATCATCATTACTTTTAAATTTAATTTAAAAAAATTGTAAATCTGATATGGAAAGAAAACTCTCATAAACCGAACCAATTTTGTTGGTTCAGTTCCAAAGGAAATATTACTATATGGTACTGTTTTATCTGTTGTTGTTTTCATCTGTTTCGTTTTAAATTATTCTGGAATTAACCACCAAAAAGGTTTTGCTTTTGCTTTATATAAAAACATATAATGCATAAATAATTTCATCCAATGTCCTGCTGTACCCACCACTCCAACGGTATCATCAATATTCCTTCCCCATTTTGGATATTTTTCCCAATCTTGAACAATTGGATTTACAGTCATTACAGCTGCTTGACCCTTTCTTAAACCATATCCGGCAGAAACTATACAGGCAGCACCCATCTTAGCCATAGAAGCCCTATGTGGATGTTCAATTTTACCCACTTTTATAGAATGAATAATATTTTGCGCTACAATTTTACCTATTACACCTGATGGCATTCCTGTTCTTGGAGGTGTTGGAAATATTTTCGTCCCATTCGGACTTTCCATTGGTTTAGACATTGCATGCGGTGGTGCAAAAGCAATTCCAGCCGCATAAACATTTGCGTATTTTACACTTTGATATGTTTCTGGCCAATCTTCTGCTTTCCATTCTTCATATGCTTTAGGCGTATAATCTGCATCAACTTTCATCATTCCATTAGCAACAAAAATTTCAGCACTAATATCTTCATTCTTTTTATTAAAAGCTTTCATACCAGCACCAGTAAACCCAGGAATTAACATGGCAAAATCAAAATTTACAGTTTTATGCTCTCCTCTTAAATTTTCATAATACACCACTCCTTTTTCAACTTTTTGTACACCAGCTTGCTTAATCCATTGTACGCCATATTCTTTTAAAATAGATTCAGCAAAAATTTTGGTTGGTGTTATATATCCATTTCTTTTAATATAAGCACCTCCCATACCAAAATCACCCAACTCATATTCATTGGTTATCCACCATAAATCGGCTAAATGTTGAAGTTTACGCTTTTTAATTTCAAAAGCTATATTTAAAATATACTCAAAAGCAGCACCTTGGCAAGTAGCCATAGCGTGTCCAGTTCCAATTAAAAACGTTTGTCTTTCACCATTTTCCATTTTCTTTAAAGACTCTTGCAGTTTGGTCCAGGCGTGTGCAGCGTGATCATATGTACAAACAGATTCTGTATGTTTTTTTGGGCCTAATCCTTCTGTTGCTTCAAAATTTAATTTTGGTCCTGTGGCATTTATTAAATAATCGTAAGTAACTTTTTCTTCAATATCTTTTTTATCTTCAGAAACATATTTAATAGTTACAAATCCTTTTGAATTATCTACATCTCCTTCTGGATTTATAGATACAGCTAATGCTTGTTTATAATCTACACCCATTTTTTTATACACAGGCGCCAATGCAAATTTCACCTGATCTGGAGTCATTAATCCAACACCAACCCAAATATTTGAAGGTACCCATTGAAAATTACTATTGGGAGAAACCATCACTACTTCATGTGGGTTTTTAAGGCTTTTACTTAAATAGGAAACTGCCGTGTGGCCAGAAATCCCTGCTCCTAAAACAACTACTTTTGCCATAATTTTAATTTTTAAAAGTAATACTCCAAATCCCTCTTAAATCACCTTCGTTATACCCTATTGCTTTATCATTTGGATATAATGATTTTATAATAGAATCTGTTTTAATATTCACTGTTTCATTTATAGTGCCATGACAAACTAAGCAATTGGCTTTCATAATAATTGGCGCATAAAAATGCTTTTTATTAGTTGCATCAACTTCAACAATAGGTTTTAATGGTTTTCCTTCCAACTTGGTTTTATGAAATTCATCTAAAATTTCTAATTCTCTTTTTGAAGGAGCGTTTTGGTCATTTCTTAAATCATTTGAAGTTCGTTTAATAGTAGCTTCAAATTTTTCTGATAATTGATTTGTTATTCGCATGGCCTTTTGATTACAAAACGGAATAGCTTGCGCTGGACCACCTGCTTTCATTTGTTCAGTAAGTTGCGTGCTTAATTCTAAAAATGCAGCTTCTGCAATTTCTTTCCCTTTTAAAGTATATGCTTCTTTGTCTTTTTCTGAAAAAGAAGTATTACAGGAAACTAACGCAACCACAATTGTTATTAGAAAAAATATTTTTTTTACCATTTTATTTTATTATTTGAAGATTTTCTCTAGACCAACTCATAATTCCTCCTTGTAAATCATAAATTTCTCCATATCCTAATTTTGCAACTTTTGCTGCCGCAGAAGATGTTCTATTACCTGATCTACAATACAAAAAAATAGGTTTTGATTTGTCGTATTTTCCAATTTGCTCAATAAATGAATTATCAAAAAAATTGATATTTATTGCGCCTTCAATATGGCCTTGATTAAATTCTTGTGGTGTTCTAATATCAATAATAACTTGATTTATTGATTTCTCTTTAAACTCAGCAGGCTTTACAACATGGATTGCCGATTTTTCTTGTTCGTTTAATGGTGGTTTAGAATTACAGCCTAAGCTAATAAATAGCATAAATAAAACAACCCCTAATTTTAATTTCATATTTATATATTTTTGATTTTTGACAAATGTACCTAACCACATTTTGGAATGTGGTAACTAAAGTTACGAATAAAAATAAAAAAGGGGAGTTAAAAACTCCCCAAAATATTAAATAAAAAAGAACATTTATAATAATGTTGTTGGACAAACATAATCTGTTAATTTTGCCTCAGTATCTTTAATATCCTTAAAGCCTCCTCTCACATCAAACACATTTTCTACTCCATTTGCTTTAAAAATTGATGCAGCAATTAATGATCGATAACCGCTAGCACAATGCAGTACATAAGTTGTATCTGACTTTATTTCAGCAAAATTTGAATGAATATAATCTAAAGGAAAATTTTCTACTCCAACAACATGTTCTGAAAGATATTCAGATTCTTTTCTCACGTCAAGTGCTTTGCCTATTGTTCCTTCTTTCAATTTATTTGCAAATTGAGTGGCTGACATAGATCCAATTTTATCAGCTTCAAATCCGGCGGCTAACCAAGCGTGCATTCCTCCACGCAAAAAGCCAAAGGTATGATCATAACCAACTCTTGAAAAACGTGTTACTACCTCATGTTCCCGTCCACCTTCAGCAATAAAAATAATTTTTTGTTTTATATTAGGAATTAAAGCGCCAACCCAAGGTGCAAAACCTCCATCTGCTCCAATATACCAGGCTCCAGGAACGGTTCCTTCTTCTGTATATTCTTCTTTTGAACGTGTATCAACCACTAAAATATCATCACGTTCACTCATTTCTTTAAATGTTGCGGCATCAAGGGGGGTTGTTCCTCTATGTAAAATTTCGTCTATACTAGTATTAACACCTTTATTCATTCTTACGTTATTACCAAAATACTGTGGTGCTGGTTTTAAACCAGTTGTTACTTCAGTAATGAACTCTTCTTTAGTCATGTCTGCTCTTAAGGCATAGTTTGTTTTCTTCTGATTTCCTAAAGTGTCAAAAGTTTCTGAACTCATATTCTTCCCACAAGCAGAACCCGCACCATGATTAGGATATACAATAATATCATCTGGCAATGTCATTATTTTATTTCGAAGTGAGTCAAATAAATGACCCGCCAAATCTGCCTGAGTTAAATCAGATTTTACAGCTAAATCCGGTCTTCCCACATCACCAATAAATAAGCAATCACCAGTAAATACATATGGCGTTTTTTCATTTTTATCAATCAAAACATAAGAAGAAGACTCCATTGTATGACCAGGAGTATGCAATAGTTTCAATAAAATATTTCCTATTTGAAATAATTCTCCATCTTTACCTTGATGAATATCATAGTTTGGATTTGCGTTTGGACCAAAAACGATGGTGGCTCCAGTTTTTTTGGCTAAATCTACTTGACCAGAAACAAAATCGGCATGAAAGTGAGTTAAAAAAACATATTTAATTTTAGCCCCATCTGCTTTTGCCATTTCTATATATGGTTCGGTTTCTCTAAGAGGATCAATAATTGCAGCTTCTCCATTAGATTCAATGTAGTAAGCCATTTCTGCAAGGCAGCCTGTAAATAATTGTTCAACTTTCATAATTCTCTGATTTATATATTATTAAACTTAGTATGTAGTTTTTCAAATCTACATGAAACGTTCTTTTTTTTTGTAACTGAGGTTACATAAACAACTTTTTTAAGAAAACTTTAATTGTTTGTTTGCTTTATATATTCAAAATATTTTAGTTCTAATTCTTTATTTTTAACCGTATCTTCATATGCATCAACAGCTTCTTGAATACTCATAAAACAATTTTCATACCTTATTTTTTGCATAACCCCGCTTTTTTCTAAAACATCACGTACGGGTCCTTTCATCCCTGTAAGCGCAATTTCAATTTGATTGCTATGGTATTTTGAAATAACATCATTCATCATATAAATACCAGAACTATCAATGGTATTAATACTTTCACCATCAATAATAATTAATTTTAAACCTGTTCCTTTTTCTTCAACATATTCTTCTAATTGATCTTTAAAATATTGAACATTAGCAAAAAATAATTGTGCATCAAAGCGCACAATTAAAACGGCAGGATTAATTTCCAATAAACCTTCAAATCTTTTAATATTTCTATAAAAATGTGTATTTGGAATTCTTCCTAATATTGCAATATGAGGTTTAGTACTTCTATAAATTAACATTCCTAAAGACAAAATTACCCCAATAAATATACCCTCTTTAATACCTATTGTTGCTGTTATTATTAAAGTTATATTTAAAATTACCAACTCTCTTTTAGAGTATTTAAGCAATTGTTTTGGCACCGTAAAATCTAACAATCCAAAAACTGCCACAATAATAATTGCTGCTAAAACAGCTTGTGGTAAATAATAAAAAACGGGCGTTAAAAACAACAATGTTAAGCCAACAATTACACTTGAAATAATTGCTGCCATAGGAGTTTTTGCACCAAGTTGATTATTTACTGCAGATCTAGACAGCCCTCCGGTCGCTGGATACGTTTGAAAAAATGACCCAACAATATTTCCCATTCCAATAGCTATTAACTCTTGGTTTGGGTTTACTTTATAGTTTTTGTGCTTTAATTCTATGGCTTTAGCAACGGATATTGCTTCTAAAAAAGCGATGAAAGATAAGGTTAATGCAATAGGAAATAAATCAATAATTACATCTAGACTAAAACTTGGTATTTTAAAAGCTGGTAATCCTTGCGGAATATCACCAATTATTTTCACGCCAATTTCATTTAAATTTAAATATTTAACAACTATTATTCCTAACACCACTAAAACTAATGCTGCCGGAATTTTTTTTGTCAATTTTTTAAAAAACACCAAAATTAGTATGGATATAATACCAATGGCAAAAGTAATCCAGTTTATTTCATTAATATGATGGTAAACTTCAATTAGTAGTTCATGAATTTTATTTCCTTTTTGTAGATTTACACCTAATAAATTTTTAAGCTGACTTAATGCAATAATTAATGCTGCCGCAGATGTAAATCCACTAATAACAGGACGCGATAAAAAATTAACTAAAAATCCTAGCTTAAATATTCCAAACAATACTTGTAAAACACCCATTATAAATGCCAGTAAAATGGCAAACTCAATAAAATGTTCTGTGCCAACTTCTGCTAATGTTGCAACACCAGAAGCCACAATTAACGAATCCATTGCTACTGGTCCAACAGCTAATTGGCGAGAAGTTCCAAATATTGCATAAATTATTTGAGGAATCATTGCCGTATACAAACCGTAAATTGGTGGTAATCCAGCAATCATTGCATAGGCAATCCCTTGAGGAATTAACATTATTCCAACGGTTAATCCTGCTCCAAAATCATCTTTAAACCAAGCTTTTTGATAATTTGGCAACCATTCTAAAATTGGAATAAACTTTTTAAACTTCATTATTGAAGAGATTTTTTACATTCATTAAATAACTTTATATCGCACTTTTCACAAATGCTTTTATCCAGTTTGGTATAAATTGTAGAAACTGCAGTATTTTTATCTTTAAAAAAGTTCTCCGCACCTATTGAATTCAAAAACCCTCCATTTTGAAGAATATCTTGACTTATAATTTTTAAACCAACAAAATAAATTCCTCCACCTCGTTTTTGCCATTTCAACACTTCTTGCGTTAACCATTCTGCTCCTGCTACATCAATAAAATTAACTCCGTTTGAAATAATTAACAAATATTGTTGCTTATTTTCTTCATATAAATCTGCAAAATAATTTGAAATTCCTTCAACAGCACCAAAATAAATGGAACCGTCTATACGAATCATTTTTAATTGAGGACATTCTTTGGTGGTTTCATCTCTAATAATATTCATGAATTTATCTTCACTATTTTTACCAAAAACAGCAATATTTGGTTTAGATGTTTTTTCTAAATAGAAAAATAAAGAAATTAATATCCCTAAAAGCAATGCAGTTTCTAGCTCTAAAAATAAGGTTCCTAAAAGCGTAATTATTAATACAATAAACTCTCTTTTACTACTTTTAATAATTGTTTTTATATTTTTAAAATCAATTAAATTATAACCCACCAATAATATAATTCCACCCATTGCTGGCTTAGGCAAAAACGATGCATACTTTGCAAAAAACAATACTACCAACATTAAACCAACTGCCGAGACAATTGCAGAAAGAGGCGTTTTAGCACCTGCCTGATAATTTACCCCAGATCTAGTAAAAGAACCTGAACTTGCATATGACGAGAAAAAACTGGAAATAATATTAGACAAACCTTGACCTATAAACTCTCTATTATTATCTAATTTTTGATGTGAATGCAATGCTACTGCTCTTGCAATTGAAACAGCCTCTACCAAACCTAATAAAGCCAAAGTAACTGCTCCAGAAGTTAACAGTCGCATATCTTCAAAATTAAAATTTGGAATTTTAAAAGGAGGTAAATTTGAAGGAACAGTTCCAACAGTTTCAATTCCGTGTAAATTTCCACCCAACAAAATAGCCAAAATACTTCCCAAAACCATGGCTATTAGCATATACAATCTAGAAATATATTTTATCTTTTTAATGATAAAAGCCAAAATTAGAGTTCCTAAAGCAACTCCTAAAACATATAAATTTGTTTCTTGAATATGAACAATTATGTAATTAATGATTTCATAAAATGTGCTGCCTAGTGGTACTTGAATTCCAAACACATGTTTTAATTGTTTAAATGCAATTAAAATTCCTGCTCCAGCAGCAAAACCAATAACAACTGAATTAGAAACAAAATTCACCAACTTTCCCATTTTAGCCAATCCCATAATCAACTTTATAACACCAGCCATAAAAGATAAAACAATAGCTAATGAAATAAATGCTTCTAGTTCTGTTTCCGGACTTGCAAACTTACTGATAACAGCAAAAACAACTATTGAACTTGTGGTGGTTGGCCCAGAAATTAAATGATATGAAGAACCAAATAATGCAGCAATAATTGGAGTAATCATTGCTGTATAAAAGCCATAAACTGGAGGTAAACCAGCAATCATAGCAAAAGCAACAGCTTGTGGAATTACAATTATAGTGCCTGTTATTCCTGCAATAAAATCATCTTTCCAAGTATGTTTAACTAATGGTAACCAAGTTAAAAAAGGGAATATTTTTTTTAAACTCATATTCATAAGTTTATATAACTATTAGAAACAAAAGTACTTCGATAAATATTTAGTATTGTGATGAAAGTCACATAAAAACTAGAATAATTCGCCTTGATTCTGGCTTTTAATTTTGCCTAAATGTTTATACGCAAGTTCGGTAACTTCTCTACCACGTGGGGTTCTCATTAAAAAACCTTCTTGTATTAAAAAAGGTTCATACACTTCTTCAATGGTTTCAGTATTTTCACCAACAGCAGTTGCAATTGTACTAATTCCAACTGGCCCACCTTTAAACTTATCAATAATAGTAGATAAAATTTTGTTATCCATTTCATCCAAGCCATGTGCGTCAACATGCAATGCTTCTAAAGCATATTTTGCAATTTGAATGGTAATATTTCCATTTCCTTTTATTTGCGCAAAATCTCTAACTCTTCTTAATAATGCATTAGCAATTCTTGGCGTTCCTCTACTTCTTCCTGCTATTTCAATAGCTGATTCCATTGAAATTGGTACTTTTAAAATTGCTGCACTTCGCTGTACAATTGTGGTTAACAATTCTGTATTATAATATTGTAATCTGCTACTTATTCCAAAACGAGCGCGCATTGGCGCAGTTAATAAACCTGAACGTGTGGTTGCACCTATTAATGTAAATGGCTCCAAATCTATTTGAACAGTTCTGGCATTTGGACCACTTTCTATCATTATATCAATACGATAGTCTTCCATTGCTGAATATAAATATTCTTCAACTACTGGACTTAACCTATGAATTTCATCAATAAAAAGCACATCACGTTCACTTAAATTAGTTAATAAACCTGCTAAATCTCCCGGTTTATCTAACACAGGGCCTGAAGTAATTTTCAATCCAACATTTAATTCGTTGGCTAGAATATGTGCTAACGTAGTTTTTCCCAATCCTGGCGGACCGTGAAATAAGGTGTGATCTAAAGCTTCGCCACGTAAATTGGCCGCTTCAACAAAAATTTTTAAGTTTTCTAGAACCTGCTCTTGCCCTGTAAAATCACTAAATGATAGTGGACGTAATTTTTTTTCTACATCTAATTCTTCAGGAGAAAAATGTTCTTTATCAGGATTCAAGTTTTCGTTCATAAAAACAAAGATAGCAGAAATAAAAAAACCTTTGTAAAAAAACAACAAGCTTTTCAACATAACTTTTTTTATTGCATATAAATGATAAAACTAATACATATAATTGTTACAATTTAATTTCACTTTTTATTTCTAAAAATAAAAAGAGCAGCCATAAAGAAGTGATTTTCTTACAATAGGATGCATTAGAATTCCTAGATAATTTAAATAAATTAACTACAAATTTTATATAAAGTAATGATTTTGCTAGTTTTGCAAAAAAAGAGAGATTTAATGATTTGCCGATTAGAAAAGAAAAAGCTAGAAGAACTAAAAACTACCCATATTTTACCACAAACTCCTTTTTGGGGTCGATTAAAAAGTAAACAGGGTTTTAAACCTTATGGATTTGAGTTAACTATCTCAAAAGAGTTGATCTATAACTCTGAAAATACTTCAACAATTATTAAAGATGACATTCTGGTTCTTATAAAAAATATAGATGCTGATCACTGTTTTGCTTACGTTCCTTACGGTCCTAAAATAGAGCCAGATTTTGAAAATCAAGGCGTTTTTCTTGAACAACTTTCTGAAGTTTTAAAACCTGAATTACCTGCTAATTGTGTATTTATACGTTATGATTTAATGTGGCAAAATCAATGGTCGGTTGATGAAGAATATTTTGATGAAACTGGAAATTGGGTTGGTCCTCCTCAAAGTCAAGTTCAAGAATTTAGAGTTAATTTTAAAACTGAAAATTGGAATTTACAGAAAAGCCCAAATGATATTCTACCAAAAAATACTTTCTTTTTAGATTTAACTTTATCAGAGAAAGAGTTACTCTCCAACATGCGTTATAATACACGTTATAATATTAAAAAAGCCTCTAAAAAGGGAATTCAAATTAAAGAATATGGCATTGAGCATATAGAAAGTTGGTATAAATTATATAAAGAAACTGCTATTCGCCAACAGTTACCACTACAAAATAAAGAGTACTTTTCAAGTATTTTAAAAAATCAAGATAACACTAAAAATGGTGTTAATGTTAAAATGTTAATGGCTGATTACAATGGTAAACTATTAGCATCTATGTTTTTAGTATTATCAAATAAACGCGGAACTTATTTGTATGGCGCTTCTTCATACAAAAATAAAAATATGATGGCAAGTTACGCACTGCAATGGGAATCGCTTAAAATTGCTAAAAACTGGGGATGTTCTGAGTATGATATGTTTGGCTCTGCACCAAATTTAAACCAAAAACATCCTTTGCGGGGAATTCATATTTATAAAAAAGGGTTTGGCGGAAATCTATTCCATAGAATGGGATGTTGGGATTATCCGTATGATCATAAAGTTTATGAATTATATAAAATGTATGAACTCAATAATTAGTATCAACCAAATTATAACATAAAAAAACCTTTCTGATATTTTCAGAAAGGTTTTTTTAAGTTGTTTTATAGTATCTATGATTCCTCTTCGCCTTCTTTTAAAGGTGTAATTTGAGAAACAAAATCATCATCATGCCCCGGTTTACTATAATCATATGCCCAACGATGAACAGTTGGAAGTTCACCAGGCCAGTTTCCGTGAACGTGTTCTACAGGAGTAGTCCATTCTAATGTATTAGATTTCCAAGGGTTTTGTTCTGATTTTTTACCTTTATAAATACTGATAAAGAAATTAGCTAAAAATATAATTTGAGCCAAACCTCCTAAAAGTGCAAATAGTGTTATAACTATATTAATATCTGCAACGTCATCAAATAATGGAAATGCTGTATTAGAATAATATCTACGAGGTAATCCTGCTAAACCAATAAAATGCATCGGGAAAAATACTCCATATGCTGCAACTGCAGTTATCCAGAAATGCCAATATCCTAATGTTTTATTCATCATTCTACCAAACATTTTAGGAAACCAATGATAAACACCTGCAAACATACCGTAAATAGCAGAAACACCCATTACTAAATGGAAGTGAGCAACTACAAAATAAGTATCGTGCACATTAATATCCAAAGCACTATCTCCTAATACCAAACCTGTTAAACCGCCAGAAATAAAAGTTGAAACCAATCCAATTGAAAAAAGCATCGCCGGATTCATTTGTAAATTTCCTTTCCACAATGTTGTAATATAGTTAAATGCTTTTACTGCTGAAGGAATAGCAATTAATAAGGTTGTAAATGTAAATACAGATCCTAAAAATGGATTCATACCAGAAACAAACATATGATGCCCCCAAACAATAGTTGATAAAAATGCTATTGCTATAATTGAACCAATCATAGCTCTATATCCAAAAATTGGTTTTCTTGAATTTGTTGAAATAATTTCAGAAGTAATACCTAATGCTGGTAATAAAACTATATATACTTCTGGATGTCCTAAAAACCAAAATAAATGCTCAAACAATACAGGCGAACCACCTTGGTAATGTAATACTTCACCTTGAATAAAAATATCTGATAAATAGAACGAAGTTCCAAAACTTCTATCAAAAATTAATAATAATGCAGCAGATAACAATACTGGAAACGAAACAACACCAATAATTGCTGTAACAAAAAATGCCCAAATTGTAAGTGGAAGTCTGGTCATCTTCATGCCAACAGTTCTTAAATTAAGCACTGTAACAATATAATTCAACGCTCCTAACAATGATGATGCAATAAATATTGCCATTGAAACTAACCATAGTGTCATTCCCATTCCCGATCCTGGAATTGCTTGTGGCAACGCACTTAATGGTGGATAAATGGTCCATCCTGCAGATGCTGGTCCTGCTTCTACAAAAAGTGAAATAACCATAATTACACTTGATAAGAAAAATAACCAATATGATACCATATTTAGAAATCCTGAAGCCATGTCTCGAGCTCCAATTTGCAATGGAATTAAAAGGTTACTAAATGTTCCACTTAATCCAGCAGTTAATACAAAAAATACCATAATGGTACCATGAATGGTAACAATTGCTAAATAAATATCTGGCGACATAACTCCTCCATCTTGGTGATGTCCTAAAAAGGCTTCAATAATACTGAAAGAATGCTCTGGCCATGCAATTTGTAAACGAAATAACATAGACATAAATACCCCTATAATTCCCATAAAAATACCAGTAACTAAATACTGCTTTGAAATCATTTTATGGTCAGTACTAAAAACGTATTTTGTAATGAATGTTTCTTTATGATGATGATCTGACATATTTTATTTTTTTAGTAAAGTAGTAGTAAATTTTATTGAACAACTTGAGCCATTGTTTTTTGACTAGCTAACCAAGTATTAAATTGATCCTCTTCTTCAACAATAATTTTCATTTGCATATTATAATGTGAAGCTCCACAAATTTTATTACAAAGTAATAAATAATCAAATACATAAGGGTCTTCTCCTTTTTCAGCTCTTATTTTATTAATTCCTTCAACTTTAGCAACGGTTTTTTCATTTACTCTCATTTCATCAGTTGTCATACTTGGTGTAAAAGCAAATTCGGTAACCATACCAGGAACACAGTTCATTTGAGCTCTAAAATGAGGCATAAATGCAGAGTGTAAAACATCTTGTGAACGGAATTTAAAAATTACTTTTCGTCCTTTTGGCAAGTGCAATTCTCTTGTTGGAATATCGTCTAAAGCATTTTTATCAGTCATATCAACCCCCATGGTATTAATACCTTTTATATTTCTAACATTTGCTAAACCCAACTCATTATCATTTCCTGCATAACGCGCTTCCCATTGAAATTGTTTTGCGTATACTTCAATAATTAACGGGTTTTCTGCATCCGAAGAATCCATTACATCATTCCATACAGTTAAACCGTATAAAACTAAACCAGCCAAAACAATAGCAGGAACAACAGTCCAAATGGTTTCCAATTTATGACTATCGGCATAAAAAAGTGCCTTTCTACCTTTAACTCCTCTGTATTTAAAAGCAAAATAAAACAATAAAAATTGTGTAATTGCCTGAACAACAAGTATTAATAACATTGTTATTAAATACAAAGTGTCATATTTTTCACCTTCTGCCGATGCTGATTCTGGCAATAGAATTACTGAGTATTTCCAAAATGAAAATATCATTAAGCCATAAAAGAAAATCCCAAAAAGAGCGAATAAAATTCCCTGAGTATTGTTATCCTTCTCAGTGGCTATTACGCCTTTTAAGTTAAAAATACTCGCTATCTGCCATATTGCAACGGCAACAACAATAGCAAGTAATACATAAAGTAATGCTGTCATATTTTTTTAGTTGTTAGTATAGTAGTGCCAAATATAAAAAAAATCCTGAATAATTAGAATTCAGGATTCATTTATACTTAAAATAATATTATTAATAGTGAAAATGTTCACTTTCTTTAATAAATGGATTTCCTTTTGCTAATAAAGGAGCTTTTGATAATGCTGTAAACACAACATAAATAAATAAGCCTAGTATTAATAATACTGAACCAATTTCTGAAATACCAATAAACCATTGATCTCCAACAGTTGCAGGCATAATCATCACAAAAATATCTATGTAATGACCAATTAGAATTATTATACCTGTAAAAATAATAAACCAATTTACACGTTTAAAGTCGCTATTCATTAATACTAATAATGGGAAAACAAAGTTTAAAACCACCATTCCTAAAAAAGGTAATTTATAGTCGCCAAATCTAGTAGCAAAATATGTTACCTCTTCAGGTATATTAGCATACCAAATTAACATAAATTGAGAGAACCATAAATATGTCCAAAAAATACTAAATCCAAACATAAATTTTGCTAAATCATGTAAGTGGCTATTATTAACAAATTCTAAATACCCTTTTCCCTTTAAATAGATTGAAACCAAAGCAATTGTTGTAACTGCAGAAACAATCATACTAGCAAAAACATACCAGCCAAATAAAGTACTAAACCAATGTGGATCTAAACTCATAATCCAATCCCAAGACATCATAGATTCGGTAACTAAAAAGAACACTAAAAATGCTGCAGAACGCTTAAATAATTTCGTATAGTTACTAATGTCTCCAGCCGCAGCATTGTCTTGTGCTAAGGTTAATTTTCTTGCATGTTGACGATACCAAATCCACCCGCCAATATAAATTGCCGCTCTTGCTAAAAAGAAAGGAATGTTTAAATACCCTGATTTATTTTGAATTAATTCATCGTGCGCAACTACTTCAGGATCCATCCAAATAAATAAGTGATTTAAATGTAAAGATGATAACACGAAAAATACGAATAATAAAACTCCACCAACTGGCAAGTATGCCGTAATTGCTTCCATTACTCTAAATAATACTACAGACCATCCTGCTTGTGCCGCATGTTGAATTGCATAAAATGCTAAGGTTGCCAACGAAATCATAAAAAAGAAAAACAAGGCAACATATAATGCTGACCATGGTTTATTTTTTAAATAATGATATGCGTGTTCAGCATGGGTATCATCTGAATGTGCCACATTTTCATGTGCATCAGTTGTTTCAGTTGCATGTGCTTCATTTTCAATAGTAGCAGTTTCACCATGAGCGTCATGACTTTCTGCTAACATTACTTTAACATCTTCTACTGAATTTGGCGTTGAGAAAAACCCGTAGGCTACTCCCAAAAATCCTATAATCATTAAAGCAAATGAAAATTGTTTTAATTTACTTGAAAAGGTATACATATCTAAAAAATTCTATCTTAGTAAAAGTGTTATTGTAATAATTCTGTTCTAAGCTGTTGAACGTACATTGTAACTTGCCAACGTTCTTTAGCAGTTAATTGAGAAGCATGTGATCCCATCATATTTCTTCCATACATAATCACATGGTAAATACTTCCTTCTGTAATTTCTCTATCTTTATAATTAGGAACTCCTAAAAATTTATCTCTTTTAACTAATTCACCGTCTCCTGCACCAATACTTCCATGACATGATATGCAATAAATATCAAACATTTTTTTACCGTTTGCTAAATTAGTTTCATTTATTTCAAAAGGATTTTTTAATTCCAATTTAGCGGCTTCGTACCCTTCATTTGTATTTTCATAGTCATAAGGAACTTGACCACGAGCAATAGTTCCTTCAATAGGAATTTGAGTAGTCATACCGTTTGCATAATTTGGGTTTGTAGAATAAGTTTCATATCCAACCGACTTATACATATCTGGCATATATTGGTAATTTGGCTTTGTTTTATCACTCCAACAAGATGATAATGTAATTATGAAAGCCAACGCTATTGTTATTTTTAAAATGCTCTTCATTTTAATTATGCTTTTCTGTTACTTTAATTTCTACA
This sequence comes from Lutibacter sp., assembly GCF_016342705.1. GTDB lineage: Bacteria > Bacteroidota > Bacteroidia > Flavobacteriales > Flavobacteriaceae > Lutibacter. The sequence goes on along the minus strand of NZ_JAEINV010000001.1, from coordinate 338,250 downwards.
GTTCCAGTTTGTTCTAAAAAGGATACCAATTCATCTTCATTTCCATCAACATAAACTTCCATTACAAACATATCATCTGTTGTTCTTGGATCAGGGTTTTCAGCTTCTTTAAAAGGCCATAATCTACTACGCATATAAAATGTTATTACCATTAAATGTGCTGCAAAAAACACACTTAATTCAAACATAATTGGTACAAATGCTGGCATATTTAATACAAAACTAAAACTTGGTTTTCCTCCAATATCCTGAGGCCATTGTTCAATCATCATATAATTCATCATCCAAATAGCAAATGAAAACCCAACACAACCATATAAAAAAGCTGTAATAGCAATTCTGGTTCCTTTAAGACCCATTGCTTTATCTAATCCATGAACTGGAAATGGCGTGTACACTTCTGCAATATGATGATTTGCTGCACGTACCTCTTTAACGGCATCCATCAAGATGTCATCGTCGTTATACATTGCTTGTATTACTTTTGAGCTCATATCTACCCTTTATTTTTTAAGTTTTTTGCTTGTCCTGCCCAATCATCACGTAACGCTCTTCCTTTAAAAGAATCTAATAATGAATCTAACAAGTCATATTCTTTTTCTGTCATTTTACTAACTTGATCGAACGTATAAATACCAATTTCGTTCAAAGTTTCTTCTAATTTAGGACCCACACCACTTATTAATTTTAAGTCATCGGCCTTTTCAGTAGCAGCATCAAATATTCCTAATGCACCTAATAAATTATTTTTAGAAGCAGTAGTATCCTCAACAACTTCAATTTTCTTAGAAGTAACTATTTTTTTTGCAGGAGCAGGATTTTTAGCACCAGCATCTCTATGTAATTTATAATTTTCACCTGAAGATTTTAAAATAGATTTTACTTCAGCTTGAGCAATTACAGGGAATGTTCTTGCATATAATAAAAACAATACAAAGAAAAACCCGATTGTACCCACATAAATTCCAATATCCACAAATGTTGGAGAAAACATTGTCCAAGATGAAGGTAAGTAATCTCTATGTAATGAGGTTACAATAATTACAAAACGTTCAAACCACATTCCAACATTCACTACAATTGAAATAAAGAAAGAGAACATTATACTTGTACGTAATCTTTTAGACCACATAAATTGTGGAGAGAATACGTTACAACTCATCATTAATAAATATGCCCACCAGTAAGGTCCTGTTGCTCTATTTAAGAACGCATATTGTTCGTATTCAACACCTGAATACCAAGCTATAAATAACTCTGTAATGTATGCACATCCAACTATTGAACCCGTAATCATAATTACAATGTTCATTAATTCTATATGTTGAACTGTAATATAAGCTTCTAAATTTGAAACTTTTCTCATAATGATTAACAAGGTATTAACCATTGCAAACCCAGAGAAAACCGCTCCCGCAACAAAGTATGGAGGGAAAATTGTAGTATGCCAACCTGGAATAACAGATGTAGCAAAGTCAAAAGATACAATTGTATGAACTGAAAGTACTAACGGAGTAGCTAAACCAGCTAACACCAATGATACTTCTTCAAAACGTTGCCAGTCTTTTGCTCTACCAGTCCATCCAAAACTAACCAAACTATAAATTTTCTTTTGAAAAGGTTTTACAGCTCTATCACGTAACATTGCGAAATCAGGCAATAAACCAGTCCACCAGAAAACTAATGAAACTGATAAATAAGTTGAAATTGCAAAAACGTCCCATAATAATGGTGAGTTAAAGTTTGTCCAAAGTGTTCCAAATTGGTTAGGAATAGGTAATACAAAGTGTGCATTCCATACACGACCCATATGTATTACTGGAAATAAACCTGCCTGAACAACAGAGAAAATTGTCATTGCTTCTGCAGAACGGTTAATACCCATTCTCCATTTTTGACGGAACAACAATAATACTGCGGAAATTAATGTACCAGCGTGACCGATACCTACCCACCATACAAAGTTGGTAATATCCCAAGCCCATCCTACGGTTTTATTTAATCCCCAAACTCCAATTCCTGTTCCAATAGTGTACATAATTGATCCTAATCCCCACAAAAAGGCTAGTAATGCAATTGTAAATGCAGTCCACCATAATTTATTTGCTTTACCTTCAATTGGAGCTGCTACTTCAACGGTAATATCGTGGTAGCTTTTATCTCCAACAATTAAAGGTCTTCTAATAGGTGCTTCGTAATGAGACGACATAATTCTTATTTAATTATTATCTATTATTATTAATTTATGCTTCTTGAGTATTTCTTACTTTCACATGGTAAACTACATTTGGTTTAGTTCCTACCTGCTCTAATAAGTGATATGCTCTTTTATCTTTTGCTAATGCTGTCACTGTATCATCTTCTTTATTCACATCTCCAAACACCATTGCTCCAGTACTACAAGCATTAGAACACGCAGTTGAAAACTCATTTGTATTCACTGGTCTTCCTTCTTTCTTCGCTTTTAAAATTGTAGCCTGTGTCATTTGAATACACATTGAACATTTTTCCATAACACCTCTAGAACGCACAACTACATCTGGATTTAATACCATTTTACCTAAATCGTCATTCATATTGAAATCAAATTCGCTGTTATTTGGATAATTAAACCAGTTAAATCTACGTACTTTATATGGACAGTTGTTTGCGCAATAACGAGTACCAACACAACGATTATATGCCATATGGTTTTGACCCTGACGACTGTGTGATGTTGCAGCAACTGGACAAACAGTTTCACATGGTGCGTGATTACAATGTTGACACATTACTGGTTGAAATGCCACCGATGGATTATCAGAAGGATGTTCTAAATCAGACATCGCTGTTTTAAAACCTATTACCCCTTTACCATTCTCTTTCACTTCATTATCCCCAGCAAAATCTTCTTCGTGAGAATAATATCTATCAATACGCAACCAGTGCATATCTCTCGATTTTCTAATTTCTTCTTTACCAACAACTGGCACATTATTTTCAGCGTGACAAGCAATTACGCAAGCTCCACAACCTGTACAGGCATTTAAATCTATTGATAAATTAAAATGATGCCCGATTGATCTATCAAAAGAATCCCATAAATCAACACTTGTTGCATCAACTTCATTATGGTTTAAAGATACCTTCGGAATTATATTCCATTCAGCGGCATCTTTATTAATAAAGTCCTCTAAAGTTGTTTCTTTAATAATATCTCCTCTACCCATTAAGGTATTTTGCAACTGAACGCACGCAAATTCGTGTTCTCCAGCAACAACTTTTAAAGTAACATCTGATTGAAAGTTATTAAAACCTTTATAAAATTGGTAAGCATTTTTACCAGTTTGCATTTCTTCTTTTAAACCTTGCTTACGTCCATAACCAAGCGCTAATCCTAAAGATCCTTTTGCTTGACCTGGTTGAATTAAAGCCGGTAAAATTTCTGAAACTCCATTTACGGTTAATTCAACTAAACTACCATTTAATGCTCCGTTTGAAACATGATGATTTTCAACTCCAATAGACTCAGCATCTGCTTTAGAGATCGTTATGTAATTATCCCAAGATGTTCTTGTAATTGGATCTGGAAATTCCTGTAACCAAGGGTTGTTAGCCATTTGGCCATCACCCATCCCGGTTTTTGTATATAAAGATAGCTCTAAACCACTTCCTTTTATAGCTGCTAAAGCAGATCCAGCGGCATCAATATCAACTTCTAAAGCTGAAACATCTGGAGAAACTTCTGAAGAAACAAAAATACCATCGTGTAATGCTTGATTCCAAGAAGTGCCACCTAAAATATCAGTACTCCATAATTCTTTTAAGAAATCGTAATATGTTGAAGCGCTTCCAGTCCAAGTTAATAATACATCTTGAAACTGACGTGTATTAAATAATGGTTTAATAGTTGGTTGCATTAAACTATATTGCCCTTTTTTGATCACTACATCACCCCAAGACTCTAAATAATGTGGAGTTGCTAATGCATATTGAACAGCATTTGCTGTTTCATTATCTTGCATAGAAAATGCAACAGATAATTTCACTTTTTTTAATCCTTCTAAAAACTCAGCAGCATTTGGTAATGAATAAACAGGATTTGAATTATTAATAATAACCGCACCAATTTTTCCTTCATTCATATCAGCTATTAACTGAGCAACTACAGCATCATTTCCTTTTCTTATATTTTTAGTTGCAACTACATCAATTACTTCACTATTAATAGCATTGTTAATTGCCAATGCTAATAACTGTGCCTTTTTATCTTGAATTCCAGTTACTACAACTGCTTTTGTTCCAGCAGCTTTAATTTGAGCCGCAGCGTTTTGAATTGTATCATTTAACGGACTTGCTTCTTTTGTTGCAATTCCCTTAACTACTGCGTTATATAATTTAATCAATGCTAAATTTTGTTCTGATGGTTTTACCATTAAACGTTTATCAGCATTAGCGCCAGTTAATGTCATATTAGATTCTATTTGAATATGACGAGACATTTTTCCATTTTGAGGAACACGTCCTTTTGCATATCCAGCATCAAATCCACCACCTTGCCAATCTCCTAAGAAATCCGCACCAATAGATACAATTACATCCGCTTTTTCAAGATTATAATCTGGCAAAGCTCTCGTTCCATATAGTGCTTCAAAAGCATCTAATGCAGCAGATTCAGAAACTGCATCATAAGCGATATGATTTACAGTCCCAAAAGTTTCACCTAATTTTCCTATTAATTTTTTAGTTGAAGGACTCGCACAGGTTCCAGTTAACACGGCAATTGGTAATCCAGCCTCTTTAATCTCATTTAATTTTGAAATAATTTGACTGTCCGCATCTGCCCAAGAAATATCAGCCCCATTAGCTTTTGGCGCTTTTAAACGCAAACTGTCATACAATGAAAGTACCGAAGCTTGAACACGTGCATTTGTAGTCCCACTAGCTTCTTTATTTGGTTCAATTTTTATTGGACGACCTTCTCTAACTTTCACCAATACATTTGCAAAATCAAATCCATCTGCCATAGTAGTTGCATAATATTCAGCAACACCAGGAATAATATCATTTGGTTTTATAACGTAAGGAATTGATTTTACTACTGGACCTTCACAAGCAGCTAAAGAAGCTGCTGCAGTTGTAAATCCAACATACTTTAAAAAGTCTCTACGTGTTGTTGATGATGACTCAAGATTTTCTTTATTTCCTAAAAATTCATCTGTAGGAATTTCTTCAACAAACTCGTTATTTTTTAACGTATCAACAAGCAAGCTATTTTCGTTTAGCTCTTCAACACTTTTCCAGTATTTTTTGTTTGATGCCATTTTATATTTAGTTATTTACTTCGTAATTAATATTAATAGTGACACTTACCACATTCTAAACCACCCATTTGAGCAGCAGTCACTTTTTCTACACCATATTTCTTAGACAATTGGTCGTGAATATTTTTATAATATCCATTTTCAGTCATATCAACCTCAGTTTGTCTGTGACAGTCAATACACCATCCCATTGTAAGTGGTGAAAACTGACGCATTTCGTGCATTGTTTCAACTGGCCCATGGCAAGTTTGACATTGAACACCTGCAACTGTTACGTGTTGAGAGTGATTATAGTAAGCAAAATCTGCTAAATTATGAATTCGCACCCATTCAATTGGTTTCTGTTGGAATCCTTCAATGTATTTTACATTTTCTTTATCCCATCCTACTGCATCATATATTTTTTGGATTTCTTTATCTAAATCTTCTTTTGTATGACCATCAAACAATTCTCCATTATATTCTGAAATTGATTTATGGCAATTCATACAAACATTTGCTGTTGGAATACCTGAAGTTTTACTGTGCTTAGCAGAAGAGTGACAATATTGACAATCTATTTTATTATCACCAGCGTGAACTGCATGTGAAAATGCTATTGGCTGAATTGGCTGATAACCTTCATTTACATCTATTTGTAATAACCAAGCAAACAACATCCATGTTCCACCTAATAAAACAAATATTAAAGTTAAGAAACGCAAGAAAGGGTTAAAAAACATACTTTTTAACATACTTCCTGCTTCCTCTTCTCCTTCAACAACTTTTTTATTGGTAGTTGCTGCAACTATAATTGATAATAATAAAAATACCAAAATAGTAATTGCTAGAGACGGAAGAATTCCAATTCCTGGTTTATTAAATATTTCTTCGCTACCAGCTGTTGATGTTGCAACAGCAGCAGGTTGAACATCTCCAACAGCTAAATATTTCAATACATTATCAATATCTTCATCAGATAATTGAGGAAATGGTGTCATAGCTGCAGGATTACTATCCTGAACTTCTTTTGCTAATTTATCGCCCGAAGCAACCAAAGCATTGTTGTCTTTAATCCAAGCTTTCAACCAAGAAGCTTCACGCTTTTCAGTAATTTTTAATAACTCCGGACCAATAAGTTTCCCTTCTAATTTGTGACAAGCTGCACAATTGGCCTTGAAAATTTGTTTACCTAATTCTACACCAGGATCAACATCAGCAGACGCAACTGAAGTTGCAGCGACTGGAGCTCCTTTTGTATATACCAATATATCATTGATATCTGAATCACTTAATTGAGGGAAAGGTGTCATAGCTGCAGGATTGCTATCTTGAACTTCCTTTGCTAATTTATCACCAGAAGCAACCAACGCATTGTTGTCTTTAATCCAAGCTTTTAGCCATTCTAAATCTCTTCTTTCAGTGATTTTTAATAATTCAGGACCTATTAATTTTTTATCTAACTTATGACAAGCAGCGCAATTAGCCTTGAAGAGCTTTTCTCCATTTGCGGCATCGCCTTCTTGTGCAAATAAATTAAGTGAAAATAATAAAAGGAAAGCAAGACTATATTTGACTAATCTTGATAAGGGACTGTGTAATTTCACACTTTTCATACTTAAAAAAAATCTTTTCTTTCTTGTTTGGTACAATATTTTCATATAAAAACATATGACATAAGTCATTTTTTTAAATGATTTCACAAAAGTACTATTATTAACCAAAACTAAAAATCTAAAAATTGTGTTAAAGTTAATTTATATTCATTCTAAATAATAAAAATAAAGATGTGTATTTCAGATAAAACCATAAATTTGAACAAAAATTAAAAATTTTATGAATATTTCATTAAAAAACATAAAAATATTGGCTTTTATAGCTGTTTTTTTGAGTTTAAACTACAGCTATGCACAAACAGAAAGTGCTAAAATTGATAAATTAATTGAGCAAAAAAGAGCATTTAATAAGAAAAATAAAAACCTTGGAGGTTTTAAAATACAGATTTACAACGGAAATGAATCGCAAGCATACAAAATTGAGCAAGAAAGCAAAGCAAATTTTCCAGAATATATGACAAGTACAAAATATAAAGCACCAGAATGGAAAACTCAAATTGGCCCGTTTAAAACTAGATTAGAAGCCGACAGAACATTACTTATTATTAAAAAGAAATATGTTGGGGCAATTGTTATTGAAGACAAAAATTAAATAACTCTATTTAATCGTTCAAACAACAACTTTTTTAAGCTAGAATAGTTTACAATTGTTTCCAAAATTTGTTCACGCTCATTTTCATTTATTTCATCGGATATGAGCGTATTTATTTTCTCTTCAATTAAAACACGGCGTAAGTTATAAATTGCATCTAATACCATTTTAGAAAGATCGCTTTCTTTAGACCTTGTAAATATATTTTTACGTTCCCAATTACTTAAAACATATTTTTCATCATCCATTAAAATATTTGTAACCAAATTGGAAATTTCAGGATTTGAGCTATTCACTAGTGAATCTACAGAAATAGTTTCATTTAGATTTAATTGTTCAATTACTTTGTAATAAATATGTTTAAAAGTGTCATCTGTAAATTCAATTTCATCTTCCTGCAAATTCAAATAAACTTCTTTAGAAACTGCGTTTGTAATTTGTACTTTCTTTAATTTTTGAGGTTTATTTGGATCAATAATCTCCGGTGCTTCATAATCCACAAAATCCACTTCATTATTACCATACAACAATAATATTTTTATAATTTCTCGTTCGTATTTTGTTAATTCATTTACCTTTTCTAACTGTGGTGTTTTAGTTAAAACTGGTTCAGAAGGTTTATCATACGATGGTTTTCCAGAAGCATCTCTTTGCTCCTTCTTATCTAATTGAGCTAACTCACTAAACAAAACAGATTCAGAAATATCCATAATTCTAGAGCATTCCTGAATATACACTTCACGCTGAATTCTATCTGGAATTTTTGAAATACTCACTACAATATCACGTATTAATCCCGCTTTTTTAACAGGATCATTCTGTGCGTCTTTCATTAATAAAGACACTTTAAAATTGATAAAATCTTGCGAGTTATTTTCTAGATATTCTTTTAATTCTTTCTCAGAAACTTTTTTCGCAAAACTATCTGGATCATCGCCATCAGGAAAAGATAATACACGCACATTCATTCCCTGCTCTAAAATTAAATCGATTCCACGAATGGAAGCTCTTATTCCTGCTGCATCACCATCAAAAAGAATGGTAATATTTTTTGTTAATCTGTTTATTAATCTAATCTGATTTTCCGTAAGAGCAGTTCCAGAAGAAGCCACTACATTTTCAACACCTTTTTGGTGAAATGAAATTACATCTGTATAGCCTTCCACCAAATAACAAGTATCTTCTTTTGCAATGGTTTGTTTAGCGTAATAAATACCGTATAAAATATTTCCTTTATGGTAAATATCGCTATCGGGTGAGTTTAAATATTTAGCAGCTTTTTTATCATTGGTTAAAATTCTACCTCCAAAACCAAGCACTCTTCCACTCATACTATGAATTGGAAACAACACTCTACCTTTAAACCTATCAAATTGCTTAGTTCCGTTGGGCGCTAACAAATCTTGTTTTACAATGGTTAAACCAGTAGATTCTAAATATTTTAAATTATATCCTTTATTTAAAGCTTCAGAAGAAAACGCATCCCAATTATTTAAAGAATACCCCAGTTGAAACTTTTTAATAGTTTCATCGGTAAAACCACGTTCTTGAAAATAACTTAAACCAATTGCTTTTCCTTCATTGTCTTCTAACAATATTCTTTGAAAATAATCTCTAGCAAATTCTGACACCAAAAACATACTTTCACGTTCATCCGATTGTTGTTTTTGTTCATCGGTTTGTTCGGTTTCTTCTAATTCTATATTGTATTTTTTGGCTAAATACCGAATAGCTTCAGGATACGAATAGTGTTCATGTTCCATTAAAAAAGAAACAGCATTTCCGCCCTTACCAGTACTAAAATCTTTCCAAATTCCTTTTACTGGCGAAACCATAAAGGAAGGTGAGCGCTCTTCCGAAAAAGGACTTAAGCCTTTAAAGTTACTTCCTGCTCTTTTTAATTGTACAAATTCGCCAATAACCTCCTCTACACGAGCAGTTTCAAAAACTCTATCTATGGTTTCTCTGGAAATCAATTTTATTGAATGTTTTTAAGAGTTCTAAATTACAAAAATTAGATAAAAAAATCACCCTTCAACAAGTAAAGGGTGATTTTATTTCACAAAGCACATTTCTATTAAGAAACTGCCTTTAATTTTTTAATGGTAGACTTATTAATTTTATTTTCTGCGTATTTTTTATCTATTGACAATTGAGTTTCATCTGTTCCGGGCAATTCAAACATAGCATCTGTTAAAATAGCTTCACATAAAGAACGTAAACCTCTAGCACCTAGCTTGTATTCAACAGCCTTATCAACAATGTACAGCAACGCTTTTTCATTAATAGAAAACTCAATACCATCCATTTTAAACAACTTTTGATATTGTTTTATGATGGAGTTTTTAGGTTCCGTTAAAATAGCTCTCAACGTATCTGCATCTAATGGATCCATATGTGTTAAAACTGGTAAACGACCAATAATTTCAGGAATTAAACCAAATTCTTTTAAATCTTTTGGAATAATATATTTTAGCAAATTACTTTCGTCTACTTTATCAATTTTTATGGAAGCGCTATAACCAACAGCTTGTCTATTTAAACGTTTTCCAATTACTTTATCAATTCCAGAAAAAGCACCACCAGCAATAAATAATATATTTTTAGTGTTTACTTCAATAAACTTTTGATCTGGATGCTTTCTTCCTCCTTTTGGCGGAACATTTACAACAGATCCTTCTAATAATTTTAATAAAGCTTGCTGAACTCCTTCACCTGAAACATCTCTTGTAATAGATGGATTGTCACCTTTACGGGCTATTTTATCAATTTCATCAATAAAAACAATTCCTTTTTCTGCTTTGGCAACATCATAATCTGCTGCTTGAAGCAAACGTGTTAAAATAGTTTCAACATCTTCACCAACATAACCTGCTTCTGTTAAAACTGTTGCATCTACAATACAAAACGGAACATTTAACATACGTGCAATGGTTCTGGCAATTAAGGTTTTACCAGTCCCTGTTTCTCCAACAATTATAATATTACTTTTTTCAATATCAATATCATCTTCATCTTTAGAAACTGGTTGCAATAAACGCTTGTAGTGGTTATAAACTGCCACTGCCATAACTCTTTTGCCTTCATCTTGACCAATCATATATTGATCAATAAATTCTTTTATTTCTCGAGGTTTTTTAAGAATTAATTCTGAAGAAAGACTTGAGGTTTTATTCTCTGCAATTTCTTCCATCACAATTCCGTGCGCTTGCTCAATGCATCTATCACAAATATGAGCATCTAAACCTGCAATAAGCAAATCTGTTTCTGGCTTTTTTCTTCCACAAAATGAACATTCTAAAACATCATCCTTTGCCATAATTTCTTTAATTTTTTAGTTAAATTTAAGGGGTAATTAAGAAATTATTATTTTCTCATTAAAATTTCATCAATCATTCCATATGCTTTGGCTTCTTCAGCTTTCATCCAATAATCTCTATCCGAATCCGCATGAACTTTTTCCATAGATTGCCCAGAATGCTTAGATATTATTTGGTACAATTCATCTTTTAATTTCATAATTTCTCTTGCAGTAATTTCAATATCACTTGCTTGTCCTTGCGCACCACCTAATGGTTGGTGAATCATTATTCTTGAATGGGGTAAAGCAGAACGTTTTCCTTTTTCACCTGCACACATTAAAACTGCCCCCATAGATGCTGCCATTCCAGTACAAATTGTTGCTACTTCTGGCTTAATAAATTGCATCGTATCATAGATTCCTAAACCTGCGTAAACGCCACCACCTGGTGAGTTTATATAAATTGAAATATCTTTAGAATTATCTACACTTTCTAAAAACAATAATTGTGCTTGAATAATATTAGCTACGTAATCATCTATGGCAGTTCCTAAAAATATGATTCTATCCATCATTAAACGAGAAAAAACGTCCATTTGAGCAACATTTAATTGGCGCTCTTCAATAATATAAGGTGTTACACTGCTCACCAATTTATCGTAATGCAAACTACTAATTCCTTGCTGCTTTGTTGCAAACTTTTTAAATTCTTTTCCGTAATCCATTTTTCAGGGTTTTAAATATTTAGTGGGTAAAGATAAGAAGTATTTATTTATTTTAAAGTCAATTTGCTTAAGGAATATTTAATCAACCTCATTTTGTGATAATTATGGCAATTTTTTCGCTATTTTATTATGCGCGCATAATATTTTTAGCTATCTTTGAGAAGGTTTTTAGAAATTAAAAATATAAATAAATTTTATCATGAAATTAAAAATAATAACATTATTACTTGTTGTATTTACAATAAGTATTTACGCACAAGAGTTTGAGAAAGGGACCATTATAACGAAGCGTTATGATACCATTAAAGATGTACAAATTGAAAAAATGAATGATTCAAAAAGCATTCTTCATATTAATTATATTGATGCTGATGGATTGAGTCAATCACCCGATATTGAGACTATAAAATGCTATACTCGCGGAGACGAAATGTTTTGCCGAATATATAATTCCGGAGAAATGGTCATGGCAAAAAAAATTGCTTCAGGTGAAAAATTGAATTTATATCTAAGAGATAACTCTTACTATATTGAAAAAGTATTCGACGAATTAATTAAAGTACCTTCTTCAAACAGCAAATTTAGTAAAGTATTGAGTGATTTTTTAAGTGAATCACCTCAAATAGCAGACAAAATTAAATCGCAAGAATTAAAAGATATTTTAGAAATTGTAAACCTTTATAATAAAGGATAGTATTTTGGTTTTAGTTAAAAAGCCCGAAAAACAAGAATTTTCGGGCTTTTTTATGCAACTAATTCTATGTTTTGGGTATATTTGAACTTCAACAACAACGTTATCAATTTATGAAAAATCAAATTAATTTCATCCTTATTTTAATTACTTTTATATCAACTTCAAATGCTCAAAACTTTCAAAATAGGCTTGAAACAATTGATGTTCAAAATTACAAACTTTCCATTGCTGTGAACGATACCACAAATAGCATTAAAGCTACTATGGCTATTTCATTGAAGTTTAAAAAGATTATTCCTGAATTTACATTAGATTTTATAAAAAAAGATAGTACTGGAAAAGGCATGGAAATAACTTCAATATTCCAAAATAGAGATTCAGTTACTTACACACATACCACTAACAAACTGATAATCAAATCCAATAAAATAAAAACAGATAGCATTTACACGTACACAATTAGCTATGAAGGAATTCCAAAAGATGGATTAATTATTAGCAATAATTTATATGGAGATCGTACTTTTTTTGGTGATAATTGGCCAAACAGAGCGCACAATTGGTTTCCATGTGTAGATCATCCTTCTGATAAAGCAACTATAGAATATATTATAACTGCACCCAATTATTACCAAGTAATTGCTAATGGTTTTGAAGTAGAAGAAACCAATTTAAACAATAATTTAAAACAATATAATTACACTTCAAACATTCCATTACCTACCAAGGTTATGGTAATTGGTATTGCTAAATTTGCTGTTCAAAATATTGGTGAAACACATAATATACCGGTTTCAACTTGGGTATATCCACAAACAAAGGAAAATGGTTTTTACGATTTTTCAACGGCAAAAGATGTGCTAAATTTCTTTATTGAAAATGTTGGAGAATATCCGTTTGAAAAATTAGCAAACGTACAATCCAAAACACGTTTTGGCGGTATGGAAAATGCCGGAAATATTTTCTATTTCGAAAAATCTGTTACAGGAAAACGTGAACACGAAGATTTAATTGCTCATGAAATAGCACATCAATGGTTTGGAAATTCAGCAACAGAACTAGATTGGCCTCACATATGGTTAAGCGAAGGTTTTGCTACTTATTTTACAAATTTATACGTTCAAAAAAGTTTAGGCGAAGCCGCTTTTCAAGAACGTTTATCTACAGAAAAAGAAGAAATTATTGCATTTCACAAAAAGCAACAAACGCCCGTAATTGATTACTTCTCCACTAATTTAATGAGTATTTTAAACCCAAATTCTTATCAAAAAGGCGGTTGGTTTTTGCATATGCTGCATCATAAATTAGGTGAAGATACTTTTTGGAAGAGCATCCAATTATACTATGACACTTATAAATTTAAAAACGCAACTACCGACGATTTTAGAAAATGCATAGAAAGTGTTTCTAACAGTAATTTAGAAGACTTTTTTCACGAATGGCTAGGACAATCTGGACATCCAATTTTAAAAACAAGTTGGATATATCACCAACATAAACTGCGCCTTATTATTGATCAAGTTCAAGAAAATGATTTTAAATTCCCTTTAGATATTGAATTAATATATACAGACGGAACTTCTGAAATTAAAACAATTCAAGTAACTAATAAATTTGCGCCAAACGAAATTTCGGCTAAAAGTGAAGTTAAAGACATAAAAATAGATCCAAATAATTATTTATTATTTGAACTTATTAAAGATTAATTATGAACTGTTCACTTTGTAATACCAAAACTAGTTTGTTTTTTCATTTAAATGAAAAAGAATATTACAAGTGCTCAAATTGTAATGCTATTTTAATGAACCCAAATCATTTTGTTTCACCCTCACAAGAAATTAAAAGATATAAAAATCATAATAACGACATAAATGATATTGGTTATCAAAATTTTGTTAAACCTATACTAAATGGTGTTTTAACCGATTTTAACTCCACAAACATAGGTTTAGATTTTGGTTGTGGAACAGGACCAGTAATTACAAAATTATTACGTGATAAAAATTATAACATCACCACTTATGATCCTTTTTTTGATAACAATTTAACTGCCTTAAAAACTACCTATAATTTTATAGTTTGTTGCGAAGTTATTGAACATTTTCATCAACCGTTAAAAGAGTTTAAATTATTAAAATCATTATTAAAACTAAATGGAAAATTGTATTGTATGACCGATGTTTATAAAGAAACTATCAACTTTGAAAGTTGGTATTATAAAAACGATGAAACCCACGTATCTTTTTATCATAAAAACACTTTTGATTGGATTAAAAACGAGCTTGGCTTCTCTAAAGTAACGGTTTTAAACCGATTAATTATTTTTGAAAACTAACCATTTTCCCAAATTATTGCTAACAATCAAAATATGTGTGTATTAACACTTATATTTGCAAAAAAATAAAACAATGACATTTTCAGATTTAAACTTAAACCGCTTTTTATTGAATGCCTTAGATGACCTTGGTTTAAAAACGCCAACACCTATTCAAGAAAAAGCTTTTTCGGTAATTATGAGTAGTAAAGATGTTGTTGGAATAGCACAAACCGGAACTGGTAAAACCTACGCATACTTATTACCAATTTTAAGACAATTAACCTATTCCGATCAAAAATTTCCACGTGTATTAATTGTTGTGCCAACAAGAGAATTAGTAGTGCAAGTGGTGCAAGAAATTGAAAATTTAACACCATATATAAATATAAGATTTGCCGGAATTTATGGAGGAACAAATATTAATAACGATAAACAACTTGTTTTTAAAGGTTTAGATATTATAGTTGCAACTCCTGGTAGATTATTAGATTTAGCTTTAGACGGTATTTTAAAACTAAAATCAATTCAAAAATTAGTCATTGATGAAGTAGATGAAATGTTGAATTTAGGTTTTTTACCGCAACTTTCCACCTTGTTAGATTTACTTCCAAAAAAGCGTCAAAGCATTTTATTTTCTGCAACGTTAACAAAAGAAGTAGATGATTTATTAGATGTTTTCTTTAAAAATCCTATTAAAATTGAAGTTGGAGCAAGCGGAAGTCCGTTGGATACTATTGAGCAACAAGCCTATCCAGTTCAAAATTTCAACACAAAAGTTAACTTTTTAATTTCGCTTTTAAAAGATAAAGAAGTGTATAAAAAAGTATTGGTATTTGTGAAAAACAAGAAACAAGCCAATATTTTACATGCTGAATTAGATATTGCCTTACCAAATCAGGCACAAGTAATTCATTCAAATAAAACTCAAAATTACAGATTACGCTCTGTAGAAAATTTTGAAAACAATAAATTTCCCGTTTTAATTGCAACAGATATTGTTTCTCGTGGAATTGACATATCGGATGTTAGTCATGTGATTAATATGAATATTCCTAAAAAACCGGAAAACTATATTCATAGAATTGGTAGAACTGGTAGAGCGGAACAAAAAGGAACTTCTATTTCATTTTTTACCGAAGATGAAGCTGAATATTTAGGTGAAATTGAATTATTAATGAATAGAGAAATTGATGTGTATGATTTACCCGAAAGCATTGAAATTTCAGAAGAATTAATAGATGAAGAAATTCCGAGAGATCCTCAGGAAATAAATAATGATACGCGTTCTTCTGGCTCAGATTCCGGTTCTGGTTTTCACGAAAAAAAGGAAAAAAACAAAAAAGTAAACCTTGGTGGGTCTTACCGAAGAGAGATTGCTAAAAAGTATAAAAAGCCTAAAACTCGCGCTCCAAAAAGAAAATAATGAACTAAATTATTTGTATTTTTAGTTCAAAATTTTTTTATGTTATTCGATATTCAAAAATTGCAGGAAGTAAACGCTCAAATTGATGCTATTTTAGATAAAATGGCAGCTTTTGAAAACACCTACAAATTGCAAATAGATAATGTGCATCCTAACTATAAATACAGCGCTAAAAATTTAATTCATTATTTAGCATTTAGAAGTTTAGACAATACACCATTTCAAAAAAATTTAAACGATTTAGGTTTGCCAACATCTGTAAATACGGAAAGTAGCATTCTACATACAATACTTATTTACAGAACCTTAGTAAGTCATTTGTTAAAAATTGATGATACAATTCCTAAGCAATCATTTTTAACAAATAAAGAAAGTAAACAACTTTTAAAAAAAAATACCAACGCATTATTTGGTGAAAAACCAATAAATAGACGAACACGGATTTTGGTTACACAACCAACAAATGCAGCCGAAAGTAGTACTTTTTCTGAACATTTAATTAACGCCGGAATGAATTGTTCACGTGTAAATTGCGCACATGATGATGAAGTAACTTGGAAAAAAATAATTGACAATATTAAAAACGCAAATCCAGATTGTAAAGTAATGATGGATTTAGGTGGACCAAAATTACGAACTGGAAAAATGAAACCCGGTCATAAAGTAATTCATATTAAACCAAAACGAAATTCATTAGGGCAATTAATCGCTCCAGCAAAAATTTGGTTAGCTCCTTATGGAATGCTTCCTCCAAAAGATTCTCAGGCCGATGCTGTTATAACCGTTAATAAAAAGTGGCTTAAAAAAACTAAAAAAGGATCCTATTTTACGTTTACAGATTCTCGTGACAAAAAATGTAAAATAACCATTCAAGAAAAAGAAGGTTACGGCAGATGGGCAACTTGTAAAGATTCTGCTTTTGTAACAACAGGAATGCAGTTAACCGTTTTTCTTCAAAAGAAATCTACTTCGGAATTACATACAGTTCACGAATTATTACCGCTAGAAGAAATTATTTATTTATTTGAAGGCGATACTTTAAAATTAAATAAAGAACCTATTTTAGGCGAACCAGCTACTTTTGATGAACAAGGAAATATGATAGATTTCGCGCATATTTCTTGCACATTACCACAACTATTTTCAAAGATTAAAAAAGGAGAATTAATATATTTTGATGATGGTAAAATTGAAGGTATAATTGATGAAATTCACCCAGATTATTTATTGATTAAAATTACCAATGCAAAAACCACTGGAGGAAAACTAAGAGCCGATAAAGGAATTAATTTACCTGATAGCGAACTAGGAATTAGCGGTTTAACCGATAAAGATAAAACCGATTTAAAGTTTATAGCTAAAAACGCTGATGCGGTAAATTTTTCGTTTGTAAATAATAAGCAAGATGTTGAAGATTTATTAAATGAGCTAAAAAAATTAGATGCATCTATTGGAATCATTCTTAAGATTGAAACTCAAAAATCTTTTGAAAACTTACCAAGTATTTTATTAAAAGCTATGGAAAATTATCCAATTGGAGTTATGATTGCTCGTGGAGATTTAGCTATTGAAACAGGTTGGAAAAACTTTGCCATTATACAGGAAGAAATTTTAAGCGTTTGCGAAGCTGCGCATATTCCAGATATTTGGGCAACTCAAGTTTTGGAAAATTTAGCAAAGAAAGGAATTCCAACCAGAGCAGAAATAACCGATGCCGCTATGTCTCAACGTGCAGAATGTGTGATGCTTAACAAAGGGCCTTATATTGAAAAAGCTGTAAAAATGCTCGATAAAATTTTAAGCAAAATGCAACAAATTCAGAAAAAAAGAATTTCGTTATTACCACAATTAAAGTTTACAGAAAACTTATAAAACAAAAAAACCTTAAAGCAAACTTTAAGGTTTTTTATTATTTATTTATGTGAAAATTATTTGTAAACTTCTTTTACAAAGTTTTCATAATTTACTTCTTTTACTTTAAAAGTAATGTTCTCTTTATAGAACGTTAATAATTTTTGACTCATTAATTGTTCTTGTAAACGCTTAGCTTCGTCTTGATTACCTAATACTCTTTGTACAATATCTTCTAAATCTTTTTCTTCTGGATTTAACTGACCATATTGTGCCATTTGAGCTTTTACAAATCCTTTTGTAAAGTCTTTTAACTCATCAAAACTAATTTGTAATTTGTTATTACTAATAACTTTTCCTTCAATTAATTGGTAACGTAAACCTTTTTCAGATTTGTCAAATTCTTCAGCAGCTTGTTCTGCACTCATTGGTTTTTCACCTGCAACAGCTAACCATTTTTTCAAGAATTCAGCTGGTAAATCAAATTTAGTATTTTCAACTAAATATTCAGTAACAGCATTTAATAATTGTTGATCTGCTTGTTGTTGAAATTGCTTTTCAGCATCTTCTTTAATTTTTTCTTTTAACTCTTCAATAGATTTTACTACATCTGGGCCAAAAATCTTATCAAATAATTCTTGATTTATTTCAGCAAGTTCAGTAACATTAATTTCTTCAATTGTAAAAGTTAATGGAATTTCTAATCCGTGAACTTCATCATGTCCTAATCCTAAAGCACCCATTAATTTATGGTCATCTTCAAAAAGTCCTTTGCTTTCTAACTCAACAACATCTCCAACTTTTTTACCAATAAATTTCTTTTGGTTTGCTTTTCCTTTAATGTCTTCTAAAGAAATAGTTGATTTTTTATCAATCCCTTTTTCTTCATTTGCAAAAGAACCAGCAATATTTACTCCTTCTTCTACAACTTCTTTAGCAACTAGTGTACCAAAACGTTTTTGAAGATTTTCAACTTCTTTGTTTAATAATTCTTCGTCTGCAACAATATTGTATTGTGTAATTTTATTTTTTGCGCTTAAATCAACATCAAATTCTGGAGCTAAACCTAACTCAAATTCAAATGCGTAATCCGCTGAATCCCAATTAAAATCATCTTGCATTTTTGGCAATGGATTTCCTAAAATGTCTAATTTTTCTTCAACCAAGAAATTATTTAATGATTCTTGCAATAATTTATTTACCTCATCAATCATTATAGATTTTCCGTACTGTTTTTTTACCATTCCCATTGGAACTTGTCCTTTTCTAAATCCAGGAATATTGGCTTTTTGACGGTAATCTTTTAAAATTTTATCTACTTTCTCTTGGTAATCAGCAGCCGAAATTTCAACCTTCACAACTGCATTTAACGCATCAATATTTTCTTTTGTAATATTCATTTTATGCTATTTTACTTAAAATCATTAAAAATTGGGTGCAAAAGTACTATAATTTATACACTTTTCAAATATTTAATTCACTCAAACTCAACTATTTTTTATCATCTTCCTTTAAAAATGAATACAAAATAGATTGTAACATTGATAATAAGATACTAAATAAAAGTGCTGTCCAAAAACCTGCTACCTCAAATCCATCAACAAAATAACCTGCTAATAAAATTATTACAGCATTTATAACTAATAAAAAAAGTCCTAAAGTTAAAATAGTAGCTGGCAAGGTTAAGATTACCAATATTGGTTTTACCGTAATTCTTAAAAAAGCAAGCACAATAGCTAAAAACATAGCACTCACAAAATTAGTAACTGTAACTCCTGGTAAAAAATTTGCTATTACAACTACAGCAACAGCAGTTAATAGCATTCTTAATATAGTTTTCATTTTTTTAATTTATAATTATGAACTATAAACATAACTATAATTGTGCCATTTTACTAATTAGCTTAAAAAAGTGATTACTTCGTTATAAAACTGGGTTGGATTCTCGGCATGAAGCCAATGACCTGCATTTTTGACAGTTATAATTTTAGCATTTGCAAAATGTGCATTTATTAACGGAATTTCTTCTGAAGTGATATAATTAGAATTTTCGCCTTTTAAAAATAATGTTGGCCCATCAAAATGTGTAAATGATGGCAATGCCTCACCTACTTCGCTGTTATTTTCGGATAAACTATGTAAATTGAATCGAAAAGCTAAAGATTCCTTATTTTTTCTGAAAACATTTTTTAACATAAACTGCAGCACATTTTCATCTTTCATATAAATTCTTAAAACTTCTTCTACTTTACTTCGTGTATTATGCAGTGAGAAATTAACTGAATTTAACGCCGCTAAAATTGGTTGATGATGTGGCTCGTAATATTTAGGACTGATATCTGCAATTATAAGTTTATCAACCAATTCCGGATACGTAACCGCAAACAACATAGCTACTTTTCCACCCATTGAATGACCTAATAATATGACTTTTTCTAATTTATAGTGTTGAATATATGCGTATAAATCTTCTACCAATAGTTCATAATCAAAATCATCCGAATGAAAACTTCTACCGTGATTTCTTTGGTCTATTAAGTGAACTTGGTAATTTTCAGAAAACTGATTTCCTAACGTTTTCCAGTTATCACTCATTCCAAAATAGCCATGTAAAATTAAAAATGGTTGGCCTTCTCCGGATATTGTTGAATGTAATAATTGCATGTACTTGCTAATTTTAGAGCTTCAAAAAAAGAGATTACTACCTTGGGAGGAATGACAATTTTTATTTAGACTTTAATCTATATTTATACATATTTACCACATTTTCCAACCCTAAATACAACGATTCTGCAATTAATGCGTGCCCAATAGAAACTTCTAATAAATTAGGAACATTTTCTGCAAAAAACTGAATATTATCTAAGCTTAAATCGTGTCCGGCGTTAATTCCCAACCCTAATTCTGTTGCTAAAATGGCACTTTTTGTGAATGGCTCAATAGCTTTTTTGTTTCCTAAAGCAAATTGTGTAGCGTATTCTTCTGTGTATAATTCAATTCTATCGGCTCCTGTGGTTGCTGCAGCTTCAATAAGTTTGCTGTTTGTATCAATAAAAATAGAAGTTCTAATACCTTTTAACTTGAATTCTGCAATCATCTCTTTTAAAAATGACTGATGTGTAATAGTATCCCAACCTGCGTTTGAAGTTACTGCATTAATAGCATCTGGAACTAAAGTAACTTGAGTTGGACGAATGGCTAACACCATTTCCATAAATTTTGGAATTGGGTTTCCTTCAATATTAAATTCAGTAGTTACCGTTTTTTTTAAATCATACGCATCCTGATATCTAATATGACGTTCATCTGGTCTTGGGTGAATTGTAATTCCTTCCGCACCAAAACTTTCAATATCACTCGCCACTTTTACCACATTTGGAAAATCTCCACCACGTGAATTTCTTAAAGTTGCAATTTTGTTCACATTTACGCTTAACTTTGTCATTTTTAACACCTTTTATGAAATGAGTTGGCAAATTTACGAACTAAGAATATGTTTTTGGTTTTATTTTTGATTAATTTGTACTTTAATAGATAACTAAATGGATACAACCCCATATATTTTAAATGAATTTAAAGCCTTAACACTTGAAAACACTGTTAAAGAGGCAAAGCAATTGTTTGAAGAATCTTCTTTTACACATTTTCCTATTGTAAAAAATGAACAACTTATTGGTTTAATTTCCGAAGAATCTATTAAAGAAATTGAAGAAAATGAAAAGGAAATTGGATATTTTCAATATTTATTTAGTTTATTTTATATTGAAAAAGAAAATGACTTATTAAATCTTTTAGGGGTTTTTGCTTCTAACAATACTAATTTAGTGCCTATTATTATTGAACACAATAAGTATATAGGCTATTTTGAAATTAATGATATTTTACAACTTTACAATGAAACTCCATTTTTAAAAAGTGAAGGAGTTGTTATATCGCTTGAAAAAGAAAGCAGAGATTATTCTTTTAGTCAAATTTGTCAAATTATAGAATCTAATAACGCGAAAATAATAGGCTTATTTATTTCTGAAATTAATGCAACTACCACAAAAATAACGGTGAAAATTAATTCGAATGAAATTAATGAAATTTTACAATCGTTCAGACGCTATAATTACGTTGTTCTTTCTTCACATAAAGAAGATTTTTATATAGAAGATTTAAAAGAAAGATCTATTTATTTACAAAAATATTTAAACATATAGCTATGAAAGTAGCCATTTACGGGCAATATTACAAGCCAGAAGACAAAGAGTACCTGACAGAACTTTTTCATTTATTAGAAAAAAACGCAATTGAATATATTATTGAAAATCACTACTATAAAGGTTTAAAAAAAGAAGTAGAATTAAAAAATGCAGTAACATTCTCTTCTTATAAAGATTTAGACAACAGCTTTAGCTTTATGATTACCATTGGTGGCGATGGGACTATTTTAAGAGCCGTTACTTTTATAAGAAATTCAAATATTCCAATTGTTGGAATAAACACAGGTAGATTAGGTTTTTTGGCAACCGTTCAAAAAGATGAAATAGAAAACGCCATTCATCAACTATTAACTGAAAATTATAAAATAAAAGAGCGCACTTTATTAAGCGTTACCACTTCGCCTGTAATAAAAAGTTTAAAATCGTTAAATTTTGCTTTAAATGAAGTTTCAGTAAGTAGAAAAAATACGGCTTCTATGATTACCATTGAAACATCTATAGATAATGAATATTTAAACTCCTATTGGTCAGACGGATTAATTATTTGTACACCAACGGGTTCAACAGGATATTCCTTAAGTTGTGGCGGACCAATTATAACTCCACAAGCAAAAAGCTTTGCAATTACACCTATTGCTCCACATAATTTAAATGCACGACCAATGGTTATTCCAGATGAAACCACTATAACTTTAAAAATTAGTGGACGTGAAGATGAATTTTTCTTATCCTTAGATTCTAGAATAGTTTCCGTAAATAATGCTACCGAAGTTTGTATTAAAAAAGCAGATTTCAGTTTAAAAATGATCCAAATCAACAATCAAACCTTTATAAAAACCTTACGCGAAAAATTATTATGGGGGCAAGATACTCGTAATTAAAGTAATTAATATTTGTACCAAGTTATACTGCAATAAATTACCGTTTATTCTGTTAATCAAAAAAGGCATTGTATAACTTCAATAAGCAAATAGATTTATTTATATTTGCACGCTAAAATATTTATGAAAAAACTAATTATCTTTTTTATATTCAGTTGTATAAGTATTACAACAAAAGCACAACTTTACGAAGCGGGAATATTTGTGGGTGGTAGCAATTACATTGGAGATATTGGTTCTGAATATTATATGAAACCAAACAGTTTAATGGGAGGTGTTATTTATAAATGGAATATGAATCCACGTGTTGCTATTAGAGGTACTTTTACATATGCCCAAATAAATGCAGACGATAAAGACGCCACTAACAGAGAACGCTATTATAGAGGTATTGGTTTTTCAAACACCATAAAAGAATTAGCAATTGGTTTAGAATTTAATTATTTTGAATATAATTTAAGTGATTTTAGAAAAACCCATACGCCATATATACT
Organism: Lutibacter sp.; assembly: GCF_016342705.1. GTDB lineage: Bacteria > Bacteroidota > Bacteroidia > Flavobacteriales > Flavobacteriaceae > Lutibacter. The sequence continues at coordinate 314,869 of NZ_JAEINV010000001.1, read as the reverse complement.
TTTAGAATTAGCTGCATTTAATTACAGTATTGTTACTAAAGAAACTGGAGTAGAACAATATGAATATGGCTCAAATACTTCATTTGCAATTCCTTTTGGTTTAGGTTACAAAACTAAATTAGGCGCTGGCTTTGCAATTGCTGCAGAAGTAAGAGCTAGATATACATTTGTTGACGATATAGATTATAATAATAACAACATAAATTCATTAAAATTTGGAAACCCTAATAGTAATGATTGGTATGTTTTAAGTGGTATTTCTTTAGTATACACTTTTGGAAGACCTCCTTGTTATGTGACACCTTATTAATGGAAAATTTAAAATTAAAAATACAACAAAATAACCTGCCAAAACATATAGCCATCATTATGGATGGCAACGGAAGATGGGCTAAATTAAAAGGACAACCACGTGTGTTTGGCCATAAAAACGGGGTTGATTCTGTGAGAGAGGTTATTGAAGGATGCGCAGAAATTGGAGTAAAATTTTTAACCTTGTACGCCTTCTCTACAGAGAATTGGAATCGTCCAAAATTAGAAGTTAGAACTTTAATGTCGTTATTAGTTTCTTCGTTAAAAAAAGAACTAAAAACACTTCAAAAAAACAACATTAAACTAAATACTATAGGTAATTTAAACGACCTTCCTAAAAGTGCCCAAAAAGAACTACTGGAAGTAATTGAAAAAACTAAAAATAACACTACACTCACCTTAACTTTAGCGCTTAGTTATGGCTCACGAGATGAAATTGTTAATGTTATCAAAAATATATCAAAAAAAGTTGTTAATAATGAGTTGAGCATTGAAGAAATTAATGAAAATATTATTAATAATCATTTATATACGTTTTCTTTGCCTGATGTTGATTTTATGATCCGTACCAGCGGTGAAAAAAGAATCAGCAATTTTTTATTATGGCAAATAGCATACGCCGAAATGTATTTTACAAATACCCTTTGGCCAGACTTTAGAAAGGAAAATCTTTTTAATGCTATACTAGAATTTCAAAATAGAGAAAGACGATTTGGTAAAACAAGTGAACAAATTGAAAAAATCAATGAATAAAATTAAAATAGCCCTTTTACTTATTACAATTATTGCATCTGTAAATGTTGGATTAGCCCAAGAAATTGAAAAAATAGCTGTAAAAGAAGTTGAAATTAAAAACGACACAATTGCTAAAGATTCCATTATACCTTTAAAAATTAGCGCCGCATTTGTAAAGGATAATTCTTACGAACTTGGTGGAATTACAGTTACAGGTTTAAAAAAGTTTGAAGAAGAAACCGTAAAAGTTTATACCGGTTTACTTGTTGGTCAGGAAATAAGATTACCTGGTGATAAACTTACCAGCGCCATTAAAAAATTATACGAAACAAAACAATTTAGTAATGTTGATGTATATATTTCTACCATAGATGGGAACACTGCCTATTTAGAATTTGCGGTTGAAGAATTACCTCAACTTAACAAAATTAAAATTACGGGTGTAAAAGAAAGTAAAGCAAAAGATTTACAAAAAGACGCTGAACTTAAAACTGGCGCCATGGTAACAGACAACCTAATTGTTACTACTACCAATTATTTTAAAAAGAAATACCAAGAAAAAGGATTTCTAAAAACAAAAGTTACTTTAGACACCAAACCTGATACTTCTTCTGTAAACACGGTAAATATGTTAGTTCATATTGATAAAGGTGAAAAAGTAAAAATTAAAAATATTACTTTTAATGGTAACGAGGCATTTTCTGATAAAAAATTAAGAAAAGCACTTAAAAAAACCAAAAAAGCATTTATTGGTAGATTCTGGAAAGGTTCAAAATATATTGAAGCAGACTTTAAAGCAGATTTAGAAAAACTAATTGATGTTTACAGTGAAAAAGGACATAGAGATGCGCGCGTAATTGACCATACTCTTTCTTGGAATGATGACAATACTTTAAACCTAAATATTGATGTTGAAGAAGGTAAAAAATATATTTTTGGAGATATTAAATTCTTAGGAAACAGTAAATATACCGATGAACAATTACAACGAATTTTAAGAATTGAAAAAGGTGACACCTACAATGGTAAAATATTAAAAGAACGCGTTACTGGAGATGGATCGCCAGATTCTGAAGATATTGCAACAGTATACCAAAATAATGGGTATTTATTTTCTAGAGTAATGCCCGTTGAAACAAGAGTAAATAACGATTCTATTGATGTTGAAATTCGTATTTATGAAGACCAACAAACAAAAATTAAGAAAGTTACTGTAAATGGTAATGACAGAACTAATGACCACGTAGTTTACCGTGAAATTAGAACAAAACCTGGTTATTTATATAGTAAAGCAGATATTATTAGAACCATTAGAGAAATTGGGCAATTAGGCTTTTTTGATGCTGAAGCAATTACTCCAGATATAAAACCAAATTATTCAGATAAAACTGTTGATATAGATTATACCGTTGCTGAAAAAGGTTCAAGTCAAATTGAATTACAAGGAGGTTATGGTGGTGGATCCTTTATTGGAACACTTGGGTTGTCATTCAACAACTTCTCTACAAGAAATATTTTCAACAAAAAAGCATATAGACCATTACCAATGGGTGACGGACAAACTTTATCTTTACGTTTACAAAAAAGTAGATATTACACTACTTCAAGTTTTTCTTTTGTAGAACCTTGGCTAGGTGGCAAAAAACCAAAATCATTATCATTCTCCATCTATAACTCTAAACAGTTTAGATATGATTATTATACCAATAAAGTTGATAAAGATCAACGCTTAAATATTATTGGAGCTACCGTTGGTTTAGGACAACGTTTACAATGGCCAGATAACTATTTTACATTATCACAAAGTGTTAGTTACCAACTGTATGACTTAAAAGAATACGGCATGCGAATTGGAAACCTAACTTTAAGTAACGGAAATTTAAATAATTTAGCGTATAACATTTCAATAGGAAGAAGTTCTGCAGGTCCAAACCCAATTTTTCCAAAATCAGGTTCAGACTTTACCATTGGTGCAAAATTAACAATTCCATATTCTTTATTAAATGAAAAAGATTATACTAATATGGAGTTAGCTGAAAAATTTAAATGGTTAGAATACTACAAAGCCTTCTTTAAAGGAAAATGGTATACTGCATTAACAAAAGATTTAGTAATTATGTCTAATGCTGAATTTGGATTTTTAGGTAACTATAATAAAAAATTAGGCGACTCTCCTTTTGAACGCTACTTTGTTGGTGGAGATGGAATGGCATCATACCAATTAGATGGTAGAGAAACCATTGCTTTAAGAGGTTATGAAAATGGACAGCTTTCTTCCATTGATGGCGGTACTATTTATAATAAATTCCAATTAGAATTAAGATATCCAATTACCTTAAAACCTTCAGCATCTATTTATGCATTAGGATTTTTAGAGGCAGGTAACTCTTATGATGGGTTTAAAAACTTTAATCCTTTCCAATTAAAAAGATCAGCAGGTGTTGGTTTAAGAATCTTTATGCCAGCCTTTGGTTTATTAGGTATTGATTTTGCACACGGATTTGATCCATTACCAGGTGGAACAGAAAAATCTGGATGGCAAACACACTTTATAATAGGACAACAATTTTAATGTAAAACAGTTATATTTGTATATGATTCATAAATTGGCACGATTTTTTCTAAATACATTATAGTTATGACAAGAAATGTTCTTTTAATTGCTTTTCTAATTTTAAGCTTAAATTCAATTGCTCAAAAAGCACAACGAATAGGATATATAGATATGGAATATATTTTACAAAATATACCAGACTATACTGAAGCTCAAAGTAAAATAAATGCAAAAGCCATCACTTGGCAAAGTAACATTCAGTCACAACAAAAAGAAATAGAAGATTTAAAAGCTGAATTAAATAACGAAAAAGCATTATTAACAAAAGAACTAATTGTTGAAAAAGAAGAAGACATTCAAATAAAAGAAACTGAATTAAAAATTTTACAAGAAACCTATTTTGGTAGCAACGGCGATTTATTCTTTTTAAGACAACAGTTAGTACAACCAATTCAGGATTTAGTATATAATGCAGTTCAAGATATTGCATCAAAGCGTAATTATGATTTTATCTTTGACAAATCAAGCGATTTAATCATGTTATTTTCAAATCAACAATATGATGTTAGTGAACTTGTTATAAGTAGTATTAATAGAACTGAAAAATTAAATGAAGTAAAAGCAAAAAGAGAAGCTTTAACCAATAAAGAAGCAGTTACAACTATAAATGATGACGGCACCACTGATAATGTAATTTCTGAAAGAGAACAAAAAAGAGCTGAATTACAACTAAAACTAGAAGAAAAAAAAGCCGAACAACTTAAAAAAAGAGAAGAATTAAAAAAAGCAATTGAAGATAAAAGACTACAAAGAATAAAAGAAATAGAAGAGGCAAAAAAAGCCAAAAAAGCAAAAAAAGAGAATAATTAATTTAAACATCAAGCAAAAAAATGAAAAATTTTAAAACTTTATTACTAATTGCAATAGTAACTTTAGGGTTAAACACGGTACAAGCACAAACAAAAGTTGCTCATATTAATACTGACTTACTATTAAGTTTAATGCCAGAAACAAAAGCATTAAATGCTGATTTAGAAAAATTAAGCAAAACATACGAAAGTGAACTAAAAGCTGAAAGTGATAAATTTACAGCAAAATTAAAAAAATACGAAGCTGAAGTAAATTCACAAACTGATGAAGTAAACCAACAAAGAGGTGCTGAAATTGAACAAGATCGTCAAAATCTTTACCAAGCATCACAAGTGGCTAGAGAAGAAATTTCTAAAAACAGAGATGAAAAATTGAAACCAATTTTAGACAAAGCTAAAAAAGCTATTGAAGAAGTTGCTAAAGATCAAGGATTTGTTTATGTATTAGATGCTTCAAGTTTAATTGTAGCTAACGGAACAGATTTATTGCCAGCAGTAAAAACTAAATTAGGAATTAAATAAACCTAAACAATATCTTATTTAATTAAATCCCACTTTCTGTGGGATTTTTTTTACATTTATATTTCAAAAAAACATTAAAATTGAATAATCAACCTATAGGTTTATTTGACTCAGGTATTGGTGGCACTTCTATTTGGAAAGAGGTCATTAAATTGTTACCTAATGAAAATACTATTTATTTAGCTGATAGTAAGAACGCTCCTTACGGCGAAAAAACAGCCGAAGATATAATTGCCTTATCTGTAAAAAATACGGAGTATTTAATAGCTAAAGGCTGTAAAATAATTATTGTTGCCTGCAATACAGCAACAACAAACGCTATAGATTATTTACGCTCAAATTATAACATTCCTTTTATTGGTATTGAACCGGCTATTAAACCTGCAGCACTACTCAGTAAAACTGGCGCTATAGGAATATTGGCAACCAAAGGAACTTTAAGTAGTAAGTTATTTGAAAAAACAGCCAACGAATACACTAAAAATATTACTAAAATAGAGCAAGATGGTGAAGGCTTAGTACCCTTAATTGAAGCTGGCAAATTAAATTCTCCAGAATTAGCTCACTTACTTACAACTTATTTAAAACCTATGTTGAATTTTAATATAGATCACTTGGTTTTAGGATGTACGCATTATCCCTATTTAATTCCTCAAATACAACAAATTTTGGGTGAACAAGTTAAAATAATAGACTCTGGTGAAGCCGTTGCAAAACAAACAAAGGCTGTTTTAGAAAGAAATAATTTATTGGCTGAAATAATGCCTCGTAAAATTAAACACCAACTCTATATAAATAGTTCAAAAACTGTTTTAGAAAATATTATTGCTACTGTTGCAACCAATAAAGATATTTTTGAACAAGAATTTTAAAGCTTAAAAGTAAAAAATCCTTTTTTTAAAAATTATATCATATTGCGTTTCGTGTTTTTCCTTTCGTAATAAAACCCAATTCCAACTATTGAAATTATCATAGTAATAACGGACAATATAGAACCTTCAAACCCAAAAGCGCCACCATTAAGTAAGGTGTTTTTAGTAATACTAAATTCTATTAAGGAATACGAATCTTGTCCACTTACATTAAATCCAAAAAGTGTTTGAAATAAATTCCAGCTCAAATGAAGAGCTATCGGAAACCATAAGTTTTTTGTGTGTATGTATGAAATTCCTAATAATATCCCAGCTAAAAAAATAGTTGTCATACTAAATAAATCAATATTTGGATTAAATCCGTGCATTAATGCAAAAATAATGGAAGAAATAATAAGCGCCAGATACTTATTAAATGAAACCATTAAATTTCTTAAAACATATCCTCTCAGTAGTAATTCTTCTGCAAAGGCAACACAGGTAAATAACACAATAGAAAGTAGTATTTCTTTAAAATCTATTATTGTTTTTGTGTAAGTTATTTCACCTAAATTCAGCAATAATACATATCCTAAAATCATGATAACTGCACCTAGCACTATTCCAGCACCAAAATCAACGCCTCTATTTTTTAGTTGAAATCCGAGATTTATAAATTTTTCTTTATCTAAATATTTAGAAAAAAACCAAATCACAATAAATGTTCCCAATAAAGAGAAAAACGACATTATTACTTGTTGTTCAGACGTTTTTTGAAAATCAACATTAGTGAAGTCCGCTCCAGCAATGAGTGCTCCAATAAATTGAAATAATCCTCCTATAAAAATGTAGGGTAAAATTATGAGTAAAACTCTTTGCCAGCCTCTGTTTTTGTTTTCCATTTTATTTTTTTAATTACTTTATTTGTAATTGCATTCGCACATTTTATAATTGAAACATTTTTATGTTATTGCTTACATTAGTTTCCTATTTTGTTTTAGCCTTTTCACAATTCTTTCTGCAATAGCGCCAAAATCAATTACAGGTTTTCAACATCAATTTTAAATAACTTAGCTGCATTTTTCCATAAAATTAATTCCTTTTTTTCTTCCGCTAATTCTAATTGATTCATAAATTTTAAATACGATCCCATATTAGATATTGGCCAATCTGTACCATATAATAAATAATTAGGATCACCGGCATAGGTTATCATTTCTTCAATTTCATTTTTCATATATCTTTCAAACTTATCTGAAAAATTACCAAGAACTAACCCGGAAATATCTGCATATACATTTTTATTCTTATACACTACTTCCATACAATCCTTTATCCAAGGGTTCCCAACATGGCAAATTACTATTTTCAAATCAGGATAATCAACTGCCAAATCATCAATGTGTAAAGGGTGTGAATATTTAACTTTTCCATTGGGCGCATACGTGTCTCCGGAATGAAACATAACCGGAACATCATATTCAACAGCCATTTCGTACATCAATTTAAATCTGATATCATTTGGGTAAAATGGCTCATAGCCAGGATAAAATTTTAATCCTTTAATAAAACCATTTTCTAGATATTCACTAATTTCCCGCACATCTCTATGATCATAATGCAAATAACTAATACCAGATACTACTCCTAAATTTTTTCGCCCTTTTATGGCTTCTACTACTTGTCTTGTACTTGGCCTATGTTCATTTACTTTATATGAAGATAATACTAATGAATAATCAACATTATTAGCTAACATTGTGTCTGTAAGATTATTAAGACAATCTTCTAGTGAAACAACTCTATCTTCATGGTAATTGTTAATGTGGGTGTGTACGTCTATAATCATATTTAGTTTTTTTTTGTTTGTAGTTAAGGTAAATGAAATCCCTATTTGTGTGAATTCATTCAAATTTAAGCATAAATAGTATCGTTTTAAAGGAAGAAAGCAATATAATTTCAATGTTGGTGATATTTTTAGCCTATAAAACAACAAACTATTTAATAAATCTTTACTTGTTTCATCCCTATATTTTAACTTAACATTACGGTTGAAAATTTTCCAAAACAACAAAGTATTGAAATAACAATGTATAACGTTTTTATATAAACCCCTCTTACTTTCTTAAAATTTTTTCCATTGTTTTCCCTTTTGCCAACTCATCAATCAACTTATCTAAATATCTAATTTTTTGCATTAATTCATTTTCAATTTCCTCTACACGATACCCACAAATTACCCCTGTAATTTTTGAAACATTTGGATGCATTTGAGGCGCCTCTGCAAAAAACGTTTCAAAATTTGCCTTCACATCAATTTGATGTTGTAACAATTTTTGATGATATCCAGTTAACCAACAAATAATGGTATCCACTTCTTCCTTTGTTCGTCCTTTTTTCTCTGCTTTGTTTATATAATGAGGATAAACACTTGCAAATGACATGTTAAATACTCTAGAGTTTTCCATTTATTTTAACTAATATTACTTATCTCTTTTTTTATATTTTCCCTCTAAAAACCACTTTTTAATTAATTCCAATTTCAGTTATTTTTTTTATTTAGATTTTTAAAGGTTAGAAATACAATCACATATATCATCAATTCCTTGAATTACATTTGGGCAATTAACTTTTAACCCATTATGAGCTTCATGAAATTGAGAAATATTTTTTCTAAGCTCCAAATCTCCCTGAACTGAAGAATACTCTTTATGATTTACAGCATTTTTTAAAGCCTCTAAAACCACTTTTGGAGGCATAAAAGGTGATTGCCCAAATCCAAATTTTATGATTTTGCAACTCTAATCCTTTAGATTGCATATTTATTAAAAGTGTTTGAGATTCTTCTATTTTTCTATACATAATTCAACATAATAATTTTGCTAATTCATTACAAAAGTTTAGCAATTGAAAGTTACAGATTTAAAAACGCTCTATTCAGTATTTGAACGATTTAGAACTATTCCATTTTACTGGTTATAGCCAGTTTATTGTATGCTATTATAATCCGTTTTTATTTTTGATTTTTTTTTAAGATCCATCTCGGTTTTCCAGGGTTACATAAGATTAGAGTTTAAAATTTTTTGTCTATAAAACCCCTTTCTAAGTTAAATTTACTGTTATTTTATTTTAGAAACAATAATAAAGCATTGCATGTAGTATTTTTAAATGCTTTTACATATATATTTCACTCATTTGGTTCTATATGAATCAAAACGTGTCCTATGGTTGGAATTTCAGTTCTTAAATAATCCTTCAATGTATGTGCAATATCATGTCCTTCTTTCACTGTAATTTTTCCATCAACTATTACGTGTAAATCCACATGATATTTCATTCCTGCTTTTCGGATAAAACATTTTTCAGTTCCTATCACTCCTGCAACTTCAATAGATGCATTTCTAATATCAACTAATAAATCATCGTAAAGGTGTTCATCCATAATTTCTCCTAAAGCCGGTCTAAAAATTAAATAGCTATTGTATAAAATAAAGAATGATGCACATAATGCCGCCCAATCATCAGCAGTTTCAAAACCTTCTCCAAAAATAAGTGCAATTGAAATTCCAAGAAAAGCCATAATTGAAGTAATGGCATCACTCCTATGATGCCAAGCATCTGCTTTTAGCGAAGAACTATTTGTTTCTTTACTTTTTTTAATTACAATTTGAAACGAAATTTCTTTCCATATAATAATACAGGCCAAAACAATTAAAGTCCAAGATTTGGGTGTTTCATGAGGTGTTTGAATATTCTGTATACTTTCATGAGCTATTACTGCAGCTGAAGTTACAAGAAACGCAACCACCAAAAATGTAATTAACGGTTCAATTTTTCCGTGTCCGTAGGGATGATTTTCATCGGCAGGTCTTTTTGCGTACCTAAGTCCGAATAATACTAATAGTGAAGAAAAAATATCAGTTGTAGATTCAATTGCATCGGCAATTAAGGCATATGAATTACCAAAAACACCCGCGAGTCCTTTTATTATGGCTAAGGTTGTATTACTTAAAATACTAAAATAAGTAACTCGTATGGCCTTCTGTTCGTTATTCATCTTTTTTCAGGACGTTTTCAGTTCAATGCTTTTGAAAATTAAAAGTTACTAATAAATTGTAGTACTTTTTATTATGCAAATTTAGTTTTTTAATACGTTGAAAACATTTCTTTTTAGTACATTCTAAAATTTTTATGTATAATCCACTTTATAAATTTTACTTACTATTCAATTTCTACATTTATGGTTGAAGCACCTTGCAGTTTCATCTATTCTCCTTGACTACATCTTCGTGAAAAGCCTTTTCCTTTGGATAAAATTACTCCGATGTAAACATCTTGTGGTTTTTCAAAATTTGACATAAACTCAACTCCAATAAAAAAATCCTCGTCAAGATAAATAGCCTCTTGTGTTACATCAATTTGAAGCCATCCTGCAACTATCTTTTTTTTCTGAATTATATGTTGAAATACCATTCTTTCTCCAGGTGCATTATTTAAGTTTTCTTTAGTCCTTTATAACCAAACAAAAAACCAACAATTGATCCAAACAACAAGGCTATAAAATAATTCTCATTAAAAAAACACCAACTAATAAACGCAACTAGCTGTCCTACTAAAATTGAGATAAACAATGTAAATAAAAGTGTATTTTTCTTTTGTTTATTTTTAAAATTTATTTTGTGAAATAGGTTCATTTTGTATGGTTTATTACTTTTTTAAAAAGCAATGTATTCCTTCTGATTCCAATTTGCTTTTCAGTATCAGGAGTTCAAATTCTATATGTGATTTTTTTATTGTAATTAAATTCATATCAATAGTTTTTAGACAGCATGTTTTATAGCTGATTTTACGCTCCTTAATTAGTCTAACTGTAAGCAAAAAATCAATTTAAAGGTAATGTAAATTTAAAAACACTGCCCTACCTAATTTACTTTCTACCCAAATTTTTCCTCTTTGTTTTTCTACAAATTCTTTACAAAGTACCAAGCCCAAACCGGAACCTTTTTCCGCGGCTGTGCCAATAATTGTGTTTATAGGATCAATTTTAAATAATTTATTTCGAGTTGCTTCAGTCATTCCAATACCATTATCAGAAACGGAAACTTCAATATAATTTTCATTTTGGATTGCAGACACTTCTATTTTACCTGTTGGATTGGTGAATTTTATAGCATTAGAAATAAGGTTTCGTAATACTATTTTTAACATATTCACATCGCCAAATACTTCAATAGCATCTAAGATGGCATATGTTAAAGTAATATCTTTAGCTTTTGCAATTGAACTAGCTACTTGTAACACTTCTTTAATTATAGCAGCCAAATTTATATTTTCCGGTTTATACTTAATTTAACCCGTTTGGGTTTTTGCCCAATGCAACAAGTTATCTAGTAAAGTAAGAGTGCTTTTTGCTGATGAATTAATTATTCCTAGATACTTTTCAGATTCACCAACTTCAAAATCTTGAGTATTTTTAATTAATAGTTCCGAAAAACCTAAAATACCATTAAACGGACTTCTTAAATCGTGCGCTATAATTGAAAACAGTTTGTCTTTAGTAATGTTTAACGCTTCAAGTTTCAGTTTATCTTGTTGAATTCTTGTGTTTTTTAAAAGAATGGTTTTTTGATCCATTTCCTTTAAAAGCATTATAAAACCAATGCTAGAAGCACTAATCACAAAAATAGAAATTATTAAATACCAATGATCAATGGTAGCACCTTTCATAAAATCATAAGACTCATATAATTGATATATTATGTATGCACGAACCACTTGAAATATTGCATATATAAAAAGGACAACACTTAAAATTAAAGAAAATTTGTAATTTTTCTTATTTGTAAAAAGATAATATGCACCAATTCCATAAAAAAAGGAACTGGCTAGTATCTGAATGATAATTCGAATGGTTCTGTCTTATGAAACTGCCAGAAAAGCCACATAAAATAACACTGTAAAAACAAAGAAAAGCCATAAAATATTTTTTCGAATTTTACCATCAAACGAAATAAGACCAAAGGAAGTTAGTGCAAAACTAGAAATTAAAAATAAATTACTAATTTGTACCGTGTACAAAAAAGGCAAAACAGTTCTGTAACCCACAAAAATAAGTGCTATTGTTTGAAATAAAATACCTATAATAAACACAGATAAGCACCATTTTTTATGATGACAAAAATATTGATAGGTGAATAATGCAACAATAAATACATTATTTATAGCTAAAAAGAATAATATTGTGGGCTAGTCTAAGATCATATAGCTTTTGTTTTTCAATATACAAGCTATTACATATAAAAAGTTAAATTACAGCTTCAGATCCAAAATTTAAAGATGTTTAAATTTACTCTTTTTTGGCCTTATAATCAACCTCATTTACTGAATTAATCAATTTTTACTTAAATTATCCGTTGTATTTTTTTAATTTTTACACTATAAATGATCTTTTTTATTTGTAAGATTTTTGTCCGCAATAGGTGAAAATAAATTTCATTATAAACTAATTGCTATACATTTACACCAAATAAATACCCAACTAAAGCTGTCAATCCCATGGCAATAGTTCCCCAAAAGGTAATTCTAATAATTGCTTTTCCCATACTAGATCCTCCTGTTTTAGCAGCCATTGAACCCAAAATTATAAGAAAGAAAAGTGCAAATCCATACAATGAATACTCCATACTTTTTAGTGGTAAAAAAAGCGCTACTAAAAGTGGCAAAACACCCCCAACTGTAAACGCCGCTCCGGATGCAAAGGCAGCTTGAATAGGTTGCGCTTGGCTAATTTCATTTAGGCCTAGTTCATCTCTCATATGTGCGCCCAACGCATCAAAATCCGTCAATTCTTTCGCAACTGTAAGTGCAGTTTCTTTTTTTAAACCTCTTTTTTCATAGATCTCTGCTAATCGTTGCAGTTCAATTTCAGGCATTTCTATCAACTCTTGTTTTTCCCTTTCAATATCTGCCTTTTCAATATCTGTTTGAGAACTTACAGATACATATTCACCTGCTGCCATAGATAAAGCACCAGCAACCAATCCTGCTAAAGTTGTAAAAACAATTAATTCTCTGCTGTCACTTGCCGCTGCCACTCCAATCGCCAAACTGGCAGTTGAAAGTATTCCATCATTTGCACCAAGAACTGCCGCTCTTAGCCAATTACTCCTATGAATATAATGATTGTCTAAATAATCATCTTTTTGATCTTCCATTTTTATGTATAAATTTTTAGATTCAGTAAACTATGTATTTTGTTATTTTTGCTATTAATGGTATGAAACAAAAACTATTGCGAGTTTGAAAACGTAATTTTGGGTGACTAAATTTACTCTTTTTTATTTTAGAAGCATTCTAATTTAGTAAGTTTTCTATCCCTTTTTAGTGACTATTTTCCATTTAAACTTCCATTTGCCCTATTCATTAATTTTACAATTTCAAACCAAATAACTGAAATAAAACCAACTACTATGCAAGTTAATAATTGTAACAAATTTAATGTTTCAAATTCAAAAAAAGAGGTCAAAGGTTTTATGTAAAGAATAAGTCCTACAATAGCAATAGTTGTAAAAATGATAAATATAACCATATTGTTCTTATACTTTAATGTAGTAACTATGGAATAATAAAATGAACGATTTACGAGCGTTAAAAAAATATTGGCTGCTATTAAAACTGTAAAAGTCATGGTCCTTGTTAATGCTTCATTGTATCCGTTCGTAACGGCATATTGATACATAAATAACGTTCCTACTGTTATTGCTAATCCTTGGATAATACTTGTGGATAGTTCCTTCCAATTAAAAAAAGTAGTGGTTAATGCTTTGGGTTTTTGCAGCATGGTGTTCTGTTCCATGGGTTCATTTTCATAAATTATGGAACAAGTGGGACCCATTATTATTTCTAAGAAAATAATATGAATAGGTGAAAAAATGTTAGGATACAACCAACCCAAAGCCAATGGAATAAATACCGTTAGGATTATTGGAATATGTATAGATATGATATATTGAATTGCTTTTTTAAGATTGGTATAAATCTTTCTACCCATTGCAATTGCATCTACCATTTTAGATAAATCATCTTCCAACAAAATAAGTGATGCTGCTTGTTTAGCTATTTCTGTTCCTTTTTTACCCATGGCAATACCAATGTGAGCGGCTTTTAAGGCAGGGCCATCATTAACACCATCTCCTGTCATTGCCACAATTTGATTATTTGATTTTAATGCATTGATGATTTTTAATTTAGCTTCTGGAAACATTCGGGTAAAAATAGTAGTGTTCATTACACAAGTTTGAAATTCCTGATCGTTTAATTTCATTAACTCATCACCTGAAATACTTTTCTCGTAACCCCTAAATCCTATTTGTTTTGCAATAGCTGTTGTAGTGGCTGCATTATCACCTGTTATAATTTTTACGGAAATACCTGCATCATAAAAATCTTCTAATACTTTTTGGATATTCTCTTTTGGCGGGTCATAAAAAGCAACAATTCCTATAAATTGAAATGATAAATCTTGTTGCTTTTCAGGAAAATTATCTCCTTTAAAATTTGATACACCCACACCTAATACCCTATAACCATCATTTGCTAATAGTTTAATAGCTGCATGAATCTGTTGTTTTTCAGTCTCTGAAAGTTTTGAAATAGTGATTAATGCTTCTGGCGCCCCTTTAGCGGCTATAATTCGGTTGTTTTTATCATCTTCAAAAATATGTGTCATCATTGGGGGTTTCCCACCTAAAGGGTATTCATGAATGAGCTTATATTTGGGACGTTCATCATTTTTAAAAATGTGTTGGTAGCTTTGATGCAATGCTAACTCCATGGGATCAAAAGGAATTGGCTCACTTGCCCACATCGCTAAATTGATTAATTCTTGTTCGTCTTCAGTTAGTGAATCTTTTGGTTGATATATTTTATTAGATGCTAACAAAAATAGCTTTGACAAACTCATTTTGTTTTCTGTGATAGTGCCAGTTTTATCTGTGCATATAACGGTAGCACTACCCAATGTTTCAACTGTTTTCATTTGCTTTACTACAATCCCCATTTTCATTAAACGCCAAGCTCCCAATGCCATAAAAGTGGTGAATGCTACCGGAATTTCTTCGGGTAAAATACTCATAGCTAACGTTAGTGCCTGTAACAAACTGTTCAACAGATTTTTAGAAATACCATAATTTATTACCCAAACAATTACAAAAACCACCGCACCTATAATGGCCATCTTTTTTACAAAATTTGCAATTTGTAGCTCTAATGGTGTTTTTTCTTCACTAATACTTTCTAAACTCGTTCCAATTTTACCTAATTTGGTTTCGTTGCCAATAGCTACTATTGTTGAAATAGCTAAACCACTGGCAACTGTTGTTCCACTATATATAAAATTATCTTCCTTAGTCTTATCTTTAAATACGGCAAATGATTCACCTGTAAGTATGGATTCATTTACTGAAAAATCGTTGGAATGGACAATTCTGCCGTCTGCTGTTATAAATGCGCCTTCTTCCACCATTAGGCTATCGCCAACTACTAAATCTTCGCTTTTTATTTCTTCAATACTACCATTCCTTATAACTTTACAAACGGGTTGTGAAAAGTCTTTCAGTTTTTCCAACGCATTTTTACTTCTAGAATCCTGATATAATGAAATTGATGTAATGAATATGATTGCAACTACAAGAAAAATTCCGTCACCTGTTTTACCACTTATAAAATAGATGGAAGCCGCTACTAACAATAAAATTGTCATTGGTTCCTTGGCAATATTTTTTAACGTATCTATTAAACTATTTTCTTTTTTATAGTTTAATTTATTTTGTCCATATTTTTCTCTCGCAAGAAGTACCTGCTGATTGGTTAGCCCTAATATGTTAAAATTATTTGCAGGCATTGTTAAAATGTTTTACTTTAATAATGTATGCTAATGCAATAGAAAACTGAATAATTATTGCGTAAAGTTGCGTTACTGAAATCATTTGATTTTAGTTTATAATTTAGCAAATATTCATAAATAAAAGTGTAGAATTCCTCAATTAATTCTTAAAATTCGCTTAAGATTATTCTTTATGTATTCTTGAAAATATTTTCTAAATGTTATTGTTATTAACATTTTTAGAGATATGCTATTTAACGGATGAAAACAACTGTTGATAGACTTTGTGTACATACATTTTTTAGTTAATAAACACCTCTAATATGCTTGTGAACTTTATTTTTATAAAATACTTCTAAATCATTCATTAATTTTTCCGGAAGCTGCGGTAAATTACTCACTTTAGCATTACCATAAATATGAGCTGGAGAACTTGCCCCAGGAATAATGGTAGATACCGCTTTATGATCAAGAATCCAGCGAAGCGACATTTCTACCATAGACAAATTTTTTGGACAGTATTCCTTTAATTCATCTGTTAATTGTACGCCTGTTTTAAATGGAAGTCCAGCAAAAGTTTCTCCTACATTAAAAGCTTGTCCATCACAATTAAAATTTCTGTGATCATTTTCTAAAAATTGTGTTTCACTGTTAAATTTACCCGTAAGTAAGCCACTTGCTAATGGTAAACGAACAATAATACCTACACCTTTTTCATAGGCCTTCGGTAATAATTCTTTCGTTAATTTTTGCCTAAAAATATTATAGATCACTTGAAGCGACTGAAGTTCATCTTGTTCAATACATATTAAACCTTGTTCAACAGTTTCTACACTTGCTCCAAAATGAGCAATTTTACCTTCCTTTTTTAAAAGCCGTAACCAGTCAAAAATTTCACCTTTTTTTAATACCTCAGTTGGTATGCAGTGTAACTGCAATAAATCTATACAATCTACATTCAAACGCGCTCTAGAAGCTTCTACACCGGCTCTTAATGCTTGTTCTGTATAATTAGCAGGAAATACACCTGAGCCACGCCCAAATTTTGTAGCCACCTTAATATTTTCGTTAGAATTTTGTAAAAACTCGCCTATTAATTCTTCACTTCTACCATCTCCATACACATCTGCAGTGTCAAAAAAAGTGATGCCATTTGTAACAGCTTCATCAAGAATTTTAAACGCTTTATCCTTATTAATTTCAGCGCCCCAATTGCCTCCTAATTGCCAACAACCTAAACCAACCTCACTTATTTTAAATCCATTTTTTCCAAGAGTTCTTTTTTTCATTTTTGTTTAGTATATTTTTTTATATGTGTTTGCGGAAGAAAAGTTACGATTTTAAAAGAAATTTTAAGTATTATTTTTAATTAACTATAATTTAATATACTTATCCTTTATTTCTTCTAGCTTTTGTTTTGTCAATGGTTTAATAGCATAATCCACCACAAAACTCCATGATTTTGCCCTATTAATACTTTCAATATCATTTAAAGTGGAAAGCATTACAACAATTAGGTGTTCTCGAAATGGTGCATCCAACTGACTGTATTCTTCCAAAAACTCCCAACCATTCATTTTAGGCATGTGTATGTCTAAAAATATGAGATGAGGATTTGGGTTGTTTTTTTCATTTTTTGATTTGAAATATTCCAAAGCCTCTTCGCCCGAAGTTTTTGGAATAACTACAGCGTTTATAGCTGCTTTCTTTATTTCTCTTTCATGAAAATAATTATCATCTGTATTATCATCAATGAGCATAATATAAAACTTACCATTTTCCATTTTGATAGATTTTTAATTCTGAAATAAAAGGATAAACCATTTCCAATTTAAGTTATTTAAACAAGTTTTTATATCAAAACCAATCATTTTAAATCATTTTCATCCTTTAATAAAAAGCATGCCTCATGTTTTGACATTCCTATATGCGGATAATAATCAACGGCTTTTGGTGCAGCTAAAAGAATTAATGTTGCCTTTGGAGTTTCTTTTTTTGTGAATCGGATGAGCTCTTTTCCAATGCCTTTTTTTTGATATTCATCCGCTACCGCCAAATCTGAAAGATAGGTGCAGTACACAAAATCAGTAACAGATCTTGCTACACCTACTAACTTATTCCCATCTCTTGCTGTTATTATTAAGTTGGCATTTTCAATCATTGCTTTTATTCTCTCAACATCATTTATAGGCCTTCTTTCTCCAAGTGTTGATTTTATGAGTAATTCTTTAAACTCTTTTGCTGAAAGCGTATTTTCTACTTTATATTTTATCATTTTTCTTATAATTGAAGGTCACTTTTTGAAACTAACGAAATTTCGAGGTTAAAAACGTCATTTTCTGATGCTTAAAATTACTATTTTTTTAGAAATATACTATTTTATGAAAAGACGTCCTATTTTATCAGCGCTTTATAAGTTTTTAGTATGTGTCACTATTTTTACAATTCGATTGTAAACAATTTCGGATAAATTCCAAGTGTAACCATCAAAATTAGTGGTATTCACAAACTGAATAACAACAGTATCAATATCTTTATGATATTTGGCAATGCTCTGATACCCAGGAATTAATCCTGTATGCTCATACACGTAAATGGAGGAATAAATTTCCTGTTCTCCTTCATTAAACACCGAACCATCGTTTAATGCTCTCAAAAAAATCCCCACATCTTCAGCTGTGGCCAGCATTAAACCTGTATCTTCAAACTTAAAATCTTCATCAACGCCAACATAATAGCCGCTCATTACATCATTTAAATCCACTTCACTCTGCGAACCAAATGTATTTTTCAGTCCAAGTGGAATTAAAATTTTCTCTTTGATATATTGTTGATGGGGATAACCTAGCACTTTATCAATAAGATCAGAAATTAACATATAATTGGTATTTGAATAGCCATAATCTTTACCCGGTTCAAAGTCCGCTGGCAAATCCAATGCGTATTCAAGTGTTTCTTGTTTGTTTTTTGGTGGTTTTTTCCAATAATTTGGATGATCTACAAAATTTGGAATACCGCTTCTATGCTGCACCATCATTCTCAAGGTGATTTTGTCGGCAT
This sequence comes from Lutibacter sp., assembly GCF_016342705.1. Classification (GTDB taxonomy): domain Bacteria; phylum Bacteroidota; class Bacteroidia; order Flavobacteriales; family Flavobacteriaceae; genus Lutibacter. The sequence goes on along the minus strand of NZ_JAEINV010000001.1, from coordinate 296,083 downwards.
TTTCAATGCGTCCCACAAGTTCTGGAAAATAGTCGGCGAGTGTTTTATCTAAAGACAACAGATCTTCTTTCACTAATTTTGTAGTTGCAACAGCTACATATAGTTTGGTAATACTGGCAATTTTAAATAAGGCTTTTGGATTAGCTGGTATTTTATTTTTCCTATCGTGCCAGCCAGCCGCATAAAAAGCAGGTGGTTTGCCAAATTCATCCACGTAAACAATCATCCCATCAAATCCATGGTCAATACCTTCATTTAGTTGCTCTTGAACCGTATTTGGAAGTGGTAATATCCAAGCCTTCACCAAAATCCATGGCACAAAATACAAGGAAGATATACTTGCAATTATAAATAGTATTCTTAGTAATTGTTTTGCTCTTTTCTTAGTCATACTACTTTATAAAATGGTGTTTTATAGAATTTGTACCAATTCAAATTTATAAATTTTTTATTGATAGCAACTTGTATGTTACATGTTTATTTCTTTTTTCGGTACACTAAAAGGAGTATTCCTGAAATTATAAATCCAGCACTACTTAAAAAAAGTAAAAGAGATGATTTTAATATGCCAAAGAAAGATGTGCTCGTTTCCTTTTGTCTATAAGCTAATAGATCAATGCTATCATCACTTATTTTTGAAATAATTTTTACAGTTTGTTTTTCTTTAATTTCAAATTGACCAATACTCTTATACACTTTATCGAAAATTGCATACGTAATTGTTGTTTTAATTTTAGGAACCACATGCGTGGTATCAACATCAATTTCTATAATTGTTGGGTTTTCTCCATACTCAGTTACTAAATAATTGATGGCAGGTTTTTCATTTTCTTTTAATTTGGTTGATAATTCAAACAACTCATAAATTCCATTATTTAATTCAACTTTTGTTTCTGAAGGCGTTTGAAACGCTTTAAAATCCTTTTCAAATTTATGCCTAGAATTTAGAATGTTTGTAAAAAAATAGCTTCCAGAAATAAGTGAAATTATAAGAATGGTTATTAAAATGTTTGTCTTTTTCATAGAATTTTTTTTAACTTTTTAACTTAGAATTTGCCTTGTAAATTTTATTTAGAACAAAACGGAATTAATCTTTTCGCTTTTTGAGTATACAAATGGCAATCCTTGTGCGTTTTTTTAATGAAATTTCTTCCAAAAGCATTCTATCTCTGACTTTTATTTTTTTGAAAAAATGGTTTTTCCTGATATGGTTAGCACTCCACCAATACCTACCAATACTCCAGATATAAAAGAGCTTAAATCATTATCAATAGTATTCATTACTACAATTCCAATAATTAATAATGAAATTCCTAAAAGTCTATTTTTATTCATCTTTTTTTATTTATACGCACCTGTAATTAAGGGTGACGGGTTAGCGCATGAAAAGTTGTGGATTTTGAAAACGCAATTCTCTAAAGTTTAAATTTAATCTTTTTTTTGTTTTAGAAACATTCTATTTTTCTGGATTTAGCAATTTTTTATATACAAAGCTTGTGTTCATATTTCATTTCAAAACTGTTTATCAAATGATTTTCCGTTAAACTTATAAACGCGACCATTTGACATTCCAAAAAGTAAATTGTTAACATTGTCTTTATATATGGTCCAAATCATTGGTGTTAATAACTTGTCCTTAATTGGATAGTTTGTCAAAGTCTTACCGTTATATTTCCATGCTCCTGAATCTCTATCTCCAAACCAAATATTTCCTTCTGAATCTTCTTCAATGGCAAAAACGGATTGTAATCCTGTATTTTTATCAAATTGTTGCTTTTTAAAGTTCGCTTCAAACTCATTCATTGGAATAAGTTTTCCTTGTTCTTTCGAGAAATGAGTTATTGAATTTCCTTTTTTAAGAATTACACCAATCCCATTATTCCCTATCCAAATTCGCCCTTTTGAATCTGCTAATACACTTCTAATATGCAAAAGCTCATTATCTTTAAGCTTTAAATTTTTATGATCAAAAATATGTATTATTTTACCATCGTAATTGAATAATGCTGCATAAGTCGCAATCCAAATTTTACCGCCTCTATCTTTTGATATATCAGTTACACCGTATGAATTATGAAGATTTTCATTTTTTGGTTTTGGGAAAATTAAATAGTTCATATTTTTTCCGTCAAAACGATTTATTCCGTCTTCTTCGCCTGCATAAAACCACAAATCCCCACTGGATTTATTCCATTCAAAAAATGTTGGTTCGTTAGTTTTAGTTAGGTAATTAGTAAACTTCCCTCTGTCATGTACACTTACTCCATTTGCAGTTCCAAACCAAATATTTCCATTTTTATCCTCCTGTATTGAACGGATTTGATTATCAGATATACCTTCATTAGTTGTAAAGTATTCAAATGTTTTTCCATCATAAAAGCTTATGCCTTCATTATGACTTCCAATCCAATAATTGCCTTTACTGTCTTGAAAGATAGCACGTATTCCAGAAGTGAATTTTAAGGTGTCAGTTTTTGAATATTTTGCAAATTCAAAATTAACTACCTTTTCAGAAGATTTCTTTTCAATACAAGAAAAGTTCAGAGTCAATATGACTATTAGGTAAATCAATTTTAATTTTTTGTTCATTTCCAGTTTTTCTAATATGACCCGTCCTAAAATATGGCTGCAGGTTAAAAATGATTTTAAGCATCTAATTTAACAAATAAAAACAGAATAGAAAATATGCGAGAATTTTAGTAAGTAAGCCAAAACCAGCAATTAATTTTACACGGTGAAGTGCTGCCTTTTTATTAATTTTAAATTGGATTTTTACTCCTTTGAGTATTCTAATAAATCTCCCGGTTGACAATCTAATGCTTCGCAAACTGCTTCAAGAGTACTAAATCTGTTAGCTTTTAATTTTCTGATTTCTGCCAATAACGAAATATAAAATTGCTCCAATCAAATTGAGAAATAGCACAACTAATACCCAAACAATTTTATTATTTCCCTCAAATTCATTTTTTAAAATGTCAATTAGAGCAATAATTGTAGGAATAATTCCTAATAAAAATATAACTCCAAATATCACCATAATTTGAAATGGTCCAATCATCCCTAGTTCAATCATCTTTTTCTGTTTTTAAATTAACATAATTATTAACAATTTTTTGTCTGTCTGCGTTAATACTAACTAAATTTTATTTGATTTTTACACTGAAAATCGGAGATTTTTCTGCCGCAGCAAATCGTTTATTAAATATTTGTTATTTATACTAGTTTAAATGTAAGTATAAATTACATGAGGTGTTGGCAAATGTTATTAATATTTCAGATACATTATATGATTTGGGTTTGAGTGTGTTTCCGATATTTTAAAATTATATGCACCTACAACATTAAATCCTTTATAGGTGTAAAAATTTATTGCTCTTTGATTTTCCAACCAAACGGCTAGCCAAATGCCTTTTTGATTATGTTTTTTTGATAACTGAATATTAAAATTAAATAATTTTGAGCCTAATTTTTGTCCATAATATTCTTTTAAAAGATATAGTCTATCAAGTTTTGTTACATTTAAATCTATAACGTCTTTGTTAGGAGTGTTTAATTCAATTTTTGAAAATCCAGCAACTTTATAGTTAAAATAGATAATATGGTATTGAACTTTTGGATTCTCAAACTCTTTACTGATAGCTTCTTTATTATATGTTTTTAAAATAAAACCATTAATATCTTTTATTGAAGCACTATTTCCGTGAGATTCTAAAAATGATTGTTTTCCTATTTCAGCGATTAGTTCAGAGTGTTCAATAGTTGCTTTTATTATTTGAATCATTATTTAATTTTTCTTTAATTTTTTATATCTCAGAAGTCTATAAAATCAAATTATGCTATTAAATATTTAGGCTAGTCTGTTTATATTTTGCTAACGTTTTATTTAATGGTTACTTTTAAAACACTTTTATAATTTAAAATTCAATTTACGTAATTACTTGCAACTTATTATATCCAAAATAAGAAAAGAGAAACTGCTTTGTATAAAGTTTTTTATTGTAATAAACATTATACTCCTTTTTCTAAAGCAACATTAAAAAAGTAAAGTAACTATTATTTATTACCAATTATGAGGCATCATCCGCAGTTTTTATTCATTTTTTACTTATACAAAGGCAACGTAAATTTAAAACTGCTTCCATGTCCTTCTTTACTTTCAACCCAAATAATACCACCTTGTTTTTCCACAAATTCTTTACAAAGTACTAATCCTAAACCTGAACCTTTTTCATTTGCAGTTCCTTTTGTAGTTTTATTTATATCTATACTAAATAATTGTTTACACCTTTCAGCATTCATTCCTACGCCATTATCTGAAATAGTGATTTCGCAGAAATCTTTATCTTGTAGGGTATTTATACTAATTTCACCATTTAAATTCGTGAATTTTATAGCATTAGAAATAAGATTTCTCAAGACCGTTTCTAACATATTTTGGTCTGCAAATACTTCAATAGCTCCTGACGGAATAAAATTTATTGCGATGTTTTTAATTATTGTATTTGAACGTGATGTTTCTAATATATTTTGAATTATTGAAGATATCATTAATTTTTCAGGATTGAAATTAATCTGTCCTGTTTGAACTTTTCCCCAATGCAATAAATTATCAAGTAAACTAAGCGTGTTTCTTGCCGTTACATTTATAAATGAGCTAAATTCTTTTATTTTTTCTATTTCCTTGGTATCTGTACTATTTATTAATAAATCGGAAAAGCCTAATATGGTATTAAATGGACCTCTTAAATCATGCGCTATAATTGAAAAAAGTTTGTCTTTAGTAGCATTCAATTCTTTTAATTTTCTTTCACTATCTATTAAAGCCAATTCTGTTTTTTTTCTTTCACTTATATCTCTCGCTAAGCCTGTTGCACCAATAATCTCATTGCTATCATTTAATATTGGATTAAAAAAACTTTCATAATACGCCAAATTTTCTTTCCCGAATACCCTAATATTTGTATGAGTTTCACCGCTTAAAGCTCGGTCATAATTATTTTTAGCAATTACCCTGTCTTCATCAGATGTTATACAATCTAGAATATTCATTCCAACTTTAACATCCTTCCCATACGCGTGTTTCATTGTTTTAACGTGCGCAGAATTGAAGTATAAATAGCGGTATTCTTTATTAATAGAAAAAAGTATGGTATTTCTTTGGCTTTCTAAACTAGACTTTAGCAGCAACTGTGAATCAATTAATGCCTGTTCATCTAACTTGCGCTTCGTGATATCTTTCCCAAAAAACAAGGCTCCAATTACCTTGTCTTTAATAATTATAGGATTCATAAATACCTCAATGTATAGTGAAGTATTGTTAGCTCTAACATTGTCAATAAATGAAAATGATTCATTACCCAGTGCTCTGTCGTATTTTGATTTCCAAAGTTCTCTAAGTGGTTTAGGTAGTGACAAGAGAAGATTTGTACCAGGCTTCATGTAAATTCCAAAATTTACATAAAAAGCCTCAACAAAAATCTCATTAGCGTATAGAATTTCATAGTCCTTATTTATTGCCCATACGCTATCTGTTGTGTTCTCAAAAATGGCTGATAAATTTAGTTTTCCTAAATTCTTAAGTTTTCTATGGTTCGTTTTCTCTGCTTCTATATTTTTCATTTTTTAGTTGTGGTATTTCATTCATTTTTTAGTAATTAATTTCACTATGTTATACCCCTCAATAACTAAACTTTTTACAATCCAATAATTTTCAGCACATAGGAAGCTTATAAATTATAGCTTGTTTAAAATTTGTTTCTTTTTCACCTTTAAATGTACTAAAAAAATGAAAAATAGAGACTATTTTGCACGAAATTTATGATACCACCCAACATTACATCTTTCTTTTTAAAACATTATTAAATTTAGGCACAGTAACTATTATCTTTTACTAAAGACATTTTTGTTTTTTATTAAAGACTTTTTTATATTTTGTTAGGGACTTTTACAAAAATATTGTACAATTACTATAAAAATAAATGTAGATATATTTTAAAACTATTGTACAATTAATTTGAAGAATTTGTACTATTTTTACAATAGCACTAAAAATGAAGAAAACAACTAGTACACCATAAATATACAAAAAACGAAGTAAATAAAGTTCTTTTTAAATATATTTTATCAACCATTGTGTATACAAACCAACCATTATATTATTAATTTTTAAACATTGCTATATATGTCCATCCGCTACAGAATTACCAAAAGAAGCAATAACATTGCTATAGAAAAGAAATCTAATTATATTATGCAAGCGGTATCTACCGGAACTATTAATATTGATAGGCTTAGTTATGAAATTAGCAATGAATGCACGCTTAGCAAAGTAGATGTAAAAGCGGTATTATTTGCCTTGGGTGAAAAATTAGAATTTCATTTAAAAGAAGGCAAAACCGTAGATATTGAAAATATTGGAAAGTTTAAAATTGGTTTTAAAAGCATTGCTGCTGAAAATGCACAGGATTTAACACCTAAAAAAAGTATTGTAAAGTATCATTTAAATTTTCAACCATCAGTATACATAAAACGTTGGCTTAAAAAAGGACTGACAACTTATAAAGAAGGAAGCACCAGTAAATAACCGTTTCTTCTCCTAAACATAAAACCAACAATGCAACTTAAATAGTTACGCAGTTGGTTTTATTATTTTATTTTTTGCGTTAAGGATAGCGCCATTGTTTGAGCTCTTTTTAAGTTTTTTTAAACTTTAAAAAGCGAGTTGCAATAGCCTGACCTGAAAGGGAACGCCCAACTATTATTTATACCAACTAGCGTATTTAATGTAGTTATTGGCAATTCTATCAATTTCGCCCGAAATTAACTCTTGACTAATATCTTTTACTTTTTTTGCTGGAACACCGGCATAAATGGTTCCTGACCCAATATGTGTACCTTTAGTAACCACAGCGCCTGCCGCAATTATGCTGTTACTTTCAACAACACAATCATCCATTACAATAGCACCCATACCTATTAAAACATTGTCGTGAATAGTACAACCATGTACTAATGCATTGTGCCCTATGGATACGTTATTACCAATATTTGTTGGATGTTTTTGATAGGTTGCGTGAATAACTGCGCCATCTTGCACATTTACTTTGTTTCCAAGTTTTATATAATGTACATCACCACGTAAAACAGCATTATACCAAATACTACATTGGTTTCCCATACTTACTTCTCCTACAATTACTGCATTTTCTGCAATAAAACAATCGTCTCCAAATTGAGGCGTATTTCCGTTTAATTCTTTAATTATCATGTTTTTTATCAATAAAATGACACCTTCCGTTTAAGTGGTAAAATTACTTAAATAAATTTTAAAGTGTATTAAAAAGAGCTATTGATATTTGGACAGCCACCAATTCTTCTTGGTGAACGGCAACCAAAATTAAATCCTAATGAAAGTTGATGATATCCAGCATCATCAAATAAAATTTCACCAGATTGTTTGGTGTAGGTATAAGAAATCATAAACTTATTAAAGTTAACACCTACAATGGGTGTTAGGTAGTTTAATTCTTCTGTATTGGCATTATCAAATCCTTTTCTGTATGAAAAAGCTGCCCAAATTTGAGCATCTTGTACTTCTTTATAAACTTTTATATTAAAGTCTACAAACTTCTCTCCTGTTCTTTCTATAGCTTGCGCCATTACAGAGGGTTCTAATTGAAAACTTTTATCTTTACCATAATAATAACCCAAGGTAAATAGGTATCGGCGTAGATTTAAAGATTCATATCGGTCGTTATACAAATTACGCGCGCTTAATAAAATGTTTTTTGCTGTTACATAAGAGAAAAAACCACTTTTATGATAGGCCATACTCACATCTGCATTAAAGTAACTTTCGCTTTGTACAATTTGTGAAATTACAGGATCTGGTATGGTAAAACTTCTTTCATCTACATTATTGTTTACTACCATAAAAGAAAGTCCGAATGATAATTGATTTACCTCATCATAACTTCCCATATTTATATGATACGCATACGCTCCTTGCACGCCTTGTTGTGAATGATACCCATTTTTATCATTAAATAAAATAATACCAAGCCCCATATTTTCTCCAACTTTGGTATGTGCGCTTAATGTTTGTAGTGATGGCGCATCTTCTATTCCAGCCCATTGTGTTCTTGCAGTAAGTCTTAATTTACCACAATTTCCAATACCTGCTGCTGATGGATGTACCAAAAAAACATTGTCTGATAAATAATCCGCATAAATAGGCAACGTTTCCTGAGCATTTAAAAAAGGAAGTGCTAAAAAAAATGTTACTACAAATAATTTAAAAAATTTCATTACTTAAAAAAATAGGCCTTCAAATATATGCTATTTAAAATAATTTACGAATTGAGAAAATTTTAATTGTTGCTAAATTTCAAAAAAGTGATAATACGTTGGTTTGTACTTCTTCATTTTTTCCAACAAAAATTTTAATTTTCATAAAATCCAACACTTTCAAAAGTGTGCCAAAATGATATTCCTTTTCCGGAGAATTAGCACTTAAAACTCCGTTTACTGCTGTTTTACTTAAATTAGTTCCGTTTATAATTTCAATCTTTTTAATTCCATTCGCTTCCATTTTTTCACGAATAATTTTAGCTATGTGTACTTTACTTTCTACTTCAAATAAATTAATTGATAACATACCTTTAAATTTACCAGCATTACATACAATATGTAAGTTACGGATTTTTAATAAATTACAATGAATTAAATATAAAGAAATTAAAAACAAACAAACATTTAACACCATTTTAATATACAATAAATTATTTTATTTAACTTTGTAAAGCATTATGAAGCAATTATTTAGCAAAATAGCATCCATCTTAATGGCTATTGTGGTACTTTTTTCCACCATGTCATTTTCCTTTAGTGAACACTATTGTGGTGATCACTTGGTAGATGTTGGGCTATTTTCTAAAGCCGAATCTTGTGGAATGGCCATGGAAACAGCAGCTGCTGATAGTGACTGTAATTCCATAAAAAAAGATTGTTGTTCAGATATTGTAAAACAAATTGAAGGACAATCAAATCTTAAAATAGATTTTCAAAGTCTTTCTATTCCGCAGCAAGAGTTTGTGGTTGCATTTACCTATTCTTATTTAAATTTATTTGAAGGCACCGAAAATACGGATGTTCCTTTTTCAGCGTATTCTCCACCTCTGGTCGATAAAGACATTTCTGTACTTTATCAGGTTTTCAGAATTTGATTTTAAACTTTTTGAGTTGAATTGGTATTGTTTTGATTTTTGAATCAAAATAATAGTTACATACCTATTTATTTAGGTTTCAATATTCATTAAAGTTTAAATTTCATTTTTATGTTAAATAAAATAATACGCTATTTTTTAGAAAATAGATTTGTAACCATCCTTTTATTATTGGTTTTTATAGGATGGGGATTGTCTACTGCTCCATTTAATTGGAAAACAGGCTTTATACCAAAAGATGCAGTTCCTGTAGATGCCATACCTGATATTGGTGAAAATCAACAAATTGTATTTACCGATTGGCCAGGTAAATCACCTCAAGATATTGAGGATCAAATTACGTACCCGCTAACCACTTCTTTAGTAGGAATACCAGGAGTAAAAACTATTAGAAGTACCTCCATGTTTGGTTTTTCAAGTATTTACATCATTTTTGATGAAAATGTGGAATTTTATTGGAGTAGAAGCAGAATCTTAGAAAAATTAAATTCTTTACCTAGTGGCTTGTTACCAACCGATGCCAAACCAATGCTTGGACCTGACGCTACTGGCTTAGGACAAGTTTTTTGGTACACCTTAGAAGGAAGAGATTCCAAAGGAAATGTTACTGGCGGCTGGGATTTACATGAACTTCGTACAGTTCAAGATTTTTATGTAAAATATGGTTTAAATGCTGCCCATGGAGTTTCAGAAGTTGCATCTATTGGCGGCCAAGTGCAAGAATACCAGGTAGATGTAAATCCAGATGCTTTAAAAACCTACGGAATTGGTTTTGATATGGTAATGATGGCCGTAAAAAATAGCAATAGAGATATTGGTGCCAATACTATTGAAATTAATAAGGCGGAATATATGGTTCGCGGATTGGGCTACATAAAATCGCTAGAAGATATTGAAAATGCAGTAGTTACAGTTAATGAAAATACACCCATATTAATAAAAGATGTTGCCTTTGTAAGTGTAGGAGCTGCACCCAGAAGAGGCGTTTTAGATAAAGAAGGTGCAGAAGTTGTTGGAGGTGCTGTTATTGCACGTTACGGTTCTAATCCGTTAGAAGTGATTGATAATGTAAAAGCTAAAATCAATGAAATTTCAACAGGATTGCCTAAAAAAACGCTGGCAGATGGTACAATTAGCCAACTAACTATTGTTCCTTTTTACGATAGAACGGCACTTATCCAAGAAACCATTGGCACTTTAGAAAGTGCCCTTTCAGAAGAAATCATCATCAGTATTATTGTTGTTATTATTTTGTTGTTTAATTTAAGAGCCTCCTTTATAATAGCAAGTTTATTACCGCTGGCCGTAATTATGACTTTTATAATTATGCGTTATGCAGGTGTTGATGCCAATGTGGTGGCGCTGTCAGGTATAGCCATTGCCATTGGTGTAATGGTTGATGTGGGAATTGTTTTTGTTGAAAATAACATTCGATATTTTGAAATGCCTGAAAATATCGGTAAAAAAGGAAAAGAACTAATCTCCGTAATATATGATGCTACCGTTGAAATTGCACCAGCCATTACGGTTGCCATAGCAACTACAGTGGTCAGTTTTTTACCTGTATTTTTTATGGAACATGCCGAAGGAAAACTATTTAGACCTTTAGCTTTTACAAAAACATTTGCTTTAGGAGCATCGTTTTTAATTGGCATCATGTTTTTACCAACATTGGCGTATTTAATTTTTGGATTTAATTTTTCTAAACAAAAATTTAGTACCTATTGGAATGGATTCTTAATAATTGCCGGAATTGTTTTGGCATTTGCGTTTTCAACCATAATACCAGTAGCTTTAACTTTAATTGGTCTGAAAAACATTTTAGAAAATAGATACCCAACCTATTTAAAAAAACATTCAAATACAATAACCATAGGAATAGCATTGCTATTTACAACCTATATATTAACAACCTCTTGGAATCCATTAGGTCACCAAAATAGTTTGTTTTCAAATTACCTAATGGTTGCTTTAATTATAATTTCAGTGCTATCCTTTATAATAGCAGTTATTTACTATTATGAAACAATTTTATGGTGGTGCTTAAATAATAAGGGTAAATTTTTATTGTTACCGTTGTTCACCATTCTTTTTGGTTTATTTATTTGGATGGGATTTAATTCTATTTTTGGATTTACGGCCAAAGGATTAGATAAAGTAGGTGTTAATATTAGAAGTACAGGTGTATATTCCTATCTAGATCATAAATTTCCCGGCATAGGGAAAGAGTTTATGCCTTCACTAAACGAAGGTAGCTTTTTGTTAATGCCAACTTCAATGCCACATGCAGGGATTGAAGAAACTACCAAAACAGTTCAATTACTAGATATGGCCGTTGCCACAATTCCTGAGGTTGAGGTGGTGGTTGGAAAGCTAGGCAGAGCAGAAACAGCGTTAGACCCAGCACCCATTTCAATGTATGAAAATGTAATTAATTACAAATCAGAATATATTTTAAATGAAAAAGGACATAAAGAAACCTTTAAAGTTGATGAAAATAATGGTTTCATTTTAACAACAGGAGATACTATTTCAAATGAAAATGCCATTTTAAAAAGAATTTCAGCAACGCAATTAATTGCAGATGAAGATGGTGAAATTTTTAGAAATTGGCGAAAGGAAATTCAATCACCAAATGATATTTGGAAAGAAATAGTAAAGGTTACAAATTTTCCAGGAATCACCTCAGCACCTAAATTACAGCCCATTGAAACGCGTTTGGTAATGTTGCAAACAGGAATGAGAGCTCCTATGGGAATTAAAGTGTATGGCCCAGATTTAACAACTATTCAACAGTTTGGAATTGAACTTGAAAACATTTTAAAGACAGTGCCTTCTGTAAAATCCGAAGCTGTTTTTGCAGATAGAATTGTAGGAAAGCCTTATTTAAATATTAACATTGATAGAGCTAAAATTGCACGTTATGGCTTAAGTATTGAACAAACGCAACAAGCCATTGAAACAGCTGTGGGAGGAATGCCAATAACCACAACTGTTGAAGGAAGAGAGCGCTACAATGTACGCGTTCGTTACCCTAGAGAATTACGTGATGATCCTGAAAAGTTAAAGAAAATACTGATTCCTACTCCAACAATGGCACAAGTTCCTTTGGGTGAATTGGTTTCAATAGAATATGTTCAAGGACCGCAAATGATAAAAAGTGAGGATACTTTTTTAGTTGGCTACGTGTTGTTTGATAAAAAAGAAGGTTTTGCTGAAGTTGATGTGGTGGAGGATGCTCAACAAATTATTGACGCTAAAATAGCTTCTGGAGAATTAATAGTCCCTGCTCATATAAATTATAAATTTTCTGGAAATTTTGAAAATCAAGTGAGAGCCGTAAAACGTTTGTCAATTGTAATACCTATATGCTTGGGTATTATTTTCTTGCTCTTATTTTTTCAGTTTAAAACCGTAACAGCTTCGGCAATTCACTTTTCAGGCGTATTTGTAGCTTTTGCCGGTGGATTTATTATGATTTGGCTTTGGGGACAAGATTGGTTTATGAACTTCAGTATTTCAGGCGTAAATATGCGCGATTTGTTTCAAATGCATACCATTAATTTAAGCGTGGCAGTTTGGGTTGGGTTTATAGCTCTCTTTGGAATTGCAACAGATGATGGTGTATTAATGGGAACTTATATTCATCAGGTTTTTGAAGAAAGAAATCCGCAAAGTGTAGAAGAAGTTAGAAATGCCGTAGTAGATGCTGGTAAAAAACGTGTTCGCCCTGCCATGATGACAACCGCTGTAACTATTATAGCTTTAATACCAGTTTTGACTTCCACGGGAAAAGGATCAGATATTATGGTGCCTATGGCAATTCCAACATTTGGAGGAATGATTATTCAAACCATGACCATTTTTGTTGTTCCAATTCTTCAGGCGCATTGGAGAGAATCAATCATTAAAAAAAGTAACAAATGAAAGCGAAAATAATATATAGAATATTAAATATGAGATATTTAATAGTGATTGGTTTACTGTTCTCATTGAATGTAAATGGTCAAACCCTAGAGGAGTATTTGTTGATAGCTTCAAAAAACAATCCAGAAATTAAAGCAGCATATACTGAGTTTGAAGTTGCCATGCAAAAATCACCTCAAGTAAAATCGTTGCCAGACCCAACGCTTACAATGAGTGCTTTTGGAAGAATGGTTGAAACAAGAGTTGGCGCGCAAGAAGCTCGTTTCAGTATTATGCAAATGTTCCCTTGGTTTGGAACATTTGCTGCCAAAGAAAATGTTGCCAACTTATTAGCAGAAGCTGCTTTTCAGAATTATGTTGATACCAAAAATGAAGTTCTGCTCAATGTAAAAAAAATGTATGCTGAAATTTATGAACTTCAACAAATGATTGTTCTGGAGGAACAAAACCTTCAAATATTAGATACTTATAGAATTCTATCTTTAAGTAAATTTCAAAATGGAAATGGAGCAATGGTAGATGTTGTGAGAATTGATATTAAAAGAAATGAAAGTAGCACTAATATTGATCTTTTAAAGGAGCAATACAAACCGCTTCAAATAGGGTTTAATAGCATGTTAAATGTGGAATTAAATGAACCGATAAATAGTTTAGATTCATTGCCTTTAAATAATGAATCAATGCAAGAATATACGAATGATTTATTTGATTCAAACCCTAAAATAGTTATTCTAGCCAAAAAAGAGCAAGCGTTTGAAGCACAAAAACTAATAGAAAAAAAAGAAGGATTACCAATGATAGGAATAGGGTTGGATTATTCTATTATTTCAAAAAGAGATGTGCCTGATTTAGAAATGAACGGACAAGATGCTATTATGCCTATGCTAACAGTAACATTGCCAATTTTTAGAAAAAAATACAAAGCAGCACAAAAGGAAGTTGAGTTGATGATAAAAGGAACTGAATTTGAAAAAGAAGCACTTCAAAATAAGTTAAGAACTACTTATAGTATAACACTGTTTAATGTGCAAAAAGCTAAAAAATTAAACCAATTGTACTTAAAGCAAATTGAAGCTACCCAGCAAGCCATTAAATTATTACTTGCCTCCTACAGTAATTCAGGTAGCAATTTTGAAGAAGTTTTAATGATGAACCAAGATTTATTGATGTTAAAAACAGCTGTAATTACAGCAAATAAAAATCAATTTACAGCACAAGCGCAACTGGAGTATTTACTTTCAAAAGATAATTAATTATGACAACAAATACTAAAAACATACTAAAAGCAACAGGAATTCTATTGATAGGATTGTTGTTAGGATGGATACTTTTTGGAGGAAATAACACTTCAGAAGAAATCCACGACCATTCTGCTGAACAAGCTGAAAACACCATTTGGACTTGCTCTATGCATCCACAAATTAAACAATCAGAAGCAGGAAAATGTCCGCTTTGCGGGATGGATTTAATTCCGCTAGAAAATCAGTCAACAGATATGAACTCCATTGAAATGACAGAGAATGCTATGAAGTTAGCCAATATTCAAACAATGGTTGTTGGAACTAAAAACACGAATAAAGAAATTCGTTTAAATGGAAAAGTTCAGATTGATGAGCGAAAATTATATGCTCAAACTACTCATATTCCAGGTAGAATTGAACAATTGACTATTAATTTTACGGGTGATAAGGTAAATAGAGGTCAAACTTTGGCCATGGTATATTCACCTGAATTGGTAACAGCTCAAGAGGAATTATTACAAGCAAATGCAATTAAAAGTGCACAACCCGACTTATTTGCGGCTGCAAAACAAAAATTACGGAATTGGAAAATTAGTGACAATACCATTTCAAAAATAGTGAGCTCAGGGAAAGCTATTCAAAAATTTCCAATAACAGCCGATGTTTCAGGAATAGTAACTGCAAAAAAAGTGGCGTTAGGCGATTATGTAAATAGAGGAATGCCATTGTATGAAATAGCAGATTTAACATCTGTTTGGATTCTTTTTGATGTATATGAAAGCGACATGATTTGGGTTAAAGTAGGTGATAAAGTTTCATATACCCTTCAATCATTTCCGGGTGAAACATTTGAAGGAACCATTTCTTTTATAGATCCTATGATTCATGCACAAACAAGAGTAGCAACCGCCCGTGTTGAAGTTAAAAATGTTGGAAATAAGTTAAAGCCTGAAATGTTTGCCTCGGGGATTATTAAAGATCACTTGAGTAAAACAGCTTCACAAGAAATTGTAATTCCAAAATCTGCAATTATGTGGACAGGTGAACGTTCTATTGTATATATTAAAAATAAAAATTCAACAATTTTTACATTGCGTGAAGTAACTTTAGGAACCTCCTTAGGGGATTCTTATAGTATAAAAGACGGCTTAGAAAACGGAGAAGAAATTGTGGTAAATGGCACATTTACTGTAGATGCAGCGTCACAATTAGCAGGGAAACCAAGTATGATGAATACTGACGGAGGAAAAGCAATGACTGGACATATAGGTCACAATAATACTGAATCAACAGAAAGTTCCGCGATGGAAAAAGAAGAAGGTCATTCAAAAATGAATGCTAGAATTTCAGTTTCAAAAGAGTTTCAACAGCAATTAAATACTGTTTTTGATACATATCTTGCGGTAAAAGAAGCCTTAGTAAATGATAACGCCACAAAGGCACAAAAATTGGCAAGTGAATTACTGAAATTAATTAGTAAGGTTGACATGAATTTATTGACTACTAAAGAAGCACATACTCATTGGATGGCAATTACAAAAGAAATTTCAAATTCGTCAAAAATAATTTCGTCAACATCAGAAATAGAGACTCAAAGAATTGGCTTTATCAACTTGTCAAAAAGTATTTCAAAGAGTGTTGAGATATTTGGTATCAATAAAAAAGTGTATCAGCAATTTTGTCCCATGGCAAATAGTGATAAAGGAGCCATTTGGTTGAGCTCCAATGAAAAAATTATGAACCCATATTTTGGCGCCTCTATGTTAAGTTGCGGAACCGTTCAAAAAATTATAGAATAATTAATTTAAAACAATAGAAAATGAAAACACAAAAATTAGTAACTGTTTTAGTAATTGCATTATTAGCAGTATCAACCATGAATGCTCAAGAAATGAAGCAATCAAAAATGAAAAAAGAAGCAGCAAAAGTTGAACAAAAGGATATGTATGCTTGTCCGATGAAATGCGAGGGTGAAAAAAAATATGAAAAACCGGGGAATTGTCCAAAATGCAAAATGGATCTTAAAAAACTGGAGGTAAAGACAGTTTACACATGTACTATGCATCCAGAAGTTGTGAGTGGTAAAAAAGGAAAATGCTCAAAATGCGGCATGAAACTTACTGAGAAAAAAATGGAAATGAAAAAAGAGCATATGGAGAAAGGTGCATCTCATGAAGGTCACAATCATAATTAAACTGAATAATAGCTTTAATTATTGTTGCATTAGTAATAAGTTTTGGTCCTGTTTCGATAATTAAAAATTTAGTAAGATTTAAAATTCAATTATTTAAAATAAGTGAAATATGAAAACAATTAAAAATAAACAATTAGCCGGTATTTTAGTTTTATTACTAACCATATTATTCTCAGGATGTGCTAAAAATGATGATGTAGTTTCCAATGATGTTGTTGGTATCTATGAAGGAACTTTAACAAATGATGTAGCTGGAAAAATAACAAGCTCAAAATCCAACAGTGCTGCAACAGCTGTAGTAACTATGGTGGGTGATAAAATTGAAGTTCATTGTTATAATGATAATTTTGACATCACAATTATGTTAAATTTATTTGAAGATGGAGACATGATAAATACATGTTTAACTGGTACTGATTTCTCAACTATGTATGGTCACATGATGGGTCAATCTAATATGAATGGAAATATGCAAAATACTGGTTCAGCGTGGATGCAACATTTAAACAATGAACACCAAAACACTGATGAACATTTTGGTGGCTTTAATATGAAAAATCATTCTTTTGACTATATTTTTAAAATGGAAACTGGAGATTTTCATTTTCAAGGAATTAAAAATTAATTTTAATGAATTAGTTTCAATATAGTAAATAAAAAAAGCGAGTTTATTTTAAACTCGCTTTTTTTATAATCTACATATAATTCTAAATGTTTTTAGCTAACCAATCTCCAACTTCTTTCGTTCCGTAAGCCTTACCTTTTTCAGATAAATCTTCTGTCACAATTCCTTCGTTTAAAGCTTTGTTTACAACGGCTCTAATTGCTTTACCTTCTTCTAATAAATTAAAATTTTCAAACATCATAGCCGCAGATAAAACTGTAGCCATTGGGTTTGCTATATTTAATCCTGTAGCTTGTGGATATGAACCATGAATTGGTTCAAATAAACCTATGTTGGAACCTAAAGATGCTGAAGGCATTAATCCCATTGAACCTGAAATTACAGATGCCTCATCCGTTAAAATATCTCCAAATAAGTTTTCCGTAATTAACACGTCATAACTATTTGGCCATTGCACTAAACGCATAGCCACTGCATCTACAAATTCATAAGAAACTGTTACTTCTGGATACTCTTCTTCCATTGCTTGTACAGTTTCTCTCCATAAACGCGAAGTTTCTAACACATTTGCCTTATCTACACAACATAATTTTTTTGAACGCGTCATTGCTAGTTCAAACCCTTTTTTAGCCAAACGTTGTACCTCAGCCCTTGTGTAAACACAATTATCAAAAGCAGTTTCTCCACCATCTCTTCTCCCTTTTTCGCCAAAATAAATTCCTCCGGTTAATTCACGTAAGAAAACTAAGTCAGTTCCTTCAATACGTTCTCTTTTTAAAGGTGATTTATCTAATAATGATGGAAATGTAAACGTTGGACGAACATTAGCAAATAAGCCCAATTTTTTACGCATTTTTAACAATCCTTGCTCTGGACGAACTTTTGCTGAAGGATCATTATCATATTTGGGATGACCAATAGCTCCAAACAATACAGCATCTGAATTTACACATATTTCATGTGTTTCATCTGGGTATGGTTCTCCGCAAGCATCAATAGCTGCTGCACCCGTTAAAGCTGGTTTCCAATTAATTTCATGGTTAAATTTTATAGCAATGGCATCACAAACTTTTACCGCTTGATCAATTACTTCAGGACCTATTCCGTCTCCTGCTAAAAGTGCAATATTCAATTTCATCTTTCTAATTATTGTTTAATTGTATAATCTTTAATTTATTATGTACTTGTATTTAAAATTTGAAACGTCATTCTGAACTTGTTGCAGAATCTCTCTAGAAATATATCTACTATTAATAGGAACCTGAAACAAGTTCAGGTTGACGAACGTATATTTTAAATCACTTTTAATTCTATTTAAATATTTAACATTCTTTGTGTGGCTTTAATTGCAGATACCGTTTGATCTGAATCTAATCCTCTTGTTATAAATCTTTTATTGTCGTTTTCCCAAGTAATAATAGTTTCGCATAATGCATCTGATGTACTTCCTGGAGGAATTCTAACCGCATAATCTACTAACTTTGGCAATACCATTTTTTTCTTTTTATACAATTTTTTTAAGGCATTCATAAAAGCATCAAACTGTCCATCGCCTTGCGCATGTTCTTCATATAAGTCACCATCAATTTTTACCAAAACAGTTGTTGAAGGTTTTAATCCTTTTGAATGGGTAAGTACATACGACTCAATAGTTATACGTTCCTGATACAAATTACTGTTTAATACATCCGAAATAATGTAAGGTAAATCCTCTTTTGTAACCAATTCTTTTTTATCACCCAACTCAATAATACGTTGTGTAACTTTCTTTAAATCTTCATTATTTAAAGTCAATCCTAACTCTTGAAGATTTTTTTCAATATTTGCTTTTCCTGAAGTTTTCCCTAAGGCATATTTACGTTTTCTACCAAAACGTTCAGGCATTAAATCATTAAAATATAAATTGTTTTTATTATCACCATCTGCATGAATACCAGCAGTTTGCGTAAAAACATTATCTCCAACAATTGGTTTGTTTGAAGGAATTCTAACACCAGAAAATGTTTCAATTAACTTACTTACTGAATATAAGGACGTTTCTTTTACGGACACTTCAATTTCATTTTTAAAGAAATCGTTGATGACAGCCACAACACTTGCTAATGGTGCATTACCCGCGCGTTCACCCATTCCATTTACCGTTAAATGAACTCCATTAGCCCCTGCATATAAAGATTCCATGACGTTTGCAACACTTAAATCGTAATCATTATGTGCGTGAAAATCAAAATGAATAGTTGGGTATTTTGTGGTTGTTTTTGAGAAAAACTCTTTGGTTTCAGCAGGAGTTAAAACGCCTAAAGTATCTGGCAATAAAATTCTTGCAACCTGTTGAGTGGCTAAAAAGTCTAAAAATTGAAATACATAATCAGGAGAATTTCGCATTCCATTACTCCAATCTTCTAAATATACATTGGTTGTAATTCCTTCTTTTTGCGCTAAATCTATGACCTCCTTTATTTCAGCAAAATGTTGTTCAGGAGTTTTTTTAAGTTGATGTGTTAAATGATTTAAAGAACCTTTGGTTAATAAATTCTGAACCTTTGCTCCTGCATCTTTCATCCATTGAATAGATTGTCCTCCATCCACAAAAGTTAACATTTCAATTCTATCAATATATCCGTTTTTTGAAGCCCAATCTGTGATGTTTTTAACTGCTTGAAATTCTCCTTCTGAAACTCTTGCAGAAGCAACCTCAATCCTATCAATATGCAATTCTTCTATCAATAATTTTGCAATTGTTAATTTTTCAGCAGAAGAAAAAGAGACTCCTGAGGTTTGTTCACCATCACGAAGTGTGGTATCCATTATTTCTATTTTTCTTTTTTCCATTTAAACAGTTATTGGGTAAAATTTAAGATGAAAAAGCGTTTCTTTAATTTCGAAACGCTTTTTTAAATTTTATGTTTGTACATTCAAAATTAATTAAAACGGTCTTGTTTCAGCAAAAGACGTTATTTCGTTTTTCATTTTAGTTAAGTAATCAATATCATCAAAACCATTAATCATATTGTCTTTTTTATAACTATTAATTTCAAATGATTCTTGTTCTCCACTTGCCAAAATAGTAATGGTTTGTTTTGGTAAATCAATTTCTAATTCCGTTTCTGGATTTGATTCAATAGCTTTAAAGATTTTATCTAAAAATTCCGCACTTACCTGTACTGGAAGTACTCCAATATTTAAACAATTTCCTCTAAAAATATCTGCAAAAAAGCTAGAAACCACACATCTAAATCCATAGTCATAAACCGCCCAAGCTGCGTGTTCCCTAGATGAACCAGAACCAAAATTTCTTCCTCCAACTAATATTTTCCCTTTGTAAATTGGATTGTTAAAGACAAACTGTTCTTTTGGTGTATTGTCTGAATTGTATCTCCAATCTCTAAAAAGATTATCTCCAAATCCTGTACGCTCTGTTGCTTTTAAGAAACGAGCAGGAATAATTTGATCAGTATCCACATTTTCAATTGGTAATGGTACCGCTGTACTTTTTAATATTTCAAATTTATCGTAAGCCATAATATTGTTGTTGGTTGTTGGTTATTTGTATTTGGTTCAAAAAACCTACAACCTAATTTTTAATTATTAATTTTTAATTATAAAAGCGTTCTAGGATCCGTTACAACACCTGTTACAGCTGTTGCTGCAGCAACTAACGGACTTGCTAATAGCGTTCTAGACCCTGGACCTTGGCGACCTTCAAAGTTTCTGTTTGATGTACTTACCGCTACTTTTCCTGCAGGAACTTTATCATCATTCATTGCTAAACAAGCTGAACAACCTGGCTCACGTAATACAAATCCAGCTTCGTGGAATATGTCTAATAAACCTTCTTCTTTTATTTTTGCCTCAACAATATGAGAACCTGGCACTAACCAAGCAGTAATATTATTCGCTTTTTTTCTACCTTTTACAATAGATGCAAATGCTCTAAAATCTTCAATTCTACCATTTGTACAACTTCCAATAAAAACATAATCAACCGGTTTTCCAATCATAGTTTCACCTTCTGCAAAGCCCATATAATCTAATGATTTTTTATACGTTGCAACGCCACCTTCAACATCTTCAGCTTTTGGAATATTTTGTGAAATTCCTGTTCCCATACCTGGATTTGTTCCATAAGTAATCATCGGTTCAATTTCACTTGCACTAAATGTTAACTCTTTATCAAAAGTAGCATCCTCATCCGTAGATAGGGTTTTCCAATAATCCATTGCAGTATTCCAATCAGCTCCTTTTGGCGCAAATTGTCTTCCTTTTACATATTCAAATGTTTTCTCATCTGGAGCTATAAGTCCACCACGCGCACCCATTTCAATACTTAAATTACAAACGGTCATACGACCTTCCATGGTCATATTTCTAAAAACATCACCTGCATATTCAACAAAATAACCTGTTGCTCCTGAAGTTGTTAATTTTGAAATAATAAATAAAGCGACATCTTTTGGTGTTACTCCAAATCCTAATGTTCCATTTACGTTGATACGCATTTTTTTAGGTTTTGGCTGCATAATACATTGCGATGAAAGTACCATTTCTACTTCTGAAGTACCAATACCAAAAGCAATAGCTCCAAAAGCTCCGTGCGTAGATGTATGTGAATCTCCACATACAATAGTTGCGCCAGGCAAAGTAATTCCATATTCCGGACCTACAACGTGCACAATACCATTTTGTTGATGACCTAATCCCCAGTGAGAAATTCCCCATTCGGCTGAATTTTCTTCTAAAGCTTTTAACTGATTTGCAGATAAAGGATCTTCAACAGGTAAATGTTGATTAATGGTTGGTGTATTATGATCGGCTGTCGCGAACGTTCTTTCTGAAAATAAAACAGCATTTTTTCTGCTTTTTAATCCTAAAAAAGCAACCGGACTTGTAACTTCATGTATTAAATGTCTATCAATAAACAACACATCTGGTCCGTCTTTAATTTTACGAACCACGTGTGAATCCCATACTTTGTCAAATAATGTTGTGCTCATTTATCTTTTTTTATTGTATTTACTTTTTAATTAAATTTAAAACGTTGCAAAATTAAAAAAAGCCTTAGAAAACCAACTAGGAATAATTAATTTATACGATACCCAAAACTACTTTTAATAGCTTTTAAATTTTACTAAATACTATTACAACCCGCCTAACATGTTTTTTACATTTATTATATTTTAAAATCCCTACTTTTAAGTCGCTCTTTTAATTTTTTTCCAAATTGCTTATTTAATATATTTTGACCTTAATACACATTAAGAATTGAATACACTTTAAAAAAAAATCACTTTTACTAGTTTTTTGATAGTAATGATTTATTTCTGTAAAAATATAAAAGATTAAAATTTAGCTTTAAAACTAGAAGTTTTTACCATAAAATGTGTCTTTTTAATTTATGAAACTACTACGATATTCAAAAAAAAACACTTATGTTTCATTTAATATTTGCACTAAAAAAATAACATTTTCTACGTATTCGTGAATTCTATGATAAATGTTCTTGAATTACAACTTCATTTTTTTAATTTTAGCCATTCAAATAAAATATTATGAGCCAGATTATAACTTTTGGAGAAGTATTAATGCGTTTATCTCCCCAAGGAAACAAAAAATTCATTCAAGCCAACTTGCTTGAATTCTATTTTGGAGGTACTGAGGTAAATGTTGGTATTTCAATAGCAAACTTTGGTGGTGACGTAAAACATATTAGCTGTATTTCTAATGATTTTGTTGGAGATACTGCCATTTCTTATCTTAGAAAATTTGGTGTTGATACTTCTGCCATTGTTAGATCTAAACGTCCTTTAGGTGTCTATTTTTTGGAAGTAGGAGCTGTTATGCGACCGAGCACCATTTCTTATAACCGATCTCACTCCTCTTTTTCTGAAATTCAACCATCAATGGTTCATTGGGAAACAAGTTTAGAAGGTGGTAAATGGTTTCATTGGACTGGAATTACTCCTGCACTTTGCAAAGGAGGTTATGAAACTTTAAAAGAAGGTTTAATTTTAGCACGTAAAAAAGGAATGACCGTTTCTGCAGACCCAACTTATAGAAAAGGATTATGGCAATACGGTGAAAACCCCAAAGATGTACTTTCAGATTTATTAAATTATTCAACTATTTTTATTGGTGGCGTTAATGAAATTAACGAAGTTTTAGATACAAATTTCAGCTATTCTGAAGAGGATTTTATTGAAGCGAGTAAACAATTAATGCTTAAATTTCCTTCTATTGAAAAAGTTTTTGATAAAATTAGAACTGCCGTAAACTCCTCATGGAATAAAATTAGAGCCAGAATGTGGAATGGTAAAGAATTTAGAGAAACACAAGATTTAGATATTACACATATTATTGAAAGAATTGGTACGGGTGATGCTTTTGCTGCTGGTTTAATATATGGCTTGCAACATTTTGACGATTACAAATCTATGGAGTTTGCAAGTGCTTCGAGTGCTTTAAAACACACCTATGAAGGTGATGTGAATTTCTCCTCAGTAGATGAAGTTATTGGTATTTTAGACGGAAATATTTCTGGTAGATTTAATAGATAATTTTAAAGAGGTTAATTAAAAAGTGAAAATTACGTCAACCTGAACTTATTTCAGGTTCTCATATTAATTAATATTAATTTTGGTAAGATTCTGAAACAAGATCAGAATGACGATTCATTTTTTAATTAACCTCTTTTTTTATTTAAAGTCTTTTAATTTTTGGAATCATAAAAGTTTTTCAACACATAAAAAGCTTTTTTCTTTTGTCCATCTTCAGATATTAAGCCTTTTCTGTTATACCCATCTTGAATTTTTGGCAATACTCTTCTTGGAGATCTAAAATCAACTAAAATCCAAGGTGAAAAACCTTGTAATTGCTCAATTCCTTCCAACATTTTTAAAGTTTGCACGTATACATCTTCTTGGAATTCTTCTGTCCAACGCGTTAATTTATCGCCGTGTAAACCTATTTTTGCACCTGCACCAAATTCCGAAATTAAAACTGGCTTATTTTGTGTTATTTTCCAGCTAATTTGTCCGCATTTTTCAGGTAAACCATCATACCAGCCAACATACTGATTGAAACTTAACACGTCTACTACATCTGCAAACGAATCGTGAATTGTTCTAACGGAAGAATCACCCTGATAATCTGATTGCTCTAAAGCTGCACTAATTAATCTGGTTGGATCTAATGCTTTTGTATGCGCTGCTAAATTGGAAAGAAAAACATTTCGAGGCTCACTAGTTGGCGTTTCATTTGCCATTGACCAAATAATTACAGACGCTCTGTTTTTATCTCTATTGATAACTTCTGTTAATTGATTTTCGGCATTTTTATACGTTTCTTTATTATCCCAAGCTATGGTCCAATAAACAGGATTTTCTTCCCAAACCAACATTCCCATTTTATCTGCCAATCTAACCATATGTTCATTATGTGGATAATGAGCCAAACGTACATAATTACAGCCCAATTCTTTAGCCCAATTTAATAATTGCTGCGCATCTTCTATGCTTGAACCTCTTCCTCCTTTTATAGGGCTTTCTTCATGAATAGAAATTCCTTTTAAAAATATTTTTGAATTGTTAAGCAAAATTTCTTGTCCTTTTGTTTTTATGGTTCTAAAACCTATTTGATCTATTAAATCTTCATCACCTAATTTTAAAATAACATCATACAAATAAGGATTTTTAGTTGACCAATAGTTTATTTTTTTTGAATTTAACTCAATGGTTGCCATTCCTTTATTATTGGTTACAACCTTCGTTTTAATTTTAAGTTCAGGAATGGTAACCTGAATTTCTTTATCAGCAATAGTTGTTCCGTTTAGCTGCACAAACCCTTTTATTTGCTGATTATTTTCGGGATTTAACTGAATAAAATAATCTTGAATAAAGTTTGCAGAAGTTTCAATAAGTTTAACATCTCTTGTAATTCCACCATAATTAAACCAATCTGTATTTAAGGTTGGAACACCTTCTTTTTTACGTTTGTTATCAACTTTAACAATTAGAAAGTTGTCGTTTTCTTTTAAAAGTTTGGTTACTTCAAAATTAAAAGGTGTAAAACCTCCAATATGTTTTCCTAATTTTTTTCCGTTGAAATAAACATCTGCTTCATAATTAACTGCTTCAAAATATACAAAAACACGATTCTCTTTATTGGTTTTTACATAATCAAACGATTTTTTATACCATACTGTACCTTCATAATAGTATAAATTTTCTTTTTGTGTATTCCAATCACTTGGCACTTCAATTACATCCGATAAATCAAAATCATACTCAATTAAATCAGATTTATCTTTTGGTTTAGAATTGATAAAAAAAGCACCACTTGCAGGGTTTTCTTGATTTTCAAAAGGTTCATACCTGTAATTATAAAAACCGTTTTCATAAGGATCAACAATATAATTCCATTGTCCATTTAAACTTTTAACCGTTCTATTATATGTATTTACAATTAAATTTTCTTGTGCATTTAATTGAAAAAATGCTGAAAAAACACCTATTAAAAAAAGTGCTATTCTATTAATTTTAAACATTTTATATTTATTTTACTATATTAATTTACAGACTATTATATGCTGTTGATAACCAATTCATTCTTTCTATGTACCAATTTTTTAAGTGGTTTACTTCCTCTTGATAGGTATCATAAACTACCGGATTTGGCCACACATAATTACCTAATACATTCCATTTTAAATCATTTTCGTCTTGGGCATATTTTAAATAATTAGCATAAAAATCCATTTTATTTAAAATAAGGCTTTGATTGTTTTTAAAATAAACAAAACGAGACTTTACTTTGTTTACAAAAGCTGGATCTTGAAAAAGACGTGCAAACCATTTATGATCTTTTACCCAAAAACCCGAAGCGTTTGTAGCGTCTGAATAATCTACGTTTCCAAAAGCTAAATCAAAATCCCAAAGTGGCCCCATTTTTATTTTTTCACCAGGAATAACATTTAAAAAAATACTTGAAAAATCTCTTGAATCTTGATTTTTAGTAATTTCACTAATTAAATACCAATCAATAAAACAATCTTCATCTATGTATTTTGCGTACCCCGAAATAGGGTCTTTAAATGTTGCGCTTTTTAAAACAGTTTCAAATTCATTAACTAAATCTTTTACATAATTATATTCACTACTATTATACTCTAAATCTGGTTCTTTTATATTTATTAAAAAATCATTTGTTCTAAAATATACATCATCAGGATCTAATCTCTCCAACTGATCAATTTCTAATAAATAACCAGTATCACCCAAATTTACTCTATTGCTACTTTCTTCAACTTTCTGTGAAATATTGTAGGTTCCTGAATATTGATTATTCACAAAAACTTCTGCATATTCAGATTTTGGCGTCCAATCTAACTTGCTTAAATAGCCCATTTCAAAAGCAATTTTATTTCGCATCAATGTTTTATCTGAATGCTCTGCTAAAAAAATCCATTTTTTATCTTTTGGCATTCCTAATACTTCGGCTTTATCACTCAGCTTCATTTGATATGGCTTTTTTGGGTGCAACCACCAAGTTGAATTTCCTCTTCCTCTAATTTCCATTTCCGATGATGCCATCGGACTAAAATTACGCCCACCATTTATTTCGAAAAATCCATTCACCTCAACATCTTTAGAATCAATTGGAACATTTCCAACAGTATTCACATAAACAAGAGGTAAACCCGTAAAATAGGTGACATCAACATTATAACTTTGTTCCCTTCCATCGGTTGTTTTTACTTTAAAAGTTACTGGATTTGTAAAATCATTTATCGAAGATCCTACTTCTTGTGCCACATTATTCACTTCAACTTTTAATCCATTATGAATGTATGTTGCCACCAAATTTTTAATATCTGCGCTGTATGAAACTCTTCCATTAAAAGTATTTCCTTCTTTGTTTAAATAAATATCGTTAGCAAGGCTAGGATTATTCACTTTTAGAAAAGCAACATCTATTAATTCGGTTCCTTCAACAATAGGTTGAACGGTTGGACTATCATCATTACACGATATAAAAAATAATACTGTAAATAAAACCAGTACTTGAAATGGTTTTACTAAAAATTTAATTTTAAAATTTATCATAATTTGATCCTTTAAAGGATTTTAGTTGTTTTACTATTTAATTTTTGAAATACACTTGTTGTTTTAAAACATCTTTTGAATTGCCACCAATTTGCACTTCAAAATCTCCGTCCTCAACAATCCATTTATTTTCGATACCTACATTTTCAAAATCTTTAGTAACTAAAACAAATTCAATAGTTTTAGTTTCATTCGGTTGCAACTGAATTTTATTAAAACGAACCAATTTTTTTGAATCTGGAGAAACTGTTGCTACAAGATCTTTTAAGTACACTTGTACCGTTTCTTTACCTTCTCTTTTCCCTGTGTTTTTTACATCAATTGAAATTTTTACATCTTCTTTTCCAACCAAAGTATCTTTACTAACCTTTAAATTACTGTACTCAAAAGTGGTAAATGAAAGTCCAAATCCAAATTCATATTGGGGATAAAAACCATCATAACCCCAATTTATATCTCTGATATCGGTTTTTTTATGATAGTATGTCACAGCGTTTCCTGAATACATTGGATACGTATATGGCAGTTTACCACTTGGATTTATGTTTCCGAAAATTATATCCGAAATCGCTCTTCCACCTTCTTGACCAGGTAAATATGCCATAATAATTCCATCAACCAATGGTTCAATTTCCTTAATAATTCTTGGTCTGCCTTGTACCATTACTAAAATAATTGGCTTTCCTGTTTTTGCTAATTTTTTCACTAAATCTTGTTGCACTTTTGGCAATTCTAATTCGTTAATATCAGAGGGTTTTTCTGATGCGGGAATTTCTCCAACACACACCACAATATAATCGGCATTTTTAGCTTTTAAAACGGCTTTATCAGAATTTATATCTTCTAAATAATCAGTTCCCTCAATAAAATCTACATGTTGCGCACCCACTTGTTTTTTTATAGCCTGTAGAATTGTTAATTTACTTGGATCGTTATAGGTAGTATCTCTTCCCAAAAAAGAGCGAGACCAAGCACCATTTAAATTATTTATGGAATTTGAAGCGTAACCAGTTACTAGTATTTTTTTATTAGAAGAAAGTGGTAAAACTGCATTTTTATTTTTTAATAAAGTGATGGCTTCACTAGCTGTTTGGTAATTAGCAGCAATATGTTTTTCACTTCCAAAATCTGGATATTCTCCTGGATTATTATAGGGCTTTTCAAAAAGATTTAAATAAAATTTTAAACGTAAAACACGTGTAACAGCATCATTAATTCTTTCTTTTGAAATTTCACCTTTCTCAACTAAATCCACAATAATATCAACTACATCAGCATCATACGGATTCATTAATAGATCAATTCCAGCATTTACGGCAAATTTGGTAGCTTCACGCATATCTTTTGCTGATTCATGAGCGGCAACTAAAAATTCCACATCACTAAAATCTGAAATAACAACTCCTTTAAACTTTAATTCGCCTTTTAAAATATCCGTAATATAATACTTGTTTAAATGGCAAGGAATTCCGTTTACAGCATTAGAGCTAATCATAATTCCCATAGCACCATTTTCAATTGCTTTTTCAAAAGGAGGTAAAAAATATTGACGTAAACTATTTTCTGGGATTATTGCATTTGCTCGGTCTTTTCCATTTCTTCCAACTCCATAACCAACAAAATGCTTTAAACAAACAGCTGTGCTTGTTGGGTTTTGTAATCCTTTTTCTTGGGAACCTTGCATATAGGCGTTGGTCATTTCAGAAATTAAATACGGATCTTCTCCAAAACTTTCTGCAATTCTTCCCCAAAGTGGGTTCATAGCAACATCGGCATTTGGATTAAAATTCCATGGTAGTGACGCTGCTCTGGATTCATAAGAAGTAATTTCACCTCCAAGCCTTGAAAGTTCCTTATTCCAAGTTGCTGCAACTGCAATTTGATGCGGAAATATTACAGAACCATTTACATAATTAGCACCGTGAATATTATCAATTCCGTACAATACAGGTATTCCTAAACGGGTTTTTTGCATTGCTGAATCTTGAATTTCTTTAACAATTTTAAACCACTCTTCTCTAGTTGCAGGATATTGTGGTGTGTTGTGTATAGAGCCAACAGCATAATCAACAATAAATTTTTTGAATTTTTTCCCATCAAAATTAACACTGTCTCTTGCGTCCCAATATTCACCTTTTAAAACTGCAGGCAACCCAATATTTAACATTTGACCTGCTTTTTCTTTTAAGGTCATTTTAGCAACTAATTCTTGTATTTTAGCTTCAGTCTCTTCCGTTTGCAAATCGCTTACTTTAAAATCCAAATTAACTTGCTTTTCATTTTTGGAACAACTCATAACAACCATGGCTATTAAAATTATTTGATGTATTTTACTCATTTTTAGTTGATTATATTTTTTATCTATTATTCTTCTATTTTAAAGTTTAAGGCTTTTGTATAGCCTTTGTTTACAAAGTTATTTTTATACAAACTGTTTTCTAAATATTGATTTAATGCTTTTTGAACTTTTAAAATATCTGGTCTATTTTCTCTCACTTTTGCATAAGTTGAACGATCACTTTTAGCATATTCAGTAATTAAATGATAGTCCTCTGGCTCATTAAAGTTCATAATTCCACGTGGATTATTCATTTTTTTATAAGGCCAAAAACACCAATTAACGGCGTTTTTATCTAACAATATTCTAAAATCATTTACCCATTCATCAGTATTTTCACCAGTTTCACCAATGTAAATTGGGACTTTATGTTTTTCACTGAAATCTATATACGATTGTATAGCTTCCTGATTTACATCAAACCAATATTTATGAAATTCGTACACTACATTATCATCAACTAGTTCTTCAAAAACATCAAAATTGCCACTCCAATTGGAGCCGTTTAAAAAAATCATATGTTCTTTATCAACCTCACGAACTTCTTTAATAATACGGTTGTACAACAAATATAATTGATGATTCAACTGATCTAATTCATCATTAAAATAATGTGCAATAGGCTCGTTTACTATATCGTAGCCAATTATTACGGGTTCATCTTTGTATTTTTTTGCTATATCTACCCAAATCTTAGTCATTAAATCTTGTGATGACTTACTTTTAAACAAATAAGGATAGCCATAACTATCATCTATATTATCACCAGTTTGTCCACCTGGAGCACAATGCATATCTAATAAAACATACAATTGTTCTTCTCTGCACCAATCTATTAATTTATCAACATATTTAAAACCAGCGTTTCTTTGACCCATATACAAATCGTCTGTAAACATTTTATAATGAAAAGGTAAACGGATATGATTAACACCAATACTTTTTAAATACCTTATATCATCATGAGTAATGTAGTTTTTTAAAAAACCATTCCAAAAAACTTGCAAGCTATCAGGACCCACTAATTCATATAACAGTTCATCTATTTTACGAGGAGCATTTACCTGTTCCATTTTAAACATATATCCTTCAGGTACTAACCAGTTTCCCAAATTAGTTCCTTTTAAAATAATTTCAGTTCCTTGACCATCAACTAATTTTGTTCCATTGGTTTTTATAAAACTGAGTGTATTTGTTGATTTTTCTTCAAGAGTTTTAGCTGTTTTTTCCTTGCACGAATAACTTATTGTAATTAATAAGATTGCAGCAAGTGTTATTAAATAGTGTTTCATTTTTAATTATTTTTTTCTTTACTAATTCTTTCAACTTCATTTAACAACAACGGAAATGCTGGTTGCGTCATATTATGTCCGTATCCTTCTAATTCATAAAGAACTGTTTTGGTATGACCAACAATTTTCATCATTCGCATTAAATATGCATTTTCTTCATATCTACCCAACAATTCTAACTCACGATCTCCAGTTATTAAAAGTAATGGCGGTGCATCTGCACGCACATAATACAACGGAGCTAAATCATCAATAATTGGCTGAGTTCCTGCAATTCCACGTTCTTCGCGAACTGTAAAATGTGTAATTGCATGACCACTAAAAGGGATTAATCCTGCTATAGCATTCGCATCAATATTATGAACAGCTAACCATTTTTTATCCAATCCAACCATGCTTGCCAAGTAACCCCCTGCTGAATGCCCAGAAACAAAAATTAATTGATTATTTCCCCCATATTTTTGAATGTTCTTAAAAGTCCAAGCTACTGCAGCAGCAGTATCTTCAATATATGCCGGGGCTTTTACTTTTGGATACAACCTATAATTTATACCAATAATAGCAACTCCTTTATTTTTTAATTCTTCAGGAATTTCTTTTTGAAAACTTGTTAAACCTCCACCATGAATCCAAACAATGGTTGCAAAATTTTTGCTGTTTTTTGGATAATAGACATCCAACACACAACGCTCATTTATATACGCATCTGATTGATTTATAGAATCACTGTAATAATGAATATTTTGTTCTAGTTCATATGCTGTTTGCTGGCTAAAAACTGTTAAATTCCATAAACTAATTACTAAAATTACTATAATACGTTTCATTTTTTATTTATTTAAATTTTAATAATCTTTAAAGTTTTAGAATTTCCTTCACCTATTTTTGCCATGTAAATTCCTGAAGGGTTTTCTTCTAAAGAAATTTTTACCTTACCATTAATACTAGTATAATTACGATTAGAAATTAAGCTTGATTGCATGTTATAAATTGCAATTTGCACTTCATCTTGAATTAAGGGTAAGGTAATTTCAAAAATTCCACTTGTAGGATTTGGGTATGCTTCTATTTCATTAAAAAAATCTATTTTTTTTGTCACAACGCCTTCACAAGGTTTGGCCGTTTTAACCTCTACAACATCTCCTTGCTTAATGGTTACATTAAATTGTGATGCTAATGTTTCAAATGCTTGCTGATTATTAACCAAAATGGAAAAAGGTGGTGTTCCGTTATCTAAGGTTATTTCAACAGTTTTAGAATTTATTATTGAAGCTTTTCCAGAAACATTTTTTCCTTCTAAAATTTCAAAAGTATAACATTGCTCGGAAGATTCACCCACAACTGAAACACATAAATTATAGCTTCCTGACGCTAAATTATTATAAACTTTCGTAAGTGCAAATGTTGATGTTACTCCGTTTAGTTTAGCTTTATAAACACCTTGCTCTTTGGCTGAAACAACAATTTGTCCGTTTTTTTTATTTGGACACGTTTCACCTACTGTTTTTATATCAAAACTAGTTGAAGGTGCATTATTATTTGAGATTGAAATCCAATTAATATTAAAACCTGCATCTTTCACCAACATTTTTAGTACATGTTCTCCCACTATTAAATCAATTGTTGATGATACCGTTTCCCATTTTTGCCAACCACCAGTATTTGGAGTATTTAAAGCTACTTTCAATTGATTGTCCACTAAAAAATCAATTACTCCAGTATCTGAACCAGCTACTCTTGCAGAAATAGTATACGTGCCTGTTGTTGCAACATTTATTTTATAGGTTGCCCAATCATTATTTTCTGTCCATCCTAAGTTTAAAAAACCATCAGTATCTTCAGTTATTTCAGCAAATAACCCAGACATTAAATTATATTCTTCTGCCTCAATTTTACCTGGAATTTGAAATTTATAATTAGGATCATACACTGGTATTTTCATATATATTTCTCCTAATTCAGTTAATTTTCCATCGGAACCATACAAATCAATATATGGATAGGAGGTTGCGCCAGCATTCGTTCTTCCAATAAACCATGAATATCTATATACATCAGGATCTCTTTCTAAAAAATTAACAGTTCCTGCCAAATATTTTTTTTGTTCCTCGACACTTTGCACTGGGTTTGAATAATCCCACGATGCAAATTCTGTCACCCAAATTGGTTTATTGTATTTTCTGGCATCATTAATATAACCAACTATGGAATTTCCACTACCATACCAATGCAATGCTATATAATCCACTTCACAATCTGTACATGCAGCAAAAAAATCATCTAAATATTTAAAAGCATTCGTATACGTTGTGCCGTTTTCAGAAACACAATTTCCACAATAATTCACTGCGGGTCCAACAGTTTTTAAATTATGACTTTTAGCAATTGATTGAAACGCAGGCCAAGCAGTAGCTGCTTGTGAGGGAGTCATATTTGCCTGGTCTTTAAAGTTTGGCTCATTAAATCCTAAAATATATTTCACCTTAGAATCTTGATTTACCCAATTATTCACAGCTGAAATTCCAGTCCCATTCCAAGCCATTGGAGTGAAATCTACATTGTAGTTTTGATATGTTGATCTAATTGCATTATCTGGTTGTGCTCCCCAATTGTACCACCAAGAAATATTTTCAGAAACTTTTTGCATATCATTTACAGAATGATATCCATAGGCTACACCTCTTTTATAACTTTTATTTTGAGCATAATTTTGTGAACATATGAACAATAAAACTATTGCGTATAGTACCTTTTTATTACTCATTATTTGTTGTTTTTATTTTTATTTAATATTCAATCTTATTTATTGGAATGTACCAATCCCCTTTATTTAAATCTACACCACCTTTCATCTCTTCTTGAACAACTCTATCAATAATATAAATTCCTTTTTCGGCCATTTCATTAAAAGTAAACAATCCGTTATTGGGGAAATTTCTTCTAGTTCTATGAATATTAAATTTATCCGAAAATTTTCTATTAAAAGCTTTTTCAATTCCTTCTTTTCCAATCATAAACCCTAACAATCCACCCCAAGTTGCTGTTGGATTATCTGAATCCCAACCTGTTAATACTCCAATTTTTATTGTTTCTTTAAAATCACCTTCACCATACAACAGGCTAATAATACTTGATCCAAAATTTATTCCTGAAGCAAAACAACCATTACAATACATTTTTTTTGAAGTTAAATTATATCCATCACCTTGTTCTAATTGATACCTTTTATAAAGTCCATCCCTTGTTTCCTCCCAAGGTATATTAGCATCATATTTTTCTTTCACAAAATCAAACATTTTTGCAGTATATGAATGGTTTGGTAATCTTTTACGCGCCTCATTTGCCATCCAGTTAATTTTCTCTTTCATTTTTGAATTTTCATCCACTGACGAGGCTAAAGAATACATTGTTACATAGAATTCAGAAGCCCAAGCGGCATTTTCACGAGCTGTTGCATTAATAGGTAGCTTAGCCATTTTTAAAGCTATATCAGGCCGTGAAGGTGCAAAAAAACCAAATATTTCTGTGGTTAGCTGCGCATCAATCATTTCATAATAATTATCGTATATACTATCTGAAGTGAATTTTGGATCACTTGTATCAGGAGGAACGAAACCTTTTACCATCAAGTCCAACGCTTTTTGATTTGCTACCCATAAATAATTTTCTTCTTCCTTTTTTATGTATTTTAACCAGCCATCTCTTATTTGCTCTCCAGTTAAAATTGATGTTTTATTGGCATATAATAAATGTTGATACATAAACTCAATGTCCGTATCATCATCTGCACCCCAAATACTATCCTCTTTTGCAAATACAAAATCAATGACTGGTGATAAATTGCTCGGAAGTCCTTCTCCCCATATACTAGGCTGATCTGGTTTACCCCAATCATTTCTAGTATAAAAATTACCCGTTTTAACAGCTCCAATATCACCAATTTTGTCCATTTCGGTCACTAAACCTGTCCAATTCGCAATACATTGACCTAGCCAAAAACCATATAACTTTTCCTTATAATTTACCCGTGAAATTTTTATATCACTAAACTTAGGTTTGTAATATTTATAAACTAAAGAACTATCTGATAATAGGTTACGATTAAACACCTCCATCTTTTTACTTTGTTCTTTACACGATATTAATAAAATAAAAATTAAAACTAATTCAACTATTTTTTTCATTTACAACATTTAAAATTAATAGTTTTCAACTTCATTACTTTTTATTTTATATCAGTTTCTAATCTTAGGTCATTGTTAGGTTTTCACTTTTAAAAATGAAAATACCAAACAAGAATTATTTTAATTCTGAAAAATGCTCTTTCATAGCTAATTTTGGAGTACGATTTACTGTAAATAATCCCCAATGTTTTTCTGGTTCAAGTGGCTCATCTGAGCCTTTCCAAGGTTCATCAAAAGCTTCAAATACAAAAGTTAGAACTCCTGCTTCATCACTCCAATTTACCAAATCTTTGTAATAAATTTCTTGGTGTTCTTCACTTACATTACTAGGGTTAATACCTCTTCCATTTGAGTTTGTTGCCCAACCAGCCTCAGTAATCACTACTAATTTATCTAGATATTTATTTGCAATTGAATTATAATTTTCTTTAGTATATTCAATTGCCTCATGAATATTTTTATACTCCCAAACTGGGTATGTATGAATGGATATAAAATCAAGTTCTTTAATCAATGGTTCTAATTTATTAGCCCAAGGAGCATAATTTTCACAAAAAGTTACAGGTTGCTGTGCGCCTTCTTTTATCATTTTTACATATTCAATAACCTGATTCACTGGCACAAAATTCCCAGACCAATCTACTGTAGCCTCATTACCGGCTGATAATGCAAATACTACATCGTAATACTCATTTGCCCAAGAAATTAACTTTTTTATTTGAATTAAGTTAATTTTTTTATTCTTCTCAAGCGTTTCTTCAGGATATACACCTCCCCACGGACAACCAAAATTATTTTTTTCAGCATGAATATAGGCTCCCAACAGTACCTTAATAGGCAGCTTTTCTTTTCTTATAATTTGCAATACCATTTCAGCATGCATATCACAATCGTACATTCTTATATAATTCCAGTGATCTTTTATAATGTACAAATCTTCCTTTACCTCATCATAACTTGGAAAAACACCCAAATCTGGACTTTGACCATTTCTGAATCCTGAATAACAAACTGCTTTTCCTTTTAATATGTTTAATTCTTTTGTGTAATCCATTTATTAATATTCATTTAAATTATTTGGGATTGATGTTTTAATATTTAAGTTTTTCATCTTTATCCCAAATTCCCCAATAAGCACCAACATCACCTTCAGCTCCTGTTTTCCATGATTCATCAAATGACGAGAAATAGAATAATTTAATATCTTCTGCTTCTGACCATTGTTGTGCATTTATAAAATATTTCATAGCATTTTCAAATGATGGAACTGCTCCATAAAAAACCTGCCCTTTATTAGTCCATCCAGTTTCAGAAATAATTACCTGTTTCCCTTTTCCAGCTTGTAAGGCTCTTCTGTACATATCTTTCATATATAATAAGGAATACTCTAACCTACAACC
Organism: Lutibacter sp.; assembly: GCF_016342705.1. Classification (GTDB taxonomy): domain Bacteria; phylum Bacteroidota; class Bacteroidia; order Flavobacteriales; family Flavobacteriaceae; genus Lutibacter. The sequence continues at coordinate 259,558 of NZ_JAEINV010000001.1, read as the reverse complement.
TTCCCAATACGGGTAGCAATTGGCAAGAATTATATCGCAAGCTTCTGTAATTTTTGGACGTTTCTCAAACTCATAATAAGCATCAACATATCCCACAGGAATATTTGGAATCTCTTTTTTAACTTCATTTAAAAAAGTCAACAATTCTTCTTCTGTTAAATCACCTCTATACATTACTTCATTACCCACTGCAGCAATATCTACATGGCCTTCTTTAGCAATTTTAATAAGGTTGGCTATTTCTTTTTTATTAGTTTCATCATTATCTCCTAACCAAGCACCAACCATTGTTTTAATACCATACTCATGTGCAATTTTTGGAATTAATTCATTACCATCTGTACAAGAAAAAGAACGTACCCATTTTGTATATGGCTTAATAATTTCCATTCTTCTTCTAACTTGTTCTTCTGTAATAATATCACCAGGCTTTTGACCTTCTTCATAAGGACTAAAACATAATCCGTGCATTCCATTGTTTAAAGCCTTTGAAAATAATTCTTGAAGCTCTTCTTTAGATTTATTATCGTGGTTTATACCAGCCAAGGATAATATTTTTTCTGTTCTAATTGACATGTTTTGTATAATTTAAAATATATAATTATTTAAAAATCCTTATTTTTCAATATCTTGAAGATATTTTTCTTTTACAATAAAAAAAGCTTCTTTTTTATTTCTATCAATATCTACAATTCCCCAATATTCTTCATTTGGTGTACCGTCATAAGGAACCCCGCTACTATTTGGCGCCCAGCCACCGGCATCATATTGGTCATTATTTCCAGCCTTCCATAATTCATCATTAAAAGCAAATAATGCAACTCCTGAACAAGTGTTTTGATTTTTGAAAACACTGCTTAAAATATTTCTTGTTGCATCAGCCTGTGCTTTCTCATTGACTCCTTGTTCGTAACCATCTTTTGAAATTGTCATATAACTATCTGCTCCAGCTTCAGACAAATACATTGGTTTGTTACTTAGATTTTTCCATTGATTAAAAATACTTTTAGGATTGTCCCATCGATATACATTTAATCCCCATACATCAATATTAGGACTTAATTCAAGTGCTAATGAATCAGGAAGTTCTCCATGTGCAGTTGCTACAGGATGATTTATATCATTCTGATGAATTAATTTTGCAGCATTATTCATTGCTGAATACCAATTTTTAATATCATTATTAAACCATTCTGGGTGATAATTGTATTCGTTTCCTAATTCCCAAAAAAGAATGGAATTATGGTTTTTATACTTATTAACATACTTAATAAATGATCCAGAAAGAATATCATAATTGCCATTTTGATTGTATCCAAAGCCAACTATTAACTTTAAACCTGCTTTGTCTATTTCATTTAAAACAGCTATATCATCAATTGGTGAATACACGCGTATAGTATTTATACCTGCTTCAACCATTAAAGCTAAATCTTGCGTTAAATTCTCAAAGCTTCGGTCATTACTTCCTTTTGAAACTGGATTATAGCAAACTCCCTTTATTTGATAATTTTTATTGTTTAATAGTATTTTTTGGCCTGAAACTTTCACTAAATCAACAATGTTTTTATCTTGACAAGAAACAAGTGTACAATTAAACATCACAATAAAACTGATAATAATTGTTATTTTAAATTTATTAATCATTTTTAGAATTGATTTTTTTTTAATGTGATTACAGCTAAACTTTGTGCCAAATAAAAATTATGGTGTATATGTTAAGTTTTTACACTTTTCAACTATTTCCATTACTTGTTCATGAGTAATTTCGCCACTTGTTATATAAGGATATTTAATTAATGGATGTTCTACCATAAAACCTTGATATTCCCTTATTTCAGCCTCATCACCTTCTGTTACAATTCCTCTTATCCAATTTGGCATGTATTCTAATACAATTTCTCGCGTTTGTTTATTATTCCAATATTCAAGAAAAAATGTATATTCATCAAAAGCTAATGGAACAACTTGGGTTGATTGTAAATTGATAGTTTCAGATACTCTAATATCTCTTGAAGAAGCTGCTGCAGAAATAACGTACTCACCGCTTTCTGCAATCCACATATTTCTTTTACCATCAAAATAAGAAAAATCTCTGCTCTCCAATTTAAAAGTAACGGTTTTTTCTTCTCCAGGATTTAATTCTACCTTTACAAATTTCTTTAACTCTTTTTCTGGCCTTTGCAATGTGCTTTCTTTGTCAGAAACATACAATTGTACTATTTCTTTTCCTTTTACTTTTCCAGTATTTTTTATAGTTAAACTAGCTGTCAGTCCTTCTTTATCTGTGGTGTTTTTTGATGACAATTTTAGATTACTGTATTCAAAATTGGTGTAAGACAATCCAAATCCAAATGGAAATAAAGGTTCAATTTTCTTTTCATCATAATAACGATATCCCACAAAAAATCGTTCTCCATATAACACATCTCCTTGTTCGCCTGGAAAGTTAAAAAATGCTGGCGTATCTTCTAATTGCATTGGGAAAGTTTCCGCCAATTTTCCTGAAGGATTTACTTTACCAAATAACACATCTGCAATTCCTCCTGCTCCAGCTTGACCGCCTAACCAAGTTTCTAAAACAGACGAAACATTGTTAATCCAAGGCATGGTAACTGCACTTCCATTTGTAAGAACTACAACTGTATTTTTCTGAACTGCTGAAATTTCGTTGATTAATGTATTGTGAGATGGAGGCATATTGATATGAGTTCTATCAATTCCTTCGGATTCATATTGTAAAGGTAACCCTGCAAATATTAAAACTACATCTGCTTTTGATGCTACTTCCTTCGCTTGTTCAATTAAAGACATATCATTATCATCAGCTAAGTTGTAACCTTGAGCATAGCTAATTTCAATATCCTTTCCATATTCTTGCTTAATAATATCTAATACGTTATCAAGTTTAGTTGGCTTCACTTGTGAACTACCATTACCTTGGTAACGTGGGTTCATAGCAAATTCTCCAATAATAGCGACTTTCTTATATTTTTGATTATTAATTGGTAAAACCTGACCGTCATTTTTTAATAAAGTAGCAACTTCAGAAGCTACTTTTCTTGCAAATGCATGGTCTTTTTCAATATTCAATTTTGTAGTTCTATCTTCCAATGATTTTGCTTTAAAAACCACGGTTAAAATTTCTCTGACAAGATTATCAACAACTTCAATGTTTAAACTACCATTGTTAACAGCTTCAACCGCAATAGCATTATTAACACCACTTACTTTTGGCATTTCTATATGCATTCCAGCTTTCATTGCCTCAACCCTATTTATAACTGCAAACCAATCTGAAACTACAATTCCTTTAAAACCCCATTCATTTTTTAGCTTTTCAATTAATAAATATGGATTTTGAGTTCCGTATACTCCTTGCACTCTGTTATAACATGCCATAACTGTCCAAGGTTGTGCTTTTTTTACAGCAATTTCAAACGGTGTTAAATAAAGTTCATTTAAAGTTCTATTGTCCATATTGGAACTATTATACATACGCATAGTTTCAACATTATTTGCTGCAAAATGCTTTAGAGAAGTTCCAACACCTTTACTTTGAACACCATTAATAAAAGCTGCTCCCATTTCTCCTGATAAAATTGGATCTTCGGAAAAGTATTCAAAATTTCTTCCACCTAAAACAGATCTTTTTATATTTACTCCAGGACCTAATAAAACATTTACACCTAAAGCTTGACTTTCTTCACCTAATGTTTGTCCCACTTTATAAATTAAATCTAAGTCCCAACTAGCGGCAAGTGCAGATGCAGTTGGAAAACAAGTTGCTGGCAATTGATCTCCATAACCTGCCTTGTTTGTTTCTGGGGCACGACGCAAACCGTGAGGTCCATCAGATAGCCAAATCCAAGGAATATCTAATCGTTCAATAGGCATTGTACTCCAATCATCTCTACCGGAACAAAGTGCCACTTTCTCTTCAATAGTTAATTGAGAAATAAGTTGAGTAATTTTATTTTGAAGCTTATTTTCTTCTGGAGTTTGAGCTTTTAAATTCATAGTAATTAAAACTAGGAATGCTATTAATAAAACTTTTTTCATGATTATATGTTTTGGTACATCATCAAAAATAAATGCCCTGTATTTTAAATTTTGATGTTATTAATTGAATTTAGCCAAAACCTTATTAAGGTTAATACTTTTGTTTATTTCTATTCTCTTCTAGCTTAATTTCAGCGCGGCGCTTAACTAATGCTTCTTTAATTTCATTCGCTCTGTCCTCTGTTATATTGTATCGCCAGATTAACAGAATGGCAATAAGAGCTGCAATTATTGGAATTATAATATCTGCCAAACGTAAATTAATAAGCGTATCATGAGCTTGAACAGAAATACTTTCATCAAAACCAACCATTTTTAAAACAATTCCACTCGTTAGCATTGCTAAGGCTGTTCCTAATTTTACCATCCACCAGTAAACGGCGCCAAACATTCCCTCACGACGTTCTCCATTGTTCAATTCATCTAAATCGCAAACATCAGCTGTCATTGACATCATTAAGGTAAACAAACCTCCAATTCCAAAAGAAAGAAAAGGAATAGGCATAAACATTAACCACGGATTACTAGGGTCAAATCCCCACCATTTTAAAACATAACCAACAATTGAAAGTAAGGTTGCCACAACAAAAGCTTTGCGTTTCCCTATTTTTTCCGAAATTTTGGTAACAACGGGAATTACTAAAAACATAGTAGCCAATGCACTTGCAGTTCCAAACCAAGCTGGCCAAGAACCTGCTAAAACTGTATCTCCTTGAAATAAATAATAAACAATGATAAAAAACGAAAACTGGGCAATTGTTTGAAAACCATTGAAAATAAAGAACGTAGCTCCACATAATTTCATAAACTGCTTATTTTGAACAGTTAATACAATTCCTCTAATGAATTCTTTTGTATTTGCAGCCAACTCTCCTTTTGAAAGATTTTTTAATTTACTTTTATCAACTTCCATTTCTTTATTAAAAAGAGCCGGTAAAATTCCTAAAACCATACACAATCCTCCAACCCAAATTGCCATTATTTTAGCTCCTTTCGGAGCACTTTCAAATAATGTTTGATCGTAAATAATAACCCAAAACCAAGGTGCAATTACCCAAGCCATTTGCCCCATAAATTGCGACACAGCCATTAAACGTGTACGTTCATTATAATCAGGTGTCATTTCATACCCTAAACCAATTAAAGGTGTTGCAAATATTGTATACCCAATATAAAAGAATATGGATACTACTAAAAAATACCAAAAATTGTACATTTCAGAGTCTTCTGGATTTAACTGCCACATGATCATAAATGCAATTCCAGAAATTACACTTCCCAACAAAATATAAGGTTTTCTGCGTCCCCATTTAGATTTTGTATTGTCTGATATAAAACCCATTATAGGATCTGTAAGCGCGTCCATAAATCTAGGTAATGCGCCTAATAAACCCGCCAAAATTGGATTCATTCCTAAAGACATCACTAATACAACCATAAAAACACCTAGAGCTGCAGGAAATAACTGATTAGCCAAATGGCCTGATCCAAATGCTAATTTCTGACCAAAAGGAACAATATCCCTAGGCGCTGTTTTGTGATGTGTCATAATTATTTGGTTTTAGTAACGTTATTAAGTTTGGTTTATATATTTTTTAATTTATGTTCGATGATTTTCACCTCCTATTATTTTTTAATTTCATTAGCTAATGGAGGAGCCAACACCTCTTTTAATAGAGCGTCCTTATCTCCATTATAGGTTTTTTCAATTGACATTCCATCGCGTGTTAAACCATTAAAAAGACCCACATCCACCAAATCCCAAATTGCATACTTTGCTTGTCCTTTTAAATTGATTAAACCAAAATGATTTTCTGAACCAATTGGATTTTTAGCATCTTTCCATTGTTCATCAAAAGCTTCAAAATAGAATAATGAAATTTTTTCTTTGTTCGTCCATTCACGCATCATTTTATAATAAGACCCAGCTTTGTATTCATCCGCAGCCCTAGAACTTTTTTTACCATAATGCCCATCTGAGATTGTTGTCCAACCAGATTCACCTATATGAATTGTTTTAGTTGAATCTATACTTTTTACATAGCTTGAAACATCCTGGTATTGTTTTTTAGCAAAATCCAATGCGCGTAACATAGCGGCATCCACTTTTTCAGTTTCAGTAAAATCTTTTTCAGTATCTGGAACTTCCCAAAATTGTGGATTGTAATACGTATTATGCATTGGGTAGGTATGCATTGAAACATAGTCTACCGCTTTAATTAGTTCTTCTAAATCTTTTGTTCGATAGCTAGGATCTCCTCCTCCCCATGATGCAAAATCATCAGAGCTGGTGATCCATAAATCAGCAGAAAGTTCTCCTTTCTTTTTTAATTCTTGCAAGTGATTTACCCATTTTAAAATTACAGATGGCTGCACATAATAACTTGCTGCCCAACGCACCATAGCTTCATTTCCAACTGCTATAATTTTTACAATATCTGCATACTTTTTAGCTAATGCTGCGGCAGTTTCAATTTCAACAGCATTTCTTTCACTTTCTAAATTGTGATCTGGCTCTAACTCTGTCCAAGCATTTTTACAATCGATCCAAGCACCTAACATCACATACATTTCAAAAGTTTCATCCTCTTTTTTTAGTTCTGAAATTGCCTTTAACAAGTTTGAAGCCTCTTCTAAATGAACATTATATGTCCTAACTATTTTAACATTCATCACTGCTAAAATTTTCAAATCTTCTTTAATTTGTTGAATTGTAGGAACTGTATCACGCGTTTTTCCGCGATAACCTCCGTAAGAAATTGCTAAATACTCAGGGTTTCCTAAAATATTCGCTGCTGTTTTTTCCACTTTTTCCGCGTTTTCCATTTTTTTAACCGTTTGTCCGCATCCTACAAAAAAAATTAGGATTGATAGACCTAAAAAATATTTTATCATTTTTACCATCTCACTTATGTATAATTTATAAATTTTAAGTTTTATTTTTTATTTTTTCAAAAACACTTCAATTCTATTAATTTCACCGGTTCTTTTAAATACTTTTTTACTTGTTTGTGAATCAAGACATAAGCTTTCAAATTCAACAATAGCATCCTCATTAAACACTACTTTTAAACCGTGGTTTTCAGCCAATTTATAAATAATTGGAATTTGACAATAAGTAAAACAAAGTGAATCTTTTTGTAATTCAATTTCTTTAACTTCTTTATTAATATTAGTATATTTAAAAACTTTTGGTTCTTTTAAAAATTCGTCCCTTCTAAGCAATCTTGGATTGAATAACAATTTTCCATCTTCAACAAAAACTCCTAATTCACCAAAACGACTTAAAATATCCTCTTTTACTTGTCCTGTCATTCCTGGCTGTTGCGCTCCTTTCCCTCCTGGCGTATGTGAATATGGGTCGGTTGGAAATGCACCATACAATTTAGGTGATTTATGCACACCAATTCCTTCATTAATTTCATAATAATGCTCTAACAATTTTCCAATAGTAACTTCGCTTTCTTTGTTTGAAACAGCTATTAAGCAGGTTTCCTGAACACTTAATAACAATTTGGAAACCATATGCCAATAAATGGAACCTAACCCTTCGTATCCAAAGAAAGTTCCTGATCTTCCTGTAAAAGATTTATGATCAAAAATTTCTTCAAAAATGGCCAATACCAGTGGTGTATCCTTTTCAATTAATACCTGATATTTTTCTTCTGGCAATTGAGAAAGTGCAGTTTTAAGGCTATTCTCATTATTGAAATTTCCATTAAAATGATAGTTTCCTACAATATCTTTTACAATAATTTGTGTGTTTCCATCTTTTAAAAGTTGTTGAAGTAATGCGGATTTTTCAACTTTATCAGAAGCAATGTTATTTTTATCATTAAATCTTGGAAGTTCCTTGTTTGGATACAATATATAGCTGTACTGATCTGGTCTGAATAATGCACTAGATTTTAATGCATTTAACAGTTCTAAAGAAGTTTCTCCAGAAATAAATCCTGAACTTAAAACAGCTACTTGTCCTTCTAACATTTCTGGTAAATAGGAGATAACTATTTCCTGTTTGTTCTTAACAGTCATTAAATTGTATGCGTGATACAATTTATCCGCTCTTTTATTGGCTTCTATAGAATGATCAATAAATTGAAGCGTAATTTTAGTGAAGTTTAACAAGTCTTCTTTTGAAATAGTTCCTTTATTACTAGAAAATCCGTTTTCATAAACACTATTTCTAAAATTGCTTCCTGCATTTCCTAAACCATCAAGTACTACTTTCCTATCCTTATCTGAAATTTTTCCAGCTAATAAATTTTTATTTTTACTAAAAGTTGTTACAGTTTCACTAAAGAACAATACTAGTTCTTCTGATATCTCCACTGTTTCAAAAGTAGTATTTGAAACAATTCCTTCAAAGAATTTTAAGAAACGTCTTAAATAATACAAGGTTACCATTGAGACTCCATTTCCAACCAAAGCATTGTTGGCATCATTCCATTCAGGTCTTTGGGTACTCATCCAAATTCCAGCTTCAGGAATAAAGTTTGATACTTTTGCTAATACTGTTGCTAATAATTTTTCAACTAAATTTACTTTATAAATAAAGTAATTTTCATCTCTCAATAAAGCTCCGTCAGCACCTAATTCTTTCTTTTTTCGGTTAATTTCTTCATCCAATTCAGCATCAAAAACAATAGTGTCTTTCGGATTTGATAAAATAGCATCGTAACTTTTTATTTTGTATGGCACATTTGCATATACAAACAATTCCTGATTGAAGTAGCTTGCTAATTTTGCTGGATAATGCTTTTCAATAAATTCTAAAAATTTCAACAAATAAATAATTTGATGATCTCCCCAATAACCAATATAAGACCAAGGATTGTCTGGCTCAATTGTTTCCCAATCAAAACCATCTTTTGTAACACGATAAGGATTGTAACCGTCAAATGTTGTGGCGTTTAAAAACTTATGAATCATACTTTCAATAAACTCAGGATATGAATGTGCTAAAGCTTCCCAGTTTTGAAAAATATCTCTCCAGTTTCCTTCATAATCTAATATTTTTGAGCCATCAACTTCACTTCTTGTATTTATAGAGAATTTATTCCAAGGTCTGCTTGGGTCTCCATGACGGCGACTAAATTTCAAAGGCATATATTCAAAACAAAGTCGTTTTAAATTTTTATCGACATCTTTTTCTGCCAATTCTTTTAAATAACTTAGTGTAAATACTTCTGGAAGTTGTGCTAATAAATCTTCTTTTTTCTTGCTAACTTTTTTATTTGCATTAGCAATGTATTTTATAAAATCACCTTTTTCAATTTGATAATTGTCATCAAAAATACCACCACGCATAATATTAAAAAGAGTGTTTGCAAAATGACGTGTATTTCGTTGCTTATCTGCAGTTAATTGCATTGCATCAGAAGCGCCGTTAAGTTCCAATAATTGTTTTGAACCTAATTGGATATCGTCTTGAACCAAAACATCTAAATTAGGTTCGTTTTTAATGATTTCTTTAATTTGAGCTATGGACACTATGGACTGATTTACATCGGCAATAATTTTCCAGCTTTTTTCAGATTCAGCCGCTATAGTTAAGTCTGCACAAATAAAATAAGCTCCTTTTTCAGCCTTAATATCAACCTCTTGTTTAATTTCTTTCCCTTTTCTGAAATTATCTAATTGTAATGATGACAACAAATAGGTTGGATTTTCAATTCCAAAAGACCAAACTATGTTTGCTTTTAATGCTTCACTTGGTTCCGCTTTATCGACAATAATAGCGCTTAAAGCAAAAATTCCTAATCCAGTATCAGTTTCTAACTCGCATTTTTTATACGCATCAACTAAATTACTACTCGCATTTTGTAAGTCAGCAGAAACACCATAAGGCAATATGTTTTGAATTCCGTCTAATACTTTAAGTTGAATCGATTTGTTTGTGATATTAACCAATGTTGATTTTTTTACAAAACCAAATTTGTCACTTGAATTCCAATGGTACTTATAAGTAACACCTAAATCGTGATTTATTTCTTCAAAAATTACTTTGTTACCATAGTTATTCTTGTATAAATTTCTACTAATTTTATAAACACCTTCGTACCTTTTTGAAAATGGTTCCCATAAATATGTTTTACCCTCTAGATGAACCTGAATAATTGTTTTACTTCCAGTAATTTCAGCCGATTCGGTTATTTTATCATCTGTATAGTAAGGAAATAGTGCATTTTCACTGTTTTTTCTACCAGCAGATAATCCTCCATTGCTAGACAAAAACATCCAATGGTTTGAGTTACTAACAATACTCATAAAAAAAGGTCTCATTCCTTCAACATTCGAAATTTTGTAATAACTTTCATCCCCTACCATTACTAATTTACCTTTTACCTCATTTGCTCCAAATGAAGCTTCCTTATTTCCTATATACATTGTTTGTTGCTTATTCATTTTTTATTCAATTTTATTCTAGTCCCTCCTGTGAAATTTTATAAAGAGGTTTATCCATTCTCTATTTTTTATATTTATCTGCTTAATTTACTTTAAAAGGAATATTTGCTGTTGCAGCTTTTGAATGTCCGTCATCTGCATATCCAAATAATCTATAAGCTCCTTTAACTTCTGGCGCTTTAAATTTTAATTCACCATTTGTTGAATTAATTACTTTCATATCAATAGCTTTTGGTCTTTTTTCAAAATCACCTCCGTCACCTAAATCTGTGCTTTCTGGTAATAATTCCCATTTATAATTAATACTATCATTTTCAATATCTTTTACTGTAAATAGGGCTACAACTTCTTGATTTTCTTTTAAAATCACATTTTCATAGGCTGTTTTACTATTTAAAGTAAATGATTCAACTTTTGGAGCTCTATTGTGTGGCCATGTTCCACTCCAAATATAGTGCATCACATCAACCGATTCCGTTTCGCTTCCATCTTCTAAAAAAACACCATACCAAGTTGGTGTACGTTCTTGCTTTTGTCCCCATAAAAACACATATGAGCCAATGCATTTTAGAGAGTCTGCTTCAATAGCAACTTGATATCTTTTTAAATAATTTGAAGCTTTTACAGTGCTATTTTCTTCAATTGGAACATTCCAAGAAGTTTTTGGTACCTCCCAATGCCCAGTTGCGCCCCATTCGGTAACTATATATGGACCTTCCCAACCATAATCTTTAATCATTTTAGGCAATTCAATAATTTTGCCATACATCTGAACAGAAAGCACATCAATATCTGTGCATCGTTCTTTAATATTGTCTATTTCTTGTTGAGAAATACCAGCTAGGGTTGTAGTTGTTAAATGATTTGGATCTATTTCATGAATCATTTTTGAAATATCATTTACTGCATCCCATACTTTTGGATTGGTAGCTCTTAAATTCAATTCATTTCCAATAGCCCAAATTAGTAATGCAGGATGATCTTTTAACGCAATTACCTCTTTTTTAATACGTTCTAATTGTTCTTTAACAGCTACCTCATCATTATAATCAAATCCATGACGTTCTCTAGCAACTTCAATTCCCATAGTTACCATTAGCCCATATTTATGTGCTTGGTCTAATACTTCTTTACCAGATTGCTTCCCATTTTCAGTTCTCCACGTTCTGAATGAATTCCCTTTGTGTTTTGCTAATGATGAAATTTCACCAAATTCTAATCCAGCTCCTTTAATAAAAAACGGTTGTTGATTTACGTACAATTGATACTTGCCTTTATTGAGTTTTAATTCAACTTTCGCTGGTTTTTCTAAAGTATTCATAGCTTGTTCTTTTGGTTTGTTTGAAGTACATCCTATTACTAAGAATACAAATAAAATCAGAATTAAATTTTTCATTATTAATTTATAAAAAGTGTGGTTATTTTAATTTTTTACTAAATCCATTTCAATTTGCTCCAAGGATTTTCCTTTTGTTTCAGGCAATATTTTAAATAAAATAAAGAAACCTCCTAAGGCAATAACTCCAAATATTAAAAAACTCATTGCATTACCAAAATTTGATAATTCCCAAGGGAACACTTGTTGAACCAACCAACTGATAAATGAATTTACAAAACCGATAACACCAATTGCTAAACCTCTGTATTTATTTGGAAATAATTCTGACAACATAACCCACATTACTGGACCTAATGAAAAAGCGAAACAAGCAATAAATCCGAGGATTCCTATTAAAACAAGTGTTGCATTAATATTGGTTGCAGCCTCTAAAATAGTTCCTTCGTTCTTTGCGTATACTTGATTTCCTAAAGCAGCTTTCATATCGTTTTTAAAATCGATATCATTATCATATGTTTTATTTGCAAATGGTTCTAACTTGGCAGTTTCAACAGTTTCAACAGTTTCAAACTGAGCAATTTCATCAGAAGTCAATTGGTACGTTGCTTGGTTAAATCCGTAGGCGCAAACCAATAAACTTATGGAAATTCCAGCAATTCCTAACAATAACAAAGGTCTTCTCCCCATTTTATCTATTAAGAAAATAGCTATTATTGTGAAAACTACGGTTGTTAAACTCAACAATATTCCAGATGCAAAAGAAGCATCTGTTCCTATTCCTGTTTGTTTAAAAATAGAAGTTGCATAAAAATATACTGCATTTATTCCTGTAATCTGTTGTAAAACACCTAGTACTAAACCTACAATTAAAATAAAGCGTAATGAAGGTTTTAACAACTCTAGTATAGATACTTTTTCTTGTTTCTGACTTTCATTAATATTTTTTTCAATAGATTCAATTTCAACCTTTGCCAATTGTTCTCCATATAGTTGATTTAAAACTACTTTAGCTTCATTCATTTTACCCCTTGAGCATAACCATCTTGGACTTTTTGGCACGAAAAACATAAATAAAAAGTACAATATTGCAGGAATAAATTCTACTCCTAACATCCATCTCCACACATTTTCATCCGTTAAAAAAGATTCTCCAGAGGTGTTTAATTTATTGAAATAATAGTTACTTAAAAAGGCCGCAAAAAAACCTAATACAATGTTTAATTGTTGAATTGAAACCAGTTTCCCTCTGTTTTCTGCTGAAGAAATTTCAGCAATATAAGTTGGTGCTAAAATTAAAGCTGCTCCAAATGCCAAACCACCAATCATTCTGGCTATATACAGCATTTCATAGGAGGTTGCATATGCCGATGCCAACGCTGATATTGCATATAATAAAGCAACAACTATTAATATTTTTTTTCGTCCAATTACGTCACTTAATCTCCCAGAAATTAACATTGCAATCATTGCAGCAAAGGAAGGTGAGCTAACAACCCAGCCAGTTTGGCCATCGGTTAAATTAAATTCTGGACCTGCGTAGGACATTACTCCAGAAATAATTCCGGCATCAAATCCAAATAAGAATCCTCCTAAGGAAACCACAAACGCAATGAAAACAACCTTTTTTGACATAATTTATAATTATTTAAGAACTTTAATTTAAAATGATTGATTGAATAGAACGTGCTTGCATTTTTAACTTCGCCGTTTTATTATCAACTGTTAACATGTACTCAATTTCGTTATCGCTATCATTTAAAGCTACTACAACAATACTTCCATCTGTATTTAAAAAGGAGGTTGCGCTTAAATGATTGGCTGTTGTTCCTGTTGAAATTCTTTTTGCTCCTGGTCTAATAAATTTTGAGAAATGACCTATGTAGTAATATGAATTAGTAAAAGTCAATTGTCCTGTTTGTGTATTTCCGTGAACTGGTGCAAAACATAAATTACCAACATGATTTGGACCTCCAGTTTCATCTAATAAAATATTCCAGTCTGTCCAAGCTACCGTACCATTATTAAAATCGTTAATCATAGCTTTACCATAACGTTCTGCTAATTTTGGATCTTCAGAATTAATTCTAGTAACATCATATTTTTCATTACATCCTTCTGTAAAAATTAGATTTTTATCAGGATATGCATCGTTAACAGCAGCTACATTTTTGTACATTGGAGTTCCATCTTTCCAGTCTTCATACCAATGAAAACCTGTTCCCCAAACATATTTATTTGCATCAGGGTCACTTAAAATAACATTGGCGCGCTCAAATAACAAATCTCTGTTATGATCCCACACAATAATATTTTTATCACCTAACCCTTCTTTTTCAAGTGTTGGCCCTAAATAATTTTTTAAAAAATCTCTTTCTTCGTCAGCTGTATAGATACAAGATTCCCAAGTTTGTTTTGCCATTGGCTCATTTTGAATAGTTAATCCCCAAATTGGAATTCCTTCTTTTTCGTAAGCTTTTATAAATTTGGCATAATAGTTTGCCCAAGGCTCATAAAATTCAGGTTTTAATTTACCACCTTGCAACATATTATTATTGGTTTTCATAAAAGCTGGCGGGCTCCACGGACTTGCATACATTGTAAGTTTTCCACCTGCAGCCGCAATTGCTAATTTTGTGAAAGGGAGTCTATATTGTCTATCATGCTCAATATTAAACGTTTTTAAATCTGCATCACCTTCTTCAATATATGTATAACTTGCCGTTGAAAAATCGCAACTGTGAATTATAGTTCTTCCCAAAGAATATCCAATTCCTTTATCAACACTGTAATATGCCTCCATAAACAGTTTTTGTTGATCTTCAGTTAACTTATAAAAAGTTTCAGCTGCCGCATCGGTTAAAGCTGCACCAATCCCCAAAAATGTTTGATGTGTTTTGGATGTATTTACAAAAATTGAAGCTTCTGTTTCTAACGGTTGTTGATATTCACCAAATTTTAGTAATTCGGTTAGCTTTAATTTTATATCAGAATTATGAACTGTTGAATAAACTTTTATTGTTTTTTCACTTAATTCAACTTTTTCGTTTTGTTGCATTTCAGCTTGAGATTCAACATTGTTATTACTTTTCTTAGTACAGCTAAAAAAAGTAATTACCAATATTAATAGTATTCCTGTTTTTTTCATTTTATAAAATATTAATTTTACCAGATATAAGTTCCAATTGAGCCGGCTTCTAGTGAAGCTACAACCCAACTATCATTGTATTTAATGTTAAATATTTCGGATGTTTCACCATCATTTTCAACTATCAGCACTTTTTTACCATTTGGAGTTAAAAAAGCTACATTCTGCAAGTTTCCAGCTATATTACTTGAAATTCTTATAGAGCCTGTTGGTACAAATTTTGAAGCATGTCCAATGATATAAAACCCAACATTTTGAGTGTATGATGAACTGCTAGTGACAGTAATTGCACCTTTACAAGTTGTACAACCACCATCTGTATGAGGTCCAAATGTGGCATTGTTTGCTAAATTCCATTCCAATGCAGTTTTACTCCAATTTCTCATAGAACCAATAACTACATTTTTTAAATGCCATTTTAAATCACCTCCAAAATTTCCATCTGTAGCTGTATACTGTTCAGTAAAATATACATCCTTATCTGGGTGTGCATTTTTTACTGTAGACAATGCGCTAATATCTCCAGCATATAAGTGAAATGCAGATCCTGAAATAAATGTTTTAGCTTCTGCATCATTTAAAATGCTAATTGGATAATTTGGATTGTCGCAATTATGATCGTAAATAATAATTTTAGAGGTAATATTTGCAGCTTTAAAGGCTGGCCCTAAACTGTTTTTAATAAAACTTGCTTGCTGAGCAGCAGACATGTACATACTTGGGTTATTTCCCGGATGTAACGGCTCGTTTTGTGGGGTAATTGCATCTATTATAATTCCTTGAGTTTTCATTTGCTCAATGTATTTCACTAAATATTGCGCATATACATTGTAATATTTTGGTTGCAAACTTCCGCCAACTGTGTTATTATTATCTTTCATCCAAACTGGTGGCGACCAAGGCGTCCCCATTATTTTTATTGTTGGATTAATTGCAATTATTTCTTTTAATAACGGAATTAAAATGGTCATGTCTGGAGCTAAACTAAACTGATTTAAATTAACATCTGTTTCTCCATTAGGCATATCATTGTATGAAAAAGTAGAAGCATCTAAATCTGAAGCTCCAATACTTATTCTAAGGTAACTTATAGCAATACCGCTTTCATTAGTACCAAATAATTTTTGTAATAACTCTTGTTTTTTTTCAGGATTTAATTGGCTTATAACCTCAGCACTTCCTCCAGTCAATGAAAATCCGAATCCATCTATGGTTTGGAATGTTTGAGAATCATTTACTTGAATTGAGGTATATGAATTATAATTGCTACCAAAAGCTAAAATACCATCCTGCTTTTCTATTTTTACAGATCCATCTGATTTTGTTAGCCAAAAATCAACCTCATTTTCAATTTGTGGTGGAGTAATAATTGTATCGTCTTTTCCATCGTTTTTTGAATTATTGCAACTCAATAAAGAAATAGCAAAAACTAAAATTATTATTGGCTTCATTTTTTTTATATTTTTAATATTCATTAATATCAATTGCATTAAATTGTATTTAAAAAGGGTTAATTTGTTAAACCTTAATTAGTTCTTATCAAAAATAACCCTCCTGTTTTATAAGTTTTAATACTATTTTGTCATTAAAATGACTATTTTAATTTCTCCTATTGATAAACTCTTACATAATCAATTACAAATTGTTGAGGGAAAATTGAGTCATCAACTCCTTGAGCCCCTCCCCAATTGCCACCTATTGCAAGATTTAAAATTAAAAATTGATTTTTTGTAAATGGCCAAGTTGCTTCATTATAAGTTGTAGGTTTGTAAGTGTAATGTAGTGTTTCATCAACAAAAAAACTTATTTCAGTTGAAGTCCATTCTATACCATATACATGAAATTCTTCTTCTGCAGTAGTTAAATCAAAACTTTTATGATTTACCGTATTTCCGGAACTTGATGTTGTATGAATTGCACTATGTACTACATCTGGTTGATATCCAACATATTCCATAATATCAATTTCACCACAAGCAGGCCAATTTACCGTTGAAATATTTGATCCTAACATCCAAATTGCTGGCCAAGTTCCTTTACCGCTAGGTAGTTTTGCTCTCACTTCAACTTTACCATATTTAAAATCAAATTTTCCTTTTGTTAACAAACGAGTTGATGTATATTCAGCACCCTCGTAACTTTCTTTTTTTGCAGTAATTTTCAAAAATCCACCTTCTACAACTACATTGCTAGTTCTCTTGGTATAATATTGAAGTTCATTATTTCCCCAGCCGCTATTTCCAATATCGTAGCCCCATTTAGAGCCGTCTGGTGCTCCACTACCATTAAATTCATCAGACCATAAAAGGCCTGAGTTAATTTTTACAGTAATTGAAATACTCTTAGAAATTTGCTTATCTAAATTATAAGCTGATATATACACTTGAAATGTTTTTAAACCAGATCCTGTATATGTGTAGGTTAAAGTATTTGATGACGTTTCAATTATTTCATCATTTCCTAAATTAATTTTAAAAGTAGTGGCATTCTCTGCCGAAAAATTAAATATCACCTTTCCACTACCATCACCATTAGGATTTGACGTGTCAGTCCCAACAATAGTTGCATCAATTATTAAATTTGTTGGCGCTAAATTTAATTCCTCACCAGAACTAGATCCACCGCAACTTATAAATAATGTAAAAGCAATTATTAATATTCCAAAAATTGGAAATGAATGTATTTTAGTATGTTTCAAAATGATTTTGTTTAATTATAAAAAATATTAAAAACATCCAGAATTAATAAAATTCTGGATGTTTCATTGTTTTAAAAAAATTATTGAACCGGCTTAAGTTTTATCCACCATCCATTTCCAGTTTCTGTTCCTTGAACTCTAAGGTACAAATAATCTGATGTAGCTTCTAAAATTTCATATTCACTTTGAACAGCTCCATAGCCAATATAAGCTTCATTAGTTGCAAGTTTAATTGCTATCTGAGTTGAAGGATATGTTGCATCAACAGCAATTCCTGAACTTGAAGGAACAAAATTAAAACTTGATGATCCTCCAGAGTATTCACTGTAACATCCTTCATCACCAGAAGCTGGTATTCCTGGGATATTAGCTAAAGCTCCTGTTTTTGTAAACGCTCCATCTGCAGATGCATCTACTGTTAATTTAAATGTACCATTTGCATTTTTAATAAATGTAAATGTTGTACTATAAAAACAAGGCGCTGCTGTAAGTTTTTCATCAACTCCTGCAGTCCACCAAATTGGAGATTTTTCTCCCCAAGGACCTACACCAAAATGTGCTGGTACATCTTTATTAACAACCCAAGTTTTTGAATTATCATTAGTTATTGCAGTAACAACTTCAGGATCTGGAACATAATCACTTCTTACAGTTATGTCCTTTGTTAAATTAGATGCAACTCCCCCAGGACCAAAAGCAATCATTGAAATTCTATAGGTATTTACACCTGGATCTGTGAATTTTTGATTTATTGTTCCAGAAGCTAAAACTTTATAGTTTACTGGTGCAAAATCATCAATTTTATTAAAACCAATATGGTACGTAATGGCATCATCCGCATTTACAGTAATAACTACTTCACCAGAGCCATCTCCATTTGGATTTGAATCTGACATACCAACAATATCGGCATTAATTACAAGATTTGAAGGAGCTATTAAATCCCCAAATTCGTAGGTATCCTCTTTACATCCAGCAATAATTACCAGTGTTAAAAGAGCAATTCCAATTATATATTTTAAATTTTTCATTTTATAATATTTTTTTATTTACTTAACAAGCTTAAATGTCCAATACCCCGCTCCATAGTATAATACCAAAGTCATTGTATTTCCTCCATCAGAAAAAGTAACATCATAGGTAATTGAGCCTGGAGCATTTGCTGGATCTGATAATTCTCCACCATTGTATGGCTTCGGAATTCCTAAATAAGCTCCTGTTCCAATAACAGTAACAGTTCCAGCTGTTTTATCATACGAATATGTAGCCAATGCAGAGCCATTATGAGGTGCAACTGGAGTTCCACAATTATCCGATCCACCTTGCCATCCTTCAATCCAAGTACTTTCTCCTAATTCATTTTTAAATGAACCATTTGCAGAGAAAATATATTGATCATCAAATAAACAAGCTCTTCCTGTTACATCTCCTGCACTATTTCCCCACCAGTTTCCTGAACCATAAGAGTCTCCAACCATAAAAGCGTAAGCTTCAGGAGCCAATTTCCAGTTACCAACAAGTGGAGATACATCTCTCACTAATTTAAACGTCCAATAGCCTGCTCCATAATAAAGAACTAAGGTCATTGTATTATCATTATCAGAAAGTACAACATCATATGTGATAGAGTCCGGAGCATTTGAAGGTGAAGCTAATTCTCCTCCATTGTATGGTTTAGGAATTCCTAAATATGCACCTTTTCCTGTTATAGTAAGTTTCCCTAATACGTCATCATAATAAAATGATGCTGCAGTTGAACCATTGTGAGGAGCTACTGGAGTTCCACAACTATCAGTTCCACCTTGCCATCCTTCTATCCAAGTCGATCCGCCTAAAACATTCTTAAAGGAACCGTCATTCCCAAATACATATTCATCATCAAATAAACAAGCTCTTCCAGTTACGTCTCCTGCGCTATTTCCCCACCAATCACCAGAACCATAAGTAGGCCCAACTTTAAAAGCATTTGCTTCAGGAGCTAATTTCCATGTTCCTGATAAAATTGATGGTGCAGATGGCGCTTTGTAGAAATAAATATTATCAACAAAAATAGATCCCGATCCAACAAATTTAAATTGGTGAATATTGTCTAATGCCAATCCTAAATCAGAAAAATATGATAAAGGAATATCAAAACTATTCCATTGATCAGCTAAAAGAGTTAATGCAAAGAATTTTTCGTTTTCAGCAGCAATTCCAACTGGAAGTGGATAAAATTCAATAGTATTTGCAGTTGCAGACCAAACGTCAATATGCAAAGTTTCCATTCCAGAAACGTTTTGAGCTGCACCAATTTGAATACCTTGGTAATTTAAATTACTGTATTGTAACATTGCATCGCCATTTAAACTAAATGCAGTGTAAATAGTGTTTTGCCACCAGTAAGGATTGAAATCACTCCCTGCAACATTGGTATAAGCATCACTAAAAATAGAAATATAATCAGTTGCTACTCTTCCAGGTTGTGCTGGTGCAGATTTTATTGGTTGTAAAATTTCAGTTACTTCAAAATCTGTCACAATATATTCAGTTGTTGCAATTGCACCACCTTTTAATACTACTTTAATAGTATAAGTTCCAGGATTTGCATAAGTGTAAGAAACTTTATCACCAACATTTGCTGTTAGCACTGTTTCAACTCCATTTTCAACAAAATATGCATCATAAAACATAGCAAATTTTGTATCATTAGGAACCGTTACATTTACTTGTTTCGATTTTGCTGCATCATTCGCAATAATTGGATCAGTTCCAAACTCAGGCGCTTGAAATGATACTACTATTTCTTTAGCATATTCTGTTGTTAATCCTGTTATTCCTTTTGCTGCAATTCCTACTGTGTACGATCCTTCAGCATATACATGTGAAGCTTTTTTTCCAGCTTTTATAGTTGCAGAAGCTGACGTATCTCCAAAATTGATATCATAAGCTACTGCTCCTTCAGCGCTTGGTGCTATTGAGACTAAACCTGTATTATCTTGAGTGATTGTAAACAGCGCTTCAACATTTGTTGGAGCCACTGCAGACTTTGTAAAATCAAGATTATTCATTTCGTCATTTGAACAGCTCCAAAGTACTGCAATCAATAAGATTGCGTTTAAAATATATTTAAATACTTTCATAATTTTAATTTTTATTTAGTAGTTTGGATTTTGTACTAATTTGGTATTTTCCAATTCCTTATAAGGTATTGGGAAAATTTCATGTTTCCCAGAAACAAATCCTCTAGAAGCCAATTTAGCTTG
This sequence comes from Lutibacter sp., assembly GCF_016342705.1. Taxonomy (GTDB): domain Bacteria; phylum Bacteroidota; class Bacteroidia; order Flavobacteriales; family Flavobacteriaceae; genus Lutibacter. The sequence goes on along the minus strand of NZ_JAEINV010000001.1, from coordinate 238,661 downwards.
TAATTTTCCATTTCTTCTTAAATCGAACCAACGGTGTCCTTCACCTGCCAATTCTAATCTTCTTTCAGCTAACACATTATCCATACTTACAGGAATAGATGGCAACCCAACTCTTGCTCTTACTGCATCTAATAATGCTTGAGCTCTTGTTCCAGTTCCATTTAAAGCTTCTGCTTCTAGTAAATAGGTATCAGCTAATCTTATCACATAAGAATTTTGACGGTGGTTTAACCACATATCTCCTGCACCTGTATGCTCTTCTGCAACAGTTGGAGCAAATTTATTTAAGAAGTAACCAGTATCTTGATACCCTGGAGAATATTGAATTTTACCTTGTTCTGATAATGCTTTTAAATCTAAAACAGTAGCTTCAAATCTAGGATCATTTTTAAGTAAATCATATAATTCAGGAATAATAGGATTAAAACTCCATCCAGAAGAATAAGCAGGAACATTGTCATTTACATCTAAATCAACAAAACCTCTTGGACCAACCATTGTACTAACCATGTTTCCTTCTGCATCATCATTATAAGCATTTCCCCAACCAGCTAAACTTAAATTTGTATGAGTAACTTCTAAAATAGATTCTGTATTAAATTTATTATCAATTTGCCATAAGTCATTAAAATTAGCTAATAACTTATATCCATAAGGGCTAGTAGCTCCTGGCGTACCATTTACAGCTGCAAATTGCGCTGCAGCTTCAGCTTTTTTGCCTTGCTCTAAGTAAACCTTTCCTAAAACCGCTTGTGCAGCTCCTTTAGTAAATCTACCTAATTCATCAGAATTTAATGTAGTTGGTAATCCTGAAATTGCATCTAATAAGTCAATTTCAATTTGGGCATATACTTCTTCTGGTGTTGATTGAACAACATTATAAGTTTCTGCTGGATCTACTGGCGCTGTAAATAATGGTATGTTTTTAAATAAACGTACTAAATTAAAATGGTAGTAAGCTCTTAAAGCTTTTGATTCTGCCATATATCTAGCTTTTAACGTTTCATCCATTGGCACATCCGGCAATTTCAAAATCATCATATTTGCTCTAAAAATACCTTTGTAATAATCACTCCAAAATGATGAAGGCATTTCAATTGCATTTAAAGTATAATTTGAAAATGATTGGATTCCTGCTCCATCAGTAGAGTTACCTCCACCTGCATAATGGTCGTCAGAACCTGCGTTCATCATAGTTACCATGTTTTCAAAACCTCCAGAGTTTTTTCTCATAAAATCATATTCTGCAACTAACCCCGCAAATGCTTCAGTTTGGTTTGCATAATAGTTTCCTGAAAGAAACTGTCCAGAAGGATCTACTTCCAAATAGTCTTCAGAACAAGAGAATATTGTTGCCAATAATGCTACTGCTAGTATTGGTAACCTATATATTTTTAATTTCATAATTCTTTTCATTTTTATTAAAATTGTACGTTAACCCCCATCATAAATGATTGTGCTTGTGGGTAATACCCTTTATCAATTCCCATTACACTTCCTCCAATTTCAGGATCGTATCCTGTATAATTAGTTATTGTTAGTAAATTTTCACCTGTTACATAGACTCTTAATTTGGAAGCTCCAATTTTTTCAACTATGTTATTTGGTAATGAGTATCCTAATTGAATAGTTTTGAATCTTAAGAAATCACCATCTTCTAAATAGAAATCTGAGAACTTCCCAAAGTTACCATTTGGATCGTTATTTGTTAATCTTGGGTATGAATTAGTTGATCCTTCTCCAGTCCATCTTCCTAATGCAGATGTTTGGTGGTTTGCATTAGCAACATCAAGTCTTCTTAAACCTTGGAAAATTTTATTCCCGGCAACTCCTTGAGTAAATACCATAAAATCGAATCCTTTATAATCTAAGTTTAATGTTAAACCAAAAGTATATTTTGGTAATGGTGTTCCTAAGAATGCTTTATCTTCATCAGAAATTTCTCCATCTCCATTGTTATCCTTCCATTTAAAATCTCCTGGTACCGCATTTGGTTGAATTGGAGTTCCTGCATCATTTACATAAGAATTTACTTCATTTATGTTTTGGAAAACTCCATTGGTTTGGTAACCATAAAATGTGTTAATAGATTCTCCTATTTGAATTCTAGTAACTTCACCCATTGATTGAAATCCTGCTCCTCCACCAATAAATTCTTTACCATCTCCTAAGTAGGTAACTTCATTCTTAATGTAAGAAACGTTTCCATTGGCTTTAAAATTAAAGTCTCCAAAAGATTTTCTATAGCCAACTTCAAATTCTAAACCAGTGTTTTTCATATCCGCAACGTTTCCTAATGGACTTCCTGAAGCTCCAACATATCCTGGAATTTCAACAGGTCTCAAAATTCCATTTGTTTCTTTAATGAAATAATCAAAATTCACATCAATATTTTCAAATAATCTTGCTTCAAAACCAATGTTTGTTTGTGCTGTCTCTTCCCATTTTAAATCTGGGTTATCCGGAGCGTTCGGACTATAACCTGTATAAATTACACCTGGATCTCCAAAAGTATAATTTCTACCACCACCTACTAAAGCTAAATATCCAAAATCTCCAATGGCATCATTACCTGTTATACCATAACCACCTCTAATTTTCAATTTAGTTACCACATTATTTTCTGGCCAGAAAGCTTCTTTTGTAGCTACCCAACCTGCAGAAAATGAAGGGAAAATACCAAATTTATTATTAGTACCAAATCTTGAAGAACCATCACGACGAACAATACCTGTAAATAAATATTTTTCATCATAGTTATAGTTTAATCTAGAGAATATTGATATTACTTTATGCTCTGTCCCTGTCCATGAATAACCAACTTTTTGATCATCTGTTACTGGAAAATTAAAACTAGCTTGATCTCTTGAAGTTACAGGCAAATCAAAATAAGTGATACCAACCCCACTAGAAATACCATCAACATATACACCTTGTCCTAATAAAACAGAGAAGTCATGAACTCCAAATACTTTTGAATATGATACCGTGTTTTCTAAATTCCATCCAAAACCTTTACTTCTGCTTCTAGACAAACGGTTTTGAGAATTTACACTTGTTGCTTGTAAATAATATTCTGGAGTAAATCCTTCATCTCCCCAGTAAGACATTTTTCCACTTAAAGATGATTTAAAAACTAAATTTTCTATAGGTGTAACATCAACAAATACATTTCCAACAACATCATCTGACCAGCCATAGTTGCCTATAGATCTTTGAATATCTGCTAAAGGGTTTGTCATTTCCTGTCCAACCCAATTTGAAATTCCATAAGGATTTCCATTTTCATCTCTAAATACTGGATTAGTACTATAAGGAGCTCCGTTAGCAACTACAGGATCTGTAATAACTAATGGAGTAATTGGATCTAAATTTATTGCAGAACTTAATGGTCCACCAAATTCAGAATTTGTTCCAATTCCTTTTGAAGTTTTATGAGCATATCCAAGTGTTTGACCAACTTTAATATATTCAGAAATTTTATGAGTTGAATTTAATCGAATGTTCTTTTTATTGAAATTAGAAACTTCTGACATTACAATTCCTTCTTGATCACTTAAACCAAATGAAGCATAAAATGTAGAAACATCATTACCTCCATTTAAATTAATTTCGTGTGAAGTTCTCATTGCACTGTCATTAAAAATAACATCTTGCCAGTTTGTTCCTTGACCTAAAGCAGCTATATTATTAAAAATAATTGGCCCACCATCTGCAACAGACTTTTCATTCATTATTGCTCCATATTCAGCAGCATTTAATAATGATAATTTTTTTGAAGCTTGAGAAACACCAATAAAAGTGTTATAACTTACATTCACTTTTCCTTGTTTACCTTTTTTAGTTGTAATTAAAATTACCCCAGCAGCAGATCTAGCACCGTAAATAGCTAATGAAGCAGCATCTTTCAGTACTTCAATAGATTGGATGTCTGATTGATTTAGGTAACCAATTCCTCCTGAGTCTACTACAACTCCATCAATAACCCATAATGGATTATTATTTCCAAAAGTTGTAATACCACGTACTCTAACAGTAGATGAAGATCCAGGTTGTCCAGCATCCGCAGCAATTACTACCCCTGAAACTCTACCTTGAAGTGCTTGTTCAACTCTTTCTACGGGTAAACCTTCTAGGTCTTCTGCTTTTACACTTGAAATAGCACCTGTAACAACGCTTTTCTTTTGTGTACCATAACCAACTACAACAACTTCATCTAAGCTTTGTGTGTCTTCAGATAAAGTTACCTTCATAGGGTTATTGTTAACTACTAAAACTTCCTTAGTAGCATATCCAATAAAGGAGAAAACTAATGTTTCGCCTTTTTCAATGTTAGAAATTGTAAAATTTCCATCAAAGTCAGTAGAAGCACCCTTAGTTGTGTTTTTAACAACTACAGTTACACCAGGTAGTGGTGAACCATAAGTATCTACTACATTTCCTTTTACTTCATAGTTTTGTGAGTAACTACATAACCCAACAAAACTGAGAAAAATTGATAATAAAAGTGATTTCATATATAAATGATTAATTAAGTTTTTATAAAGATACCTTGAATTTGAGCTGTTTTTTAAAATGATACCTATACAAAAAACATACATCTGGTATTTTAATAAATGTTAATTTAACATATATTTAAGATAATTTTGATTAAAATTCCAGTGTTTATTGAGGTTAAGCCACTAATTTAGGCGCAACTTTTTATGTTATTTTTTTTAATTATTTAGTTAACTAAAACCTTATAGTTGACTAATTGTTGTGGTAATGTTGAGGTATGTTTTTTATATGTAGTGGTAGCTATATTACTTACAAAGAGTACAGCATATGTTTTCTACCTATATTTCAATAGGCTTCTTCTTATTTTTAAAAAATCCTTCACACTTTTTCACAAAACAACAGCGTAAATGAAATATTCGAAAAGTAGTATGTATAAAAATATAGATTAAGTTTAAGACCTAAATTCAATAAGATTGTAGCTCCTAATTTAAAAATGTTGATATCTTCCATCAACTATTTGTAGATGCGTTTAAAGGGATGGTAATACTATTGGTATGCAAGTATGCATGGAGTCTATAATTCTCTTTTAAATTAGCAATTATTTAACTCTTAAACTAAAATTTAAGGGCAACATAAACAAGTTGAAAATTTCTAATATGAAAATGAAAATTTCAAGAAATTAACTATGAACTACATTACAACAATATAATAAAGTACTAAACTTATGAATAAAGAAAACTAACTTAATCTGTTGTGAAATTCCAAACTTGCCCAATGATTTGGCCTCCTTTATTATCTTTGACAACTACTTTCCAATAATAAGTGGATGAAGTATTTACAGCTTTGGTAAGTGTTTTGGCGCTCAAATTATCTCCAACTTTAACTATTGGTGGATTTGTAGTATCTAAAAATACGTCATACGTTAAAATATCTGCACTATCAACATCTGAAGCATTCCACTCTAACTCAACGGTTGAAGATTGAATAACAGAATTTAATGTAGGTTTTTTAAGCTCAGGTGCAAAAGGTGCATAATTTCCTACACCAATTCCATAAGTGAAAAATTTATATATTGGCGAAAAATTTCCTGCTAAATTTTTACTGTCAATTGCTTTAACTCTCCAATAGTAGGCATTATTATTTTCTAATGTAACCAATGCACTTGTTGAAGTAGTATTAATTATTTGAACAATTTGTGAAAAACTGTTGTCTTTAGCTATTTGAATTTCATACTTAATTGTATCATTATCCAAATCTGTTGAAGTTCCCCATTCAAAAGTAACAACTTTATCTACACAAAGAGAATTGTTAATGGGATTGGATAGTGATGGTGTTGAAGGCGCTTTATTTTCATCTGGAATTGAAGTTGGCGGAGAATCATCTCCACCTCCACAAGAAATAATTAAAATAACAATAGCAACTACTAAAAATATATTTTTCATAGTTTAATTTTTTATAATTTTAATATTAACCAGTGTGTCTAAATGAATTTTCGCCAAATAAACTCCGTTTGAGTTATTTGATAAATCTATAATAACTTGCCCATATTGAACCGGGTATATTTTAGATAAAACTAACTGCGAATTATAATTAAAAACTTCAATTAATACTTCATTTTTTTGAATTGGAATCCCAATTTCAAAAATTCCTTTGGAAGGGTTTGGATATACTTCAACAGCTTCAACTAAATCAACGGATTTTGCAAATACACCTTCACAAACTACACTGGTTTTTACATTAATAAAGTCTCCATTTTGAACAGGAATTTCAAAAGTATTTGACATTGTTTGAAGCATTAACTTACCATTAACTTCCACATTAAACGGTGCTGTTCCCTCTAAAATTTCAATAGAAGCTTTTTTATTTGCAACAGTTGATTTACCTGAAACAGTTTTACCCGCAGCAATTTCAATTGAATAACATTGTTCAAAAGATTCTCCGACTACTGAAATACAAAAATCGTAAGTTTTAGGAGTTAAATTACTAAACTTAATGGTTGCATTGCCAATAAAGCTATGATTTATGCCATTAATTGTGGTTTTATAACTGTAATTTGCTTTTCCTTTAATTGTTATTTGTCCATTATTCATATTAGGACATGTTTCGCCTATACTATTAATCTCAAAATTATCTTTTGCCAAAGTGAAACAACCATTTGAATCAACTGCTGCACCATTAGTTGTATTAGGGCATACATCTTTTGTGTCAGCAACACCATCTTTGTCACTATCTTTTTCTTGTAAAATAAATTCCATCCAGTTTAAATTAAATCCACCAGCAAGAATTTTTAATCGTAAAGTATGCTTCCCTTTTGGAATAATTAAATCGCCAGAGACAGTTGCCCAAGTTTGCCAGCCGCCCGTTACTGGAGTTGCAACAGTAAGTAATGAAGTTTCAACCGAACTTTCATTCACCAAAAACAAACCAATACTTCCTGCATTAAACGCTCCCGCAACTCTAAAATTTACCTTATAATTTTGCTCTTCTTCGGAATAAATTATATAATCAGCATAGTCATTTGCGTCCGTATAACTAATGTTTTTTCCTCCTCCAATATCTGTAGTTGTTTCTGTCGCAAGCCCAACCATAGATTTATAATTTTCTGCTTCAATTTTTAATGGTAAAATATTTACTACTGCTAGTGTATTTCTTATTACTAAATTCGAAAAAGTTTCAAGTTGTTTACCTCCGACAGATTTCACCAAATCGCCAGAATAACTCACTAAAATTTGATCGGTATATAATAAGTTTTTGCTTGTAGCTAAAACTAATGTTTTCTCTTTATTTGATTTTAGTGAAACAGATGAAATAGGTTGACTAACACCATTAACATATAACGTGAATAGTCCTGAAGAACCTGTTAATGAACTAGCTAATACTGTTTGACTAACAGAGATTTCAACTGATTTTTCATCTGATCCTGTTTCGCCATTTAAAGCTTTACAAGAAACTGACTCAACTGTACCTGTCTTTACAAACTCAATACTACTCATATTGTACTCAACCGCATTATCAATATGTAATTTTAAAACCTGAGCACCTTGCTTTAATACAATATTAGGAATTTCAATTGTTTGAAAATTAGTCCAACCATTTGTGCTAGCAACTGTTTGCCCTGCAGTAATATCTTCACCATTAATGGATAAATGAAAAACTCCTCCATTATTTGGGGTAGATAAACGCACTTTAGCCTTATAAGCCGAAGCTTCTGCAACATTAACTGTGTAACTAACCCATTCACCTTTTCTTACATATCCAATATGATATTTATTACTATTAACATTATCTACATTTGTACTAATATCCACACCGTCATTTCTATATACCCAACCAGAATTCCAAGCTTGAAACTCACCTGATGAACCAGAATAATTTGCAACATCAATATCATAATACGCTATTCCATTTTTACCTAAATCAAAATCCGACAAATAAACTACTCCAGGAATGTTATGTTTTTTATAAGGTTTAGTTTCATTGGTTTTTACCTGTCTAATCATAGCATCTGGCACATCTTTTTGATGATAACATTTTGAACTATTGGAGTTAGCAGCCAACTCCATCATTGCATTATAGGCTTCAGTTTCTGTTGGCTTGGTTGTTTCACCTCGCCAATAACTTAGAATCTTTTTGTATGCTGGTGTAAATGGAATAGAATAAGGACCAACAATAGTTTCAACTCTTTTTAATGGCCACCAAGACCAACCAATGTTATTATCTTCAAACAGTTTAATAGCATCTGTAAACCAAACATTAGAATTTTCTCCAGCTTCACCCATCCATAAAGGAACATTTTGCTGATCTCTTAAATTTAAAACCCATTGAATGGAACCAAGATCATTATAACTCCAATATTTATGAAAGCTATACACCATATTATTATCCCAAGCTGGTGTTAAACCCGTAAAATTATTTGCCCAATCGTGACCTTCAATAAAAAGTATGTGTTTTGTATCTACCTCTCGAATGGCATTGGTAATTTCAACATAAAATTGCTTTAATTGTGTACCCGTAACGTGATTTCCATTTACTTCGTTAATTAAATCATAACCGCCAATCCAAGGTTCATCTTTATACCTATCAGCTAACTTTCTCCATAAAGCAACTGTTTTATTTTTATTTTCTTGACTTTGCCATAAAGATGGTTTTGTATCATCATAATCAGAAATTGCAGCGTTTGTACCTTGTCCTCCAGGCGCTCCATGTAAATCTAAAATAAGATACATCTTATTGGACTCACACCAATCTAACAAATTATCAACCATAGTAAAACCTTTTGTTAACCAAGTATTTCCTCCAGCAACTTGCTCATCTTCTATAGGTAAAGTAAATAAATTATAATGCATTGGGAGCCTAACACTATTAAAACCCCATTTCGCTAAAGAATCAATATCTTTTTTAGTTACATGATTTGCCAACCAAGCATCATAAAACTCATTTGTTTTGGTCTCCCCCATTAACGCAATAAGTCTATTTTTAAATTCGTGCTGAGTATCTGCTACATCACTAGATTGCATCATATAACCTTCTTGAAGCATCCATCCACCTAAACCCATTCCACGCAAAATAACTTCATTGCCGTTTTGATCAACAATTTTTTTGCCTTGTGTTTTTAATCCTTGACTCCAACTAAATAAAGTTCCAAACATTAAGATTATTAGAAATATTTTATTTTTCATTTTAAGGTATAAAGATTATTTATTTGCAGAAAATTTGTAATAGTCAAAATAAGCTTTGCTATATTAATAAAATATATCCGCAACATACATTTATCAATATAAAATATCAAAGCCAAATAATTATACAAAATAACATAAAAAATCTCAAAACATTTAAAAATACAACACATTAAAAACTCTCATTACAATTTTAATCAACTCATCAAAAACTTTCATCCTTCGAAATTATAGTCTTGTAAACCCTTTATATTCAATATTATTATTAAATTCACTCAAATTTATTATTTCATCAATAATGAAAAACTTATTTCGCTTTATACCTTTTATATTATTAGTATTTCACCAGGTGAATTCACAAAGTGTGAAAGCTCCTATTTTACGAAATACTCCTTTAAAAGAACATTTTGACTCTAACGATTACAAAGGTGGGATTCAAAACTGGGCTTTCGACCAAACTAGTGATGGTATTTTATACATTGCAAATAATGAAGGTCTTTTAGAATTTGACGGAAGAGAATGGAATAAATATGAGGTTCCACTTTCTACAAGATTAAGAGCTATTAAAGTAGATAGCCAAGACAGAATTTTTGTTGGAGGTCAGGGACAAATTGGGTATTTCACTAAAACAAAAAACGATTTAGTTTTTACATCGCTCTTAAAACATTTACCTAAAAACAAACAAGATATTGCTGAAACTTGGAAAATACTTGAACTTAACAATAAAATATTATTTAATACAGAAAGTGAATTATTTGTTTTTGAGGACAACAAAATAAAGTCCATGAATTTACCAGGATATATGCGCTTTGCATTTAATGTTAATAATAAGATTTTTGCTCAATTCTATGGAAAAGGTCTCTATGAGATTATAAATAATGAGTTCATTAAAGTTAAAGGCTCTGAGATTGATTTTGATATTATTGCAATTTTACCAACTAACAAGGGGTATTATTGTTTAACTAGAGAAGGAGAAATGAAACTGTTAACTGATAAGGGCTATACACCTATTGACCTTAAAGTAACCCTTGGAACAGTTAATACTGCGCTAAAATTAACCTCTGGAGAATATGTTATTGGTACTCAAAGTAAAGGAATTTACATTTTTAATTCAAACTTTACTCTTAAAAATCATTTAACCAAAAAAGAAGGTCTATCAGATAGAACTGTAAAATCTTTATATGAAGATGAATTTCAAAATTTATGGGTAGGACTAAACAATGGAATTGATTACCTTAAAATAAATTTACCTTTTTCATTAATAAATGAAGAAGTTGGGATTGAAGGTACTGGATATGCAGCCATAAGTTATGGTAACGAAATATACCTTGGTACTAACACCGGTGTTTTTATTCAAAAAAAAGAGAATTATAACTCTAATGGCTACCCTTTTAAAATAATAACGGGAAGCGAAGGACAAGTTTATAATTTCTCTGAGGTTGAGAATAAACTTATTTTGAATCACGATCGTGGTGCATTTGATTTAAAAGGTGAAAACCTAACTCAAATTCAAGAAATTGGAAGTTGGAAATTTATGAATACCAAAATACCAAATATTATAATTGGTGGAGATTATAGAGGAATTTCGCTTTTTAATAAAAATAAAGACAACTGGTCAGTAGCTCAAAGAGTTGAAAAATTAGAAGAGCAATCATCTAGAATTATGGAGTTTGAAAATGACTCAACATTATGGATGACACATGTTTCCAAAGGAGCTTTTAGAATTGAATTTGATTCAAATTTAACTATTCAAAAAAACATCCAGAAATACGGAAAGAATGATGGACTACCTTCAAATATGATGATAGATGTTTATTCTTTGAATAACAACTTAGTTTTTACAACAGAAAAAGGTATTTATGATTTTAATTCAAACTCTCATACTTTCAGTCCTAATTTATATTTTAACAAATGGCTTGGAACCGAATATGTAAGCACTATGGCTTCTAATGGGACTAATTCTGTTTACTATATTCAGAACAAAAAATTTGGAAATTTAGTTCAAAAAGGATTTGGCTCTTTTGAAAATAAGACCACTATTTTTAAACATATCAATAAATTTATAAGTGATGATTTAGCAAATATTTCAATACTTGATAAAAACAATGTACTTATTGGTGCTAAAGAAGGCTTTATTGATTATACTCCTAATAAAAAAACATTTGTAAATAAAAACTTTCGTGTATTGCTTAGAAAAGTTGAAACACAATCTTCAACTGATTCCATTAACACCTATAATCCTTCTTATATAGATCAAATTGAAATTACCGAAACACATTCTATCAAATTTCATTATGCCTCACCATATTTCGATGGATTTGAAGATTTAAAATACTGTTACAGACTTTTACCGCTAGATGAACAATGGTCTAAATGGTCTAGCTTAGGTGAAAAAGAATTTACACACCTACCTTTCGGAGAATATACTTTAGAAATAAAAGCTAAGAATATTTACGAAATAGAAAGTAATGTATCTACCTTTTCTTTTGAAGTTTTAACCCCTTGGTACTTCACAAATTTGGCTAAAATGTGTTATTTGATTTTGGTCCTTATTTCTTTAACATTAATACCCTTTATTCAGCAAAAAAAATATAGAAAAGAAAAATCTATTATTTACAAGAATAAAGATGAAGAAATAAAAATAAAAGATAAAGAAATAAATAAATTAGAAAATGAAAAGCTTAAATCAGAAATTAATCTTAAAAATGATCAACTAACAACAATCACTATGCATTTGGTTAAAAACAATGATTTTATTCAGGATGTTCAAAATAAAATTGTTTCATCTCTAGATCAAACTGATTCAAAAAAAGCATTGAAGAAAATAATAAAAACTATTGATAAAGAGCTTTCAAACAACGATTCATGGGATCAATTTGCATATCATTTTGATCAAGTACACAGTAATTATTTAAAAAAACTTTCTGATAGCAATATAAAACTTTCTCCTAGAGAAATTAAATTAGCAGCATTTTTAAGAATGAATATGAGTTCTAAAGAAATCTCTAAAATGCTTAATATTACATCTCGTGGAGTAGAACTTGCCAGATATAGACTAAGAAAAAAATTAAACCTGAAAAGAGAGCAAAATTTAGTTGAGTATTTAATCGATTTAGATAACTCTTAGTTCTTTCAGGCTGCATACTTCTTTCTATTTTTTAATATAAATACATTAAAAATTGATATTTCACTGCAGTTATACAAATTTTTAAAATTATAATTCTAAAATATACTCCACGAGGCTTTTTTCATGCTGCAATTCCATTTTCTTTCTAAGCCTATATCTTTTTATTTCTACGCTACGAGCTGAAATATTTAATAGTGGAGCTATTTCTTTAGATGATAGATTTAAACGCAAATACGCACACAATCTTAAATCATTTGGAGTTAAATTTGGATGCGCTGCTTTTACCTTCTTTAAAAAATCACTATCTGCATTGTTAAATGCTTCTTGAAACATCTCCCAGTCACTTGTATTAGATAAGTTTTTATTAATAATTTTTATTACAGGTTTAATTTTACTGTCATCTTTTACAACTCCAAGTTCATTTTTAATAGTATTCAAAAGTTCATTCTTTTTTATAATACTCATTGTTGAAGCCGATAACTCTCTAGTTTTACTATCAATTTCATTTTGCAACTTTTCGTTTCTCAAATTCATAATTTCTTTTTCATTTTCTAATTGAGTCATTGAAAACTCCTGCTGCTTTTTATCCATCAATGTTTTCTTTTGCTTGGAATAATGTCTTTTGTACAGCATGTGGATTACCAATGATAAAATGATAAATAAAATTACGTAAACAATAATAATTTCGTTAGATAAAAACCACGGTTTTTCTATAGTAAACGAGAAAGCTGCTATGTTTTTAGAAATTTTACTTCCCACTCTTGCTTTCACATTAAACGTATATTTACCATAAGGTAAGTTTTTAAAAGCTACTTCAGATTCTTTAGACCAATTGGTCCATTTATTATACATACCTTTTAATTGGTACTGATAGTTTACTTCTGCATATTTATTATATCCCGGAGCGCTAAATTTAAAAGAAACATTATTTTCCTTATTTTTAAAGGTAACATTGTTATTCTTTAATGAAACCGGAATGGAATTAATATTAATAGTTCCTTTTTCAATGGCGTTTATGCTAACTGTAAAGTCATCTTGTTTTATTTTTTTAAGATCTAAAATTAAATATCCTTCGGAAGAACCAAACAAATAGGCGTCATTATTTAAATGCAGCACACTTTCAAAGCCTGCTATAAATTTTCTTGAAGAAGCTTCTAAAGATATTTTGGTGACTTTAGCTACGTTGTTTAATTTTCCTGGGGTAAAATATAATAAACTCTTATCTGAGAAACCCCAAAGCGTGTTAGTAATATTATCATTTAAAAGTTTACCCGAAACATAGCTATCATCCTTTAAAAAATAATCACTTAAAATTGGGTCTTTATCAAAATTATTACTGGTTGTATTATACCTAAAAATTCCCATATTAGAACCATACAACAATTGCCCCTCATAATTAGTAATGGCTGACTTTAATGCCTTTGGTGCACTTTTTAAAATGTCGCTACTTACAACTTTTGTATAATTATCATCTAATTCAATTTTAAAAACGCCTTTATACTCATGATTCATTAAAATACTGCCATCCTTTGTAAATTCAAAAAACCGACTTGTTGGATTAAAGCCTTTAATTTTGTTTCTAAATTGCCAGGTACCATTTCTTTTTTCAATAACATTTAAACCACTATAATACCCTTGAATTAATATATTTTTATTGTTTTTAACTGGCTTTATTTCCATGGTTCCCATAACATTACTTATAAGATTTGCCACTCCATTATTTACAATATAAGTTCCTTTATTGTGACCACAAAAAAGTGTATTATCATAAATCCTTAAACACCAAACTTGACCATCAGTACCTTCAATAAAATTAAAATCGTTGTTTGAGTCCAAATCTTTATAAAACAACCCTTGGTTTGTGCCTAAATATAATTTATTGTTAAAAATTGCAGAAGTATAAACAGAACCCAATTTCCCGCTAAAATCATTATAAACTCTGAAAGGAGAATTAAAGTTTACCACACTTAAGCCGTTATCTAAACCTAGCCAAAGATTATGCTCTTTATCTTCAAATAACGATAATACGGTATTGTTATTTAAGCCTTTCTCTTGATTTATGTGAATTAATAAATCTCCGTTTTTATTAATATGAAACATTCCGTTAGATATTGTTCCCAATATAAAACTTCCATCGGCTAATTGTAAGCTGCTATAAATACTAATTTTTGAAATTATTGCATTTGAAGAAATTTCCCATTTTTTTAGAACACCTTCCTCTAAATAATAAAAACCATCCTTTTGTGTTTGATAGAGTATTCTATTGTCTGATTTAAAAATATTTACCAATATATTAGTTTTCAGCATTTCATTATCCGAAACCAATACTGGCATTCCATTTTCAATTTTAAAAATACCAACTTCCATTTTTTGAAAGTAAATTGCGTTATCTACTTTAAAGGCTTTTGGAAGTTGTGTTTCTGAATTAATTATTTTTACCGACTCATCTAATGTATTGTAAATATAAATTCTATGTAACGACTGAAAAAGCACCCAGCTATCAAAAGTTATAATATTCCAGAAATCTTCTTCAATTAAAGATTCTTTTAATTTAGCACTTAAAGATGTATAATATAAACTGCCAAATTCATTTTTTTTCCAAAACCCAAACTCCATATAACTTCCTGTATATATTTTGTTGTTTTGAACATTTACAGAGCGTATTATAGTATTATTGGGTGAAGGATATAATTTCCATGTTGCACCATTAAACTCTAACAATCCGCTATTATTTGCTACATAAATATTCCTTTCTTCGGATTGAGAAATAGACCAGTTTTGATTTTCAGCTCCATAACTTGTTGGCGCATAGTTTTTAATTGGTGGCAATTCTTGAGAAAAAACACTTACTGAAAATACGATACATATTAACTTAAATACTACAGTTAGTTTTAATTTCATGGAAATCATTTTTTTGAAGCGCTACAAAATTACACTTTTAATAGGAAATATAATTGAACAGGTTTTTAATAGAGTTTTTTTACTGCTCCTTTGAAACATTAAATAAATACTCATCAATTAGTTTTTTAAATTTGTATGTCTTCAAACTAATTTAGACTTTTTAATAGAGAGTATTTAATTGATTAATTCAAAGTTAATTGTTTTTTTTGATTTGTTAATTTTTTAAATTTTAAGTACTCATTTCTACGTTGGTTCATAGCTTGTTTTTTTAATTTTTGTCTTTCTTTAAGAATTTGTTCTCCTCTACCGTAATATACATCAGCAGGAGTTAAATTTTGTAAAGATTCGTGGTATCTTTCGTTGTTATAAGTGTGCACAAATTTTTCTAAAGCATTTTCCAATTCCTCGGGAGTATAATAATTATCAAGTTTCACTACATTTTTCATTGTTCTGTGATAACGTTCAATTTTGCCTTGTGTTTGTGGATGATTAGGTCTTCCGTGTACTTGTTCCATCTGGTGCTGGTCTTTTAAATAAGTTTTCAGTTCTGTTGCAATGTAACAAGAGCCATTATCTGATAATAATCTCGGAGGTTGTTTGGTTATCAGTTTTGCTTTTACAATAGCCGTATTTACAGTTCTTTTAACGTCATCAACCTTCATATTTGAACAAAGCTCCCAATGGACAATATATCTACTGTAATCATCTAATACAGTACTTAGGTAATACCAACCCCATCCCAGGATTTTAAAGTAGGTAAAGTCGGTTTGCCACATTTGATGAACAAATCCTGTTTTACTTGTAAATTCATCAGCAGCACTGAGGAAAATATGCGCAGGGGCTGTAATAAGACCTCTAGATTTTAAAATTCTATAAACGCTGGATTCAGACATAAATACCTGTTGTTCATCTGTGATTTTATAGGCTAATTCCCTAGAAGATAATTGAGGATAATCCAATGCTAATTTCACCACTAAGTTCTTTTGCTGCTGTGGAATGCTATTCCATTGCCGATTGACACATCTTTTATTTGGAAGCAATCCTTCTACACCCTTTTCCGTATAGGCATTATACCAATTATAGAACGTGCTTTTATTGAGTCCAATTTCCCTGAGTGTTCTATTCACTCCAATTTCGGAGCGAACCACCATATGAATAATTTCTTGTTTTTCGGATACTGTAAAACGCATATATTTCTTGTATTTTACAGTTAGTCCAACTCGGATAAGCTTTTTTTTACAATGTCATAACGCAATACTAAATCAGCCACAATCTCTTTTAAACGCTGATTTTCTTTTCTAAGTTCTGATACTTCATCGCTGGTAGCTTCTCTTACGGTATCACCTGCAAGACGCTTTTTCCCTGCTTCTAAAAACTCTTTGTTCCATTTATAAAAGGAAGACTCGTGAATACCATATTTTCTACATAATTCTGCAACAGACATTTCTGCTCGCAAGGCTTCCATTACAATCTGTATCTTTTGTTCGGAACTAAAGATTCTTTTCGTTTTTCTACGAATCTCTTTAATGAAGTTTTCAGTGGTTTGTTTCTTCTGTGTTTTCATAATATATCAAAATTAAAGATTTTGAAAACACTCTCTATTAATTTGTTAAAATCAGTCCACTTTTTGCTGACGATTTACATTTTTAATATATAATGGGATTTTATTTTCTTTTGCCCTTATATCAAAAACAGAGAATAATTCTAGTAATAAATCATTTAAACAAACTTCGCTTTCTAGGACACTAACTTGTTTTGTTCCCAGTCTAGATATTTCAATGATATCATCAATAATATGAAGTAATTGTTTACCACTACTTTGAACAATTTGAACGTAATTCTTTCTTTTCTCCTCACTTAAATCCGGATTTAAAAGAAAATCGGTAAAACCTAAAATTCCATTCATTGGTGTTCTAATTTCATGAGACATATTGTTCAAAAACTCCGTTTTTAAACGGTTACTCTCTTCCGCATTTCCTTTCGCAATAATTAATTCATTTTCAACCTTTTTTTGTTCTGTTATGTCAATTTCAATTCCATCCCAACAAATAGCTCCTTTTAAAATTCTAGGTTTAGATATATAATAAGACCATCTAATTGAACCATCTAGATTTACAACTCTTGCTTCTGTTCTAAAAACGGACATTTCTTTTAATGCTGCTTGTTCTTTTAAAATTAAATCTTCAATATCATCTTTATGAATTCTTCCATAAACCAACTCTGGATTTTCTTTTGCCTCTTGAACTGTGCAACCATATAAATCTTTTACAGCATCACTTACATATGTAAACTCCCTTCTATTTTCATCTAAAGTAATTACTTGATAAATCATTCCATTCACCAAATTATTTGAAATTAGTTTTAATTGGTTTTCACTTTCCTCAGCTACTTCTTTGGCTAAAAAAAGCTCTTCATTTTTTTTACTTAAATCTGAAGTAAGGTTGTTTGCAATTCTCTTTGCTAAATTGGCTGTATTAGATAATGAAAACACTAAAAAACTTAATAATAAGCTAATTACAAACGCAATTATTAGAACAATAATACTAAAACCGTTAAAAAACCCTTCTTTTGGCTGGGTAAATTGCAAGGTCCAAATCTTGTCCTTCAATTTAATTGGCAGTAATAAATTGTTAAAATTATTTGTGTTGCTTTTATTTAAATTTATTTCAGAATTATACAGAAGTGAATTTAAATTTAAAGTATCTCCATCAAAAATATTTAAATGAATTTGGTTTTTGTTGTCTAAATTATAGGGAGCAACAACGCCCTCCATAAAGTCGTTTATTCTAAATGATAATGCAGCCCAACTATCAATAGCCTTTCTCCTTTCATTTACATTATTTAAAGGCTTTCCTTTTTTATAGACTGGAGAATAAATGACAATACTTGGCTGACCATTATTATCTCCTTCCTGTATTAAATTTACTTTGTTTGTTAAAATTGCCGTATTTAAATCTCTTGATTCTTCTAATGCTTTTCTCATATTAACATTAGAACTAATATTAAAACCAATAGCTTTTACATTTCTATCTATTAAAGGTTCTATAAATATAATTGGTGTAAATTCTTCCATTTCCAATTTGGGAAAAAGAGTATACTCATTTGAAAATTCATTTTTAAAACGATTTATATGTTTTTGAAGTTGATTTTTTGGCACGCTTGCAACATAAGCCACACCTTGAAAACCCTTTAAATAACTACTAACATTGCTTTTTTCAACAAAAAACTTCCAATCTTCTCTTGTAATGGTATCTGAAGCCATAAAAAAAGAGGAACTACTTTGAGAAAATTGAATATAAGCATTTAATCTACTTTGAATTTTTTCTTTTATTTCAGTAGCTACAATTTCTAATTGTTGTGCTGCAATTTTATTTGTATCTCTTTTAACATAATAAGTTACAATAATTGACAAACCCAAACTGAATAACAGTACTAGTACAGGAATTAAAAGTGTTCTTTGCTTTATTTCAGACATTTATTGAGGTTTGTAAATTTACCTCCCAAAGTAAACTATTTTAAAATGAAATCAAAAAATAATATTATTGGAAGCGCAGTGTTTTAATAACTAAAACAAGCTTTTTATTACATTTTTTTAAACATTAAATGAACCAATACAGGAAAATGATCAGAAGGATATTTATTGTTATATGTTTCCCTTAAAACTTTATATTTTTTAACTTTTATAGCGTTTTCACTCACAAAAATAAAATCTATTCTGTCGGTACTATTTTTAGAAATATCAAAACCATTAAAAGTCCCTAAAGTATCTATCACTTTACTTTTTGAAATTATTTTAGAATCTTTTAAATAAGAATCTATATATTTTATAACATCAGTTTCTTCAGTTAAATTAAAATCACCCATTAAAATTACCGGTAATTTATCTGTATTTAATTCCTTTATTTTTTGAAGAATTAATTTTGAAGATTGTTCCCTTGCTACGTCCCCAATATGATCAAAATGGGTATTAAAAACCCAAAATTTTCTATTTGTTTTTTTATCACTTAACAGTGCATATGTGCAAACTCTAAAATAAGCAGCGTCCCATCCTTTTGATGGTATTTCAGATGATTCCGATAACCAAAAAGTATTTTGAGTTAATAAATTATATTTAATTTTATTAAAAAAAATTGCAGAATACTCTCCTTTATTTTTGCCATCATCTCTACCAACTCCTACATAATTATAGTTTATTAAAACACTATCAACAAAAGCAACTTGGTTAGGTAAAGCTTCTTGAACACCAAAAACATCAACCTTATTTAAAGTTATTTGTTTTATCAATGCGTTTTTTCGAAAATCCCATGAGTTTTCACCATCACTCGGAGTATCTAACCTTATATTGTAAGTCATTATTTTAGCACGCTGACTCCATAAAGATTGCGTAAATAATAGACAAATTAATGCAAAAGGAATTAAATATTTCATGAAAATATATTTTTACTTCAAAAATAAACTATTATCCTTTAAAATTTTCAGTAACAATTTTCTTTATTGAATTATTGAGTGCAGTTAAACCCTTATAACTAGTATGTTCTAAAATAATAATTACCAAATCATCTTCCGGATATCTTGTTAGAGAAGTGCTAAAACCATTCCAATTCCCATGATGATAAATTGCTTTTTCATCTTTTTCATCAATTCTAAAGCCAAATCCATAAGGGATTTCTCTTCCATTCTTTGTTTCTCCTTTAGCGTACATTAATTTTAAAGATGCTTCACTAAGTAATTTTCCACTATTTAAGCTAAGTGTCCATTTTAATAAATCTTCACAGGTAGAATATACATTTTTATCTCCTACAATTGCATCATTTAAAGATTTATTAATTCTGGAATGTCTCCACCCTTTAACTAATCTATATCCATCTAATTGATTTGCTCTTGTACTGTCAATTTCAAAACTATACACAAACGAATCTTTCATTTCAAGAGGATCAAAAACATTTTTCTTCATAAAATCACTAAAACTCAACCCTGAAACTTTTTCAACAATGGATGCTAATACAAAATATCCTGTATTTGAATAATCAAATTTTTGACCTGGTGTAAAAAAACGCTGAACATTTACAGAATCAAGCAATTGCATCATTTCACTGTTTGTTGGTGCCTTTTCTTGCTTCCATTTATTATCCGTAACCCAAAAATACTTTGGCAGTCCAGCTGTATGATTTAACAAGTTTTTAATGGTAACATTTTCATATGGAAAATCTGGGAAATAATTACTTACCAAATCATTTAATTGCACTTGATTTCGCTCATTTAACAACATAATGGCTGCTGCGGTAAATTGTTTACTTACAGATGCCAATTGGAAAGTAAACTCATCGTTTAAAGGCTCCTTTTTATTAAAATCGGCATAACCAACGTTTTTTTTATATAAAACCTTACCGTTTTTAGCAACCAATACAGACCCATGAAAATCATTTCTTTTATTAATGCTTTGTAATAATGCGTCTAATTTAAGACTTACTAATTTTGTTTCTTCTGCTGAGTAGTTTTCAATGACAATTGACTCAACTTTTGGCGCAATAGAAGCTGAAGAATTTGTTCCGTTTTCAGATGCTTCAGATCTAGTGCTGAGTATAAAAACGAACAAAGTAATTGCAAGGGCTGAGGCTAAGTATTTAAAATATATTTTCAAATTAATCTTTGGGGTTTAGGGATGCAATTTAAGCATCACAATTAATATTTCAAAAGGTTAAAATTAATTTAACTAAACTTTCTGAAAAACATTTAATCTTCATAAAATCACATGGAAAATCTTGTATTCAAACTAACATTTAAACCATTTTACTATACATAAACGTAACAAATTGAAATATACTATGTATTATCCTATATTTATTTTTAATTTTGAATAGCTAACAATAAAAAGTAAGAGAAAATTATTGTTTCAATATTAAAATTCACGAAAAAATGAAAGTAAAAATAATTTTAAAGTGTGTATTTATTACATTAAACATTAGCTTCTTATTTTTAATACTTTTTTGGTCCACTACTTCAAAAGCTCAGGAAATTAAAGCTGAAGAGGTAAAACAACTCATGGAAAAAGTTGCGAACTGGCAAATTGAACATTTTTCGGATAGTTATAATGAAAATAATTATGATCATCATCCACTTGACTGGACAAATGGCGCATTGTATGTTGGCATGGAAAAATGGGCTAAAATGTCAGAAAATGACACTTATTACAATTGGCTCATTGAAATTGGAGAAAAGTATTCGTGGAAATTAAATACTAGAAAATACCATGCAGATGATCATACCGTTGGTCAGTTATATCTTGAATTATATAAAAAATATAACGTTGAAGCTATGCTAAAACCAACAAAAGATCAGTTTGATTTTATTTTACTTCATCCTGCAAAAACCTCGCTACATTGGAATACTCCATATCACCAAGACAGATGGAATTGGTGCGATGCTTTATTTATGTCGCCTCCAGTTTGGGCAAAACTTTACAATTTAACGGGTGAAGAAAAATATCTCAACTTTTTGATGGCTGAATTTAAAGCTACAACGAATTTTTTATTTGATGAAAATGAAAACCTTTATTATAGAGATGAAAGTTATATGGGCAAACTAGATCACGGAACCAAAATATTCTGGTCTCGTGGAAATGGATGGGTATTTGCTGGACTTGTAAATATTATGAATGAGTTAAACCCTAACAGTGAAGAATACCAATACTTTCTAGAGATTTATAAAAAAATGGCAGATAAATTAATTAAAATTCAAACACCAGAAGGCCATTGGTCTATGAGTTTATTAGGTCAAGATTTCTACCCAACTCCAGAAACAAGTGGATCTTCATTTTATATTTATGGCTTAGCTTGGGGCATAAATAATGGGATTTTAAACAAAAAAATGTATGGCACATCTGTAAAAAAAGGATGGAATGCAATGGTTAGCCATGTTACTGAAGATGGAATGCTAGGCTATGTTCAACCAATTGGAGCTGCTCCAGGCAATGCATGGGCCGATAAAACTGAAGTATACGGTACCGGAGCCTTTTTATGTGCAGGCTCCGAAGTATATAAATTATATATTCAATAATGAACTTCTAAAAAAGTTTAAATCAAACCAATTTGAAAATTAAAAGATAATAAGCACTCCCTATTCTTTTATATATTTTACAAGCAGAAGAGCTGTTTTTTTCAATTCCTCAACAGCAATAGTAGCTATTTCAGTTGCGCCTAAAACTGATAAATGAGTATTGTCATCCAATCCTTTTGGCAGATAATCATTTTCACCCGGCATAAAATGTAAGTGTAAATTTTTTGACTTTTCTGGGCCGTATGATTCCTCTAATAATTCTGTATAATACTGTAAATCAATAAAAGTTACATTTAAATCTTGAGCAACCAATCTTGTTTCCAAAGTATAAGCTCCATGAGAATCTAATAGCACACCTTCATTATTAAACTTTCTTCTAGCAATGGATGAAAACAATACCGGAATCGCTCCTTTTCCTCTAGTTTCCTGCACATATCTAATTAAATTATGGCGATAGGATGAATGAGGATTTGTATATCTTGTTGAATCGGTTAATTTACCATCATTATGTCCAAATTGAATAAAAACATAATCTCCAGGTTTTAGGCTATTATAAACAGGTTCCCAATGCTTTAAATTTCTAAAACTACGTGTACTTCTCCCGTTTACAGCTCTATTATCTACAATAACATTCTCTGTAAAAAAGGGTTGTAACATTTGACCCCAACCTCGTTCCGGATTCTGTTCTGGGTTTGGTTTATTTGCCATTGTAGAATCACCAATAGTATAAACTGTTATTTGTTGTGCTTTTGAATAATTTGCTATCAGAAGCATAATTGCAATTAATAAAATATTTTTAATTTTCATTTGTATTTATTTTATATTTAAAAGTTTGTTTTTATTCAAAAATTAGCTCCATTTATTTATTTTCGGAACTAAATTAGTAAGATCTGAAATTTTAATTGGCAAACCGGTGTCTATACTTTTTCTTGCTGCGATACCAATTAAAACTGCCATTGATCCATCTCTAACATCAGCTGCATGATTTAATGTTGGTTTGGTGTTTTGCCCTCTAAAAATTTCATCAAACATTAATTTATCACCGCCCCAATGTCCTGAACGCACATAAGGAAATTCTATTTTTTTATACTCCTCAAAATTTCTTTGTGACACTATTTCGTGAAATTTAACCTCCTTTTTTGTATGTGAAGAATTATCCATTTCCTTTTCGTGAAGTTTCGCTTGGTCTTCTGGATTCTCTTCTCTCCAAGGAATTCCTTCTTGAGTTTCTAATCTTCCTTCTTTTCCGTTAAAAGCAAAACGAAAACCTTCAAAAGGCGAATAGGTTGTTAAAGAATATGTAACCTCAACATTATTAGCATATTTAACTAAAACTGACATCTTATCAAAAATATCAATTTCTTCTCTCCACAAACAATTATCTCTAAAATAACCGTCATACTTTTCATTTGCGGCATATAAATTCATATAGTTTTCATTCTTGGTCATATCATAATAAAACTCACATTTATTTGTATGAGGGCAAGATCTGCAATTTTCACCCCTAAATGAATTATTTTTCCCATACTTTTCCAATGCCCCATTAGCATAAACCTCAACAGGATCTGAACCAATCATCCAATTTAACAAATCAAAATGATGTGCCGATTTATGTAATAACAACGTTCCAGATTTAACTCTTAATCCGTGCCAGCGT
Organism: Lutibacter sp.; assembly: GCF_016342705.1. Lineage (GTDB taxonomy): Bacteria > Bacteroidota > Bacteroidia > Flavobacteriales > Flavobacteriaceae > Lutibacter. The sequence continues at coordinate 214,747 of NZ_JAEINV010000001.1, read as the reverse complement.
CTAAAATAATCTGCTCCATGAAATGTGTTTAAATACCAATTTAAATCAACTGAAATTAAATCGCCTATTTCTTTTGAATCAATAATTTCCTTTAGTTTGGTAAATAATTTTCCATACCTATAATTAAAGGCCATTATTAATTTTCCTTTGGAATTTTGTTGTGCGTCTATAATTTGCTGGCATTTTTGCTCATCTGTAGTCATTGGTTTTTCAGTAACTACATCAATATTTTTATTTAATCCTTTAATTATAAATTCATGATGGGTTGCATCAACTGTAGTAACCATTAATAAATCTATTTGTACCGAATTTAACATTTGATCAAAATCAGTAAATGTTGGACAATCTACACCAATGTAGTTTTTTGCATATTTAACTCTACCCTCATTTATATCACACAAACCAACAAACTCCACCATATCTCCATATTCTTCCATCAAAAATTTTCCATACAGAGAATTTCCTCTACTTCCAGTACCAACCATTGCTACTCTTTTTTTATTTGTAGCATTATTTAAAACCTGACTAAATGCTGGGGAAAAAATCATTGATCCTGCAATTGCTGTTCCTGTTGTTTTTACAAATTTTCTACGTGTTAGTTCTTTATTACTTTTAGAATGTATCATATTTTGAGTAGAATTAATTAATACCCTGATTTGTTTCATACCATAAATGATCTGAATTACTCTTGTTATTACCTAAGATTTTTTTAATTGAATATTTTTTTAATTGTGATTTTTTTAATTGATGTGACCAAGAAACTCTTTTTGCTGAATTTGCCCCATTTCCAGTAGATTTATATTCCGCATAATAGGCTGTTTTCTCCGCTTCTGGTTTATCCCAATTGTGCCAACCCTCAGGCACTATATGATTTGCCATTTCGCAATTTACAAATGCCGTTTTAGCATAAATTCTCCAAGGTCTGCCCAAATAAACTTTTGTAACACCTTCATTAGCAGTTAATTTGCAATTTTTAAAAACATACCCATATTTCTGATTTTTAGGGGTTGATGCTGCAGTTATATAAGAATTTTTTTTACTATGAATTGTACAATTTTCAAATAAAACGGTGGCTTTTCCAAAAATAAAATCGGTTGTTCCTTCAATATAACAATCTTTAAAATATTGTCTATTTCCGTCTCCAGAAGTATATAAAGTATCTTGATTTCCTAAAATATTACAATTTGTAATCACAACTTTATCAGAAAATACAGATAATGCAACTGCCTGACCTACTTCACCAGACGTGTTTTGGATTGTTAAATTTGTAGCATAAAAATCATTGGCTTCAACCAATAAAGTATAGGTGTAAAAAGTGCTATTTCTCCCTAAATTCATTTTACCAAAGTAGTCATTGTAAGTAATAATAGTTTTCTCTTTACTTTCACCAATTAAAGAAATATTTGTATTCCATTCATGAACCTTTATTTTTTCGTAATAAACACCATCTTTCACAAAAATAGTGACTCTTTGGTATGGAAAAGATTTTGAAGCGTTAATTGCTTCCTGAATACTTGTATAATCTCCACTTCCATCAAGAGAAACAACTACATTGTATTCATTAATTGGTTTTTTTTTTACACTTTCCTTTTCAACTATAGAAATCTTATTTTTTTTAATCCATTTCGGATACTTTTTTAACACCTCTTTTGGCTGATCTGTATACCAACCATATCCCTTTCTTCGTTCATCACCAATTTCCGCTAAAGTTGCCTTTTTTATACCATCTCTATCACAAAAGAATGGAGTATTGTCATCTAACTCCATAAAACGAGCCCAAATAGGCAGAGCCGTAGCATCCGGAATCATTTTTTTATCAATGATTTTTCCTTTTTCATTATAAACTTTATCTTCCCTAAGCCCCGTGATTTTTACCTTTTCAAACCAAGCTACTGCACTGTTAACTGCTGTAATAATTTCATTTGATGGATTTTCAATTTCCATTAATAGCAATACAATTTTTGCAGATTCTTTCCCACTTAAAGAAGGTAATTCATATGCTCTGGCTTTGGCTGGTAATAGCGTTTTTTCATCGTGTTGTGCGCACCAACTTGTTAGCACTCCATTTTGTTTGTATTGTGTTTTTAGAATACAATCAATTCCCTTATCAAATGCTACTTTTACTTTTTCAATAATTTCTTTTGATGGTTTTATGGAGAAATAATCGGTTTCATCTTTAATTTCTTTCATTACATTTAAAATATTTACCATAGAATCATCATTAAATGTAATATGTGTATAATATCCCTTTTTTAAAGGATAAAATTGAGGCCAACCTCCACTTTCATACTGTGCTTCTAAAATATAATTTAGTCCTTTTAAAAAGGCCGTTTTATAGCGTTGATCTGGCACTTGTCTGTACATTTTAGAAAGGAAAACCATTTCATTATAGGTTGCACCATTATCTGTTGTAACGTTATGATCATCACTTTTTAAAAGTTTTAACTCCTTTATTTCTTCTTTAGTTAAAGGATTTTGCATTTGAATATTTTTTGGCCATCCGCCAATATCTCTTTGATATAATAATACATTTTCAGCAATATCTTTAGCTTCTTGGGAACCAAACCAAGTTCCTTCATCAATGCTTGTAATTTTATCCCAAGATTTATCTAATACTTGCGCCTTTAAACCAGTATTTACTAAACAAGTAACAAATACAATAATTATAATTTTATTTAAATAATTCATTTTTTATTTATTTAATTTATTTATTCTAAACCAATCAATATCAACACTTCCAGCATCATTTGTATTTCCTTTTCTCAGTGCTAAAAAGCCTATTTTTGCACCAATCCATTTTCCTTCACTTGCTAAAAAACTTGAACCAACAGACTTGAAATTTTCTCCATTTTCGCTATAAAAAAAATCACAAACTCCACCTTTATTTACTTCTACCTTAAGGTAAATAGTGCTATTTTTTAATTTAAAGGATTTACTTTCCAATTCCACACCATTATTATCCGCATTTTTGCAAATAACTTGAGAGATATACAATTCTCCATTTTGTTTTTGTACACTTAAAAAACTGTAATCTAATCCCATTATTAAAAGTCCAATTTTTTCACCATCAGAACGTGCATTAAACGTCACTTTTGTTGTAACAGTAAATTCTTCTGCAGGAAATTTTTGAAGTAATAAGTTTGGAACTTCATATAAATTAATTGCATTATCTGGAATTGGACGACAATACATTGTATAATAACCTAAACTTGATGGAAAGCCCCAATATACTTGTGGATTTGCGTGCCATTGCCATTGCAAACCTAATTTTGGACTGTTAAATTCATCACTATCAAAAGGTGTAACTATTGAATATTCTTTTCCTACATTGGGCTTTTTATACGTTGAAACAGGCTCACCAATGCCATTTTTATCATCATCATTTCCAATAACTGGCCAGTTATTTATCCATTTCATAGGTTGTAAATGCACAATTCTACCATAAGCACCTTTATCCTGAAAATGAAAAAACCAATCTTCACCTGTTTGGGTTTGTACCCAAGCACCTTGATGAGGACCATTTATATCCGTTTTTCCTTGCTCTAATACTTTTTTCTTTTCATAAGGACCATAAATATTTTTTGATCTTAATACAGTTTGCCAACCTGTTGAAACTCCTCCAGCAGGAGCAAAAATGTAATAATAGTCATTGTATTTATAAAGTTTTGGTCCTTCAATGGTTGATTCATCTATATGACCATCAATAATTAATACCTCATCATTATTTGCAACGGTGCCTTCTTCATTCATGGTACAAACAACCAACAAACTTTTAATTCCTGCTCTGCTACCTGCAAACGCATAAGCTAAATACACTTTTCCACTATTGTCCCATAAAGGAGTTGGATCTATTAAACCTTTTCCTTCTTTTACTAAAATTGGGTCAGACCAAACTCCTTTTGGGTCTTTTGCTTTCACCATATATATTCCAAAATCCGGATCTGGATAATAAATATAAAATTCGTTATTATGAAATCTAATACAAGGAGCCCAAACACCATTTCCATGTTGTGGCTTATCAAAAACATTATAAGGAGGTTGTTTTTGAAGCGCATAATTAACCAATTCCCAATTTACCATATCTTTAGAATGTAAAATTGGTAAACCCGGAACACAGTTAAAAGAAGATGCAGTCATATAATAATCATCTGCAACTCTTACCACATCCGGATCAGAATAATCTGCATGTAAAATTGGATTTCTAAAAGTTCCATCCCCATTATCTGCCACCCAAACTTTTGAAATTTCAGTATTTCCTTGACCGAAGAATGAAATAAAACTTAACAAAAACAATACGACGCTGCATTTTCTCATAAGTTTATCACCTTTTTTTCTTTATTACTTTTTATGGCAGCTTCAATAATTTTTATCACATTCCTTCCTTCTGTTCCAGTTACTGGTACTGGTTTGTTATTTCTGATAGTTTCATAAATTCCATCATAATATTCCATATAATTTCCATTTGAAGAAGTAATATGTTCTTTAATGATTTTACCACCTATTTCTGTATGCAACAATCCTTTTTCAGCTGCTGGTTCTGTTCCCCAACTTTCTGAATTAGGCATTTTTCCCGCTTGAAGATCCACTTCTTGGACATCTCCTCGAGATTTTATGAAAGAGCCTTTTTTTCCATGAAAAATAAAAGCAGGTAATCCTTCTCGCACAAAATAACTTGATTTTAGAGTTACTCGATGCGACTTGTAATACAGTTTAACATCAAAAAAATCTTCAACTTTTGAATTTGGACGAAAACTATCCAAATCGGCAAAAACTGCATTAGGAAAACCAAACAAAAACAACGCCTGATCAATTAAATGTGAACCTAAATCATATAAAGTTCCTGTTGCAGGTGTTGGAGTTTCTTTATGAATTTTATAACTTAATTTTGAATCAAAACGATCGTAGTGTATTTCAGCATCTACAATTTCTCCAAGTACCTTTTGATCTAAAATTTTCTTTACACTTTTAAAATCGCTATCGTATCGCCTATTTTGATATACAGAAAGCACTACATTATTCTCCTTGGCCAGGTTAATTAACTCTTCAGCTTCTTCAACAGTTGCAGTAAAAGGTTTTTCTATAATAATATGTTTTCCTGCTTGTATAACTTGCTTCGCAAAATCAAAGTGTGTAATATTTGGTGTATTTACTATTACCAACTCAATAGTATCATCTTTTAACATTTCTTCTAATGATCGAAAAGTTTTTATAGATGGATATTTTTCTTGCCCCAGATTTTTTGTTCTTTCTAAAACAGCAAATAAGTTAAATTTAGGATTGACAAAAAGGAATGGTGCATGAAACACCCATCCGCTCATTCCAAAAGAGCATAAAGCAGTATTTATAGGTTTATAATTCATTATTTATCCAATTCTAAAGCTGCTAAAATAAACGGTCCAGTTGCTTTTGGATCATTATCTTTTTTTCGCTCATTTACATAATATTCATAAGAGCCATCTCTATACGGGTTTCCTCCTAAACCTGCTACGGCACACGCTTGAGTTATTACTACTTCTCCTGATTCAGAAATTTTCACAAGATCTCTTGTTAAACCATCAAAAGCTTTGTTTGCATGTTCTTTGTATTCTTCAGGTAAATATCCTTTATTCACTCCCTTTGCAAAAGCATAAGCGAACATTGCAGTTCCAGATGCTTCTAAATAATTTCCCTCTTTATCTCCCATATCAGTTACTTGATACCACAGTCCTGACTCATGTTGAACTTTTGCAAGTGCCACTGCCAATTGATTTAAATAACTAACCAATTCTGCTTGTTTTGGATGTTCTTTTGGAAAATAATCTAACACATCTACCAAAGCCATAGCATACCAACCTAATGATCTAGACCAAAAGTTTGGAGAAGTTCCTGTTTTTTTATTTGCCCAATCCATTGCTTTACTTTCGTCCCAGCCATGGAATAATAAACCTGTTTTAGTATCTAAGGCATGTTTTTGAATTAATTCGAATTGTTTGGCAACATCATTTAAATTTTTACCGTTTTCATAATCAACAGTATATCTTGCATAAAATGGTTCTCCCATATACAAACCATCTAACCACATTTGGTTTGGATATCTTTTTTTATGCCAAAACCCACCTTCATTTGTTCTTGGATGCTCGTCTAATTGTTTACGCAACAGCTGCATGGCTTTAAAATATTTTTCCTCTTTTGTTGTGTTGTATAAATTGAAAAGAATATTACCAGCTTCAATCATATCAATATTATAATCTTCAAACTTATAACTTGGTATTGCTCCTGTGCTATCAATACAAGCATCTGCATACCCTTTTATGTAGTTAAAATACTTTTCATTACCTGTATTTTTGTATAACTGTTCAAAAGAAGTTAAAACCAATCCATGCACATAATCCCATTTTGGCGCTGTTTTATCGTCAATTTGATAAGCTTCTGGATGATGCTTCATTAATGTTAAAGCCATTCTCTCAGACCATTTTAAAGAATCTGAAATAACTTTATTATCCCTTAACTCCACTTCCTGAACTTCCTTTTTCTCTTGCTTACAACTTGCGAAAGTTGTTAATCCAAGAAAAAATATTAATAGAATAATTGTACTATTTTTATATGTATTCATATACTTTAATTTTTTTGATATTTTTTAATAACAAGGTATTTTAATTGCGTTTCGCCAGCATTAGAGATTCCGTGCATTTGCATTGAAGGACAATATAAACTTGTGTATGGACCAACAGAAATACTTTCTCCGTCTAAATAGAATTTTGCGGTGCCTTCTAAAACAAAAAAGAATTCATCTTCTATATGTTTATGTGGTGCGTGCGTAGCTTCATTTGGAGCAACAACACTCATTTTAAGAGTTCTCCCATCCAAAAAATCTTTATCCGCAAACCAATATTGATAACCAACTTTAGTTTCAACAGTTTTATCTGCTGAAAATTGGTTTACGCAATTTTCAATAGTATAAACTTTAACGGAATCGGTTGGCTTTTGATTTTCTTGAGCTACAGCAGATTGATGTGTTAAAAACACAAAACATATTATTAAACTTAAAAATACATAGTTCATTTTAGAAGTTTCCATAAATCCTATTTTAATGTATTTGTATTGTTTAATTCATTTAATTTTTCATCTAAATAAGTTAAAAAATCAGCTTCTGTTTTTATGCCATCTTTTTCTTGTTCCCAAGCACCTAAAAAGTAAAAAGAAATTTCTTTAGTTGAAGGCTTAAAAATTATTAAATGGTCATGTTCCCATTCAGTGACTTCTGCAACTGTTGCTATTTCATAAAAAATTGCCATTCCTAAATTGTCAGGCTCAACAGCTAATGTTTGCTTGCCATAAGTGGCTATATATCCCCATTTTTTATTGGTGCTTTCTTTTGTAAAATAATTCACTCCATGCTTTACAATACCTGTACAAATTCCTTCCATCTCTTTTGAAGCTTGAATGGTGTGTTTTGTATAACGTTGATTGGGTGTTATTGCTAAAACCGAACTAAAATCTATTTTATTATCAGCAGTTTTCCAACCATTGTAATTTACTGTAACAACCGATTTGTCAATAGCGTTTTCAACTTTAGCAAAAGTAGAATCCACTTCATTAAAATGTAAAACTTCTTTATTTACAAATCTTCCAATTGCTCCAATTCCTAAGCCTTTTCCAGCTTTTAAAATATCTTGCCCCCAATCGGATTTTTCATGATAGGAATCAAAACCATCTTGACCAACTTTTGGTAGAATAATACTATCTGTCACTTTTCCAAAAATATCAATACAATTTCTCCAATCTAAATACAACCTGTACGCTACTTTATCACTTTCCCAGCCTGGCCCTTCATATCTTATATACCAAGAATGATCTGTATGTTCTGCTGGTACTTTTAACTCGGTTACATTTTTAAATGTTCCTTCCATATATTCTCTACCTTCCCAATGCCCACCTTCTTTAATGGATAACTCCGCATATGTTTTGGCAGTTTTTATGTTATATGTTTCTTCTGGAGTTGCAACTTCAACTGCTTTTTTTTCTTCCTGATTTTTACAAGCTATAAGACTTATAAAAAATAAAATTGCTGTAAATTTTAATGCTTTCATATTTTTTGAATTTTATATTCTGATGCTATTTTTCTTTAAATATTTTATCTAAAAAGTTTGTTATATATTGAACTGTTTCTTTAAACCAAGGATGAAATAACCAAAAGGAATGAGGACTATTTTCTATTTTTTCAGCTTGATTAAAAATACTGTATTTATTTAAAATTTCAATCATATCATCTTTACCTGCCAAAAAACGAGGATATTGACTTCCTATAAATAATATTGGCGGGGTGTTTTTATTTGTATGTGAAAGTGCAGAAGCTTCTGTCCAAGTTTCAATTTTATCTTTTGAATTGCCACCTAACCACAAACTTGCCATTTCTCCTTCTTCAGATTCTGGATGATTAAATGCCAAAATTCCATCAATATCTATAATTGCATTTACTTCTGATGATTGGTTGTATTTGCTATTTCCTTCTTCGAAATTTACATTATTATTGGTTGCGCCAATTAAAGCGGCCATTTGTCCGCCAGATGAACACCCCAAAATTGCAATTTTTGTAACATCAATATTAAATTCTTTTGAATGCTCTTTAATAAACTGAATTGCATTTTTAATATCAAAAATTCCCGCTGGAAAAATTGCTTCAGGCGATAATCTGTATTCAACAGAAAAGCAGGCATAACCATTAGAAGCTATATGTTGAGCCATTGGCTGCATATGCAATTTATTTCCTGATTTCCAACCTCCACCATGAACTAAAATTACAGCAGGTTTTAACTCCTTACTTTTATTATAAAAAGCATCTAAATGTAATTTTCGTTCTCCAATTTCATTATAAACAATCTCTTTTTTTTCAACAACATTGTCAAATATTTGAGGGTTTACAATTTCAATTTCTGGAAATTTTTTCAAATATTTTGTGTAAGAACTATAGACTGTATAACTTGTGTCTATTGTTTTCATCTGTTGAGAATTTACATGAAATGCAAAAACTAAAAAGAAAAAAATTATATGTGAACTTTTTAAATTCATAAATATTAATAAAACAATTAATTACTTTCAAAAGCGCCTAAATCTGGAGCTGAACCGTTAAATGGCAATCCAACATTTATTCCTTTATCAATTAAATCACTATCTGATTTTAAGTGAAAGAAATTTACTTCTGGTAAACTTCCATCAGATTTTCTTGAATTTAATAATTGATTATAATCTATACTTTCAAAATCATCAGAAGTTACAGAAATTCCGTTTTGCCAACTATTATTAGTAATATCAACAACTGTGGAACTTACACTTCCTAACGTTCCTAAAACACTGCTGTTTTTAATAGTTAGTTTTTCTAAAGGGTTAGTGTTACTAAATGAATAATTTTTTCCATTATCATAAGCTGAACAGTTGTACATTGTAACATTTCCTCTATTACTATTGTGATCAAAACCATCAAAAACATTTCCAACAGCAATACAGTTTTTATAAATTGCATTGTGCTTTAATAACTTATCATCGCTTCCACCTGTTTTAAAACCATTACCGTCACCATTTCCTTTGGAGCCGCTTTTTAAATAGCCATTTTTAATTGACCAACAGTTTTCATAGGTAGTTGTAATATTATCTGTCCCTCTTAAATAACCATCCCAACCATCATCTAAATTTTGCCAAGCTCTACATCCAATAAATTTATTTCCCGTACCTGCAGTTAATTTACAAGCAAAACCGTCTGCATTTTCAATTGTTGGATCTGCATTAAAAAACGAATCACAATTTAAAATAGTATTGTTTGATGCTCCACCATCTATCTGCAAACCCGTATCAGAACATTCAGAAAAAGTGCAAAATTCAATTACATTATTACTTCCTTTTATTTGCAATCCATTATCACCTGCTTTATAAATATCAATTCCTTTTATATGCCAATAATCAGCAGTTAAAACAATACCTTGATTTGCTGAATTTTCTACCATTGATGAAAAATCTAATTTTGGCCTATTCTCACCTTCTTTCCCTATTAAAGTGATTTTATCTTGCGCATTTCCAGAGATGCTAATACTAATTTTACTGTTTAAAGTATACGTTCCTTCATTTAAAATAATTGTACTTCCAGCTTTAATATTTGAAAGCGCATTTAAAAGTTGGGTTGAATTTGAAACTTCAATAGAATTATCTGTTCCGGTTTCAAAACTAGATATTGTAATTTCTTTAGTGGCAATTACAACGTTTTTATCTGTTGCGGTAGCCGTAACAACAACTTTTCCATTTTTTCTGGCCTTTAAAATTCCATTAGAAGAAATAGTAGCAATAGAATCATCTGAAGTTGACCAAGCAATAATTTTATTATTCGCATTTGTTGGCAAAACAATAGCAGTCATTTGACCTGTTGTACCCGAAGTTATGTTAGATCCACTAATAGTTATTGATTGAACAAAAACAATTTCATCAGGATTTCCCTCCTCTTTTGAGCAAGAGATAAGTCCAATTAAAAGAAATAAATATATGAATCTCATTTTTAATTTATGATTACCTTTTAAAAGATATTTTAAATTTAAGTTGATAATAAAAGAGGTATGCTAAAATGCATACCTCTTTTTATAGTAACCTATTTATTTATGCATTACATTTTATTAAATTCTCCAGCGTGGATCTCCAACTTGGTTATCTAATAATGTTTGATTTGAAATTTTAAAATTACCTGCAGATGCGTCAACAAAACCAGGGTCTAAAGCCGTATGAGTTCCTGAACCATCATATATTAATTGAGAAGAATCAAAAAATCCAGGTGCATTAAAATAATTATTATTTAAAAATGTAGGACTTGGATCTGTTCTACTTTGGTTTGAATAATAGGCAGATGTTTCCGCAAACAAATTATTTTTAACTGTTATTTTGTTTGATTGGAATCTAACATATAAAATTCTATCATTTGTATTAGAAACACCAAATAACGTACAACTTTCTAAAAGAACGTTACAAGTAAATCCCGATTGTGTTGATGTTCCTGCATCATCCAATCTGAAAAAATCACGCCCAGGTGCACAATTATTAAATGTACTAGTTTTAACTGTAACATTTAAAACGTCTGAATTTCTAAAGTCAATAAAATCACCTCCGCTTGTTAAAACATTGGTAACAATACTATTTTCAACTATTACTGATTGGACAATAGCTCCAGTAACATTTCCTGCAATAAATGAACGTGCATAATCATGAACATTACAACCACTAACTAAAAGTGAATTATAATTTCCAACTTCGGTATATCTTATTACATCTGATAAACTTGTACCATCATCTCCCAACAAATCTAAATCAATTAAATTTACATCAGTTGCTCCTGCATTAATTTCAAAATTAACTTTTAAAAGTGGTTTGTTGTAACTTCTTAACCCTTGAATTGTAATTGATTTATTTAATTTTATTGTTCCGGTTTGTGAAGTATAATCACCCGCTTCTAACAATAAAATATCACCAGGAGCTGCATCAGCAATCATTTGAAATAAATCATCTTCTATTGTAACCAACGTATTATCTCCTACATCTATTCCGGTAGTAAAAGTTGCAGTTCCTCTAGTTTTAGCATTGTTTAATAATACTGCACTATAATTAGTTTCACTGGTTAATCCAGTTACAGTAGCAATTCCATCAATTTTTTCCTGGGCATTAATGTCATGCTTAATATCTCCAGGATTTATTACAATTTGTGTAACATTGCTATTAGGCACCCATCTAAATGTAGCTTCTAAAGCCTTAATATCGCCCGCTTCTTGGGGTAACATCAGTTGTTCTGTTAATGTAGTCGCTTCCCCAATTGCCCATTTAGATTCGTCCAATCCTATGGCGCTAATTGCTTTTACTCTTATGGAATAAACAGTTTCTCCTTCTAATGCCACTTGAATAGGTAATTCATCTGCTCTAACTTCAATGGATTTATAAATGTTTGCAAAAGTAGGATCATCCGCACTAAATTCTACCACGTAATAATCTACATTATCTTTTGTAGTCCAATTTAATTCAACTGTTGTTTGGTTTCTAACTCTAGCTGTTAAACCAACTGGAGCAAATTCTCTATCTACTAATAGATTATCTATAACATCAACATCGTAGTCACAACTTAAGACTGTGAATGTAAGGAATAGCATCACTAATAATTCTTTTAATATATTCTTTGCTTTCATAATTTTAATAACTTTTTATTTATTATTAACTTTTGAAACTTAATAGTTATAGTCGTTAACCAATTTACCATTACTTCCATCAATAAATACTTGCCAAATTGGCCAAAATTGTCTGTCATCAGGATTTACACCAGTTTTAAAAAGAGAGTTGATTTTATCATCAACCAAAGATTGCCAAGAAACTGCAGAATACTCAATCCCTGGGTTTTGGTTTTCATTTCTATTTAAACCGTAAATATCTAATGTTACATTGTCTTCTTTATATTTAAAATACAATGTTGTTGGCACATCTGCATATTCTCCAGTTCGATCTTTTAGATTCACCATTTTTGATTTAGCTTGTTCTAAATTTGTTTTTAACAAATTCCAACGAATAAGAGATTGTTTACGCTCCATTTCTCCAGTAAACTCAAATTTATGTTCCTTCACTAGCGCATTAAACATACTTTCCTTACTTGACAAAGCATTTACGTAGGCATCTACTTTTTGAGCTTGATCTGCAGATTTAAACGCTCTTTTTCTAATTTCTTTTAAATAAGGTGCCGCTGCGCCAGGCCCTTCTAATTCATTAGCTGCTTCTGCTGCGATAAACAAAACTTCAGCATAACGCATGTAAATTTTATTAACGCCATCATCATTGGTAGATGTCACATATCTATTCATCCATTCGTAACGGTATTTTCCGAAATACCAGGTATCTAAGCTTCCTAATTCTTGTTGTGCAATTCCATTTGATGGTGTTCCATATCTATATGGAACACAAGTAACATCTCTACGAGTATCTGATTGATCAAAATCATAAAAAACTGTTGGAAGTGGGCCTGCCAAACCTCCTCGGCCTTGACCTGTAAATTGATCAGGTTTTGTATGTCTAACTGCAAAAGAGAATAAAACTCTTCCTCTACCATCAGAAAATGGAATTTCCCAAAGTGATTCTCCACCAGCTGTTGTAATTTCCTGATTGTATTTTCTCCATAATCCTTCAAAAGTTGTTTCTAAACGCGCTGTTCCACTTTGAATTACATCACGACATTCATCTAAAGCCAATTTATACATTTTATCCACTGAAAGCTCTGCATCACTGCTTCTTCTAACGCCATCAGGGTATTGTTGATAGCCGCTTGCTACCATTGCTAAACGTGCTCTTAATCCTTTTACAAAAGCTTTATTAATTCTCTCTACACTTGTAGTTGCTGATGTTTCATTTGGCCAAGCAACAAGTGTTGCAGCTTCCCCTAAATCTTCAATTATTTGTTTGTAAACTACATCTCTGCTTGATTTTTCTATATAGATAGTTTCAGAATTGATTGGCTCAAAACGAGCTGGCACATCTCCCCAAGCTTTTGTTAAATCCGCATAATAAATTGCGCGCAATGTTAAAGCTTCACCTAATAACTGTCCAAGTTCAGTTCCTGGTTCTGGATTTCCAAAAGTACGTAACCCTCTAATACAAATATTTGCACGCTCAATACCTAAATACATCATTGCCCAAGCATTATTCTCAGTATTCATTTGAGAATTGTTTGGCATAGTATTGTATACACATAGATCTGCTTGAGAATCATTTAATTTATCTGAATTAAGATTCCATTCCGTATCTGTATTAAATCCGTAGAATGGAATAAAACGACCTCTGTAAGAGTTTGTTTGTCCAAAAGGCTCTTTAATTCCGTCAACTGCTCCTTTAGCTAAACCAGGTGTAGAAAAAATGATAGATTCATCTAAAGTTGATTTTGCTGGCGCTTCTAAAAAATCATCGCTCAAGTCTTGGCAAGAAGCAAAAATTCCAGCTATTATTATTCCTAAAATTATTATTTTATGTTTCATCTTCTAATAAATTTTTAATTAAAAATTAAGGTTTAAACCAAAAACCAATTGTCTACTGCGTGGAAATGGTGAATAATCAACCCCAGGCGTTAGTGGTGTTTTTCTTCTAGTAGAAACCTCAGGATCAAGACCTGAATAGTTTGTAAGAATAAAAACATTATTAGCTGTAAGGTAAAATCTTAGTTTAGAAATACCAATTTGTGATATTAATGATTCTGAAACTGTATAACCTAACGTAAGCGTGTTCAATCTTAAAAATGAGCCATCTTCAACTGCCCAATCACTAAAAACAAAACGTTGCATATATGGAGACCACATTGTAGTGTTTGCATTAAGTGCTGCTAATTGAGTAGGATCGGTTACCAATTGTCCAGAAGTTGGATCTAAATTTGTCCATCTTATACCATCAGCCATTTCTGTACTTAAATTTCTATATTGTCCGTTTGGATTAGAAGTTGTAAACTCAATTTTATTTGCATTATAAACATCATTTCCAACACTCCAGTTAAATCCAGCAGAAAGATCAAAACCATAAGCGTATGCATTTATTACCATACCACCTGTATGCTTTGGGTTTGAATTTCCAATAATTGCATTATCACTTACAGTAACTAAACCATCATCATCAATATCTTTTAATTTCATAGTACCTGGCATAACAGTTCCTACAACTGCAGTATTATCTACTACTCCATCTTTTAATGTGTAGCTTCCTGTTCCGGCATCATAATTAAAATCAGAAACTTCATAACGTCCATCACTTTGATATCCGTACATTAATCCTAATGGTTGCCCAACATTTATAACATAATCATTTCCTATTTGAGAAGAAGCCCAATTGGTGTTTTGTCCAAAATCGCTCATAACTCCTAAAGAATTGATTTTGTTTTTATTTAAACCAATATTTATAGAAAAATTTAAACCGTAATTTTCTTTTTCTATTGCAGCAATATTTAAAGAAGCTTCAATACCCATGTTTTGAGTTTCTCCCATATTTCTATATTGACTTGTATAACCAGTCCCTGGCACAGGGAAATTAATTAATAAATCTTTAGTAACATTTTTATATGCTTCTAACGAACCTGAAACTTTTCGATTAAAAAGATCAAAATCAAGACCTACGTTTTGAGTTACAGTTGTTTCCCATTTTAAATCTGGGTTTGCCAAAGTATTTGACGCTGCCCAATAATTAGTAATACCATTAAGGTAAGTAGTATTTCTAGATTCAAAATTTTGAACAGTTTGCCCAGATGGAATATTATTATTTCCTGCCTGACCATAACTTAATCTTAACTTTAATGTATTCACCCATGATAGATCTTTCATAAAATCTTCTTCAGTAATTTTCCAAGCTACGGCTGCAGATGGAAAATATCCCCAACTATTATCTCCTAAAAACTTGCTGGAGCCATCGGCACGATACGTTGCGGTTAATAGGTAACGGTTTTTATAATCATAATTTACACGACCAAAAAATGATAATAATTTATCATCAGGACTATAGTAATTATCTACGGCTTGAGGAGTACCTTGCGTTGTAAGATTTCTAGATGTTGCAAAATCAAAAAACTTTGGAAAACCTTGTATTTCAGTTGTTACCTCATTATTTTTATTGATAAGCATTTCTTCTCCAACCAAAAGTTTTAAACTATGATCATCTCCTAATAAATTTTTAAAATCGTAGTTAAATGTATTTGCATTTCTGAAGCGTTCTCTTTTCTCATCACTAAAAACTAATGAAGGTAATCCTTGATTTTCTGCTGCTGGTCTATTGTTAGCATAATAAGTAGAACGTCCATAAAAACGATAATCTAAATTATTATAATTATCTAAACCTAAATCTGTTTTAAATTTAAGGTTTTCAATAATTTCCCAAGAAATGCTACCAAGTACGTTAAAGTTTTTTCTAAGTTTTTTACGTTGATTATCTGCAACCGCAACAAATGGATTTACCAAATAACTGGAAAGTGCTTCATCTGTATTGTCAGTTGTTAAACCAGGTAACGGAATTGGTGAGTAACCAACACTATGTCTCAGACGTGCATCTGCAGAAGAAATTTCATTTTGCTCATTAGCTCCACCTCCATTTATTTCAGTATCAGAATAACGGAATGTTAATGATAAATCTACTTTTTCAGACGCTTTATTTTTCAATGAAAATGATATGTTATTTCTTTTATAATCAGAACCTAACATTATTGTTTTTTCATCATAATTTGCAAAGCTAAAATTATAATTCACCTTTTCAGAGCCTCCACGAATTCCTAAATCATGACTTCTAACCTCACCCATTTCACCATAAATCTGTTTTTGCCAATTGTTCCCTTTCATTCCTAAGTATTGATCATAATCTTGCCATTGACCAAATATTTTTTCATAAGAAGGTAAGTCATCTTCAAGCAAAGCATATTCATACTGCCATTTTACAAAATCTTCAGGAGATTGAACATCTAAAGTTTTTGCAATTTTTTTAGCTCCGTAATAAGTATTTAGACCTACTACAATTTTTCCATCTTTTCCAGTTTTTGTAGTTATAATTATAACTCCGTTTGCACCTCTAGATCCATAAATTGCTGTTGAAGATGCATCCTTCAAAACAGTAATATTTTCAATGTCAGATGGTGAAACATCACTCATACTATTTACCGGAAATCCATCTACTATCACTAATGGAGAGCTATCTTGAGTTAATGAGCCTCCACCGCGAATTCTAATTTTAATTTCAGCATCTGGAGATCCTTCTGTTGATAAAACTTGTACACCTGCCATTCTACCCGTTAATGCTTCAGCAACATTTGAAATTGCTACCTTTTTTAAAGCATCTCCTGAAATAGCAGCAACAGAACCTGTTAAATCTGATTTACGAGCTGTTCCATAACCAATGACAACTACTTCGTCTAATGATTCTAAATTTGTTTTAAGTACAATGTTTAGTGCTTTTTTCCCCACAACGTTAACTTCTTGAGTTTGAAAACCTAGGTAACTTATTACTAATTTAGCATTTAAGCTTGTAGTTTTCATAGAAAACTTTCCATCAAAATCAGTTGAAGTTCCATTTTTAGTTCCTTTTTCAACAATATTAACTCCTGGTAAAGGCAGGCCTCCTTCATCTGTAACTACCCCGCTTATTTCAGATCCATTTTGTGCATAAACATCATTCCCTATGAGCGTACCCAAAAAAAGAAAAATAGCACAAGTCCACTTTAGGACTCCTTTTAGTAAAACTTTGATATTCATAATTTAATACTAGATTTGGTTTATATTCTAATTGATAATTTTGTTTGAATTAATTTTTTATACTTGTCATAAGACTTCCATTTATATATGTATTTTCAAAATTTAAATTTTCTACGTTTTCTAGTGAAAAAGGTTCATTTACTTTTTCAATAATTACATTTTTAAAATTGATATTACTTATTGGAGATTCTTTATACCCCTTCGCTAATATTCCATATTCACCTCCATTTTTAACAGTTATATTTTCTAAATAAATATTTTTTACCACTGGAATAAAATTGCCACTTTGAACACCATAAATTCCATAAAACATATTCACTTTTAAAACACACTCTTTTACTTCTCCAATTTCAATATTTCTAACATAGATATTTTCAACAACACCTCCTCTTTTAGAGTTTGTTTTAATCCTAAAAGCTCTATCTAAATTTGGACTATCCATGGTGCAATTTTCAGCAAAAACATTTCTAACACCTGCAGATATTTCACTTCCTATTACTACACCACCATGTCCATCAATCATTTTACAATTTTGAATAACAATATTTTCACTTTTTATAGCCACTCTTCTGCCATCACCATTTCTACCAGATTTAATTGCAATACAATCATCTCCTGTATTAAAAGTGCAATTCTTTATCCAAACATTTTTAGAATATTCTGGATCGCAACCATCATTATTAGGGCCATGACTTTCAACTGTTACACCGTCAATAATAACATTGGTACATTTTATTGGATGTATCACCCAAAAAGGCGCATTTATAATCTTTACACCTTCAACCAAAACATTTACACAATCAAATGGTTCAATAAAACTTGGTCTTAAAAAATGGTTTTCCCCGAAGATTCTTTTATCTACAGGAACATTATTTTCGCCCATTTCCATTAATACTGGAAGATTTAAACTATCCTTTTGATTCCCCATTCCTTCTTTCCATCCATAAATATCTTTTCCGCACCAAGACCACCAATTTTCATTACTGGCTTGCCCATTTAAAATACCTTTTCCAGTAATAGCAATATTCTTTTTCCTATAAGCATATATTAAAGGTGAATAATTCATAAGTTCTGTGCCCTCATAAGAAGTATGGACTAAAGGATAATAATCTTTTGGGTTTGTGCTAAATAAAATTTCAGCACCCTCTTCTAAATGAAGATTCACATTACTTTCTAAATGAATTGGTCCCGATAAATACTTTCCTTTCGGAATTATAACCATACCTCCACCACTCTCTGAGCAAGCCTTAATTGCGTCCTTAAAAGAATTTGTATTGTCAAAAACTCCATCGGCTACACTTCCAAAATCTAAAACATTATAAACCTTATCTGGAAAAACAGGAGTGGATATACTGTCTATTATTTGCTGCATTTTATCCCAATGATTTTCCATTGCAACCTTTTCCTTAGTCGCATTACAAGAGAATAAAATACTTAACAGGAGTAACCCAAAAAATGATTTATGTTTTAATATAGGCATTACTAATTATTTTAAAATTTGATTAAACAATTAATTGCTACAATAACAATTTACACATAGAATATTAATTTCTATGTAATCGATTACACGAAAGTAAATATTTACATCCATATAAACAAACAAATTCTAAAATAAATGTTAAATTAACTCTTTATAAGTAATATTTAACTTATTCATTTAATTAAGGATTCATTTAGGGTTATTATTTTGACCATGAAACCTCATTCAGCACTTAATTTTTTTAATTCTATAAAATAAGGTAATCGATAACATTTATTAGATTAATAAATATTAAATTGTATTTTTACAAAAAAATTAGAATGAGCGGTAAAACAACAATATATGACATTGCTAAAAAACTAAACATTACAGCTGCTACAGTTTCTAGAGCCTTAAATAATAACACAAAAATTAGTGAAGCTACACGGAAATTAGTGATGGAAACAGCTTCTCAAATGAATTATAAACAAAATAAGCTAGCTTTAGCTTTAAAAAGTGGGAAAAGTAATAATATTGGAGTGATTGTACCTCGTATAGATAGCAATTTTTTTGCAACCGTAATTAGAGGGATTGAAGAAGAGCTTCACCCGCATGGCTATCATGTAATAATTTGTCAAACAAGGGATGATAAAAATCTAGAAATTGAAAACATTGATGCGTTATTGAATGCTCAGGTTGACGGTATTTTAATGTCAATTTCAAATGTCTCAAATGAACAAAACGAGAGCTTTAACAGAATTCTTAAAAAGAATGTCCCACTTATATTTTTTGATAGGAAAGCTAATATTGATGGTGTAAGCACTGTTACTATTAATGATTTTCAGGGAGCTTATGATGCAACGACACATTTAATAGCTCAAGGTTGTAAGCGCATTGCGCATTTATCAAACAATCGTTTAATTGAAATTTTTAGAGATAGATATCTTGGCTACAAGCAAGCAATTATAGATAGTGGCTTAGAGTTTGACGAAAGCATAGTTATTGAAACTATTAGTAAAGTTGAAGAAGGAAGAAAAATTACAAAAAAACTACTAGAATTGGATAATCCACCTGATGCTATTTTTTCGTCAAGTGATTTTACTGCTCTTGGGGCTATTCAAGAAATTAATGCTCAAGGATTTAAAATACCGCAAGATATTTGTGTAGCAGGTTTTGCGAATGAACCATTCACAAAATTTATGGAATTATCTATAACATCTGTAGATCAATCTCCTTTAGAAATGGGTAGAATGGCCGCTAATGTTTTCTTAGAACAAGTAGGTGGAAATAATGGAAATATTAAAATTGAGAAAAAAGTTGTTTTAAATCCTAAATTACTTATTCGAGAATCTTCATCAAAATTTCAACTACAGAAAATAATTTAAAAAATAAGCGAAATAAAAAAAGCCATAAAAACTTAAGTTTTTATGGCTTTTTTACGAAAATAAACATAAATTTTTACTTTATAATGATACACCTCTTTTCCAAGGAATAAAATCATTTTGATCTAATAGCATTGCTTTAGATTTTATAGTACCACTTGCAACATCAATTATATATTCTAATAGCACTTCAGCCATTTCTTCAATAGACTTTTCACCTCTAATAACAGCTCCAGTATCTACATCAATTATATCAGACATTTTTGCTGCCAATTCAGAATTTGATGAAACTTTAATTACAGGTGTTATAGGATTTCCAGTAGGAGTTCCTAAACCTGTTGTAAATAACACAATATTTGCACCTGAGCCAACCATTGCAGTTGTACTTTCTACATCATTTCCAGGCGTACATAATAAATTAAGACCTGGTTTTTTTATGTATTCTCCATAATCCAACACATTAACAACTGGTGAAGTTCCACCTTTTTTAGCTGCTCCTGCAGATTTCATTGCATCAGTAATTAATCCATCTTTAATATTTCCTGGCGAAGGATTCATATCAAACCCTGAACCCGCGTCCACAACCGATTTCTCAAATGCCTGCATAAGACTTAAAAACTTAATTGCATCCTCTTCATCCACACAACGGTTTACCAATTCTTGTTCTACTCCGCATAACTCAGGAAATTCCGATAAAATAGCTGTTCCTTTAAGAGCAACTAACAAATCTGATGTATATCCTAACGTTGGATTTGCAGAAATCCCAGAAAAACCATCAGAACCTCCACACTCTAATCCAACATTTAATTTAGATAAAGGTGCTGGTTTTCTAATAATATTATTTGCATTTTTAATAGCCTCAAAAGATTCCTTCACAATAGCACTCAGCATTTCATCAACAGTACCCATTTGTTGTTGCTCAAAAATTAAAACAGGTTTTTTACTAGTAGGATTGATTGCTTTTAATGCATCTTTAAAAATGTTAATTTGTAAATTCTGACAACCCAAACTTAATACAGTAGCTCCCGCAACATTAGGATTATTAACATATCCCGCTAATAATTTTGCTAAACTTTCAGAATCTTGTCTAATTCCTCCACAACCACCAGGATGTGTAATAAATCGAACTTCAATATTATCAAATACTTTCTCTGAAGTAGACTTTTCATCTTCATTTGAAGTTCCATTATCACTATTTACCAATGAACGAAGCAACAATTGATGGCTACTAACTTTTTGTTTTAAAAGTTCTTTTTCAAAAACTTCTTTTAAAATTTCAATATTTCTATTTTCACAAAAAACAAGTGGAAAAAACAACCAAACATTCGCCGTTCCAACTTGTCCATCTTCTCTTTCGTAACCTAAAAAAGTTCTATCTTTCCATTTGTCAATATTTGGAGCTGTCCAACCAATATTTCCAGTTTTTTTATAAACTTTTTCACTTTCATGCTTCACATTATCTGTTGTAAGCACATCGCCTTTTTCAATAGTATAATTTGCTTTTCCAACTAAAACCCCATACATAGTAATTCTATCACCTTTTTGAAAACTGGTTAAAGCAACTTTATGCTTCGCTTTTGTAAATGAAATAATATTAATAGTTTCTCCTTCAAAATCAACTACATCTCCAACTTCTAAATTTACCAATGCTACAGCAACATTATCCGAAGGATGCACTTTTATTAATTTCTTTTGCATTATAAATAACTTTTTAGTGTTTTAATATAATTTACTAAAATTAGCAAATCCTTTTTCAATACCGTTATTTTCAATCTCTTCAAGAGCACAAGCAATTGCTTGAGACAATGAATTCAATTTTGTTAAATCTTGATCCCAAAATTCAGTATTTTTTAAAGTTTTATCTGCAATTTGAGAATAATCATTCAACTTCCAAATTTTGGCAAACGCTTCAGTAATTTCTGAACTATCTTTAATTGGAAGTGTTTTTCCTTGCCAAACTCCCTTATAAAAACGAATTAAACAAGCAAATGAAAACGTTAAATTGGTAGGAACTTTCTCGTGTAATTCAATGTATTCAACCAAACTTGGTAAAACTCTAACCTTAAATTTTGAAATTGAGTTTAAAGCAATATCAGCTAATTGATGTTTTATAAACGGATTTCTAAATCTGTCAAAAACTTCATCTGCAAAACTATTTAATTCATTACGATCCATTTTTAAAGTATCAATAATTTCATTAAAGACGGCTTTATTAATAAAATCACCTGTAAACTCATTATCAATAGTTTCTTTTACAGTACTATTTCCATATAAAAGTGAAAAAGGGACCATTGCTGTATGTGCGCCATTTAAAATTCGAACTTTTCGAGTTCTATATGGTTGCATATCTGCTACAATTTTAACGTCTAAATCTGTTTTATGAAATGGAAGTTTGGCTTTCAAATCATCTCCACCTTCAATTACCCATAAAAGAAAAACCTCAGCAGCAACTATTAAATTATCTGAATAATCTAACTGACTATTATATTCTTCAATTTCATCTTTTGGGTATCCTGGAACAATTCTATCTACCAATGTGCTATGAAATGTACTATTATTTAGCAACCAAGATTTAAATTCATCGCCTAAATTCCAATCTTCAATATATTGAAGAATAATTTCTTTTAATGTTTCAGAATTATGATTGATTAATTCGCAAGGAATAATTGTTAACCCTTTATCTGGATTTCCATTAAAATGCTTGAATCTTTCAAATAATAACAATGTTAACTTAGCAGGAAATGAGCTTGGAGGTTGCATTTCTGGTGTATCTGAAGCAACATAAGCAATACCAGCTTCTGTTGTATTTGAAATTATAAATTCCAATTCATCTTCTTTTGCTAAGCTCAAGTAATCGTTAAAATTTGTATAGGGATCAACACCTTTTACAATATTAGAAATCAATTCAATTTCTTGAATTTCCTTCCCCTTTTTAACACCTTTCATAAATAAAGTATATAAACCATCCTGATCATTCAGCATATTTATTAACCCTTTATCAATTGGTTGAACAACAGCAACACCTGCGTTAAAATTAACTTCTTTATTTAATTTTTGAAAAGCAAAATCTATAAAAGCACGTAAAAAATTCCCTTCTCCAAATTGTACAATTTTAATTGGAAGTTTATTTTCTAATCCTGTATTTTTTCTATTTAATTTTTTGACTGTCAGCATATTAAAACTTATGAATAATTAAATTATTTTTTACAAATCTGTTATTGGTCTATATTTAGGAACTAAAGTTTTCATAACCACCCATCCTATTAAGTAACAAACGGCACAAATTGAAAAAATAATAAAATATCCTGCTTCAATTCCTTTGAATCCCATAAATGCCATATTTGTATTTTCACTAAAATCGAATAAAACTCCAGAACCTTTATTAATAACAGTTGATCCTAATCCACCTGCCAAACCTCCAATACCTGTAACTGTAGCAATTGCTTTTTTAGGAAACATATCTCCCACTGTTGTAAAAATATTTGCAGACCAAGCCTGATGTGCTGCACCTGCAATTCCAATAATTATTACTGGAATCCAATAGGTATAATGGCCTAAAGGTTGTGCTATTAATGCTAATAGCGGGAAAAAAGCAAAAATTAACATGGCTCTCATCCTTCCTTCATAAGGATTCATTCCTTTTTTATCAACAAAATAAGTAGGCAGCCATCCACCAATTATTGACAGCAATGTTATCATATATAAAATAAATAATGGGAACGCAGCTTCGGTAGAATCCATCCCGTAAACTGAACTTAAATAAGCTGGTGTCCAAAATAAGAAAAACCACCAAACACCATCGGTCATAAACTTCCCAAAAGCAAAAGCCCAAGTTTGTTTATACTTAAAACAATCCATTAAAGAAGTTTTTTTCGAACTCTCAGGAATATATCCTTCAATTTTACTATCTGCAATGGCATCTTGCTGAATGTATTCCAATTCTGCAGCATTTACTTTTGAGTGTTTTTCTGGTTTTTCATACATAAATACCCAAAAACCCATCCATATAAAACCTAATGCCCCAATAATGATAAAAGACATTTCCCAACCGT
Source organism: Lutibacter sp. (assembly GCF_016342705.1). Classification (GTDB taxonomy): domain Bacteria; phylum Bacteroidota; class Bacteroidia; order Flavobacteriales; family Flavobacteriaceae; genus Lutibacter. The sequence goes on along the minus strand of NZ_JAEINV010000001.1, from coordinate 190,605 downwards.
ATGCCTTTGCAATAAAAGGAATACTAATTGGTGCTGCTAATGCTCCAACAGTTGCTCCGGCATTAAATATACTTGTAGAAAACGCTCGGTCTTTTTTAGGAAAATATTCTGCAGTAGTTTTTATTGCAGCTGGAAAATTTCCAGCCTCTCCTAAAGCTAAAACAAAACGAGCAAAAATAAATAGAGTAACACTTACATACATTACTAAGCCTGTATCTCCAACTGTACTAATAATTTCTTTTGCTCCTTCAAAACCTACAAACCATTCTCCTGTTAAATAACCTGCAGTTCCAATCCCAGCAAAAGCATGCAAACAAGCCCCAACCGACCAAACTCCAATGGCCCAAAGAAATCCTTTTTTTGTATCCATAATATCTACAAAACGACCTGCAAACAATAAGGATACAGCGTAAAATATTGAGAATAATGCTGTTATGTTCCCATAATCATTGTTAGTCCAATGAAATTCAGGGGCTATAAAATCTTTCCAAGTTAAAGAAAGAACTTGCCTATCTAAATAATTTATAGTTGTTGCCATGAATAACAATCCAGTTATTGTCCATCTATACTTTGTTGCTTTTTTCGGAGATAAATCACTCATAATTTAAATTTTTATTTGCGTCAATTTTTTAATAGAATTGATGTATTATTTTCTTACTTCTTTAATTAGTGCCATCGCGTTTTTTACATCCTGCTCAAGTTTAGCGTAATTTTTGGTTGCCAAAATTTCTTTTGAGATTAATTGCGATCCCATTCCAACGCACGTAACTCCAGCACTAAACCAAGCTGATAAATTTTCTTTATTTGGAGCAACACCTCCGGTTGGCATTACACTCGTCCAAGGTTGAGGACCTTTTATTCCTTTAACAAATTGAGGTCCGTAAATATCTCCTGGGAATAATTTTACAATTTCACATCCTAATTCTTCTGCTCTTGTAATTTCTGTTAACGTTCCACAACCTGGTGACCATAGTACTTTTCGTCTATTACAAACAACTGCAATATCTTCTCTTAAAACTGGAGTTACAATAAAATTTGCTCCCAACGCCATATACAATGATGCCGCTGCTGCGTCGGTTACGGATCCAACTCCCATTATCATTCCTGGTAATTCTTTGATCGCATATTTAGTTAATTCTCCAAAAACTTCGTGAGCGAAATCTCCACGAGCTGTGAATTCCATTAATCGTGCACCACCATCATAACAAGCTTTTAAGACTTGTTTGCTAACTTCTAAATCATTACTGAAAAATAAAGGAACCATTCCAGTTTCTTTCATTACTTGTGCAACTTCTATTCTTGAAAATTGTGCCATTTTATTTATCTTTTTAATGAAGCTTTTCTTAAAAATGGATTGTTGAGTCGCGTTTTCTACGACTCAACTTTCCTATTTAACCAAACTTAATTATAATACTTCTTTATTATCGTGCTACTCTTCCTGAAGCGTCTCCACCCATTAGTTTATTTACTTCATCAACGGTTACCAAGTTTGCATCTCCTTTTATGGTATGCTTTAAACAAGATGCTGCTACTGCAAAATCCAAGGCGTTTTGATCATCTTCTGGGTAGGTTAACAATCCATAGATTAAACCTCCCATAAAACTGTCTCCTCCTCCAACTCTATCTACAATATCTGTAATTTGATATTGACGTGTTTGTAGCATTTGTTTTCCATCGTATAAAACTCCAGCCCACGTATTATGAGATGCCGAAATAGAACCTCTTAATGTGGTAATTACTTTTTTAGCTCTTGGAAATTTTTCCATCATTTGCTGACAAACCGATAAAAATGCTTCCGCTTTTACATCATGTCCGTGAGTTTGTACAGCGGCACCCTCTGGCTTAATGCCAAAGTGCATTTCTGCATCTTCTTCATTTCCTAAAATAACATCACAGTACGATGTTAATTCTGTCATAATTGCTTCTCGATCTCCACCGTATTTCCACAATTTAGCACGGTAATTTAAATCTGTTGAAATTGTTAATCCTAGTTTACTTGCTGCTTTTACGGCTTCTAAACAAGTATCTGCTGAACTTTGTGAAATTGCAGGTGTAATACCTGTCCAATGAAACCACTCTGCACCAGCAAATACTTCCTCCCAATTTACCATTCCTGGTTGGATGTCAGACATTGCTGAATGTGCACGGTCATAAACTACTTTAGATCCTCGAGAAACTGCTCCTGTTTCTAAAAAGTAAATTCCTAAACGGTCTCCTCCCCATACAATTTTGTCTACTCCAACACCTCTTTTACGCATTTCCATCATTGCACATTCTCCAATATCATTTTTTGGTAAACGCGTTACAAAGTCTGTTTTGATACCATAATTAGCTAAAGATACAGCTACATTTGATTCTCCTCCCCCGTATACAACATCAAAATTGTCCGCTTGTGAAAATCTTAAAAATCCTTGTGGAGCTAATCGCAACATGATTTCTCCGAATGTTATTACTCTACTCATTATTAATTAACCTCTATTAAAACTTGAAATATTCTTTTGCATTATTATAACTAATGTTTGAAACCATTTTCCCAATCCATTCTATATCATTTGGCAATTCGCCTCTTTTAATTTCATCACCTAAAAGATTGCATAATATTCTTCTAAAATACTCATGTCTTGGAAAAGACAAAAAGCTTCTTGAATCCGTCAACATTCCAATAAAACAACTAATTAACCCCATATTTGAGAGTGCATTTAATTGTTTTGTCATTCCATCTTTTTGATCTAAAAACCACCAACCTGATCCATATTGAACTTTTCCTTTTACACTTCCGTCGTTAAAGTTGCCAATCATGGTTGCCATCACTTCATTGTCCGCAGGGTTTAAGTTATACAGAATTGTTTTTGTTAATTTATTTTTACTATCCAATGCATTTAAAAATGCAGATAATTTTGCAGCTTGAGAATAATCACCTATAGAATCCCATCCTGTATCTGGACCTAAAACTCGAAGCATTCTTGCATTATTATTTCTTAAAGCTCCTAAATGAAATTGTTGAACCCAACCAAATTCGTGATACGTTTCAGCTAAAAATAATAAAAGTGCACTTTGAAATTTAAGCGCTTCTTCATTACTAACTTGTTGATTATTTCTCTTCTTTTCAAAAATTGATTTAATTTCACTTTCCGTAAAGTTTTCAAAGTAAATTTCATTTAAACCGTGATCACAAAGTTTACAGCCGTTTTTATTGAAATATGCTATTCTACTTTTTAAAGCATCACATAAATCTTGGTAAGAATTTATTGAAGTATCAGCCGCATGACCAAGTGAATCTATATAAGAATTATATCCAGGCTCATTTATTAATATTGCCTTATCTGGTCTAAAAGCGGTACTTACTTTTACAGTTAAATCGCTTTTTGCAATTTTTTTATGATGCTCTAAATTATCAATTGGATCTTCAGTTGTACAAACCAATTCCACATTTACTTTATGTAGTAAATTTTGACAACTATATGCTTCTGTATTTAATTTTTCTTTAGTTTCTTCATAAATTTTTTCAGCTGAATTTTCATTCAATAAATCATAAATATCAAAATAGCGAGCCAATTCCAAATGCGTCCAATGATACAAAGGATTTCTCATTGTATAAGGAACGGTTTTGGCCCAACTCATAAATTTATCTTTATCTGAAGCGCCTCCGGTAATAAAATTTTCATTAACTCCCAATGTTCTCATGGCGCGCCACTTATAATGGTCACCATTAATCCAAACATTTGTTATATTATTAAAAATTTTGTTATCAGCAATTTGCTGAGGAGGCAAATGATTGTGATAATCAATTATTGGCTGATTTTTAGCATAATTATGATACAATTCTTCTGCAAATTTATTCTCCAGTAAAAAATTATCATGTATAAATTTAGCGCTCATTTTATTCTAATTTCTTTAAATTAATCTTCGTTTGAAGGTTTCCCAATAGTGGCTAGTATTCCACCATCAACATATATTATTTGTCCGTTTACAAAATCACTTGCTTTGGATGCTAAAAATACTGCTGTTCCTGCCAAATCTTCTGGATCTCCCCATCTTCCTGCTGGTGTTCGGCTAATTATAAACTCATTAAAAGGATGGCCATCAACTCTTATTGGTGCTGTTTGCGAAGTAGCAAAATATCCTGGGCCAATACCATTGGTTTGAATATTGTATTTTGCCCATTCGGTTGCCATATTCTTCGTTAACATTTTTAATCCTCCTTTGGAGGCTGCATAAGCAGAAACTGTGTTTCTACCTAATTCACTCATCATAGAGTTGATGTTGATGATTTTTCCTGCTCTTCTAGCAATCATTTTTCTACCAACATATTTAGAAACAATAAATGGCCCTGTTAAATTCACATCAAGTACTGCGCGGTAATCTTCCGTTTCCATATCTTCCATTGGAACTCTTTTGATGATACCTGCATTGTTAATTAGAATATCAATTGGACCTACTTCATTTTCTATAATATCTATATATTTTTCTACTTCTTTATCATTGGTAACATCAAAAACATAGGTATGTACCTTTAACCCTTCTCTTTCATATTCCTTTTTTGCTACATCCAACATATCTGGCGAATAATTATTGACAATTAGTTCGGCTCCTGCATGACCTAAAGCTTTGGCCATGGCCATTCCTAAACCGTGAACTCCACCAGTAATTAGGGCTCTTTTACCCGTTAAATCAAATAAGTTTTTCATTATATATATTGCTTTTTATCTTAAGTCTGTTATTTTCGCTACATCCATATCTCCATAATCCAAGTTTTCACCAGCCATTCCCCAAATAAAGGTGTAGTTTGATGTTCCCGAACCACAGTGAATTGACCAAGGTGGTGAAATGACTGCTTGATGATTATTCATCCAAATATGACGTGTTTCTTGTGGTTGTCCCATAAAATGACAAACCGCTTGATTTTCTGGAATATCTAAGTAAAAATAAACTTCCATTCTGCGATCGTGGACGTGGGCCGGCATGGTATTCCAAACACTTCCGGTTCTTAATTCTGTCATTCCCATTTGTAATTGGCACGTGGTTACAATACCTCCAATAATTAATTGGTTTACTGTTCTATGATTAGCTGTTTCTAGCGAGCCTAATTCTAATTTATTAGCCTCAGCTTTACTTACTTTTTTTGTTGGATAACTTTTATGTGCGGGAGCAGCATTTAAATAATACTTCGCTGGATCTTTAACATCATTACTTTTAAAGATCACTTCTTTATTTCCACTACCAATATATAACGCATCTTTTAAACCTAAATCATAAACCGTTCCGTCAACTTCTACAGTTCCGTTTCCTCCTACGTTGATAATCCCAATTTCTCTTCTTTCTAAAAAATATTCAGCCTTTAATGGATCGATTGTTTCTAAAGTCAACGGCTTTAATGGAACCGCTGATCCTGCAATATAACGGTCGTAATGTGAGTAGGTAAGGTTAATTTTACCCTCCTGCATTAAATTATCTATTAAAAATTCTTCCCTTAATTGCGCTGTATCATATTGTTTAACTGCGTTCGGACTTGAGGCGTATCGTGATTCGTAATTTGTTGACATCATATTATATTTTATGTAATCGATTACACAAATATACTATAAATTATTTTAAATCCTATTTTTTTTAGTTTTATGCCATTTAAAAACCTGAAATTACATCAAAAAAGATATCAGTGTCCAAATTTTCAATAATAGATTTTATTCTTTCAGCAACACATTTAGTTATTTCAACAAAAACCAATTAAATAATTATATTGAAAAATTACTAATTTTGTTTTGTAATTTTATAAAGTTCCATAAAATCAAATAATGGAATTGACATAGCATTTTAACTAGCAGAATTAATATTTTTAGACTTCTCAATCCAAAAGGCAACCTTGTCAACAAATTCATCTTCCTCAAATGGTTTCGACAAATAATCATCCATTCCTAATTTAAGGCACTTTTCTCGTTCCCCTTTAATTACATTTGCAGTTAATGCAACAATGGGAAGATTCATTTTTAATTTTTTTCTAATTATTTTTGAGGTACTATAACCATTTAATATAGGCATTTGCAAATCTAACAACACCAAATCGCAATCATTATTTATTAAATGATTTATGGCTTCTTTACCATTTTCTACTTCGGAAATAACAGCCTCATATTCTTTTAAAATAAGTGTAGCCACCATTCTGTTCATAACATTATCATCAACAACAAGTATTTTCTTTCCTTTAATAATTTTTAAGATTTCATCTTTATTACTAATTTTTAGTTCTTCTTCAAGTACCCCTTTATTCATAGTTAATTTAAAACCAATGGCAGTTCCTTTACCCTTTGTACTTTTTACCCAAATCTCTCCTCCCATATTGTCTATTAAGGTTTTGGTAATACTCATTCCTAATCCAGTTCCACCAAATTTTCTTGCTGTAGATGCATATTCTTGACTAAATTTTTGAAATAAATTCTTTAAATAAGCTCCATCCATTCCTATTCCTGTATCAGTTATTATAATTTCAATCTCTTGAAAAATTTCCTCATCTTTCAAAACTCTACAAGAAACATCCACTCCTCCAATTGTTGTAAATTTTAAAGCATTTGAAATAAGATTTAACAGTATTTGATTCAAACGAAATGGGTCACCCATAAGTATTGGAGCTAAATCTGAATCGCAAAAAGTATTTGAAAGTGTAAGCCCTTTTTCTTCTGCTTTATGCATCATAGATTTCAATACATTTTCCATCACAAGTTTAGGAGAAAATGGGATGTTTTCAATGGATAATTTTCCTGCTTCTAGTTTTGCAAGATCTAGAACATCATTAATTATTACCAAAAGGTTTTCAGAAGAATTTGTTATAATATCAAGATAATTTTTTTGTTCAGTATTTATATTTGATTTTAATAATTGGCGACTCATTCCCATAATAGCATTCATAGGAGTTCTAATTTCATGACTCATATTTGCTAAAAAGTTTTGTTTAGAAAGTGCTAATCTTTCTGTAATTTCTTTGGCTTTCTTTAGCTCTCTTTCAGCTTCAATACGTTTTGTAATATCTATAGCAAAAGCAATAACGTAAGGCTCTTTATTAGGCATTTCTTTAAGGTAATTGTTTAATAAACAATAAACAATTTTTCCTTCTTTATTTATAACCCTAAATGTACCTGTAAATTCTTTATTTGATAAAATAAGATTTAAATAAAGATCCTCAAATTTTTCTCTATCATCAATATGCATGAATTCCGTTAAATGATGTCCAATCACATCATCTGGATGGTAACCTAATAATTTTTCTACAATTGGATTCATTGTTAGGAAAAAACCATGTATATCATGGGTTGATATCATTGCCAAACTGTTATCTACTATTTCCTTATACTTTATTTTACTTTCCTCTAATTGCTGTTGATATAATTTAATAGAAGTAATATCAACACCATAACCAATTACTAAATCTACTTCATTATCACTATTAACTACCGGGTACATATTTCGCATTATATAAGTGCTCGTGCCATCTACTCCATTCATTTCTTCTTCCCAGCTTTTCAGCTGTTTACTTTCTAAAACTTCTCTAAATGCATTTTTCCTTTCTTCAATAATTGAAACATGTTTATTTCTTTTTTTAATATAATCTTCATCTGTTTTGCCAATAATCCATTTTCTCAATTCTACATCCCTAATACCTTTTGGATTTACATATAAATAATGATGGTCCTTATCAAATACAGCAATATCTGACGGAATATTATCAAGAATTTTTTCATAAAAAACACGAAGTTCTTCTAATTTTTTGTTTGCTGTTATTTTTTCAGTTATATCAGAATACACCCATAAATGACCGTCATATTTACCTCCATTCCAAATTGGAATAAAATTTCGTTCCAATATTCTTCCATTAGCAAGTTCTAATTGATTGCCAATAACAAGTTTTTTATTTTTTAAGATTTCATTAATACCTGAAACAAATAACTCTGGGTTTGCAAAAAGATGTTTGGATTGCTCAGCGGCTTTAGAACAATCTGCACCTATTAATTGGTTAGGGCTAACAGGGATTTTAAACAAATTACAAAAACGTTCATTAACTAATTCTATTGTTTGATTCTCATTTTCCAACAAAATTGCATCTTGAAGATTGGTAATTAATGAGGACATGCGACTTGCTGCTTTTCTTAATTTTTCTTTTGCAAGTTTTTCTCCAGTAATATCCTCCTTTAAAGCGAAAAAATTTATTACTTCTCCCTTTTTATCAAAAATTGGTTGCGCATTAATTCTTCCCCAATAACCTTCCCCCGATTTTTTATAATTATATACTTCACACGTAAAAGGTTCAAGATTCTTAACCTTTTGCCTCATATAATCAGCCCTTTTTTTATCTGTTTTTTCTCCTTGTAATAATTTTCCAGGAGAATTACCTTTTGCATCTAATAAATTGTACCCTGTTATTTTTTCAAAAGCTTTATTAACCCATTCTATTTTCCCAAAAGAATCAGTAATAACTACTGAGCTTGTTGTTTCTTGAACAATAAGTGATAATTTTTCTAATTCCTGTTGATTTATTTTTTGTTCAGTTATATCTCTACCATATATATTTATATAGCCTTCTTCTGGCATTGCAACACAATCAAAAGAGTAATCAATTTCATTTGATCTAGCTTCAAAATTCCATCTTTTTAAGGTTTTATCAATTTTAGATGAAATCAATTTAAAAAACATATCATTCCTGTAGGTGCTTCCCTCATATTCAATAAAGTCAAGATTAGAAGCTGCGGGATTATTTTGCATTAAATCTCCTTCATAATTTATCCTAATATTTGGATCTGGATTTTGTTTAGGAAATAAAGCAATATCATAAACCTCTTTATTTGCTTTTTTTAAATCGTTTTTTTGCTTATTAACAGTGGCAATTAATTCTTTTAAGTCATCATTTGTAATTTCAACTGTTTTTAGTACATGAAGTAAATCAATAAGCGGATCATTCTTTGCAAAGTCATTAATCTGAAGGTTATTTTCTCTCAATTGTTCCATAGAACCAAACCAAGGAGAACCTAAAAAAAGAATTTCTTTTGTTCCCTCCATAAATTCAAACTGACCTCGTAACATCAATTTTTTAGGTGAATTTAATTCTATCAGTACCATTTGATTTTGTAAAACAATCAAATCATCCAATGAATTTATGATTGTTAATGGCCTTGGAATTGAAAAGAATTCATTAAAATTCTTACCCTTTTGTAAATCGCATAATTTACCTAAAGATTTACCAATAGAAACAACATTCAAATCTCTATTTATTAATATATAAAAAGGGAATAGTCCATTAAATTGGGCTTCACTAAAAGAAAAATGATTTGCCATAGTTTACCAACTTACTTTAAATATTTCGTGTGATTTTCCATCATCACGGCTTTCCAATAATTCTATCTTGGAGTCAACACTATACATTTTAGACAAACCCGAAAGCAATCCTCTCACAAATTCCTGTAACCCTAAACGTTTGGAATGATAATGTATATGAATTGAATTTTCTTCTAAATTACTCACTTTAAATTCTGGAGGTGTTAATTTTGGATACATTAACATAATTCTATTATGAAATAACGGCAGGTTTACTAAAAATTCTTTCAAATTATTTCCACCGGCTTCCATTAACCCTCCATATTTTTCTTTCCCTGTTTTTAATACCCACCATTCACCAAAAGCATTTAATACCTCACCAACTGAAATACCTAGTACTTCAGCAGCAGCTCCGGCAAGTTTATAAGTTATATCATCATCATAGGGCTCATTACTTAGAAAAAAATCAATATCAACTCCGCTTTTCTCTTTAACTGCTTCCCATTTATCTTCTCCAAAATTATCAATAATTAAATCTTGGATAGCTTTATTAACAATTCCATACATAAGCTTTTAATTTATAAATTAATCTTCATAAAATGAAGTAATAGTCATTGTTTGATTATGTAGTTGACAATTCCCACCTTCATTAAACGGAGAAATTTCCCCATAAGAATAAAACCCAGCTAAAAGTGTTTCATTATTAAATGTTTCGCTGACTGCTTTAACTTCTTCATCTGTCTGAGAACCTAAAATAAGCTTTCTTCCGACGCAACTTATCAATAATGAAAAATCTGGATGATTCTTATGCCCTACTGTGGTTTGATTTGCCGCTTCTGAGGCAGCTTGCGTAATTCTTTTAAAATTAGCCTTCATAAATCTTACCTCTGAACCAACAGGAACATCTCCTGCAAAAGTCATACTTTTATCCTCTTCATTTATAGAAAGAATGGTGCGTACAATTGGTTTTGTAGCTCCTGGAATTATGACTGATAATGGATATAAAAGAGCAGATCCAGGTAAATTTTTTGATTCAGGTCCTAAATATTTTTTATAAAGATCTAAAGCATTTTGACCTTCTAATTCAAACAATACATTTCCAGAAGAATTGGTAATTCTTTTTTCTAAGCCAAAAATATCCCAACCTCCTTGTGATCCATGTGTAACCGTTAAGTTTTTACCATAGAACCCAATAGCAATAATTTCACCTTCTTTTGGTTGCTCATTCAATCCTAAAAGTGTAGACTGAAAGTTAGAGCCATCACCTGCAAGCCCTCCTGTTACCAATATATTTTTATCTATCTGAGTAGATAATCCTTTTACAAGTTCACTTCCATTAACCAAACTACCGTCTGAAAACACCATTACATAAGCTAAATTTTCCTTTGGTAATTTTTTGAATAAGCCAATAGCTGCACTATAACTATTATTGTAGTCTTTAATATTAACTCTAGTTGCTTCTATTGTTGATTTTTCAAACTGCAATGCAACAACTATTAATGAGTTATTCAGCACATTTTCTTGATAAATTTCACCAGAAGTGCTGCATAAGGCTATTTGCGATGTTGGAAATTTAGATTTAATATTTATATAAATAGTATCATCCTCAAGTATTTCTTTTGAACCAAAACATAATATGAGATTTTCTTTATTCTCATCAATAGATTGGCTTTTAGGATTTTTAAACCATGTATTATCTTTAAATTGGTAAAGCGATGTATTCATTTTTATAATTTATTTTATGAAATTACCTGTATTTAAAGAAACTCCATATTTGCACAAAACACTTCTTTTTAACTAGTACTAAATATAGACTATTTTTCTTTTTTTGAAAAATAATATTTTTAAAACAACTCCCCTTCCTTTTTCATCTTATAAATTGTACTCTTCCCAATATCCAAAAATTTTGCTGTTGCAAGTACATCGCCATTATTTTTTTTCAAATAATATTTAATAATATCACAAGTATGTCCTCTCAAAGTTTTATGCTCCGTTATAAAACCGTCATTACTTTTAATATGGGTATACATAATATCATCTATTCCAATTTCATTATTTTCACAAATAACTGCGGCAAGTTCAATGATAGCTTTTAACTCTCTAACATTTCCCGGAAAGCTATATTGCAATAATTTTTCTTTAGCCTCTTTTGTAAAACGGATATTCTCCATATTATTTTCTTTTATAAATTCTTCTAAAAAATGTTTTGAAAGAATTAAAATATCACTAACTCTTTCTCGTAAAGAGGGCAATTTTATAGGTAAACCCATTATTCTAAAAAACAAATCTTCTCTAAAAGCGCCTTTTCCTACTTCTTCTAAAAGGTTTTTTTGAGTTGCAACAATAAGTCGAACATCTAATTTTATTGTTTCATTACCTCCAAGTCTTACTAATTCTCTTTCTTGCAATACACGAAGCAACTTAGATTGAAGATTTATATCTAAACCTGAAATTTCATCTAAAAAAATAGTTCCTCCATTCGCTTCTTCAAACTTGCCAATTTTCTGTGAAATTGCTCCTGTAAAAGTTCCCTTTTCATGTCCAAAAAGGTCACTTTCAATTAATCCTTCTGGTATTGCGGCCATATTTACAGCTACATAATTGTTTTTAATTCTAACACTGTTATAGTGAATAGCCTTGGCTATTAACCCCTTTCCTGTTCCAGTTTCTCCTGTAATAGAAATATTAATATTGGTTTTAATGGCCTTTTCAATCATTTTAAAAACCTTACGCATTTCATCACTTTGACCAATGATAGACTTCTTAAATGAATATTTTTCACCTAATTCTTCCTGTAAAACCTCAACTTTTTTCTTTAATTTTTGAGCTTCACAAATTCTTAAAATACTATTACATAACAACTCTTTTATTGACTCATCTTTTATAAGGTAATCTTTCACCCCCATTTTAAATAAGTTGCCAATAATAGAAATGTCTTTCTTCTCACTAATTATAACAACAGGAACCTCCGGATTTATCTCTTTAATTTTCTGAAAAAGTTTATCCCCTGAAATATCGGGCAAAGAAAAATCCATTACTATCAAATCTGGTTGAGTCCACATTGTGGAAAGACACTCCTTTCCCATGGTAAACAGCGTAACTTTATAATCTGGATTTAAACTAAGATGGTGGTGTAATACTTTTCCAAACCATGGGTCATCTTCAACAATAAATATATTATACTCAATCATAAAAAAACTTTAAAAGAGACTTAATTGATTTTAAAATCATTACTAAGTAAATATTTTAATGCAATATATAAAATATTTCCCAAATATAGACAAAAATGCAATAATTGTTCATTTTAACAATAAACGGTATGAAAATATAAACATTTAGCTAGTTTTTTTACATTTTAAAATTCCATATTCTGTAAAATACGACATTTCACAGAGCTGATGAAAAAATAAAAATATTTAAAGTGCTGTTTATCAGTGTTTTAAAATTGTTGTTTTTTCACTACAATATTTGTACATTTATTGGAATAAAAAATAATCTTAAAAAATAAAAATTATGAAAATCGCAATTGTTGGAAGTGGATATGTTGGACTTGTAACTGGCGCTTGCTTTTCTGAAGTAGGTATTAATGTTGTTTGTGTTGACATCGATAGTAAAAAAATTGAGAATCTAAATAATGGAATCATACCAATATACGAACCTGGTTTAGAGGATATGTTAAGCCGAAACATGAAAAAAGGTCGTTTGAGTTTTACAACAAATATTGCTGAGGCAGTAAAAGAGTGTGAAGTTCTATTTATATCCGTTGGAACACCTCCTGATGAAGATGGAAGTGCTGATTTAAAATATGTACTATCAGTTGCTCGTGATTGCGGTAAAAATATGAACGACTATTTATTAGTAGTTACAAAAAGTACTGTACCAGTTGGAACTTCTGAAAAGGTTAAATACGCTATTCAAGATGAATTAAATAAAAGAAAAGTAGATATTAAATTTGATGTTGCTTCAAACCCAGAGTTTCTAAAAGAAGGAGCTGCTATTGCTGATTTTTTAAAGCCGGATAGAATTGTAATTGGATTAGATAGCCCAAAAGCAGAAGATCTTATGAAAAGTTTATACAAACCATTTACATTAAATGGTCATCCAACAATTTTTATGGACATTGTTTCTGCTGAAATGACAAAATATGCCGCAAACGCAATGCTTGCTACCAAAATTAGTTTTATAAATGATATAGCCAATTTATGCGAAATAGTTGGAGCAGATATTAATTTAGTGAGAAGAGGTATTGGCTCTGACTCTAGAATTGGACATAAATTTATTTACCCAGGAATAGGTTATGGCGGATCTTGTTTTCCAAAAGATGTACAAGCACTTATAAGAACCGGTGGTGAATTTAATTATAATCTTCGCGTACTAAAGGCTGTTGAAGAAGTTAACAAAGATCAAAAAATGGTGATTTTCAATAAAATTAATAAATATTTTAAAGGTGATTTAGCAGGTAAAACAATTGCACTATGGGGTCTTTCATTTAAACCTCAAACAGATGACATGCGCGAAGCTCCATCTTTAATAATTGTTGAAAAACTATTAGAAGCCGGCGCTATAGTAAAAGTGTACGATCCAGTTGCTATGAAAGAAGCTAAACACCATTTTGCTGATAGCGTTTCTTATTACGACGATCAGTATGAAGCATTAATTGATGCTGATTGCCTAGCTATACTTACGGAATGGCCAGAATTTAAAATTCCTAACTTAAAAATAGTACATAAATTATTAAATAAACCTGCAATTTTTGATGGAAGAAATATTTATGATAAAGATGAAATGAAAGAACAAGGATTCGAATATTTCTGCATTGGGGTTAACACAACTAAGAATGTCACAACTCCATCATCAATAAATTAATGATGGGTAATCTTAAAAACAATTAATTCAACTTTTATTAAATAACTTATGACACATAAAAAAATTCTTATCACTGGAGGTGCTGGTTTTGTTGGCTCTCACTTATGCGAACGCTTATTAAATGAAGGAAACGAAGTTTATTGTCTTGATAATTTTTTTACTGGACAAAAACAAAATATTGTGCACTTGTTAGACAATCCATATTTTGAGTTGATTAGACATGATGTTACTGCTCCTTATTTTATTGAAGCCGATGAAATTTACAACTTAGCATGCCCAGCTTCACCAATACATTACCAACACAACCCTATTAAAACTGTTAAAACTTCAGTTATGGGTGCAATTAACATGTTAGGCCTTGCAAAAAGAATAAATGCAAAAATATTACAAGCCTCAACAAGTGAAGTTTATGGCGATCCACTTGTACATCCTCAACCAGAAACATATTGGGGTCACGTAAATCCAATTGGTGAACGCTCTTGTTATGATGAAGGAAAACGCTGTGCTGAAACATTGTTTATTGATTACCATAAACAGAATAATGTTAAAATTAAAATTATTCGAATATTCAACACCTACGGACCAAGAATGGATCCTAATGATGGACGTGTAGTTTCTAACTTTATTGTTCAAGCTTTACAAAACCAAGATATTACTATTTATGGAGAAGGAAAGCAAACACGAAGTTTTCAATATGTTGATGACCTTGTAGAAGGAATGATAAAAATGATGGCTTCACCAGATCAGTTTATTGGCCCAGTAAATATGGGAAACCCAAATGAGTTTACTATTCTTGAATTGGCTCAAAAAGTCATAGAACTTACTGGATCAAAATCAAAGATAATATACCAACCTTTACCTTCTGATGATCCAATGATGAGGCAACCAGATATTTCTTTAGCAAAAAAAGAACTTAATTGGTCTCCTAAAATTGAATTGAATGAAGGCTTAATAAAAACAATTGACTTTTTTAAGTCAATCATTTAATTTGAAAAATAAAATATAACCTTAGCTTAAAATATTGTTGTAAATCTTCAATCTATTCAATAGCTGTAGTAATAAATTTTATTATTTTGCTAAGGTTATATTACACTTAAAAAAGTATATAATATAATAATATATTTAAAAAAATTATGCAGTTACCCGAAAACTCAAAACAGGTTCCCGTAAAATTATATGACCTCCATTTAATTGATAAAATGTGTCGTGGTAACCAAGAACAGGTTAAAAAAATGGTTGAGGTTTTTACAAATGAAATTTCACAATCTATTGAAGAAATTAATAGCGCCTATTCTGAAAATGATTTTTTAGAAATAAAAAAATTGGTTCATAAAATAAAGCCTACACTAAAGTATTTTGGAACAGAAACGTTAGAAAAAGAAATATTACAGATTGAAGCATTGTTTACAAATGAAATTGTAACATCAGAATTAAGGTTAAAATTAATAAGCGCTAGTAACCTTACAAAAGAAGTTGTTGATAAAATGAAAAATGATTTTAATATAACTAACCCATAAAATTATGAAGAAAAAAATACTAATTGTTGATGACGAAAAAAGCATATGTCTTTTATTAGAAAATTTTCTTTCAGAAGACTATGATGTTGTTTCATTTAATGACGGTCTTAAAGCTGTAGAATGGCTTGAAGAAAACCTACCGGATTTAATAATAAGTGATATTCAAATGCCTGAAATGGATGGATATGAGTTTTTAACAAATGTTCGTCAAAGAGGCTTTACTAAGCACACGCCTGTTATAATGTTATCTGGAAGATCTGAAAGTAAGGAACGAATAAAATGCTATAGACTTGGAGCCCAAGATTATCTTACAAAACCTTTTAATCCTGAGGAACTTGAAGAATTGGTTAAAAAAAATATTTTTCCAATTCACTATTCTATAGAATGGTAACTTATTGAAACTTGACACTTAAAACTAACTTTACCTGATTTAAAATGACCAATCCAATTCTTAACGTACTATACATTGGCAAATCTCCGGAGTATTTTCAAATAATAAATGAGAATAAAAACATATCTCTTATTACTTTGGAAGATAGTATTAAGGCAACTAATTACCTTAAATCCAATAAAACTCCAGATGCTATAATTTGCCATTATAATTTACCAGGTAATAATGGTTTATTTTTGTATGATTGGATAAAAGAGCATGATGAATATAAAGAAACACCCTTTATTCTAATTACAACAGAATTTAATGTAGATTTATATAAACTTTCATTCAAAAAAAGAGTGAATGACTTTTATGCCACCTCTGTAACGCCACCTGAATACATTCTAAAACGAGTTGAATTTCTTTGTGCCAACAAAAAAACTACAAACGTTTCTGCTATTCCTAAGTTGAATGATGAAATGTACAAAATGCCCGTTTCAAAAAGAATTTTTGACATTTTTGTGGCATCATCTGTCCTTTTGGTTGCCTCACCATTCTTGCTATTAATATTACTTGCTATTAAATTAGAATCAAAAGGAAAGGTGTATTACATTTCAAAAAGAGTAGGTAGAAAAACTTTCGATTTTTATAAACTACGTTCTATGAGAACTGGTTCAGATGAACTATTGAAAAAATTAGCAAAAGAAAAAAATCAATATAATACAGCACAACAACCTACAGAAAGTTTAATAAACTTAGATTGCCCAAGATGCAGTAAATTACCTGAAAATGAAACTTGCTCCCCAATAATGTATATTGACACCCATCAAATTTGTGATTACTGGTATAATTTTCAAAAAATTGAAGCAACTAAAAACAATTCCACATTTGTTAAAATTGTGAATGATCCGCGCGTTACAAGAGTAGGTAAATTTATTAGAAACACAAGTATTGATGAATTACCTCAACTTATTAACGTACTAAAAGGCGATATGTCAATTGTAGGTAACCGCCCTTTACCAGTATATGAGGCGGAATTACTTACTGCAGATGCTGTTTCTCAGCGCTTTTTAGCACCCGCAGGTATTACTGGCTTATGGCAAGTAGAATTAAGAGGTAAAGGAGGAAACATGTCTGAAGAAGAGAGAATGCGTTTAGATAATGAATATGCAGAACATTTTAAAGGAGATAATTATTCCTTTTGGTATGATATTAAACTTATTTTGCGAACTATCCCTGCATTGCTACAAAAAGATTCCGTATAATTAAGCACTTATAATTTGAACACACGTAAAATGAAACTAATATTAAAATTTATAGTTCTATTATACATAAATATTTTTTGTGTTAATTATTCTTTGGCCCAATCATCTTCATTAGAAAATACGTCAAAGCGTAAAAATGAAATGAACTTACCGCCTCTTGAAGCAGTTATAGATTCTGTTTTAAAAAACAATGCTATGATACGTTTTAACAATAAAGGGATTGAGGTTAAAGACGCAACATTAAATTCAGAACGCATTTATTGGACGAGAAATTTTGGCTTTCAAGGCGAATCTAGATACGGGACCTTAAATAACAATTCTACAAGTGATGATGGAGTTAGTAATTCTGCATTTGCAACAACAACAACTAAACAATTTACATATACTGTAGGTTTTTATGTTAAGTTTCCAATATTTGATATGTTGAACAGAAAAAACCAAACAAAAATAGCCGAATTACAACTTGACGAGGCAATTGCTTTAGCAAAATCTCAAGAAGATCAAATAAGGCAATTAGTAATAAAACAATATCAAGAGCTCATTTTAAAACAAAAATTGTTAAGTATAAAATCTCAAACTTTAGGGAATGCAAAAGTGAATATGGAAATGGTTGAAAAAGAATTTACAAATGGCGTAACCACTGTTTCAGAATATGTAAGAATTTCTGATATTACTTCTAGAATAGAATCTGAATATGAAGTGACAAAATCAGACTTTCTATTAGCAAAAAAACTTTTAGAAGATTTAGCAGGTTTTTCATTTGATTCAGAAAATTTAAATTAAGCCCATGAAAATAATTGAATTTATAAGACTTATATTAAGACATTTAGCTCTATTAATACTAGTGCCATTTTTGCTTGCCATTATGGTTTTACTATTAACTATGAATCCGAGTTTTGAGTATTCATCTCAAACAGTTTTATATACAGGACTTGCAACGGGTTCTTCCATTGAAATGGACAAAACATTCAATTATTTCGCCACCAATATTGCTTTTGATAATTTAATAAATATCATTAATTCAAGAGAAACACAAGAAGAAGTTGCTGTTAGGTTATTAACACTTCATCTTATGTTACCTGAAGCTAATCCAAAGTATATTTCAAAGAAATTATATGACGAATTAAAGTTAAAGGTGCCTGAAGAAATCTATTCCTATATTGAAAAAGGAGATAAAAATTCAACTCTCAAAACCAATGAGCAAGTTGTTAATAATCCAATACCTCCAGAAATAAATCGTTATAACTATGAAAAATCAGTTCAAAATTTATTGACTTTAATGAGAAGCAGTAATGATAACTATATTTATGAACTGTTAAATTATGATAATGATAAGCATTATTCACTTAAAGCATTATCAGAGGTAAAAGCAACTCGAATTAATAGTAGTGATTTAATAAAAATGAATTACACTGTTAACGATCCCGGAATTTGCCAGCAAACATTAGAGATTTACAATGAAGTCTGTATAAAAAACTATAAACACATTAAAGAAAACAGATCAGATGATGTGGTAAAATATTTTGAAGAACAATTAGCTCTCGCCAACAAAAGTTTAAAAATGGCTGAAGATAATTTGTTGGAATTTAATAAGTCTTCCAATATTATAAACTACTACGAACAAAGTAAAGCAGTTGCTGTAGTAAAAGAGGACATGGAGGTTGATTATAATAATAAAAAAGCGCAACTAGCAGGAACAAAAGCCGCTACCAAAAGACTAGAAGAAAAATTAAACATTCAAGAAAACATACAAAGCGAAAACAATAATGTTCTTGAAAAAAAGAAAATACTTGGAGAGATTAATTATGAAATAGCATTTAATGAGGCCCGAGTAGATTCTAAGAGTAATGAACTTGTCATTTCAAAGTTAGCCGAATTAAAAAATCAAAAAGACGCCTTAACAAAAGAAATTAAAACTAGTGTTGATAAAATTTACAGTTATCAAAACTCTGTAGATGGCGTACCATTAAGTAAATTACTTCCAGACTGGATGAACAATGTTGTGGAGACTGAAAACCTTAAAGCAAAGATTGAAGTTATGGATCAACAAAACAAACGGTTTGAAAAGCAATATGCCACCTTTGCGCCTGCTGGAGCCAATATTAAACGCATTGAACGAGAAATTTCAGTTTCAGAACAAGGATATCTTGAGATTCTTCACGGGTTAAATCTGGCCAAGTTAAAATTACAAGACAACGAATTATCATCTAACTTAAAAACAATTGACCCTCCATATTACCCATTATCTCCAAATCCAACTAAAAGAGCTATTCTTATAATTGCAGCAGCATTTTTAGGAGGTATTTTAATTTTGGCAATAATATTGGTGATGGAATTTTTTGACGACACTCTAAAAAACACAAAAAAGGCTAGTGAAATTTTAGGCTTAACTTCTTTAGGGATGATGCCAAAAATGATATTAGATCCTGGCAGCATTCAATTACCCTTTATTCAAAATCGATTACTTGAAATAATTACTCAAAATATAATTCAATTTTTCAGCACAAATTCAATAGAAAAAAAAGGAAAAACCATTATAGTTTTTAGTACTCAAAAAAAAGAAGGAAAAACTGTATTAGCTGGTAACATCGCCAAAAATTTAAAGAAAGAAGGTAAAAAAGTGTTATTTCTAAATTTTTCAGAAAAACAAGAGCCGCTAAAACAACAAGCAAAATTTTCTTTCATAAATAAAATTTTAGGATATCCAGATCCAAGGATAGACTATAACAATCCTTTTCTAGCTGAGGTATCTAGTTATTTAACTTCTTCAGAATTTTTCACACTTTCAATTAACGAAAATTTTTACCAAGCAAAAAATTATACTGACATTATTGAGCAAAACAATATAAAACTTGATTTTACACCAGATTTTGTGATAATTGAATTACCTGCTTTAATTTTTCATAATTATCCAGCTGCTTTAATGTCTCATTCAGACTTAGATATTCTTATTTGCAGAGCTAATAGAGTTTGGACGGAAGCAGATCAAACTGCTGTGAGCAATTTGTTGACAACGTCTCCTTCAAAAATTAACTTTATTGTAAATGGAGTAAACATTAATGAAGCTGAGGCTATATTAGGAGATTTACCTAAAAAGAGAAGTGTTTTTAGAAAAAAAATTAAATCCATATTTAAGTTTCAATTTTTCAGTAAAAATCAGATATAACTTTATAATAAATGAAGAAACTTAAAAAAATTGTACGTGAAGATAACTTCTTGTCGCTGACAGGGAATGTTGTTATTGCAATTTTAGGCATTGGGGGTTTCGCCTTATTAGCTAGAAGTTTGTCTTTAGAAATTTTTGGTGAATGGGTATTATTTGTAACTGCGGGATCTTTTGTTGAGATGTTTAGATTTGGTATTACAAATACTGGGTTAATAAGATATTTGTCTGGTGCAGACGAAGCTTCTAGAATTAAATTAATTGGTTCAAATGCTTTAATTGGCTCAGGAGCCACAATACTAATAGCAATTATTTTAATTGGCTGTAACACCCTTTTTAATGATGCCATACAAAACTCTGGTTATGGTATTTTTTTTACTTGGTATCCTTTATTGGCATTTTTAAACTTACCTTGGAATAATGCTTTAGTTGTATTACAAGCAGACAGAAAATATGCCCAAATTTTAGCGCTGAAATCAATAAATAGCGGGTTGTTTTTTTTGGTTATTCTTGTAAATTTTATAATGTTACATTTAACATTGACACAATTAGTTATTGCGTTGCTAATTATTAATGCTATTACTTCGGTAATGAGTGTTGCTTTTGGCTGGGACGGAATTCAATTAATTACAAAAGCAAGTAAAGAAACGAATAAAACACTCTTGCATTTTGGAAAATATACCACGTTTACACTAATTGGCACCAATTTATTGCGAAGTGTAGATACATTAATTCTAAGTTTAAGTCCGTTAGGAAATGCAGCAGTAGCCCTTTACAGCATCCCATTAAAACTTACAGAATTACAACAAATTCCATTACGTAGCTTTGTTGCAACGGCATTTCCTAAAATGTCTAAAGCAAGTGTACAACACAAAATTGAAGAAGTTAAAAGTTTGTTTTATGTGTATTCAGGTGCACTATCCTACTTATTTGTTTTCATTAGCATATTCACCTTTGTATTTGCAGAATTTTTTGTGTTTTTACTTTCGGGAAATCAATATTTGGAAACTGATCCTATAACTGGATTTAATGTTGTAAACATTGTGCGTGTATTTTCAATTTACGGATTATTATTACCAATAGATAGAATGACAGGTATTGGCTTGGATAGTGTAAATAAACCAAATATAAATGCTATAAAAGTATTTGTAATGTTAGTTGCCAATATTATTGGAGATTTAATTGCCATTTTTATTTTTAAATCTTTAATTCTCGTTGCCATTGCCTCAATTATATTTACAATAATTGGTATTTGGATGGGAATGTATTTTCTAAACAAAGAATTGTCATTATCATTTAGAGAAATATTTAAAAGTGGAATTATATTTTATATTTCACTATTTAATAAAGCTACTGGAAATCGCTATAAACGCTTCGTTAAAATTGAAGAGAATAATTAATTATGGCCAAAAACTTTAACATCAACCCTTTTGACAACTATTCCGGCTCAGAGAATTTATCTAAGCCAGGCTATATGGCATTGTTGTTTGGTGTAATAGCTTTTTTTGCAATAATAATAGCTAAATTAGGAGTTATCGGTATTGGATTATTCTTAGCTCTTTTCTTTGGCGTAGTTTATTTATACTATTTATTTTGTTACCCAATCATTGGTTTTTATACCGCAATTGCATTAAACTTTGTATTGCTTGGTTTAGGAAGGTATGTAAAAGGGCTTCCATTAGGCTTTGGAATAGATGGTATACTCGTTTTAACTTATTTAGCTTTGTTTATGAATAGGTTTAAAACTCGTATAGATTGGACTCCTGCTAAAAAAGATATTACCTTGTTAGTAACCTTATGGTTTGGATACTCCATCTTTCAATTGGCAAATCCAGAAGCTAGAAGTATTGCCGCTTGGGTTTCAGGCAGAGGTATCGCCTTTTATCCATTCTTATTTGTGCCGCTTACTCTTTATTTTATAAACACTCAAAAAAAGTTAAATTATTTCTTTTATATATGGGCATTTTTTTCAATCCTAGGAACCTTAAAAGGAATTATGCAAATGACTATGGGCGTAGACTTTGCTGAGCAAGAATGGTTAAACGAAGGAAGCTATAAAACACACATTCTTTTTGGTAAATTGAGGGTGTTCTCTTTTTATAGTGATGCAGGCCAATTTGGAGCAAATCAGGGATATACAGGCGTTGTATTTTTAATTTATGCCATGTCTCAGAACAAATTACTCTCTAAATTATTTTTTATTTTCGTTGGTCTTTTAGGAATTTACGGTATGGTAATCTCAGGCACAAGAGGCGCTTTAGCTGTTCCAATTGTAGGTTTTATGACCTATTTTGTATTAAGTAAAAATATAAAAGTTTTAAGTGTAGGAATCGCATTTTTAGTGATCCTTTTTATCTTCTTTAAATTCACATCAATTGGTCAAGGAAATGCACAAATAAGGAGAATGCGAACTGCCTTCGACCCAAATGACGCTTCATTACAAGTAAGACTCGATAATCAAAAAATTCTTAAAAATTATTTAGCATCAAGACCATTTGGTGGAGGTATTGGCCATGGGGGTACTAAAGCACAACGCTATTTACCTCACGCATTTCTTTCTAATGTTGCAACAGATAGTTGGTATGTTTTAATTTGGGTAGAGCAAGGTATTGTTGGTTTATTACTGCATTTAGCTATTCTTTTTTATGTAATGGCCAAAGCAAGTCTTATAGTAATGTTTAGAATTCAAGACCCCTTTTTAAAATATAAAATATCAGCATTAATAGCAGGAATGGCAGGTATTATGGTAGCATCATACGGAAATGCAGTTTTAGGTCAAATGCCTACAGCATTATTAATATATGCTACAATGGCAATTATTTTAAACACTGAGGTTTTTGAAAAAGAGATCGAGAATAATGAAGTTCAATTAGTAAAATAATAGTGTTCAAATCAATGTTAATCGATAAAAAACACTTAATAGATAGTAAATAAATAGGTTTATAAATCTTTAAATTAACCCTTATGAATTATAGAAATATTAGAGAATTAAACAATATAATACTTAAAAGATTAAGTATTATTCCGCGCGATTTCGATTTAATTGTTGGAGTTCCAAGAAGTGGTATGTTACCTGCAAACTTACTATCATTATACCTTAATAAACCATATACAGATATACATTCATTTTTAAATGGGCATATTTATAAGGCAGGAGCACGAAGTCAATTTTTTGATGGAGATGGCTTCAAAAAAGTGTTAGTGGTAGATGACAGTATTGCTTCTGGTTCAGCAATGATAGAATGTAAAGAAAGTTTAAAACACTTAGAATCTAAATTCGACATAAAATATTGTGCTATTTATGTAATTCCTGGGAAAGAAAAAATGGTGGACTATCATTTTGAAACAGTGCCTTTACCAAGATATTTCCAATGGAATATTTTAAATCATACTACTTTAGAAAAAGCTTGTTTTGATATTGACGGTGTTTTATGTCCAGATCCTTTACCAGAAGAAAATGATGACGGAGAAAAATACATTAATTTTATTTTAAATGCGCCACCATTATTTATTCCTGGAAGTAAAATTGGCACTATTGTTACTTCACGTTTAGAAAAATACCGAAATGAAACCGAAACATGGTTGAAGGCAAATAATATAAAATACAATGATCTTGTAATGCTGGACTTACCTGACATGAAAGCAAGACAAAAGGCAAACAACCATGGTGATCATAAAGCGAAAGCTTATATGTCCAAACCTTATGTACTGTTTGTAGAAAGTGAGCCTGCACAAGCCATAGAAATAAACAGACTCTCAAAAAAACCTGTTTTATGTACAGAAAACTTTGAAATGATTTATAATTCTGAATCTTTTATGTACAACCTTAAAAGTGGTAAGCATTTCCCTTTCCTTAGAAAGTATGCTTTAAAAGTGCGTGATAAATTAAGATCCATGAAATAAATAGCCATCTAAATTTCATTCAATAATAAAACCATACTGGTATGCTAATATTTAATACAGTTCAAATCATCATCCTAATTCTAATAGCATTAGCTACGCTATATATTTTTGTATTTTCAATTGCAGGGTTATTTTACAAGCAACGAAATTATAAATCAAGTGGCGATTTAAAAAAAATTGCTGTATTAATTCCTGGTTATAAAGAAGATGAAGTTATTATAGAAGTGGCTAATTCAGCCTTAAAGCAAAACTACCCTTCAAACCTTTACGATGTAGTAATTATTGCAGATTCTTTTTTGGAAGAAACGCTTAGTGAACTAAAAAAGTTACCTATAAAACTAATTGAAGTTAGTTTTGAAAAAAGTACAAAATCCAAAGCTTTAAACAAGGCAATGGCTGCATTAACAGATAAATATGATATTGCGGTTATTTTAGATGCTGATAATTTAATGGAAACTGATTTTTTAAAAAAAATCAATACTTCTTTTGAACAAGGTCATATCGCAGTTCAAGGACATAGAACCGCAAAAAACACAAATAATTCATGGGCAATTTTAGATGCTGTTAGTGAAGAAATAAACAATCATATTTTTAGAAAAGGGCATATTGTTTTAGGACTTTCATCGGCAATAATTGGCTCTGGAATGGCTTTTCAATACGACTTTTTTAAATCATTAATGTCAAACGTAAAAGCTGTAGGTGGTTTTGATAAAGAAATTGAATTAAAAATGCTAAAAGATGGTCATAAGATTGCATACCTTAATGATGCAATGGTGTACGATGAAAAAATTCAAAAAGCGGAAGTTTTTGGAAATCAACGTAGACGTTGGCTATCTGCACAATTACACTATTTTAGAAAAGACTTTTTAAGCGCCTTAAAAGACCTATTTTTAAAAGGAAATGTTGATTATTTTGATAAAGCAATTCAATTTATTCAACCACCAAGAGTATTACTATTAGGCAGCGTAATGCTTTTTGGCGGACTTTTTATTGTAAGTAATTATTTATTAGATAATGGAATCCTATTTTCAATAAGTTGGCTTATTGTTGCGATAGCTTGCGTGTTGTCTTTTCTATTTTCAATACCAAGAAGTTTTTACACCATGAAAACATTAAAAGCGGTGTCTAGTTTACCAAAAGGAATGTTTATGATGTTATTATCATTACTAAAAATAAAAGGAGCTAACAAAAAATTTATTCATACAAAACACGGTTCAAATAATTAAAAAACAACATAAGAAAGCCGTTTAAAAGGCTGAACTAAAAGTTCTAAAAATCAATAATTAATGTATAAAAACAAGCTAGAAAAATTAGAAGCAATACGTGGATTTGCCGCTATTTATGTGGTATTATTTCACACATTACCTCAAAAAATTTATTTGTTGGGTATTAATGTGGGCACTATTTTTCGTTTTGGATCAGAAGCTGTTATTGTATTTTTTGTTTTAAGTGGATTTGTAATTAAATATTCTTTTGAAAAATCTGAAGACAAATCTTTCAAACGTTATTTTAAACGTCGATTTATTCGGCTTTACACTCCTTTAATTTTTATATTTATTTTAGGCTACCTAATTAAATGTTATAGTGAGGGCTCTCTTGCAGATCCAGAATGGAGTAATTTATTAGGAAATATTTTTATGCTTCAAGATGTAATTTCACAAAAACCAAATGTGATTTCTTCAACCTATATGGGTAATGGTGTTTTATGGTCTTTATCCTATGAATGGTGGTTTTATATGTTTTTCTTCTTAGTTATTAAAAATATAAGCAATGAAAAATTAAATAAATGGATTAATACTATTGTTATTGTTAGCGCCATTTCCTATCTTTTTTACCCTTTTATATTAAATAGATTAGGAATGTATTTTGCTATATGGTGGACCGGCGCTCGCTTTGCAACTATCTATTTAAAAGGAGAAAATATTACTTATAAATCTATGATGTCCTATGCATATGTGTTAATTACAATAGCGGCAATTTTGGGCTTAAACTTTTATTTAAATTACTCGTACACAAAAATATATAGCTACCCACTTGCAGCATACCCTTTTATAGAACTTAGACATTTTGTTTTCACAATAATACTTCTATTTATATCTATAGCTTGGAAAAATTTAAAATGGATTGGTTTCAATTCAATTTTTGGAGTTTTTAAATATTTAGCGCCTTGCTCTTATGTAATCTATATATCGCATCATTATTTAGTAGTAAAAGCAACCTATTTAGATTTTATCAGTAATAAAATAATTGAATATGGACTCTATATTATATTTATGATTCTTTTTTCATATTTATTAGAAGTTATAGTATATCAACGAATTAGAAAACTGGTTATCAAATAAAATAATTATTAACAATGCACCACAAAAAACTAAAATAATATGAAAATAGGAATAGAAGGACAACGACTTTTTCGTAAGAAAAAGCATGGTATGGATATGGTGGCTTTGGAGTTGATTAAGAATCTCCAAATTATAGATAAGAAAAATGAGTATTTTATATTTGTTAAGCCAGATGAAGATGATACTGTTTTAAAAGAAACTTCTAATTTTAAAATTATTAAATTAGAAGGTGGTCCATATCCAACTTGGGAACAATTTGCA
This sequence comes from Lutibacter sp., assembly GCF_016342705.1. GTDB lineage: Bacteria > Bacteroidota > Bacteroidia > Flavobacteriales > Flavobacteriaceae > Lutibacter. Next base: position 163,618 of record NZ_JAEINV010000001.1, on the reverse strand, counting down.
TTGCCTAAGGCTGCAAAAAAATACGGTTGTGAAATACTGCATTGCACAAGTAATACAGCTCCAATTTTTACTAAAATTCCATTAGTAACTATCTTGCATGATATTATTTATATGGAAAGTAGTTATTTTAAAATACTTACAGGAAGTGCCTCTTCTTACCAAAAATTCGGAAATGTATATCGCAAATTAATTGTACCACGGGTTGTAAAAAACAGTGATAAAATAGTTACAGTTTCTCATTTTGAAAAAAATCGTATTGCTGAGTTTTTTGGAATGTCTGGCGACAAACGTCTAACAGCAATTTACAATGGTGTTAGTACTCACTTTAAACCTATTTCAAATGAACAAGAACTAAAAAGAGTAAAAGAAAAATACCATTTACCTGATCATTTTTTCTTTTTTCTTGGTAATACAGATCCTAAAAAAAATACCAAAGGAACCTTAAAAGCCTTTTCAGATTTTTTAAAACAAAGTAAATCCGATTATAAATTGGTGATGTTAGATTACGATACTAATGAATTGGAAAAATTACTAGATGAAATTGGAGACAAAGAACTCATTAATCAAATTGTATTAACTGGATATGTTATAAATACAGATCTTCCAGCAATTTATTCATTAAGTTCAATTTTCCTATACCCATCATTAAGAGAAAGTTTTGGTATTCCAATGTTAGAAGCAATGGCTTGTGGCGTGCCAGTAATTACTTCAAATACTTCATCAATGCCAGAAGTTTCAGGAGATGCTGCACATATTGTTGATCCATTTAAACCTGAAGAAATTACAGAAGGAATTATTAAAATACTTCATAATAATGAATACAAAAATAATCTTTGTGAAAAAGGAATAGAACGAAGTAAACTATTTTCTTGGGAAAATATGGCCAAAGATTATTTAAAACTTTATGAACTTATTCATGTTGAACATTCTAAAAAATAATTTATTATGCTTAAAGGAAAAAACATCATTTGCATATCACAAACAACTTGGCACGGAGAATTTACTAAATCTACAGTGCAACTGTTATCACTTTTAGCTGAACACAATAATATTGTATTTGTGGAGTACCCATTTACTTTAAAAGATGTGGTTATGAGCTTATTAGGAAAACAAAAAGCTCAAGTTGCCAGAATGTTAGGACTAAAAAACAGAATAAAAGATGAAAAAACAGAAAATGGAGCTATTGTAAAGCACCTTGTAATGCCTCCAGTGCTTCCAGTAGACTTTATTAAAAATAAAACAGCTTTTAAATTTCTGTTTGGAATTAATGCGTATTTGTACAAGCGTCAATTATTAAAAATTATTAAAAAGCAATCTATGTCGAACCCAATTATCATGACGGCTTACAACCCAATGTATGGACTTCCTATGATTGGACAACTTAATGAATTGCTGAATGTTTATTATTGTTATGATGGAATGGATACTAGAAGACATAAATCAAGAATATTTGATATTGAAAAAGAATTCTGTAGCAAAGTTGATGGTATTATCACAACATCTGATTTTTTAAATTCTGAAAAGAAAAAATTTAATAAAAATAGTTTTGTAGTAAAAAACGGAGTTGATTTTAATCTATTTGTTCCTTTTGCCAAGAAAACAGTTTCAAAAAATACAAGTACTAAAAAGATAGGATATATAGGAACGTTAGATCAACGATTTGACATTGACATGGTTGAACATTCAGTGAAAGAATTACCTGAAGTACTCTTTGAATTTACTGGATATTTGCTAAATAATACTATTGTTGAACGTTTATCTAAATACCCAAATGTTTCATTTTTTGGCCCAATAAAAGCAAATAAAGTTCCTGAATTACTAGCCAAATATGACCTTGGAATTATTCCATACATTATGGATGAAGTAAATAAAAATATTTATCCATTAAAAATTAATGAATACTTAGCCGTTGGAGTTCCTGTTGTTATGACTGCTTTTGCCAATTTAACCGATTTTAAAGACACTGTGAAAGTTGCAAATACTAAAGAGTTATTTAAAGAACACATTATAAATGAACTAGCTAATGATAATGATTCATTAATTGAAGAAAGGATTGCTTTTGCTAAACAAAATTCTTGGGAAGGACGAGCTGTAGAGTTTGGTAACATACTAGATAAATTTTATACAGATAAAATTCAAGAGTCTTCATTAAAATAAAGAAAAACTAAAATCACCCCTTATGGAAGTATTAAAAATCACTTTTTGGATCTTATTATTTGTAGTTGTTTACACCTACGTTGGTTATGGAATTTTATTATACTTAATTATAAAAATTCGTAGGATATTTAAAATTGGTAATAAAACCGCCATTGACCCTAATTATGAGCCTGAAGTTACCTTGTTTATTGCAGCTTATAATGAAAAAGATTATGTAGCAGCAAAAATGAAAAATTCATTAGAATTAGAGTATCCTAAAGATAAATTAAACATTGTTTGGGTTACAGATGGCTCTGATGATGGTACGCAAAATTTATTAAAAGACTACCCAAATACAACGGTTCATCATTTAAACGCTAGAAATGGGAAAATTGGAGCGATGAATCGTGGAATGGAGTTTGTAAAAACACCTATTGTTATTTTTAGTGATGCCAATACCAATTTAGGAAAGGAATCTATTAGACGTATTGTTAACCTGTTTGGAAATGAAAAAGTTGGATGCGTTTCAGGTGAAAAAAGAATTATAAATAAAGAAAGTGATGTTGCTTCTGGCGCTGGCGAAGGTTTGTATTGGAAATACGAATCTGCCTTAAAAAAATGGGATGCAGAACTGTACTCTGTAGTTGGAGCTGCCGGAGAATTATTTGCCATTAGAACAAAATTATATCGCCATGTTGAAAAAGATACGTTGCTCGATGATTTTATAATTTCATTAAGAGTCGCTCAAGATGGATATACAATTCAATATGATCCTGAAGCCTATGCTATTGAAACTGCATCCGCAAATGTAAAAGAAGAATTAAAACGTAAAATAAGAATTTCAGCAGGTGGAATACAATCTGTAGTAAGATTGAGATCGTTACTTAATATTTTTAAATACGGCACACTTTCGTTTCAATACATTTCACATAGGGTTTTACGATGGACCCTAACGCCTCTTTGTTTAGTTCTATTAATTCCTGTTTCAACTATTTTGGCTTACAACGAGGGTATGTTAGATTTTGGATTGTATTCAATTTTATTTTGGTTACAGATGCTATTTTATATTGCTGCATTAACTGGATGGTTTCTTGAAAACAGATCCACTAGAATTAAAGCACTTTTTGTTCCATATTACTTTTTTATTATGAACCTATCTGTTGTTCTTGGATTTTTTAGATATATGAAAAAATCGCAATCTGTAAACTGGGAACGTGCAAAACGAGCTGTTTAAGTTTTAAATTAGAATAAGTAAGTTATAAATTGTTGCTTGGATTAAATATGAAAAAAATCAAATATATAGCACTTATAATTTGCTTTTTAATATTGGTTAGAGTAATCATCGTTTTTATAATAAGGGCTCCATCATACACCATTCAAACAACTGGCAAACTGTACATTGTAGATGAACTTAGTAGCGATATTAAAGTGTTTGATTTACTGCAAGGCAAAGAATTAATAGAATACCCTATTAAGGCTGGAATGCACGATATAGCTTCATTATCTGATCAAAACAGAATCGTTGTAACTAATTATGGCACTCAAGAAATTAAAGGAAATAGCATTACTGTTATTAACACTAAGTCTAATACTGTTGAAAAAACAATTTATCTAGATGAAGGTATTAGACCCCACGGAGTTGTATTTATTCCTGAAACAAATAAGGTTGCACTAGTAACTGACGGTGGAAATTATTTTTTAGTAATAAATATTGAAACAGGCATTATAGAAAAAAAGATTAAAATTGAACAACGCGGAAGTCATCATTTAGCAATTCATCCTAATAAACCAATCGCTTTTGTCACCAATTCATCTGCTGGTTCATTAAGTATTATCGACTTAGAACTAGATAAATTAATTAAGATTATTCGTTGTGGTAAAGGAACAAATGGAATTGACATAACCAAAGATGGCTCCGAAGTTTGGGTTACTAATACAAAAGATAATTCTATAAATATAATTAACACAGATATTTTAGAAATAACAGATACACTAAACTCAGGTAAAGAACCTTTAATTTTAAAGTTTTCTATTGATGGTGTTAATTGTTTAGTTGCTAATGGTATTGATGGAAATATTTCTGTTTTTAATCGTCATTCTAGAAAAGAAATAAAAAAAATAAGTATACCTGGTAAAAAGACTCTTGTTGAAAAAATACTTTACCATACTCCTCATCCAGTTAATGTTTTAATGCATTCAAATGGATTATATGCTTTTGTTTCTAATTCCAATGCTAATAAAATTGAAGTTATTGATATGAAAACATTTGAACTAGTTAGCAATATTGGAACAGGAAAGCTTCCAAAAGGATTGGCTTTTATTGAGTAGAATTTTTAAAACTTAAAATTTAAACATAAAGGTAATGTGAGTGTTACAATTACTATTTTACTTTGAATGTATTCCATTACAAGAGAAATTAAACTTACATGAACATATAGTTTTCATTAAAGGAATTATTGCTTCTAATGCTGTCATTCATATATCATTTAATAATATGAATGGTACGCTCATTCAACCTCCTCCCGCAGACGTTATTAAATTGTTTTCAGAATATTTAGAAGAATTAACTAATTTCGTAGTATTTTCTTAAATTACACTGCTGTATCACTTGCATAAAGTAAATGGCTAAGACTAAATGACAAAACCTTTTATGGATACTAAAGAACACGGAATATTTGCTACAAAATCACCCAAACGACCTGATGCAATTGGCCTTTCAACCGTTAAACTTCTAGGAATTGACAACAATATTATTCATATAGAAATGGTTGATATGCTAAATCAATCACTATTGATTGATATAAAGCCTTTTTTTCCTAAGTTTGACAACAGAAAAAAAGCTAAATCCGGATGGTTAGATATTCCGGGAAATTTTCCTATTGATAAACTACGTTCTGATGAGCGTTTTAAATTATAAAACCTATGACAAATAATATACCTATTGAAAATCAATATAAAAGAACTAGTTTATTTGAAAAAGAAAATGTGAATTATTTAGTCAGGGTTTTAAAGAGATTTAATACGGTGCCAAAAATAAACAACATAAATATTATAACCTCAACTAGTCAACCTACTGTATTTAAAATTGTACCAAACAAATCAATTATAATTGGCCTATCATTTTTAAATCAACCCGCATTAGCATTGGTATATTTAAGGTATGGCATTGAATGGCAACTTTGGTATAAAGCTTTGAGTGGAGAAAAACAGAATACTACATTATGTGATATTGCCGCTCTTGAAGTAACCAAAATATTCTATAATCTTTTACCTAAAGATGATAAAGAAAAATTAAAACACCTTGATTGTTCGCTGTTTAATTTAATTAAAAGCACAGAGCAATTGAATACCAAATCTTTGTTGAAATATAAAGTATTACAAGAATTTCATGGATTAAATAACACCAACAACGTATTTGAAGATTCTTGGAAACCTATTATTGAAAATCTGGCAAAACCAACAGAGTATTTATTAATGGCTGGTGGTGACCTTAGATTGAATATTGATGAAATTGATTTGTTAAACAAATATGGTTGCCGACCATTTCCAAGACCCGAGGCATTTACTTTTGCATCATCAACGGCTACAAGTGTTTCAAATTTTGCATATGACAAAACAGATAAAGTTAGAAGTATCTTAATAAGAAATAGCTTGAAAATTGGTTTTAAAAATGCAACCTTAGAGTTTTCAGAATTACTAAAAAATAACCTGAAAAAAATCTTCAAAATAAATGATGAGTGTGAAATCATTTTTTCTCCATCTGGGACAGATTCTTCACTGCAAATTGCAGCTATTACCCAAATTATTTCAGAAAAAGACATTACACATGTTTTAGTTGCGTCAGATGAAACTGGAAGCGGTGTACCAGCGGCATTAAAAGGGTGTCATTTTGAAAATACAACTGCACTTAATCATCCAGTTAAAAAAGGTGATAAAATTCAAGGATTTAGAGATGTTGAAGTAATTAAAATTCCTTTTAGAGATGAAAACGGAGATTTAAAATCTTCTGTTCAATTAGATAAGGAAGTTTTTACTGCTATTTCAAAAACTCATGAATTAGGAAGACATATTGTATTGCACGTAATGGATCAATCAAAACTAGGTTATCAGTCTCCTAGTGAAAAAATGATGCAAAATTTGAATTCACTCAATAATTTATCAATGCAAATTATTGTTGATGGTTCTCAACTTAGGTTAGACCCTAAGGACATACAAAACTATTTAAATAAAGGCTATATTGTTACCATAACAGGAAGTAAATACTTTACAGGCCCTCCATATTCCGGAGCATTAATTCTGCCTAAAAGTGTTAGTAAATTAATTCATTCTGTAAAAAACACACTTCCAGAAGGATTGACCCAATATTACAATCATTCTGATTGGCCAAAATCGTGGTTTTGTTCAAATAATTTATCTGATGGATTTAATTATGGTTCCTATATGCGTTGGAATGCTTCCATAGTTGAAATGGACAGATATTACAAAACACCTATTTTATATAGAAATATGGGTATTGAAATGTTTTGTAATTTTGTTGAAGACTCTATAAAAGACGCCACTTTTTTAGAGCCACTTTATGGTGATGAAACAAACACAAACGCCTATAACAGTAAAGAATTTGGAATTAGAAGTATACGCACCATTTTCCCATTTTTTATCCTTAAAAACAATGAAGTATTATCAATTAATAATGTGAAAAAACTATACATCTTGTTAAATTCTGACTTATCCAATCAATTTGAAGGTGCCTCATTAGAAGTTATTAGACTTGCTGCCCAAAAATGTCACACGGGTCAGGCAGTTAATGTAAAATATAGTAATGAGATTGAAAGTGCTATTTTAAGAATTAGTTTGGGTGCTAGGGTTATTTCAGAAAGTTGGGTTAACAGAGATATCAGTATTTATTTTAGAAATATTGAAACGCAAATGAATCAGATTACTGTTATTATAAAAAAAATAGAATTAATTCTTAACAAACCTGGATTGTTAGATTAAAAAGGTTTAAATAAAAAAAATAAAATGTAGTAAACTCTTAGTTGTTTTATTAAAATAAAAATGGTTTTTATTTATGATAATCAAAATTATAATAGTTGAAAATGTAAAATTGTTTCATCGGATATTTACAATAATTTAAAATCAAGAATTTTAAACAGCTCCAACAAATTTTGCAATCAGCACTCTTCTGTTAACTACTAATTTTACTTTAAAAGAGTTCTCCAAAAAAACTCAAAAAAAAACTCAAAAGTGGAAATGCGAATCCTAAATTGTTGTATCTTTATATTAGTGAAGCTATTATACTGAAATATAATAATTTAGATACACCAAAAAATCCTATATCTTATAATACATTTTTTAAATAAAAATTGTATAAGTTTTAAAAAAAGTTATACAATTTCTGAATAAAAGTTATATAATTTTTACTAAAACTCCTAAGCAGTTTTAAATAACTAATAGGTTATAAAAATAAATTTAACAACCAGTTTACCCCAGTTTAGTACAAGCTACTTATTTCTTATTTAAAAATGTGGAAACCCGTAACAAACTATATGCAACATTACGTAGGTTTGTCAATTATAATTAAAATTTTGAAAAATATTATCAGATAATACTATCAATGGAAACTAACTTGTTATAATACAATTAATTTTTAATTTTTTAGTTATTATATATAAAAAATATTTTGCCTTTTATGTACTTTTAGATTTCATAGGTAGCAATTATGTTTATGCTAAAATTACAAGTATTTTAAGAATTGCATTTTTTGTGTTTCTTTCTTTATTTCATCAAAATGAAATATAAATTATTTGGCTTGCACAAAAAAGTTAATAAGTTTTTTAAAATCTATGCTAGACATTTTTATTTATTTTTCAAATGGATATCTCATAATCAATAATTTGCAACTGATAAATGTCATCTCCATCTTAAAAATAAATAACTATTTTTGTTACAAAAATTGTTAATAAATTAACATCATGACTAAAGCCCCTAACCACTCCAGAAGAAGTTATACCTATTTATTAATAGTACTTTTAACTACTTTTACCTCGTTTACAGGTACATACAGTAAAAATTTAGCAACACTTCATAGCGGAGCTACTCATATAGGGAATCCTATACTAGGTGATGCGGGTACAATTACAATTATTAATGATACTGGTGGCGGTTTTATAACTACTAAAGTAGATAAAGGAAATTTAAATGGGTCACTGTTCGCTCCTTCCATAAGTATTCAACCCATTGCAAGCCAAACAGTTTGTGAAGGGAGTCAAATTTCACTTTCTATAAGCGCAACAGGTATTGGAACATTAACTTATCAATGGAAAAAAAATGGAGTTGATTTATCAGATAACGTTTTTATAACAGGGAGCACATTACCAACTTTGGTTATAAATCCATCTCAAGGTTCTGATGCTGGAAGTTATACTTGTTTGGTTACAGACACTTCTGATTCGGTTACTTTACTCTCAAATCCTGCAACTATTATTGTAAACGCATTACCTACTGTTTTGGCAGGATCACCTCAAACTGTATGTGAGGGTACATCAATTACATTAGCAGGTAGTGGTGCAACATCTTACTTATGGGATAATGGTATTCTTGATAATACTGCTTTTATAGCAACAACTACAACAACATACACAGTTACTGGTACTGATGCTAATGGTTGTAAGAACACAGATGCAGTAACCATTACGGTTAATGCTTTACCAACTACACCTACAACAACTGTAATCCAACCTACGTGCAGCGTAGCAACAGGGAGCATTAATTTTTCAGGACTTCCTACTACGGGTGGTAACTGGACTATTAACACATTACCTATTCCTATTAATGGCAATACTGCAACCTATACCTTAACAGGAGTTGCTCCAGGAACGTATAACTATACATTAACACATAATGGTTGTACATCATTACCGACATTAGATGCCACCGTAAATGCACAGCCGATCATACCAACAGCGCCAACTGTTAATAACACAACACAACCTACTTGTACGCTAGCTACTGGGAGTGTAGATTTAAGTGGCTTACCTTCTATAGGAGGTTGGACAATTAGTGTGTTAAAAAGTGGCGTGCTTCAAAATACAACTACAAATAGCGGGAGTACATTTCCAATATCTGGCTTAATACCTGGTAATTATACATTTACAGTTTCAAACGGGAATTGTTCTTCGGTGGAATCTACAAATGTTATTATATTTCCTCAACCAACAATTACTGCACCTATTCTTGGAACAACTGTACAACCCACCTGTTCATTGGCAACTGGTAGCGTTACCTTAAATGGATTACCTACTGCCACTCCTTGGACATTAACAAGATCTCCAGGTGGTGTAACTACTACTGGCAGTGCTGCATCTATAACAATTTCAGGTTTAATTACAGGCACTTACACGTATACTGTAGAAGATATAAATGGCTGTATTTCTGCAGCTTCTTCAACTATAACTATTGATCCTCAACCAGCCACACCGGCTGTTCCAACGGCAACAGCACAATCATTTACAGGTGGTACGCCAACTGTGGGAGATTTAGTTGCAACGGGTGATGTTTTAGCAACATTTAATTGGTATACTTCTGCTACTGGAGGTATTCCTTTAACAAACGCAACTAATTTAATAACTGGCACTTACTATGTTTCTCAAGTATTAAACGGTTGTGAAAGCGCAAGAGCTTCAGTTCTAGTTAATGTTTTTCCAAATTCAGTTGGAGGAACTGTATCAAGTGGAACTACTGTTTGCTCTGGAACAAACTCTACACTCTTAACTTTATCTTCATATACAGGAATTGTTTCAAAATGGCAATCTTCACCTGTTAGTGATTTTTCTTCTTCAGTTATTGATATTCCTCTTTCTGCTAGCCCTTCACTAACGGTAACAAATTTAACAGGTTCGCTTTATTTTAGAGCGGTAGTTGTAAGTGGTACTTCTACAAATTATTCTGCTCCAGCTTTTATGGAAGTTATTCCTCAGAGTGTTGGTGGTACTATAACTTCAGCAGATCCTACGACCTTTTGTGCCGGTGGAACTATTAACTTATCTCTTACGGGATACACTGGTACATCTTTTCAATGGGAATCTAAAATACCAAGTGGCAGTTGGACTCCAATTACAAATGCTATTACTCCTAATTATACAGCAACAAATTTAACACAAACTACCTTATTTAGAGTTGCGGTACAAAACAGTATATGTAGTACTGTATATTCGGCTCCTGACTTTACAGTCACTGTAAACCAATTACCTGCATTACCAACAAATTTAACGTCTGATAATAAATGTTTTGGAGAAACTGTAACTGTTGGTGTGCCCCCAGGTACTTCACCAACTACTTATGCCTACTCATGGAGCAATTCAGTTGGAACCGTTTTAAATGGAACTTCACAATTTACATTCATCGTTTATAATGATGAAACTTATACGTTAACATTAACAGATACCGCAACTGGATGTATCTCAACAGCTTCATTTAATATTAATATGATACCACTTCCTGCTGCTGCAGTTATTTTACCTACCAGCATCTGTGAAGGAAATAGTATTGCTATAGGAGCAACTGCTATACCAGGTTCAACTTATGGATGGTCAAGTATTCCTGCAGGGTTTAGTTTCCCCAATTCAAACCCAACGGTATCACCTACGGTAACCACAACGTATACACTTACTGAAACTAATTTAGGTTGCTCAGCATCCAATAGCGTTACCATTACCGTTGAGCCAAATCCAATTATTTCAATAGCTGGAAGTCCGTCCATAGCTATTTGTGAAACAGCATTAAATCATTTTATCGGTGCTTCTATTGTAAATAATTATAATGCTTTTAAATGGGAAGTAATACCAGCTAACGCTGGATCACTTGTAAATATAACTGCTAATGGTGCGGACTTTACACCAAGTGCCACAGGAATTGCAACAGGTTCTGCAACGGTTAGACTTACAGTTACCAATACCTGTGGAGTTGATGATTTTAAAGAAATAGTAGTAAATATTGATCGCCAATCTATTGCAGATGCTGGAACAGGCGGAACTACTTGTGGCACCAATCCAATCCCTTTAAATGGTAGTGCTTCACAATTTGCAACAACATATACATGGACCAAACCAATTGGTATTACTGGTACTTTATCAGGCGCGAATACTGCAACTCCAACTTATACACCAAGTGCTGCTGATGTTTTTAATGCTGCAACATTAAGCCCAGTAACCTTTACATTAATTACAACATCTGGGAGTTCATGTGTTCCAAGCGCACCAGCTACCGTGCAGGTAGATATAGTACCACCACCTATTATTAGTGCAGGGCCTTCAGTAACAACAATTTGTGAAGATGGGTTTTACACAACAAATTTAGCAACTAAAGATGTAAATACAGTATCAGTTAGCTGGAGCAATAATGGAGGTGATGGAACATTTGGAAATCCAAGCAATTTAAGCACAACATACACGCCAGGACCTCAAGATAAAGTAAACGGCACAGTAACTTTAACATTAACTGCAGTAGGAAACTCACCTTGCGCAAGTGTACCTAGTAGTATTGTTTTAAACATTGAAAAAAACCCAGTAGTAAATTTAGGCGCAGATGTTTTAGTTTGCGGAAGCCCTATAAATCCATTCAATATAGTTCCTGTAACACTTCTAAACCCTGGTACTATAATGTGGACATCTAATGGGAACGGTAGTTTTGTAAATCCTACAGCTATTAGCCCTATTTATATTCCTGCTGCAACCGATTTAAATACAGCGGTTACGTTTACAGTAACTGTAGCCCCAATAAACCCTTGTGGAACACCAGCTAGTGATAGTGTAATTTATACTATTAATGCAACACCAACAGTAATAGCAGGAGGTGATGCAACTATTTGTGAAACACAACCTTCTTATCAACTTCAATCTTTTGTAACAAATGCATCACTAATTACTTGGAATAAAGGAGCAGGTACAGGTTCATTTGATAATATTAATGATCAAAACCCTGTATATACGTTAAGCCCAAACGATATAAATTTAGGTTCAATAACCTTTACAGTAGAAGTCTCTCAACCTGGTTGTACACCAGTTTCTGATACTATGAAATTAACTATTCAGAAAAATCCAACAGTAAATATTGGAGGTCCTTATGAAATTTGCCAAGGTCAGTCACAGATTTTAAATGGTTCTGCACCAAATTCTTCATCAGTACTATGGACCAGAAGCAGTGGTAGTGGAACATTTATTGGAACTACAACATTAAATCCGGAATATATTTCAAATAGTTCAGAAACCGGCACAATAACCTTTATATTAACCGCTGACCCAATTGGTCCTTGCGCAACTCCTGTAAGCAATATTACACAATTAGTTATTGTTGCTAACCCAACTGCAGATGCAGGAAATAATGCTAATATTTGCGAAGGCGATCCCTTTACTATTAATACAGCCGCCGCAACAGATTATGCAGGTACTGGAGGTTCAACGGGTCTACTTTGGTCAACTTCAGGTTCTGGTAGCTTTACAGGAGGTAACACCTTAACACCGACTTATACCCCAAGCACTTCGGATAATAACAATGGCTCAGTTGTATTAACTCTTACCGCAAGTAATGTAAATGCACCTTGTTTTAATGATGCCGTTGACCAAATGACATTAACTATTAATAAAATACCAAGTATTAATGTTATTAATACGGCATTACCAGTATGCACTGAAACTACACCTTTTGAAATTATAGGAGTATCTGCAAATGACTATGACACACTTCAATGGACAACCTCAGGTTCTGGGACATTTAGTCCATCATCAACACCACTTAATACTGTCGATGCACTATTTTACAATCCATCAACAGCAGATGTAGCTACTGGCTCTGTAATTTTAACATTAGAAGCAGCTAGAAACCCTCTAAATTGTAATTCCAGCACAACTAATACAGTTATTCTTAACTTTGTAAAAGAGCCTATTGTAGATGCTGGCCCTGCAAATGCAACCATTTGTGAAGATAGTTATTATCCAACAAATGATGCCACAGCACAATTTAATAATCTAGTTGTTTGGACATCTGATGGTAGTGGTAGTTGGAATGGGACACAGAATTCATTAAACAATGCGGCTTATACGCCATCAACTGCAGATATAGCTATAGGTTTTGTAACCTTACGCTTAACAGCAACGGGAGATCCTGTTTGTGGTGAAACAGCTGAAGATACGATTATTCTTAACATAGAAGCATTACCGGTAATCACAACCACTGGTACAGATGCTATTTGTGAAAGTAGCACGTCATATCCAATAAGTGGAACGAGTATTACTAATAGTTATACTGCTGTAACATTAGCTAATTGGACATCTACAGGTACAGGAACTTTTACGTCTTCTGGGGATCCTTTAAACCCAATATATACGCCAACGGCGGCCGATATTGCTTCGGGGCAAGTTACTTTAACTTTAACTGTAAATCCTGTAGCGCCTTGTTTAGCTCCACAACCTGAAACCATTATTTTAGACTTTATCTCTGAACCAATTGTTACTGCTACACCAGATTTAAACAGATGCGAAACACCATTTCAAATTAATAATGTTTCAGCTACACCAGGAACATATAGTAATATTGTATGGACTACGGCAGGTGCTGGTTCATTTTTAGGTGGTATAAATAACGTTGTTAACCCAACATATATCCCTTTAGGTTCTGATATTTCAACTGGTATCGTAGCCCTAACATTGACAGTGAATCCTACAAGCCCTTGTGCAGTACCTTTTGTAAAAACAATGACTTTTAATATTGCAAAATTACCAGTTATTAATGTGGCTAACCAAGCCCCTATTTGTGAAGACGCCACCAATGTACAGGTATTAGGAACAACAGTTACCAATGCGCTTAGTTTTGTTTATACATCAACTACAGGGACCACAATTAACAATCCAACATCGTTAAACCCAACCGTAACACCAAGTGCTACTGATATTACTAATGGATATATTGAATTAACTATTGAGGCAACTCCAACTACAAATTGTGCAACAGAAGGCCCTTTTACCGAAACTGTAATCATACCAATTATAAATAATCCAATTGTTAATGCAGGAACAGGAACACCTATTTGTGAAGGTTCAACCATCACAACTTCAAGTGCAACTGCAAATGCTGCCGCTTTAGGAAACCTACAGTGGACTGGTAGTGGTACATTTATTACTTCATCCACAAATTTAGTTACAACCTATCAACCAACAGCTACAGAAATAGCAAACGGATCTGTTACCTTAACGTTAACAGGAACTGCAACAGCACCATGTGCTACAAATGCAGTAAGTACAGTAACCTATACCATTCTAAAAAATCCTGTAGTAACGGTTAATCCAACTACTGTGGAGATTTGTGAAGATGCTACTTATCGAGTACAGCCAGGACAAATTGTTATTACAAATATGAGTTCTGTAGCTAACGTAGTTTGGGCAGCTACTTCTCCAGGAACTATTTTACAAGGAAGTACATTAGATTTAGAGCCTATCTTTACGCCTAGTCTTACAGATATTGGAAATGGATATTCAGATTTAACGATTACAGTGACTCCAAAAGGAGCGTGTTCAGCAAATACCGTTAGCGAAACCATTAGAGTAAATATTGCTCCTGCAGCAACTATTGATGCTACCCAAGCAAATTATACTTTCTGTGAAGGAACAAACAAAGCTTTAACTGCTATTTTTACAAACCATAACCCGGCAACCTATAATTGGTCAATTATTTCAGGAACAGGAACAATTTCAGTGGCAAACATAGCAAACCCTAGTTATATCCCTGCTAGTGATAGTGATGTGGTTGTTATTAGAGTGAGTGTTACTGGAAATGCGCCTTGTGACCAAGTAGTTTTTGAAGAATTTACCTTAAACAAAATTAGTACTCCTATAGTTAAATTACCTTTAAATGCGACGACTATTTGTAGTACTCAAACTTCCTATAACTTATCCGCAAATGTTACAAATACTTCGCCAAGTATAAGTTATTTGTGGACAAGTTCATCATCTTCTGCAACATTTAGTAATCCTACAAGTACAACTTCAACCTATACGTTTACGGGTGCTGATATAGCAAATGGCTCTGTGATTTTACGTTTAACAGCCACCAGTGATGCAATATGTGCTTTAACTGATTTTGATGAAATTGTAATCTCTATCGATGATGCACCAACGGTTACTATTACAAGTTTAACAACTCCTATTTGTGAAGGAACAACGTATAATGCCGTTGCAACTGCCACTGATGCAAGTACCTATCTATGGGAACCTGTAGGTGCTTCAGATGGTGCATTTACAAATGCAAATTCTCTAAATGCAATTTATACACCAGGAGCTAATGATATTTTAAGTGGTTCTTTTACAATACAAGTAACTGCAACAGGCGCTACTTCTTGTGGCACTGCTGTAAAACAACAAACTGTAAATATTATTCCGCTACCAACTGTAGCTGTAGGCGTGGTAAATAGAACAAACTGTGCTAGTGCACCTTTTGTAATTACGGGTGTAACTGCTACTAATAATAGCAACCTTTTATGGACATCACAAAGTGGAACACCAGGTACTTTTAGTAATAACAGCATTCAAAATCCTGTCTATACGCCAAGTGCTGCAGAAATTGCTGCAAATGTGCCAATTGTATTAAGAGTTACAGCGCAACCAATAACTCCATGTACAGGTCCTGTTTTTGATGAAATTATCCTTACTTTATCACCAGTGCAAGTGGTAGATGCAGGGTTGCCTCAATCTATTTGTGAAGACGGAATTGTGAATTTAGTTGGTTCAGCTACTAACAGCTCAAGTGTATATTGGACCACAAGTTCTTCAGCAACGGACACACAATTTTCAACACCAACTATAGCAACTACAAGCTATACGCCTAGTGCATTAGACATAGCGACAGGAACTGTTACGCTTACTTTACACGCGGTAAGTGCTACCAATTGCCCTGAAATTACGGATACTATTTTAGTAACCATAGTTAAAAAACCTACAGCAAATGCAGGAGGACCTGTGACTATTTGTGAAGGATTACCATATACCTTAGCGGCATCAGAAGCAACAGCGCAAAATTATGCCAATTTATTATGGACGGTATCTGGCGGTGGTTCTATTACAGCAGGTGCAACTACCTTAACACCTACATTTACACCAAGTGTGGGACTAACAGGTGATGTTACATTAACGCTAACAGCCCTTGCAAAAACTTCTTGTGGAGCTTCAAACAATGCAGTTGCAACAAAAATAATTACCATTGTTCCTAGTCCGTTTGTTGCTGTACCAGCCACAAAAACTATTTGTCAAGGAACACCATTAACAATTTTAGCTTCAGAAGTAACCGCTACAAACTACAGTTCAGTTTCTTGGTCTTCTTCAAATGGCTTAGGTACTTTTTCTCCAGCAACCTCAACAACCACAGCGGCTACAGTGTATACTCCTGCAGCCGGACAAACAGGAACTGTAAATTTAATACTAACAGCGCACGCCACAGATGCGTCTTGTTCAGATGCTTCATCAAGCATCTCCGTTACTATTGAACCTGCACTTATTGTAGAAGCAGGAATTGGAGGCACTATTTGTGAAGATGAAACATTTACCATTTTAGGAGCAAGTATCTTGAACGGAAATGGTGTGTTTAGCTGGTCTATTGTGGGCCCTGCCACTATTGTAGCAGGAACAGCAAATACATGGAACCCAGAAATCATTCCGAATGCCGGAGCATCTGGCACGGTTACTTTAACATTAACTGCTAACGGAACAAGCAATTGTCCAACTCCAAAAACTGATTCTGTTACTATCACTATAAATCCATTGCCAATAGTGGATGCTGGTGCACCTATCACCGCTTGTGAAGGCGTTACTTCCATTCCAATAACTGGTACTGCTAGTAATGGTGGAACCTATACTTGGACACACACTGGTGCTGGTTCTATACAAACCACTGCAGATCCTTTAAAGGTAAATTATATTCCTGGCGCAGGAGATTTTATCAATCCTTCAGGTAGTACTGTTGTTCAAATTTCCTTGGAAGCTACAGGAACAGGGACTTGTGGAACTGTACAAGATTTTATGGAAATTACACTGTTTGCAAATCCGAAAGTATTTGCAGGGACAAATGCGTCCATTTGTGAAGGAGCAACCTATGCTTTAATAGGAGCTACAGCAACAAATTATAGTTCAATAACTTGGGATGATGGAATAGCAAACGGAACATTTGATTATACAGGTTCAGGTGGTTTATTAAACCCTACATACATTTTAAACCCTGCAGATTCAGGGATTATTACCATAACAATGACGGTTGAGCCAAATACCGCTTGCTTACCTACGGCATCTGTATTTAAAGACTCCATGCAATTAACTGTTGAAAAAAATCCAACAATTGTTGCTAGTACTACAGAAATTACATTGTGCGGTGAATCATTTACATTGCCAGACGTAATAACAGTAAACAATGCAAGTAGCATTTCTTGGGTAAATGTAACCGCTGTGTCACCAGTTTCATCACCAGCAAATGCTACCACTGAAACACCAACATTAAGTCCAACAATAGCTGAACTAGCCAATGGATTTATGCTTTTAGAAGTTACCGCATTTCCATTAAATAAGTGTTCAACAAATGCTATTGAAACCATAAAAGTAAATTTAGCACCAAAAGTTACTATTGGCACTTTAAATCCAATAACTAAATGCGAAACAGCCTCTCCTATTCTTTTAAATTTTGGAGCTTCTGTAAGTCCTTCAACTACATTTACATGGACAGAAGACGGCGCAGGAACTATTACCGCAGGTGCAAATACCTTAACACCAACGTACACACCGGGCGCCAATGAAACTGGAATTATTACGTTTACATTGCGTGCAGCAAACCCGCCTCCATGCTTAGGTGAAACTACTGCTACGGTAACGCTCACACTAACGCCACAACCAACCGCTTATGCAGGTGCAGATGCAACGGTTTGTGCCGGAACTCCTTATAATTTAGTAAATGCAACAGCAACTCATTATTCCAGTATTTCATGGGAAAGCTATATTTCTAGTGCTGGTATTGCTACTTCTGACGGTGTTTTTTCTATAATACCTAATGATCCTAAAGCCACATATACTCCAAGTACAAATGATATTTCAAGAGGTTTTGTATATCTATTTGTAACCGCTACAAATTCTTGCGGTAGTTTTACTGATGTAATGAGATTAAACATCACTCCAGGAGTTGGTGTATTTGCAGGCGTTCCAGCAACAATTTGTGAAGGAAGCACGTATACGTTATCAAATGCAACAGCCACTAATAGTACTTCTGTAAGTTGGACAAGTTCAGAAAATAGTAATGGAACCTCCAACCCTACTTATATTGGAGGTACGTTTAATACTTCTACAAGTGCTTTAAACGCCACCTATACACCTAGTGCAGATGACATTAATAGAGGCTTCGTATATCTTACATTAACAGGAACAGGAGATTCAACTTGTGCTATTGCTACAAGCGTTATGAGGTTAGACATTACACGTAATCCTTCAATTGCTATTACAACCAGTACCGTTGATATTTGTGTAAATACACCTAGTGTGGTTCTTAATAGTGTAGCAGCCAATTATAATACCATAAGCTGGAGTATTTTTAGTGGCCCTGGAAGTATTACAAGTGGTGCTTCTACGGCAACACCAACCTTTACTACAGGTTTACCTTCATCCATTATAACAACACAAACCACAGTAGCTAGAGCTTTACTAACACCAATTAATGGCTGTTCAGCAGCTATTACTGCAGATATCACTATTACTATTCAACCATTACCAACAGTAGAAGCTGGTGATAACGGTGAAGTTTGTTACATTGCAGGTAACCCAATTAATGCTTTTACCATTAATAATTCAAGTGTAACCAATGCAAGCTCAAAAGTATGGAGCACAAGTGGTTCAGGAACATTTGGCAATGGAACACCACCTACTTACCAATCTTTAAGCAATAGCTGTCCATCTACTGAAGATTTAACATTAACTGCAACAGGTGTTGGTGCTTGTAATACCTCTACAATTTCAGATATTGTTACCTTAACCATCAATTGTGCTGCGCCAAACTTAGGAGCTATTACTTCAAGCGTTGGAACAACACTTTGTGCTGGTACTACAAATGTTATGTACCAAGTTGCCACCAATCCGAGTGTTACAACATATAATTGGACAGTGCCAACAGGTGCAACCATTGTTTCAGGAATAAATACCAACATAATTACAGTAGATTATGGAGCAAATTCAGTATCTGGAAATGTGTCTGTATATGCAACCAACTCTTGTGGTAATGGTCCATTTTCAACATTAGCAATTACAGTATTGCCTGTACCGGCAGCCACTACAATTAGTGGATTAACACCTGTTTGTGCAGGAGCAACAGGCATTGTATATACTGCAACTCCAATACCTGGTGCTACATCGTATATTTGGACATTACCAACGGGTGCAACAGGAAGCAGTATTACAAATACAATCACTGTTGATTTTGGACTTTCTGCTGTTTCAGGAAATATTACGGTACAAGGTGTAAATTCTTGTGGTAATGGCGTAGTGTCCTCACTACCTATTACTGTTATTGCACCACCAACACTTACGAATACGACCACTACGCCAATTTGTTCGGGAGATCTATTTACTCATACACTAACTAGCAGTGCTGGAGTTACATTTACTTGGGACAGATACTTACAAAGTGGCATAGATAATACTGCTTCTGGAACTGGCAGCACTATTACAGAAACGCTTGTTAATTCCACTAATGTGGTACAAACAGCAACCTATACCGTTACTTTAACTTCTCCTACAGGATGTATTTCAACAGAGTATGTTTCCGTAGCTATATATCCAGCCGGCCTACTTACAAATACACCAGCTGTAACAACCATTTGTTCAGGAACAAGCATTAATTATACACCAACAAGTAACCCTACAGGTATCATTACTTGGAGTAGAATTACAACTTCTGGTATTACACCAACTGGCTCTACAGGGAATGCTACACCTATTAATGAAATATTAACAAATACAACCAATGCAGTAATTACAGTTGCTTACGAATTAACCCTACCTACAACCATCAATGGTTGTACAAACACCGTAACTGTTTCTGTAGATGTTACACCTACACCTTCAGCTGCTGCAAACTTAGCAGGACCAACAACTGTTTGTGCAGGTTCAACAGGAAATGTTTATACAGTAGATTCTATTGACAATGCAACTAGTTATGAATGGACCTTGCCTAATGGTTCTTCACAATCAACTACTACAAATACACTAAGCATAAATTATCTGTTAACAGATGTTACAGGTAATTTAACTGTATTTGGAAGAAACGCTTGTGACGATGGCCCTTCGGTAACTTTATCTATCACTGTAATTGCTCCAGTAGTAGTAACAATCACAAATCCATTAGTTATTTGTGCAGGGCAAACGGCTGATTTATCAGCTGCTGTAAGTACAGCAGTTACAAATACTGTAACCTATTGGACTGATGCTGCGGCAACCACATCATTAACCAATCCAACAGCTGTTTCAGCAGGTACTTACTATATAAAAGCGACAAATACAACTGGTTGTTTTACTATTGTACCAGTAGTGGTTACGGCACAAACCTTACCTATTGTAACGGTAAATAGCGAAACCATTTGTGAAGGTGCTATTACTAACATTATGGCAACACCTACTTCATTAGGTACTTATAGCTATAATTGGACATCCATACCTGCGACTGCTATAAATCCGGGTAATGTTGCTTCATTTACAACGGCTATTGCTGGAAATTATACGGTTGAAATTACTGATACAGCCGCACCAAATTGTACCAGCTTACCTGCAACAGGTACGGTAACTGTAAATCCGTTACCAACAGCAACTATTGCTGTGCCTGCAACTGTTTGTGAAAACGGAACAGCCGTTGTTACATTTACAGGAGTTAATGGTATACCGCCATATACTTTTGATTATAACATTAATGGTGGAGCGACACAAACCATAAGCACAACATCAACAAGTAATACAGTTACTTTGCCTGTGGTTACAACTGTTTCAGGATCATTTAACTATCAATTAATCAGCGTATCTGAATCAAGTGCAACCATGTGTTCTCAACTGCAAACTGGAAGTGCAACCATAAATATTGTTGCACCCCCTACAGTAGCAATCACAAATCCTTTAGTTATTTGTGCAGGACAAACGGCTAATTTATCCGCTGCTGTAAGTACGGCAGTAACAAACACGGTAACCTATTGGAACGATGCTGCAGCTAACGTTACACCATTAACCAATTTTACTGCTGTAACTGCAGGTACCTATTATATAAAAGCTACAAATAGTATTACTGGCTGTTTCACTATTAAACCAGTAGTAGTTACAGAACAAGCATTGCCAACTGTTACGGTAAATAATCCACCAACCATTTGTGCAGATGGAACTTTAGCAACTATTACAGCTACACCTACCTCATTAGGTACTTATAGTTATACTTGGACATCCATACCTGCGACAGCTATAAATCCTGGTAATGTTGCTTCATTTTCAACGGCAATTGCCGGTAATTATACTGTTGAAATTACAGATACAACAGCTCCTAATTGTACCAGCTTACCTGCAACAGGTACGGTAACCGTTAATCCGTTACCAACAGCAACTATTGCTGTGCCTGCAACTGTTTGTGAAAACGGAACAGCCGTTGTTACATTTACAGGAGTTAATGGTATACCGCCATATACTTTTGATTATAACATTAATGGTGGAGCGACACAAACCATAAGCACAACATCAACAAGTAATACAGTTACTTTGCCTGTGGTTACAACTGTTTCAGGATCATTTAACTATCAATTAATCAGCGTATCTGAATCAAGTGCAACCATGTGTTCTCAACTGCAAACTGGAAGTGCAACCATAAATATTGTTGCACCCCCTACAGTAGCAATCACAAATCCTTTAGTTATTTGTGCAGGACAAACGGCTAATTTATCCGCTGCTGTAAGTACGGCAGTAACAAACACGGTAACCTATTGGAACGATGCTGCAGCGAATACTGCTGCCGTAACTAATTTTACTGCGGTAACTGCAGGTACCTATTATATAAAAGCTACAAATAGTATTACTGGCTGTTTCACTATTGAACCAGTAACTGTTATTGCAAATCCATTACCACAGTTAACAAGTACTCAACCAGCTGCAATTTGCTCGGGGGATATATTTAACACCTATATTCCAACAAGCGATACCGCAGGGACCTATTCTTGGATAAGATATACCATTGGCGCAATTAATGAATCGGGTGCTAATGGTAGTGGTACAGCTGGTATAGATGTTATAAGTGATGGAATATTAACGAATAACACGGTAAGCCCCGTAACAGTAACTTATTATATTACGTTACCTACAACAGGGTTTGGATGTACAGATACGAAAACAATTGATATTGTTGTAAACCCAACTCCATCTACAGGAACCGTGATAACAGGGCCTGAAACTGTTTGTGAAGGTTCCACTGGAAATGTGTATTCCATTGCTTCAATACCGAATGCTACCTCTTACTTATGGACATTACCTGATGGCAGTACAAGTACAACTTTATCTAATTCAATAACTATTAATTATACTGCTTTAACATCGGGTACTTTAACCGTTAAGGGTAAAAATGTTTGCGGTACTGGATTGGCTTCACCTCCACTTTCAATAACAGTTATTGCACCACCAACATTATCTAGCACTCTAACACCAACTAATGTTTGTTCTAATACTGTACTTACTTACGTCCCTACAAGTGTTACTCCAAATGTAAGTTATAGTTGGACAAGAGCTATAAAAGCCGGTATTTCAAATGGTGTAGGATTAGGCAATGGCAATATCAATGAAACATTATTTAATACAACGAACGGCGATGTATCAGTTGACTATATTTATACTTTAATTACGCCTAATGGTTGTACAAATACAGAAACTGTTACTGTTATAGTTAACCCAACCTACCACTTAACAAGTTCTACAGCAATAACTACAATTTGTTCAGGAGACACATTTTCTTATGTAGCAACTAGTGATGACCCTTCAAACGGGGCAATTACTTGGAGCAGAGCTTCAATTGTAGGGATTAATGAAGTTGGGAAC
This sequence comes from Lutibacter sp., assembly GCF_016342705.1. GTDB lineage: Bacteria > Bacteroidota > Bacteroidia > Flavobacteriales > Flavobacteriaceae > Lutibacter. The sequence goes on along the minus strand of NZ_JAEINV010000001.1, from coordinate 140,360 downwards.
ACAGGTAGTCCTGCACCAATAAGTGAAACATTAACAAACAGTTCTAATACATTAATTCCTGTTAGTTATAAACTTATATTACCTTCTACACCTAATGGATGTTTAAATACAACAACCATAATTGTAAATGTAAAACCATCGCTTACGGCCACTATTTCTGGTGGAGGCACTACGTGTTTAAATAGCACTAATAATTTAATTACGTTTACAGGTTCAAATGGAACTGCTCCATATACTTTTGAATATGCAATTGATGGAACAGCTGGTTATACCGCAACAAGTGCATCTGGCAATAGTGTTCAATTAGTTACCTCATCAAGTGTGGTCGGACCACATACATATACTTTAACTGGCATAACAGATTCAAGTCCAACTGCATGCAGTACGGATTTAACGACTTCTATAATTGATAAAATAATTGACGTTAGAAATCTCCCTGTTTTAGTAATAACGAATCCACCTACAATTTGTGCAAATGAAACCGCTGATTTAGAAAATCCTGCTATAACAATTGGATCAACAGTTCAACCATTACAATTAAGCTATTGGCTAGATGCTGCAGGAACACTTCCTTTTTATAATTACAATACCGCAACCGCAGGCACCTATTATATAAAAGCTGAAAACGTTGATGGCTGTACAGTTATTGAACCGGTGGTTGTAACTACTGCACCTGTACCAACAGTTTCGGTTAACAGTCCTACTATTTGTGCAGATGGAACTTTAGCTACTCTTACAGCAACACCTGGCGTACCAGGTAGTTATAATTATACTTGGACAGGGCCTTCAGGACCTAATCCAGGAAATGTGGCTTCTTTTTCAACTGATATACCTGGTATTTACACTGTTAAAATAACAAATACTTTAATACCAACATGTGAAAGTAGTATAGCAACAGCCGTAGTAACTGTGAATCCGTTACCTGAAGCAACTATTTTAGGTACAACTTCTGTTTGTTTAAATGAACCTGCAACAATTACGTTTAAAGGTACATTAGGAACTGCTCCGTATATTTTTGAATATATTGACGCAATGGGTAGTACTCAAACTGCTACTTCAATTGTAAATACGGCAACAGTTTCAGTGCCAACAAATACTGCAGGAAACTTTAATTATACACTTATAGGTGTAACTGATTTTAATGGTTGTGAACAAGTATTATCTATTGCACCAATAACAATTACGGTTTACCCAACACCAAATTTAGTTATTACAAATCCAACTAATATTTGCGAAGGAACTACTGCTGATTTAACAGATCCTGCAGTAACAGCTGGATCAGACAGTGGTTTAACGTTTACATATCATACAAGTATTAATGCAACTACTAGTAACGAATTATCAAGTAACAATGTGCCAGAAGGCACCTATTATATCAAGGCCGAAGATCTTACTACCGGATGTTTCATTATAAAACCTGTAGTGGTGACCTCTGTTGCCTTACCAATAGTAACTGTAACTAACGAAACAATATGTGAAGGAGCTATAGCCACCATTAAGGCTTCACCAGGCTTAGGCTCTACAGGAGTATATGATTACAATTGGACAGTAACTCCAGGCGCATTCACACCAGGGAATGTAGCGTCATTTGACACACCTATCTCACTAGCATCAGGTACGTATACTTATACTGTTTCTATTACAGATCGAAATGCACCGTTCTGTGAAAGTGCAACTGCATCAGGAACTGTTACAGTAAATCCGTTACCTAATGATGCTTTAGCTATTTCAGGTCCTACACCAGTATGTGCAGGCTCAACAGGAAATGTATATACTGTAGCTATAATTACGAATGCAACATCTTATAATTGGACACTACCAGCAGGTGCTACAATTGTTTCAGGTACAAATACAAATAGTATAACAGTAGATTACGATACAACTGCTGTTTCAGGAAATATAAGTGTTTATGGTTCTAATGTTTGTGGCGATGGAAATGTTTCGGCTAATTATCCTATTACTGTTAATGAGCTGCCTATAGTAGAAATTGAAGGTGGTTTACCTGAAATTGAAGTTTGTGCAGGTCAATCAGTTACCTTAACTGCCACTGGAGCAAACACCTATGTTTGGGGTTCAGGTGATACTGGAGCTACTTATACATTTACGCCTATAATATCAAGTACTTATACGGTTATAGGTACAAGTAACGGTTGTGATGCTACTGCTGAAATACTAGTAACCGTTAAACCAGCATTAACAGGTACTATTCAAGCACCGTACGACTTTACAGTTTGTAAAGATGCTATACCGCTTACCATTACTTTTGAAGGAGCAAATGGTACAGCACCTTATATATTTACCTATGAAATAGCCTCTACATTATTGGCAACGCCAATTACAGGCACAGTAACTTCAATAGGAACTGATGCCACTTTAGTGCCAGATTTACCAACCTCTATACCAGGTAACTTTACAGTTACTTTAATTAGTATAGAAGATTCAGGTAGTTGTAACAATGGCGAAATTTTAGAACCTTCTCAAGCATTTATCACTGTTTTAGATGCAGGTATTGTGCCAGCAGCTAATAACTTAATAAATGTTAATCAAACAGTTTGTGAAGGAGAAGCTATAACAGCTATTGTATTTGATATTTCAGGGGCACCAGACGATGCTTTTGTTGAAGGACTTCCAGGAGATGTTATTGGAACTTACGATGAAACAGCGGGAACCTTAACAATTTCAGGAAAACCTAATGAATCAGGAACGTTTGACTATACTGTTAAAACTTCTAGTTCCATAATAGGTTGTAATTCTGAATTTTCAGGAACTATTGAAGTAAATGCTAAAGGAACACTAAGCTTAGCTGTTGCCGGTACGGACGAACAAGCTATATGTATAAACACACCAATTACTGCAATTACCTATAATTTAGAGGGTAGTGCAACAAATGTAGAGGTATTAAACCTACCTGCAGGTGTTACTTATAGTACTACAGCAACTACAGTTACTATTTCAGGTACACCTTCCGTAGCAGGTGAATTTAAATATGCAATTAACCCATTTTCAACAACTACTAATTGTGATCAAATTCCTGAAGAAGGCACAATTACTGTTAGTGAAAGTGAAATAACTTTAGTTTCGGGAGAACCTGAACAAACTATTTGCATAGATAACGCTATAGAAGCTATTAAATATAGTATTTCTAATACTCCAGGAACACCAATAATTAACACACCTGCGGAACTAATCTTAGTGGGTACATTACCAACAGGTGTTACATTTGATAGTACTACAGGAATAATTTCTGGAATACCAACTGAAGGTGGAACGTTCTCTTATAGCATTGAAGCATCAACAGGGTGTGCAACACCATTATCAGGAATAATTGAAGTAATTGATACCTTACCAACTGTAGAAATTGAAGGTAGCTTAACCGAAATTGAAGTTTGTATAGGAAGTGAAATAACGTTAACTGCAACAGGTGCAGATACTTATAAATGGTATAATTCAGATCCTTTAGGAGGTTCTTCAACTACGCCATTGAGTACTAACGAAACTTATACATATACCCCTTCTGAAAATCATATTATTTATGTAGTAGGAAGTGTAGCAGGTGGCTGTGAAAATATTGCAGAACTTAATGTAATCTTAAAACAACCTCTTACTGCAAGCATCACAGGAGTGAATGTGTTTGACGTATGTAAAGATGCTGATGAACCTGAAATTACATTTACAGCAACTAATGGTACTGCACCATATACATTTACCTATACCATAAACGGCATTGAAAATACCGTAGTAACTGGAAACAATAGTAATAGTTTTATTATTAAAGTACCAACAAATGTAGCAGATACTTATATTATTGAATTAACAAATGTTGAAGATAGCGCTAATGATGCATATTGCAGTCCTCCAACATTGTTAGAACCTACAACTGCTACTGTTACAGTGGTTGAATCTGGCATTACTCCTCAACCGGGAGCAGCTATATTCCAAACTGTTTGTGAAGGTAGTGCTATCACCGATATTCAATTTGATATTCTTGGTAATGCTATGAATGCATTTGTACAAGGATTGCCTTCTGGTGTAGCAAGTTCTTTTGCTGGAAATGTATTAAAAATTTCAGGCATCCCAACGGTGACAGGCACTTTTGAATATACGGTGACAACCTCTGGTTTAGCTACTGGTTGCAATGCGTCATTTAAAGGCACAATTACCATCAATCCAAATGACAGCATCACATTATTGTCTGCAGGAAATGACAATCAGGAAATATGTGTCAACAACAGTATTGCGCCTATTACATATCAATTAGAAAATGGTGCTTCAGGTGCCACAATAACAGGTCTTCCATCTGGCATTATTTGGAACCTTGTTGGAAATGTACTAACAATTTCTGGAACTGTAAATGATCTAGCTGCAGTTTATACTTACACCATTGCCACTCAAGGTATTTGTGCAAGTGCAACAGCAACAGGGACAATTACAATTACAGCGCTAGGAACGTTATCACGTACTCAGGGTAATCAAAATGAAATTGTTTGCGTAAATACAGTTTTGACAAACCCAATTCAATATCAAGGAAATGCAGGACAAACACTTCAATTAAATGGAGTATTACCTCCAGGTGTTACTTTTATTGCAGATCCAGCAACTGGTAGTGCTGTTATAAATGGTAAACCAACATTGAGTGGTACTTATAATTATAGCATCACTTCAGATAGTAATTGTAGTGTTAGACTTGATGGAAGTATTGTTGTTCAAAAGAATGCTTTTATTAATTTAGTGAGTGGTAGTATAAATCAAATGAATTGTGTAGGTTCTCCTATTGAACCATTGAGATATGCTATTCCTATAAATGTCACTACTACTAATAATATAATCACTCCTGCTCTACCAACTGGAATTAATTATGTGGTAGTAAATGGTGAATTAATTATTTCAGGAACGCCAACAACTATTTTAAACGAAACAGTTTATGAGATTTCTGTAAATAATGGTTGTGGCCTGGCAAAAACAACATTCAAATTAACTGTTGAAACAACGCCTGAAATTACCCTTGAAGCAGATTCTGGAACACTTACACAAAGTGTTTGTCAGAATGCCCCAATTGATGCTATTAAATTTAAATTAAGTGGTGCAGCAACAGGAATAGACGAAAGCTTATTGCCTGCGTTTATCACATCAACGGTAGATGCAAGTGGAGTATATACCTTATCTGGGGCACCAATTTATACAGGCACATTTAATTTCAAGATAAAAACAGTCGGGAATGCTTCTTGTAGCGCCGAATTGGATGTGAACATCACAAACTTGTATGCCGCAGTAAGTATTGAACTCGCTTCAGCAACTGATACGGATAATCAAACAGTCTGCTCGATATCAACTCCAATTATTGATATAGTGTATGACATAATAGGAAATATCACAAATCCTGCACTTATAAGCGTAACTGGATTGCCAAGCGGAGTCACAGCCACTTCAATTACAACAACAACGGGTCTTAAACTGACCATAAGTGGTACACCAACGGCGTCTGGAATTTATGAGTATGGCATTGAATATAATAGTTGTGGTGGCGCTATTGAAAATGGCTCCATCAGTATTTCTTCACCAGCAACTATAAATGGAACAGTTAAACAAATTAGCTGTACTGGAAATGATGGTGAAATAAGTGTCACTATTTTTGGAGGTATTCCATTTATTGATGCAAACGGCACTCCTTTTTATGCAATTAATTGGACAGGTGGACCTGATGGTACTTTTAGACAAAACCAAGCCACTATAACAGGATTGGCCCCTGGTGACTATACGTTTAGCGGAACAGATGCAATTGGTTGTCCATTGCCAACAAAAACTTTTACTATTAAAAATAAAGTTCCTTTGTCAATTACTTTATTAAGTATGACTGCTCCAAGCTGTAATAATGTTTGTGCAAACTTTGATTTTGCTGGAGGCACAGGAATTTATACTCGTTTTACGCTAGAATCTTTTAATCCACAATCTCAGGTATGGTCAATAATTTCGCCTCCTTACAATAATTACTATAATATTTGTGGCTTAAATGCTGGAAGATATCAATTATCTGTTACAGACAGTGGTGGTTGTGTTTCTGAACCTTATTTATTTACGATTAGCAGTGAACTATCAATTTCAATAGAGGCTTTAAGCTTTGATGAAAATCTTTGTGGCAGTGGATCTGGAATTGTTTATGCAAAAATAAACTCCTTAGATACCAATTTAACTTTCTATTACAATAGCAAAATAATTTCCTCTGAGTATTTAGGTGATAATATTTATGAGCTTACTTTTAATGAGACTGAAACATTGGATGGTATCTTAAAAGTTATCAATTCACAAAACTGCTCAGTAGAGAAAATAATCTCCACAAAAACAGTCGATGAAGAAATGCTTGACTTTGAATTTACGTCCTTTGATTTTGAGGCTTATGGTTATTATTCTGTAAAAGAAAATATAGAATTTACAAACCTATCCTTTATAGGAACCCCTAATCCAATTGTATATAGTTATGCCTTATGGGATTTTGGGGATAATACGCCTTCAAGAGTATTTTATAATCCTGAAGATTTAGCTTTTAATTCAAACGGTGAAAATATTGAAACTGTTTTCCATACTTATACAAATGATGGTATTTACGACGTAACATTAACTATTTTTAATAGTTCAGGTTGTTCAACATCAATAACAAAAACAGTACTAATTGGTGAAGGAGCTTCCATATTATTACCAACGGCCTTTTCACCAAATAATGATGGTATAAATGATCTATTTAGACCTATATTTAGAGGTGTAAGTGAGATTTCAATGTACATTTATGATAATTGGGGTAACCTTGTTTATGAATATACGTCTGATGATGCAAGAACACTTGAAAATGACCAGGAATGGGGCTGGAATGGTATTGAACCACTTAATTCAGAGCCTAAAAATGATAGTTATAGGTGTTATATTTTAGCAAAAACTCTAGATAAAAAGGTGATTGAAAAAAATATCAGATTCTTAATCATAAAATAATTATCAATTAACTTTAGTTATTAAATATAGATAGTCAATAATGGTAAAAAAACATATATTAAGTCTTTTAACTTTCTGCTGCATTAGTATAACAATGTATGGTCAGGAATATATACCCTTAAATCAAAATAAATTATTAGGAAGTGTAAACCCTAGTTTTTATAGTTTTGATAAGGAGCCTCATACGGGCGTAGTTTATGGAACTCAAAAAGTTTTAAATAATAATAGTAGTATTGAAAATAGTTTTGCCTTTGGCTCAAATTTTTTTGAAGACTATAGCTTCTCATTGGCTTTAGATGTAAATCGTTTTCAAATTTCAACATTAGGATATTCATCTACTCAGGTAAATGCGCATTATATTTACAGTACTAATTTATCTTATGATTGGGTATTAAATTCTTCAATTTCAGCAGGGTATGGAAATAATAAATATGATTTTTCATCCCTTGTATTTGAAGATCAAATAGATGTGTTAACAGGCAATATTTCTGGATTTTCCATTGATCCCGTAAATGCTAATAGTTCCGTAAGTTATTTCGATTTGGGTGCCGGAGCACATGTACACAATAGTCGCAATATGTTTTTCGGATTAAACTTAAAACATTTAAATAAACCAAACATATCCTTGAATGATGAATTGGGTGATAATAAAGAAATATTAATCTCAGTTCAAGGTGGTTTAGAAATTGATTTAAACCCTTTTAGGAGAAGTTTTTTACCAGCAGATTCTTTTCTGTTTTTATATGGTTCCGCTACTAAACAAGCCAAAAAATCGAGAGTAGATTTCTACCAAGAGGCCGTTATAGATAATTTTTCAATTGGTATTAATCAGCATATTAATAATTATGAAAATGCAAGTATTTCAACTTTAGGCGTATCTGCAAGTATATTTTTGAACCAAGTTGAAATAGGCGGCAACTACTCCTTTGAAGTTGATAGTAAGCAACTTACAGGGGTTCCTTATAATTATTTTGAAGTTTTTATATTATTCGATTTTTACGATTTAAGACTGTCTAGAAATAGAAATAATAGTAGATTTTATAATTTTTATTAATATTAGATTTACAAGAACCTATTTTAAGTAGGCATTGTCAATATTTAAAACAAAAAAATTCTGAATTAATTTTATATTTCTGGAACATTAAAAGATACTAAATTATAGATAGATGAATCTATAAATATTTGTTGTCTTAAAAAAAGACTACATACTTCTTTATATTATTAAACTCCTAAGGAAGTAAAACTCAAAATTCAACAATTTAAAATATGTACCATACGTCTTAAAAAATTTGTTTAATCTTTTTATTTCAAGTTATCAGTAGTTTTAATAAATTTATTTCTTCTAATGGTTAAATAGCTAATTTTTTATCTTTGTAAAAAATTAGTTGCCTTATAATTTAAGTTTTGCCTCCATTATATAGAAGAATATATACCTAAAAATATGCATACTTATAAAATATTATTTTTCCTTTTTTGTTTACAGTGGTCCGTAGTTGCCCAACAAAAACAACCTGAAGTTTCTATAAGGTTTAACTCGCCTTCATTTAAAAATAAGATGTATTATATAGCAGGTTATTATGGTAAATATACTACTTTACTCGATTCTGCTCAAGCCACAAATAGTGGACAACTCTTGTTTCAAAATACAAAAAAATACATTGAAGGTATATATATGTTAGTTGATGAAGATAAAAAAATTGTCACAGAGTTTATTATGGATACAAATCAACAATATTCAATTTCATTAAACTTAACTAATCCTGAAAAAAATATTATACTCAATTCAGAAACTAACACTAACTTTTTTGAATTTAATGCACTGCTAAAACAAAACAACCAACAAATACAAGAATTGTTAAAGCAATTAGAACAAACAACTTCAGAAAAAGACATAAAAAGTATTAAAAGTAAAATTAGGGAACTAAACAACACTATTGATAGTTATAAACATAACTACATAAAGCGTGATCCTAAAAATGTAATTTCACTTTTATTTAAGCTGTCACAACCTATAGAATCCTATTTTAACAACATTGAAAATCCAAGTATTCTTAAAAATAGAATTGATAGTTTGAACTATGTGAAAAACAGCTATTTTAAAGGAATTGATTTTAGCGATTCTAGATTGCTAAGAAATCCATTCTTCGAAACTAAAATAAACACCTATTTTAATTCATTTGTAATTCAAACTGATGAAGAAATAACAAAAGAAATTTTTGCTATTTTAGATAAAACAGGCTCTAGAGAAAATGATGTGTTTTCCTATTTAAGTTTATACTTTATGAATACCTATGCAAACCCAAAAATAATGGGGTTAGATAGAATATTTATAAATATTTATAATAAGTACTTTCAACAACAAGAATATTCATGGATGAGTACAATTCAAAAACTATCATTAAAAAACATACAAAGAGATTTGAAAGATAATTTAATTGGAAATATTTCTCGAAATCTTTTTATGAAAACAATTCATGATGAAAGAATTGATCTATATGACGTAAAAGCACCTTATATTGTTTTAATTTTTTGGGATCCAAGTTGTGGGCATTGTTTAAAAGAAATTCCGAAAATAAAAAAAATATATGATGATTTATGGAAAGCCATTAATATTAAAATTTTTGCAGTAAATATAAATGTAGATTTAAATGAAGATTGGAAAAAAATTATTAAACAGGAAAACTTGGAAGATTGGATAAATGTATACCCTTCCGATACAGTTACCGGAAATTACACGCAAGAAGATGTTGATTTTCAAACACTATTTAATGTTCATCAAACACCCGTCTTATATTTACTAGATGTTAATAAAAAAATAATTGCCAAACAAGTAGCTGTTGAAAAATATATCGATATTATTAAAAATATTGATTCCATCTCATCTGAAAAACTAAAAGATAATTAACCTAAAATAATTGATTAAATAATCTTTTTAAAAAGATTTATCTTTAATTTCTATAAAAAGACAATAGTTTAAAGGAAGGCGAATCAGGTATAAAAATAATTGCAAAAACTAGCCTTGAATAATTATTATTTTGTATGGTTAATTAAAGGCAGCATTTGTTCATTTAGAAACATACATATAACTTTTGTATTTGAATAATAATCAAATTATAAAAAAAGAAGAGAAAACTCCATTAAATATATACAGATTCACTAAATTAGAACAAACAATTATATCAATCAAAACAATTGTTTGGTTTTTTATTAAGGTGTCAGGTATTTATAAAACCAAGGATCATTTTTACTGGTTGCAAAAATAATTATTTCTTAAAAGTATATTTCAATGATAGATACAGCAGAACACATAATCATCAGATATATTGAGAGTCAAAGAGTTTTTTTCTCTACAAATCAAACAAAGAATATTAATTTTAGAATAAAACAGCTCAAAAAGCTAAAACAAGCTATTGTAAAGTATCAAACAAAGATTGAAGATGCCTTATGGATAGATTTGCACAAATCGCCCGAAGAAGCATATTTAACTGAAATAAGTATTGTAACCGGTGAAATTAATAATCACATAAAACACTTGAAAGCGTGGGCTAAAACAAAAAGAGTGTCAACACCCTTCCATCTGCTACCTTCATATAGTAAAATAATTTATGAACCGCTGGGTATTGCTTTAATTGTTGCTCCTTGGAACTATCCTTTTCAATTGCTTATTAATTCATTAGTTGGCGCTATATCCTCTGGTTGTTGTTGTGTATTAAAACCATCGCCTAATGCATCAAACATTGCAAAAGTTATGGAAGAAATGATTTCTGAAAATTTTGCTTCCGAATATATTTTTGTGGTTCAAGGTGGAAGAGAAACAAATACAATTTTATTTAAGCAGCGTTTTGATATTATTTTCTTTACTGGAAGTCCGTCAGTAGGAAAAGTTGTAATGAAAGCCGCCGCAGAAAACTTAACACCCGTAATTCTTGAGTTAGGTGGGAAAAGCCCTTGTATTGTTGATGCAGATGCAAATATTAATATTGCAGCAAAACGAATTGCTTGGGGAAAACTTATTAACGCAGGTCAAACCTGTATAGCCCCAGATTATCTTTTTGCCCACAAATCTATTAAAGATGAGCTATTAGATAAAATAGCCCTCAACTTTAAAATAATGTATGGCGAAAATATAAAAGAAAGTCGTTTTTACCCTCGCATTATAAATGAGCCAGCAATGGATAGATTAGCAGCTTTATTAAACGAAGGAGAAATACATACAGGAGGTGAAATAGATAGAAAAGAAAAATTTATTGCACCTACTATTATAGATAATATTCATCCTGATTTTTTAATAATGCAAGACGAAATATTCGGGCCTATTTTACCTGTTATGCCGTTTAATCATATTGATGAAACTATTACTTATATCAACAAAAATGAAAAGCCATTAGCCTTTTACTATTTTGGTAGTAACAAGAATGCAAAGCGTATTTTAGCAAAAACCACATCTGGAGGTGCCTGTGTAAATGACACACTAATGCATATTACCAACCATAAATTACCTTTTGGAGGTGTAGGAAATAGCGGTATGGGAAAATATCATGGAAAAGATAGCTTTTTGGCTTTTAGTAATAAAAGATCGGTTGTTACTACTCCAACTTGGATTGATTTACCAATGAAATACGTGCCGTTTAAATATTTTAAGTTAATTAAAAAATTAATTTAAGGAATTTTAAACACATTTCCTTCTATGAAAATGTTTAGAGTGTATGACTAGAAAAATGCAAACTATGGAAAATATGATTATTCTTGACAAGGAAACTTATGGAGTTGGTGCAAAAAATATGAATAAAAAACTACCGCCAACATCGCATTTAGTATATTGCTTGGTTTAAGATCATTATTGTCAAAATTAATTAAATTTGTCTCATTGAGTGCAGTCTATTTTCTATTCGATTTTCTTTGCTAAATTAGGTGTTTAACTAAGTCATTTAATTATAAGTAAACACATTGAGCAGCATTATTTCTTAACAATAAACATTGACAAAATTTTTAGAAGAAACCATATTGAAAAAACAATTTAAATAAAAACACTTTGTACTAAATAATCTCCATAGAAATTAAACCATATAATTTGAATAAATAATTCGTATTAGAATAGCTAGTGGATCAAGAACAAATACCCCTGTCCTTCTAGTAAAATTAAAATATGAAATTTTTGAGGGGTATGGGGAAGCATCAATGCCTCCCTTGTATGGAGAAACAATTGAAACTGCTCAAGCTTTTATAAAAATAATAAATTTAAGTCAATTCCATTCTCCACTAGAAATAGTAAAAATAGGAAACTACATAGATCGACTTAACTCTGGAAATACCGCAGCAAAAGATGCAATTGATATTGCACTTCATAATCTTATTGGAAAAATTCTAAATGTTCCTTTTTATAAATATTTCAATTTAGCAAAAAGAAATTTAAAAACCAGTAAAACTATTGGAATTGACAGCTCTGAAATCATAGAACAAAGAGTATTAGAAGCTGATGATTTTAATTATTTAAAGATTAAATTTGAAGGTAATAAAGATGCTGAAATTATAAAAGCAATGCGAAATGTTTCTGATAAACCTCAATTTATAGATCCTTATCAAGGTCACCAAATTCTATACGGAACCATCCATTTAAATGATACAAACGGTATTGGATTAATCAATCCAACTTGGGATAAAATAGAAAGTTATGTTAAAAATATCAACTCGTTTTTCTATTGTTTTTAACTTTTATGTTTACCAATTGTAAGCCATTTTTTAAAAAGGCAGCTGATGAAAAAATGATTGAAGTACAAAATGATACTTTAGATGAATATTTCTCTACATTGTGCACTGCCAAAATGTTTAATGGAGCTGTCGCTATAAAACGCAAGGGTAAACTTATCTTTAAAAAAGGAAATCGATTGGCTAATTTAAATAAGTAAACACCTTTTTTTAACCACCACATCACAAGAGATTGCATCCGTTTCAAAACAATTTACAGCTACTGCAATACTTTTACTTCAGCAGGAAAATAAATTAAAAGTATCAGATTTAGCAACAAATTATTTGGGAGATTATTTCCCTGAATTCATTTTTGTAATATTTAAAGTTGACAATTTTAACTCGGAATAGTTCAAGTACAACCAATAATGATTAATTGTTGTGAATTCTACTTAGATCAAACATTTATTAATACAGCACACGCAAAAAAAACCACAAAAAATGCAATAAATTTTATATCCGAATAAGATTACAATTATCTTTAGACTCAAAAATATCAAATATGGCATATCAAATAACAGCTTAAAATCCTTTTTACCCTGTAATCCTTCTTTAGCACTATACATCCAGCCATTTTAAGTTTTCATTTTACATTATATAAAAAAGTATTTGAAATAGTAGAAATTGTATAATTTTTAATAAAGGTTAAAGGCTATATTTATCATTAAATTTTTTGACCAATTTTTAATTGTAAAAATAACGCTTATTTATTTAAAAATAACCAAACAAAAACAACATGTCCATCACTTGTAAATATTTTTTTAGACCCTTAATTATATTTGGGTTATTGCTGTTTTTTGCTAAATCATATGCACAAATTCAAAATACAAATATGTTGAACGAGCCGCCAGATATTAGTAAAGATTTTGAGGATTTTAGAAACACGTATTATTTAGCTGATGAATTAGTTAAATTTAACCCAGAAACTGGAGAAGGAACAATTAAATATTTACGTCATAATTTTGCAACCAGACAGGCTTTTAACAACATGTTAAGCAAACTTGTGCCTGCGCCTGCAAATGAATTTCCTACTACTGAATATGAAGTTTCTCCTGAATTACCTTTTTCAATTGAATTTATTTCTGATAGAACTATTAGAATAAAAACTTCATCTGGTCCACAATTTAAAAAACAAGAAGCATCATTAATGTTAGTTAATGGTGTTGCAAAAAATGCTAGAAATTTATGGAAATACTCCAAAATCACCGAAGGTCACAAATATACAAGTAGCAAAGGTTCTGTTGTAATTACAGAAAAACCTTGGCACGTTTCTATTTACAATGCTCAAGGAAAACTATTAACTAGCACGTTACATTTAGATGATGTTAAAAGTACATACACGCCTGTAACGCCATTTTCATTTGTTCGTAGAGCCGATGATTATTCAAGAAGTATGGACGCTGTTTTTTCTATGTCTCCTGAAGAAAAAATATTTGGTTGTGGTGAATCTTTTACGCAATTTAATAAACGTGGGCAAAAAGTTATTTTATGGACAGATGATGCAAATGGTGTGCAAAATGAAACTATGTACAAACCAATTCCTTTTTATATGAGTAGCCGTGGTTACGGTGTTTTTATGCATCACTCCACTCCTATTACTGTTGATTTTGGAAAATATTTTAATGGCGCTAATTCTATGATGATTGGTGATGATGAGGCCGATTTATTTGTATTTATTGGTGAACCAAAAGATATTTTAGATGAATATACCGATTTAACTGGAAAAGCTGAAATGCCACCACTTTGGTCATTTGGTTTTTGGATGAGTAGAATCACTTATTTTTCTGAAACAGAAGGACGAGAAATCGCAAAAAATTTAAGAAAATATAAAATTCCAAGTGATGTAATTCATTTTGATACCGGTTGGTTTGAAACAGATTGGAGATGTAATTACGAATTCTCTAAAAACAGATTTAACGATCCTATTGATATGATTGCTGATATGAAAGAAGACGGATTTAATGTTTGTTTATGGCAATTACCTTATTTTACGCCAAGAAATACGTTGTTTAATGAAATTATTGAAAAAGGGTTAGCTGTAAAAGATAGAAAAGGAAATATCCCTTATGAAGATGCTACTTTAGATTTTACAAATCCTGAAACGGTAACTTGGTATCAAAATAAAATAGCATCTCTTTTAAAACAAGGTGTAGGCGTTATAAAAGTTGATTTTGGAGAAGCAGCTCCCGCCACAGGAATATTCAACAATGGAAAAACTGGTTTTTACGAACACAATTTATTTCCACTAAGATATAACAAAGCTGTTTCTGAAATCACAAAAGAAGTTACAGGAAACTCTATTATTTGGGCAAGAAGCGCTTGGTCTGGAAGTCAGAGATATCCTTTACATTGGGGTGGAGATGCTGCAACTACAAATACTGCAATGGCAGCAACTTTAAGAGGTGGCTTATCGTTTGGTTTGTCTGGATTTACTTTTTGGAGTCATGACGTGGGTGGTTTTGTTACAAAATCGCCTGAAGATTTATATAGAAGATGGACTCCATTTGGAATGTTAACTTCACACGTTCGTAGTCACGGTGAACCACCAACTGAACCTTGGGAATATAGCAAAGAATTCTTAGTAGATTTTAGAAATGCTGATAATTTACGTTATCAGTTAATGCCTTATATATATGGACAGGCAAAAGACGCATCTGAAAAAGGCTTACCAATGTTAAGAGCCATGTTTGTTGAATTTCCAAACGATCCGGGTTCTTGGTTAGTTGATGATCAATACTTATTTGGTTCGGATATTTTAGTTGCTCCATTATTTGAAAATGGTACTGAAAGAAATGTGTATTTACCAAAAGGAAAATGGATAGACTACCAAACTAATAAAATTTATGAAGGTGGCTGGCATTCAATTAAAGCTGGTGATATTCCAATTATTATGTTGGTTAAAAATGGAACAATTTTACCTCATATTAAATTAGCTCAATCTACAAAAGATATGGATTGGAGCTCTTTAGAATTAAAAGTATTTGCTGCAGATGCAACAACAGCTAGTTGTAAATTGTATGTGCCTAATAACACTAATTTATACAATTTAGAGGTTGTTAAAAAAGGGAATTCATTTGAATTGGTAAATAATCCTCTTGAAGGCAACACTAAATTTAAAATTTCAACAATTAAATAATTTTATTTTGATTAAAATGTTAAAACAATTTTCAACCGCATTTTTGCTGCTATTTTTAATCTCTTGTAGCCAACAACCTAAAAATGTTTCACAAGAATTAAAGTCTCCAAATCAAAAAAACAAGATCACTTTTGAACTGATTGACGGCAAACCATTTTATGGTGTTTCACATAGTGATATTACTGTTCTTTCTCCTTCAAAATTAGGGTTTGTATTTAAAAATAATGACTCTCTAAGTTCAAACTTTGAAGTAATTAAAATTGATACAACTTCTTTTAATGAAACTTGGGAACCTGTTTGGGGTGAGAAAAACCAAATCAGAAATAATTACAATCAATTATCTGTTTTATTACAAGAAAAATCAGAAAGTAAAAGAAATTTAGAAGTTCAGTTTAGAGCTTTTGATGATGGTATTGCGCTTAGATATATATATCCAGAACAAGGAAAAGACAGTATTTTTATTATGGATGAGTTAACACAGTTCAATTTAAAAGACGATGGAGATGCTTGGTGGATTGGTGCATATCAAGATAATAGATATGAATATTTAACTACTAAATCACCTGTGAGCACTTTAGATACTGTTCATACGCCATTAACAATAAAAAGTAAAAGTGGATTATCCTTAAGTTTTCACGAAGCAAATTTAAAAGATTTTGCAAGTATGACGTTAGAAAGAACCAATGGTACTTCTCTAAAAAGCAATCTAGTTCCTTGGGCAGATGGTGATAAAGTAAAAACAAATGGTAGTTTTACAACGCCTTGGAGAACCTTACAAATAGCTGATAAACCAGCAGATTTAATAACTTCTGCACTAATTTTAAACTTAAACGACCCAAATAAAATTGAAGATACAAGTTGGATTAAACCTCATAAATATTTAGGTATTTGGTGGGGAATGCATATTGGTAAATATTCTTTTTGGGAAAGCCCTATTCAAGGAGCAACTACAAAACATGCTTTTGAATATATTGATTATTGCAAAAAATTTGGAATTGATCATTTATTAATTGAAGGTTGGAATAAAGGTTGGACTCCAGCTTGGTATGAAAACGCCATGCATCAATTTAGTTTTACACAGGAAGCAGATAATTTCGATCTTAAAAAAGTAACTGATTATGCCAAAGAAAATGGAGTTAGTATTATTGGGTATCACGAAACAGGTTCAAATATTATCAATTATTTAGCTCAAATTGATGAAGGAATGGCTTTATATGAAAAAGTTGGAATTCACGATGTTAAAATTGGACAAGTTGGTTCTCGCTTAAATATGAAAGAGTGGCATCACGGACAATTTGGTGTAAATTATTACAGAGCTGTACTAGAAAATGCAGTAAAATACCATTTAACTGTTAATTTCCACGAACCAATAAAAGATACTGGAGAACGAAGAACGTATCCAAATATGATGGCTCGCGAAGGAGCTCGGGGACAAGAATACAATGCTTGGAGTGATGGAAATCCGCCAAGTCATACAGCTACTTTGCCATTTACAAGATTACTTGCTGGTCCAATGGATTTTACACCTGGCGTTTTAGATGTTGAAATTAAACAAGGTTATGAAGGTAGAGATGTGCATACAACGGCAGCAAAACAATTGGCTTTATACGTAGTTTTCTACGCTCCTATTCAAATGTTAGCAGATTTACCTGAAAACTATGATGGAAATCCTGCTTTCAAATTTTTACAAGATGTGCCAGTAGATTGGCAAGATACTAAAGTTTTAAATGCAGAAATTGCTGAATATATTACTACTGTGCGTAAAGATAAACATAGCGAAGATTGGTATTTAGGAAGTTTAACAAATGAAGAAAGTAGATCTTTTGATATTGATTTATCTTTCTTAGATGCTAATACTACTTATGAAGCTCAAATTTATGCTGATGAAGTTGGAACAACTTGGAATACAAATGCAACTAAAGTTGCTATAACAACCAAAGAAGTTAAATCAACCGACACTTTAAAACTTAACCTTGGCGAAGGTGGCGGAACTGCAATAAGATTTAAAAAATTATAAAACTCATTTTATTCTGCGTTATTTTTAACTTTTAAAATAACGCAGAAAACTATATAAAAATAAAAGTCAATGAAACAGTTTCTATTCTTTATAACAATTATAAGCTGCCTTTTTATTCAAACAATAAAATCACAAACGGAAATTTCATCAAACAATTATTATAGAACTATAAAAATAGATTTTAATAATGCTGCTGGAGATTTAAATACGATGTTTAAGGAATGTATTGGAGCAGGAAGAGCAAATGAAGGATTGCGGGCAGATTGGCAGCAACAATTAGCATTGGTAAAAAACGAATGTGATTTCAAATACATTAGAATGCACGGCTTACTATCCGATGATATGGGTGTTTATAGTGAAGATGAAAAAGGAAAGCCAAAATATAATTATCAATATATTGATGCACTTTATGATTTTATTTTAAGTATTAACATGAAACCTTTTGTTGAACTAGGATTTATGCCATCTGCTTTAGCAAGTGGCCATGAAACAATTTTTTGGTGGAAAGGAAATGTAACTCCACCAAAAGATTATGAAAAATGGGGAGCCTTAATAAGAAATTTAACAACTCATTTTACAGAAAGATATGGCGCTAAAGAAGTTAAATCTTGGTATTTTGAAGTTTGGAATGAGCCAAATTTAACACCCGGATTTTGGACAGGAACACAAGAAGAATATTTTAAATTATATGAATATACTGCGAATGCTATAAAAAATGTAAATTCTGAATACAAAGTTGGTGGACCTGCAACTGCGGGAGCTGGATGGGTTCCAGAAACTATTGAATTTTGCGAAAATGCTAATGTTCCAATTAATTTTATTTCAACGCATACTTACGGTGTTAAGCACGGTTATTTAGATGAATTTGGTACTTCCGGTACAATATTAAGTAAAGAAGATTCTAGTGTAAGTGGTGATGTTATAAATTCCCGTAAACAAATTTCAAATTCAACAAAACCAAATCTAGAATTACATTATACCGAATGGAGTTCTTCATACACACCTGCAGATCCAATTCACGATAGTTATCATTCTGCAGCATATATTCTTCAAAAACTAAAACAAGTAGGAGATGCTGCTAACTCTATGTCTTATTGGGTTTTTACTGATATTTTTGAAGAAGCTGGTCCGAGATTTACTCCTTTTCATGGTGGTTTCGGATTGTTGAACACTCAAGGAATTAAAAAATCGGCCTATTTTTCTTATTATTTAATGAACAAATTGGGTAAAACTGAACTTAAAAACGCAGATACATCTTCTTGGGCAAGCAAAAATGAAAATGGTGATATGCAATTACTTTTTTGGGATTTTACCAATACGCATCCTGGTGATACAGAACTCAATCAAACCTATTACGCACAAGATTTGCCTTCAAAACCAAAAGGAAAATTAAAAGTTGAAGTTGAAGGACTTAAAAAGGGTACCTATAAATTAGAAATATTTAAAGTAGGCTATAATGCAAATGATCCGTATTCCGAGTATTTAGCAATGGACAAACCAAGTCAACTTACAAAAGAGGAAGTAAACGCATTAAAGCGAAAAAATAATGGTGAACCAATTAAAACTGAGTTGGTAAAAATAGACGTAAAAGGTAAGTTTATCAAGTATTTTAACATTAATGAAAATGATGTTTACCTTCTCAACTTAAGAATACAATAATTAAAAAATAAAATTCAAACAAAAAAATGAAAATAAATTCAATTTATATCACAATTATAATTTTAGTTATAGGATTAATTTCTTGTAAAAAAGAACAAAAGCCTACCATTGAAAAAATAGCAACCAATGTATATCAGGGAACTGCAATAAGCTCAGAATTTGATGATGCTATTGATAGCCTTATATCATTAATGACAATTGAAGAAAAAATTGGAATGCTTCATGCTAATTCCATGTTTTCTTCGGGAGGTGTTGAGCGTTTAGGAATTCCAGAATTAAAAATGGTTGATGGCCCTTTAGGTATTAGAGAAGAAATTTCTAGAAATAGCTGGGCACCTGCAGGTTGGGATAACGATTACGCAACCTATTATCCAGCAGCAGGAAGTGTCGCCGCAACTTGGAATCCGGACCTATCGTATACATTCGGAAATAGTGTAGGGCAAGAAGCTCGTGCGCGTGGTAAAGATATGTTGCTTTCACCTGCAATAAATATTATTAGAACACCCCTCGGAGGGCGTACTTATGAGTATTTTACTGAAGACCCTTTCTTAAACAAAAAATTAGCGGTGCCATTTATTGTGGGAATTCAAGAAAACGATGTAATGGCTTGTATAAAACATTTTGCTGCAAACAATCAGGAAACGAACCGAGGTACTGTTGACGTTTTAATGGATGAAAGAACATTACGTGAAATTTATTTACCAGCTTTTGAAGCTGCAATTACTCAGGCAAATGCGTATAGCGTTATGGGCGCTTATAACAAATTTAGAGGTGATTATTTGTGCGAAAACGATTTAATGTTAAATAAAATTTTGAGAAATGAATGGGGGTTTAAAGGTGTTGTAGTTTCAGATTGGGCTGCTGTACATAGCACGGTAAAATCATTAGAAAACGGATTGGATATTGAAATGGGAACTCCAAAATCATTTAATGAGTATTTTTTAGCAGATAAATTAATTGAAGCATTTAAATTGGGTGAAATTTCTGAAGCTGAAATAGATAAGCATATAAAACGTATTTTAAATGTGCTGTTTCAAGTAAAAGCAATTAATGGTAAAAATAGAGTCCAAGGAAGTCTAGCAACCGAGGCGCATTATCAAGATTCTTACAATATTGCGGCAGAATCTGTGGTTCTATTGAAAAATGAAAAAAATACACTCCCATTAAATTTAGAGGGTGTTAAGTCTATTGCGGTTATTGGAAATAATGCTACAAAGAAAAATGCTTTGGGTGGTTTTGGAGCTGGTGTTAAAACTAAGAGAGAGGTAACACCTTTAGAAGGACTTCAAAATAGATTACCTGAAAATGTGAAAATTAATTATGCTGAAGGGTATTTAGAAAGATATTCTAAAAACGAAAATGACCAAAAAGCTGAAGTTACTTTACACGGTCCTTTGCCTGTAAACAAATTAGATGCAACAAAATTAGAAGAAGCTATTGAAGCTGCAAAAAATTCGGATATGGCTATTATTTTTGCAGGTTCAAATCGTGATTATGAAACAGAGGCTTCTGATCGTATGAATTTAAAATTACCTTTTGCACAGGAAGAACTAATTAAAAAGGTAATGGAAGTAAACCCTAATACCATTGTGGTGATGATTGCTGGTGCTCCATTCGATTTGCAAGAAGTAGAAAAAATGACTTCAACTTTGATTTGGAGCTGGTTTAATGGTTCTGAAGGTGGTAATGTATTGGCTGATGTTTTATTAGGTACTATAAATCCGTCAGGAAAATTACCTTGGACAATGCCCAAAAATATTGAAGATTCTCCGGCACATGCAACCAATAGTTTTCCAGGGGATGAAACTGTGACTTATAAAGAAGGAATTTTAGTAGGTTACCGTTGGTTCGATACTAAAAACATTGAACCTTTATATCCGTTTGGTTATGGATTATCCTATACAAATTTTGAAATTTCTGATTTAAAAACAAATAAAGAAACATATAATATAAATAACCTTATTGAAATTTCTTTCAAAATGAAAAACATAGGAAATGTTGCTGGAAAGGAAGTTGCCCAATTGTATGTTTCCAATCCAGATTCAAAAGTTGAAAGAGCTACACAAGAATTAAAAGGATTTAAAAAAGTATTTGTAAAAAGTGGTGCTTCTGAAATAATTACAATCACTTTGCCAGTAAAAGAACTAGCTTATTATTCTGAAATAAAAAATAAATGGCTAATTGAACCTGGAAAGTACGTATTGAAAATTGGTAATTCATCGAGAGGGAATTTTGAAGAAATTTCAATTAATATTCAGTAAATCAGATTGGTATAATGAAAAAATCAAACAATAAACTCATTTTTAGTACACTCGTCTTTTTTTTATTATTTGGTTTTTTGGCTTGCAGTAAAGACACATCACCAGATGAAGAAGTAGTTGTTGTGATTCCCAAAACATTAACTGCAAGTCTTACAAATATAGATTTTGAAAAAGAAGCAAGTAGTTTTGATGTTAGTATTAATACTACAGCAGACAGCTGGACATTAAATAGTTCGGCCACAGGTTGGATTACTTTTAGCAAAACATCGGGTTTAAAAGGCTCAAGTACAGTTAAAATTAGTGTTGCTGAAAATACTGAAACAACAAAAAGAACAGCAACTATAACCATTTCAGCAAACAGTGTAACACCTTTTAAAATTACGATTATTCAAAAAGAAACTGAGGTAGCCATTGGTGATTTGTATCCAAATTATAACACAAATCCTATCGCTGCTGATGCTACCAACATGAGCAGTACTTCAACTGAAATTGCATCAAAAATAAACCTTGGGTGGAATTTAGGTAATACATTGGAAGCTAGTGGAAGTGAAACCGCTTGGGGAAATCCAAAGGCAACCAAAGCTTTGATTGATGCAGTAAAACTAAACGGATTTAATGCAGTGAGAATTCCTTGTTCTTGGAATCAATATTTATCAAATAGTGCCAAAGCTGAAATTAAAACTGAATGGCTAAATAGAGTGAAAGAAGTCGTAAAATATTGTACAGATAATGATATGTATGTAATTTTAAACATTCACTGGGATGGTGGGTGGCTTGAAAATAATATTACCGAAGCTAAAAAAGATGAAGTCAATGCCAAACAAAAAGCTTTTTGGGAACAAATCGCCACGCATTTAAGAGATTTTGATGAGCATTTATTATTTGCTAGTGCCAATGAACCTGCAGTTGATGATGTAGCTGGAATGATAGTTTTGAATTCATATCATCAAACTTTTATTGATGCAGTTCGAGCTACTGGAGGTAAAAATGCCTATCGCACTTTAGTGGTACAAGGGCCAACAACTGATATTGAAAAAACAACTAATTTAATGACAACATTACCAACCGATATTGTTGAAAATAGAATGATGGTTGAAGTGCATTATTATACGCCTTGGCAGTTTGCTGGATTAACAGAAGATGCAAGTTGGGGAAAAATGGCTTATTTCTGGGGGAAAGATTATCATTCAATAATAGATACCGAACGCAATGCAACTTTGGGTGAAGAAACAGCTTTAGATACTTATTTTGCATCTATGAAAACTAAGTTTGTAGATAAGGGTATTCCAGTGGTTTTAGGTGAATTCGGAGCCATTAGACGCACAACTTTAACTGGAGATGCTTTGGCCTTACATTTAAATTCGAGAGCTTTTTATTTAAAATATGTTGTAAAACAAGCAAAAGCAAACGGTCTATTGCCTTTTTATTGGGATGAAGGAAGTATTACAAACCACGGTTTTGGAATTTTTAAGCGCGCAGACAATACTGTTTTTGACCAAAAAGTACTCGATGCTTTAATTGAAGGATTGAATTAAATTTCTAATACAACTGAGGTTCATTATAAGAACCATTGTTATTATTTTTTATAAAATGAAAAATCTATTTTTAAAATCACTGTTTTTTTTCGTATTAATAGTAAATGTTAATGCACAGAATACATCCAAATTTTTCCAAAAAGAAGATTTAATGTCATTGGGTATTTACTATTATCCTGAACATTGGGACAAAAGTGAATGGGAAGGCGATATTAAAAACATTGCTGAAATAGGTTTTGAATTTATTCATATTGCTGAATTTTCTTGGATAGATATGGAGCCTTCAGAAGGTGTTTATATTTTTGAATGGTTGGATGAAGTAATCGCATTGGCTTCAAAATACAATTTAAAAGTTATTTTAGGGACACCAACTTCCATAACGCCAGTTTGGATGGGTATTAAATATCCTGAAATTTATTTAATGAATGCGGATTATCAACGGCAGGAACACGGCACAAGAGATCAGCAATCATTAAGCAATCCTATTTGGAAACGTTTTACAAAAAAAATTGTAACAAAATTAGGAGAACGTTATGGAAACAATCCAACAGTAATTGGTTGGCAAATAGATAATGAACCTTGGGCGAAACCCGACTTTAGTCCTTCGTCACAAGAAGCATTTAAAAAGTGGTTAGAAACTAAATATGAAACAATCGAAAATTTAAATAATGCTTGGGGAGCGTCATTTTGGAATCAAACTTATAGCAGTTTTAGTGAAATAAAAATACCAAACGCCAAACTTGTAGGTTGGTGGGGCATCAACCCACATTCGCTGCTTGATTTAAAAAGATATTCAGCCGATACACAGGCTGATTTTTTAGATTTTCAGGCCGAAATATTACGTCCGTTAATTTCAAAAAATCAATATATCACCACAAATTACACTGCAACCAATCAATCTGCTGATCCACGAAGAACTAAAAAATTAGATTTTAATTCATTTACATCTTATCCAAATAAAGGGAATGCAAATATTGGCGATTTGGGTTTTCGTTTAGGCGATCCAAAAGAATTGTCGTTTGCCTTTAGTTTTTATGCGCCAGAAAATCACACTTCTGGAATTATGGAGTTACAACCTGGTTACGTAAACTGGGGAGGCATCAATTCGTTGTTATTGCCAGGTACGGTAAGGATGTGGTTGTATCACTGTTTTGGAGGCAATTTATCGTTTGCTTGTTCATATCGTTATCGTCAAATCAATTATGGCGCTGAGCAGTATCACAGTGGTATAGTTAAGTTAGATGGTCTAACCTTGTCTCAAGGCGGAAAAGAATACAAACAGGTGATTGAGGAGATGGAAATGTTGCGAAAAGCTTACAATCCAAAAGCTGAAATACCTAAAAAAATTAAAGAGCGCAAAACTGCCTTATTATGGAATTACGACAATACTTGGAGTATGGCACAGCAAGGACAAACCAATCAATGGAATACTTTGCAGTTTTTTCAAAAATATTTAGAAATTGTAAAATCCTTTGGAGCACCTGCTGATATTATTTATGAAAATGACGATTTAAGTAAGTACAAAGTTGTAATTGCACCTGCTTTTGAATTGGTTGATAATGCACTTATTGATAAGTGGAAAAACTATGTAAAACAAGGCGGTAATTTAGTTTTAACATTGAGAACTGGAGTAAAAGACCGAAACGGACATATTTTTAGTGCTGGTTGGGGCGAAAAAATTTATTCGCTCATTAATGCTGAAATTGAAAATTTTGATCAGTTATTACCTTCAACAAAAGGCACTATTGAAGGTTTAAAAAATGAATATTTTTGGAATAATTGGGCCGATTTAATCGTGCCAAATAATCCTAAAAATGTGTTAGCGACTTATACCAATCAGTTTTATGCTGGAAAAGCAGCTGTGGTAACTCATAAAATTGGTAAAGGAACGGTAACCTATATTGGAGTTGATACTGATGATGCGCTATTGGAAAAAGATGTCTTACGCAGTGTTTATTTTCAAGCAAATATTACTACCGAAAATTATCCAGAAGGAGTATATGTACAATGGCGCGATGGTTTTTGGGTAGCTGTTAATTATGCTTCTGAAGATTATGAATTGAAATTACCGGTTAAAACCAATTTACTAATTGGAACCAAAATTTTAAAACCAGGAGGAGTATGCGTTTGGACAGAATAATTAAATGAAGAAAATGAAAATAATAAAGCATGTGAGCATTTTATTTTTTTTGATACTTATTATAAGTTGTTCAGAAGAAAAAAAAGCTGCCAAAGAAATCGTAAAATATGAAGAGACCTGGGAATCTTTAGCGGAATATGATGAAACTGCTGAGTGGTTTAAAGATGCTAAATTTGGGATTTATGCGCATTGGGGAGTTTTATCTGTGCCGGCTTATGCCAACGATTGGTATCCTAGACTCATGCATATTGAAGGAACTGATGAAAATAGACACCATGTTGAAACTTACGGACAGCCATCAGAATTTGGGTATCACGATTTTGTGCCCATGTTTAAAGCTGAGAACTTTGATGCCAATACTTGGGCAGATTTGTTTGAAAAATCAGGAGCTCAATTTGCAGGTGTTGTGGCCGAGCATCACGATGGATGGTCTAACTGGGGAAGTAAAATCAATCCGTGGAATTCGGTTGATATGGGCCCGAAACGAGATATTTTAAAAGAGTTGAGTCAGGCAATTCATCAAAAAAACATGAAATTTATTGCCTCTTTTCACATCGCTAGAAATCTTCAAATATATAAAGAGGAGCCTCAAAAATGGTTGAATGACACTTCCTATTTTCCTTATAATCCTAAAATGCCAACTTCATCTGAAGATCCGCTTTTGGCTAAAATGTATGGCAATATTTCAAAAGAAAAATTCAATAAAGACTGGTTAGGGCAATTAAAAGAAGTGATTGATAATTATAGCCCAGATTTGATTTACTTTGATGGTCAAACACAAAAAATCTCCGATTCGATTAAGAGAAAGTTTATAGCCTATTATTTTAATGATGCAGTTGCCAAAAACAAACAAGTTGTGTTTACACATAAAGATGGGGAGTTTCCAAAATCGGTAAGTTTAGAAGATTTTGAAAAAGGAAGAATGAACAAAATAACCGAAGAATTTTGGTTAACAGATGAAACCGTATCGATAGGTAGTTGGAGTTATGTTGATAATTTAAAGCTAAAAAATGCCAATGAAATTATCCATATTTTAGTAGATGTAGTGAGTAAAAACGGTGCGTTAATGCTCAACATTTCACCAATGGCAAATGGTATAATTCCTGAGAACCAACAAGCAATATTGTTAACCATTGGCCAATGGTTAAAAACAAATGGAGAAGCTATTTATGGTTCGCGTACGTGGGAAGTTTTTGGTGAAGGCCCTACAAAACAAGAAAAATCGGGGATGTTTTTAGATAAAATTACTTACACTCCGCAAGACATTCGTTATACAAAAAAAGGGAAAGTCATTT
Source organism: Lutibacter sp. (assembly GCF_016342705.1). Taxonomy (GTDB): domain Bacteria; phylum Bacteroidota; class Bacteroidia; order Flavobacteriales; family Flavobacteriaceae; genus Lutibacter. The sequence goes on along the minus strand of NZ_JAEINV010000001.1, from coordinate 113,594 downwards.
ACGCTATTGTTTTAGGTTGGCCGGGAGAAAACACTCCAATTAATTTAACTTCATTTACAACTGAATTTTTAGGGGATGCCGTTCCAACAATAAAAAATATTACAATTTTAGGGATTGAAAATGAAATTCCTTTCAAAATAGATAAATATGGATTGCATATTAAAACACCTCATCAAAAAGTGGACGATATGGCTTTTGTAATTAAAATTGAAACTGAATAATAGATTAAAATGAAAAAATATTTTGTAACCCTCTTTTTTGCATTCAGCTTATTTGCGAATGCCAATGTACAATTACCGTTATTATTTTCTGACGGCATGGTTTTACAACGTGACAAGCCAATTCCTCTTTGGGGTTGGGCTGATGCTAATGAAAAAATTGAAATCCATTTCAACAATCAAATTGTAAAAACCAACACCGATGCAAATGGAAAATGGGCAATTTTTTTAAAACCTGAAAGCGCCGGAGGACCTTTTAAAATGATTGTTATAGGTAATAATACCATTGTTTTAAGAAATGTATTGGTGGGTGAAGTGTGGATTTGTAGTGGCCAATCTAATATGGAATTTACAGTAAGTAATGTGAAAAATGCAGTAGAAGAAATGAATGATGCTGATTATCCTATGATTCGTCAGTTTTTGGTTGAAAAAGATTTAAGTGATTCACCAAAAGTAGCATTAAAAGCTGGAAAATGGGATGTTTGTAATAAAAATACAGTAAATGATTTTACAGCAGTTGGCTACTTTTTTGCTAAAAAATTATATGCTGAATTAAATATTCCAATCGGTATTATCAACACATCTTGGGGAGGTACTTGTGTAGAAACATGGACTAGTAAAGAAGCTTTTGAAAATAGTAATGAATTTAAAGAAATGATAGCTGAAATGCCTAATGTAGATTTAGATTTGCTTTCAAAAAATCAAATCAAATTAATTACAACCAAAATAGAATATATTCAAGGTTCAAAAATAATGGCTCAAGCGGATTCATCTTTCAAAGAACTTACTTTCAATGATATTAACTGGCCTAAAATGCAAGTTCCAGATTTATGGGAAAACCAACAGTTGGATAATTTGGACGGAGTGGTTTGGTTTCGAAAATCGGTTGAAATTTCAAAAGAAGATGCCGGAAAGGAAGCTTTAATTGAATTGGGAAAAATAGATGATGAAGATATTTCTTATTTTAATGGAATTGAGATTGGAACAACCAATAAATATGATGAAAAAAGAATGTATAAAATTCCATCAGGAATCTTAAAAGAAGGTACAAATGTAATTGCAATTAAAGTCACCGATTATACTGGTGGTGGAGGAATTTGGGGTGATAAAGCCGACTTAAAATTAACCTTACAAAATGCAGTTATTCCATTATCTGGCGCATGGAAATTTAATGTGGTTGAGATAAAAAGTGAAGTATCACCAAATAGTTTTCCTTCATTATTATATAATGCAATGGTACATCCATTAATTCCGTATGCATTTAAAGGTGTTTTATGGTATCAAGGCGAGGCAAATGTAAGTAGAGCTCAACAGTATAAAACTACATTTCCTTTAATGATAGGAGATTGGAGGACACAATGGAATCAAGGTGATTTTCCTTTTTATTTTGTGCAATTGGCAAGTTTTGATGAATTTGGAGGCAACAGTATCAAAGGTAGTAAATGGGCCGAACTTAGAGAGGCGCAAGCTCAAACACTACAAGTTCCAAATACTGGGATGTGTGTAACTACTGATATTGGCGATGCAAAAGATATTCATCCCACAAATAAACAAGATGTTGGGTATCGCTTAGCTGCAATTGCATTAAGTAAGAATTATGGTAAAAATATAATTTATAGCGGTCCAACTTTTAAATTGTTGGAAATAAAACAAAATAAAATTTATTTAACTTTTGATAATGTTGGTGGCGGCCTTATAACATCTAATGAATCAAAAAGTGTTTACGGATTTGAAATTGCAGGTTCAGATAAAATATTTCACAAAGCAAAGGCTGAAATTATAAACAATAAAGTGGTTGTTGAAAATGAATATGTAACTAATCCTATAGCTGTACGTTACGGTTGGGCTGATGATGCGGGAGAATGTAATTTACACAACAAAGAAAAATTTCCTGCAGCACCATTTAGAACTGATAATTGGAAAACTTTAACTGAAAATATATTATATAATTTTTAAAATTAAATCAAAATATTCATTATGAAAAATTTCTTTTTAATAGTATTACTAATTGTAAGCGTAAAAGTAAGTGCTCAAAAATTCGAGGGTTTGGCTTTAACACCACCAATGGGTTGGAATAGTTGGAACACATTCGGAACAGATATAAATGAAGCTCTGGTAAAAGATATAGCCAATAAATTTATTGAATTAGGTTTGAAAGATGCAGGTTATGAGTACATAGTTTTAGATGATGGTTGGATGTCAAAGGAACGTGATGTTGAGGGTAATTTAGTTGCAGATCCTAAAAAATTTCCTAGCGGAATGAAAGCTTTAGCTGATTATGTGCATTCAAAAGGGTTAAAGTTTGGGTTGTACAATTGTGCTGGAGAAAAAACTTGTGCTGGTTATCCTGGAAGTCGTGGTAGCGAATATCAAGATGCCCGTTTATACGCTTCTTGGGGAGTAGATTTTTTAAAATATGACTGGTGTAATACCGAAAAAATAAATGCAGAAAGTGCTTACATTACGATGCGTGATGCTATTAAAACAGCTAAAAGACCAATGGTGTTTAGTATTTGCGAATGGGGCGATAATGAACCTTGGACTTGGGCCGAAAATGTTGGACATGCATGGAGAGTTACTGGAGATATTATTAATTGTTGGGATTGTGAAGTTGGGCATGGTACTTGGTCGTCTTCAGGGATTTGGAAAATAATAAATATGAGAAAAGAAATCCGTAAAGCAGCTGGCCCTGGACATTGGAACGATTATGATATGATGGAAGTTGGTAACGGAATGACTGATGCAGAAGATCGAAGTCATTTTGCTATGTGGTGTATATTGGCTTCGCCATTAATTATGGGGAATGATTTAAGAATTACCTCTAGTGAAACTATTAAAACACTTGCTAATAAAGAAATAGTTGCCGTAAATCAGGATAAATTGGGGATTCAAGGTTTTCGATTTATAAATGAAAACAATATAGAGGTTTGGATAAAACCTTTGGAAAATGATGAGTGGGCTATGACTTTTATAAATATGAATGATAAGCAAATTTCACTGGATTTTGATTGGAAAAAACATGAAATTGGCGACAATCTAAATAACAGAATATTGAACGTAAATAACCAAAATTTTAAAATTCGAGACCTATTTAATCATCAAAATTTAGGAAACACAGCTACTAGTTTGAAGTCAGAAATAGGAGCTCATGATGTTTTAATGATACGACTTTTAAAGTAGGTGATTTTGTGTTAGTTATTTTGAATTTTTAGCTCGAAATATAGTTGTTTTGATTTTAGATAATTCGAAAAAAAATATAAAGACCTGCAATAATATTATATTTGTAGTCATATTTATTGTTTAATTTACCATTAACAATTCCGCAAACAATTTAAGTATATAATAGGTCAAAAATAGCTTAAAATATGCTTTTTAGTTAAACTCATAACCCGAAGGTCACTGGTTCGAGTCCAGTTCCCGCTACTATTTTTAAAACAATGTAAATCAACAGTTTGGCTTCCTAAACTGTTTTTTTATGTTTAATTTTAACAAATTTCTTATCTTTCATAGTCAAAATGCATACGAAAGTGCATACGATTTGTCTATGAAAAAGAATTATTCAAATCCCAAAATTTATGATGCTAATGGGGATTTATCCAAACGTTGGTGTCTAGTCCATATTAAAGGCCAATCATTAAATGTAATTCCTTTTGAGGCCATATATAAATAATTTTTCGTGCCAGAATAAAGCTATGCTGAATATTTTATACTGTTGAACCATATTAATTAGGATCGGGAATTAAATAAATTCATATATTATAAGTGTACACAGGAGATAATTTTATTTTACGTTTTTTTTCCTTTCTTCCAGAGTTATAGATCAATTCTTTTTGAAATTTTTAATACCTACTCCAATTATAACGGTATAGAGAATAAAACAAATTATAGCAATCTATTTTTTATCTCTTTAAGTTATATTAATTTAAATATTTGCAAAATCGTATTCCTATTTTAGATTGATTTATTCAATAAATTTTTACTCAATTATAGCGAAAAATAGTTAATAAAAGAGTTTATTTAATTCGTTTTAATTAAAATAGAATCAATATTAAATATAAAAACAACCATATTTAAATTTAATTTATTTTATGTATTTTTACAAGTGTCCTTTAAACACTACTTATGAAAAATTATATTATTCTTTTTGCTACAAGTATTATATTACTTTCTTGCAAAATCAACAGAAATAACGCGCTATTTGAAAATCCATCTAAAACAATTAAAGTTGAATTCAATTTAACCGATGACAACATTCCTTATTATCAAGTTTATTACAACAACAATAAAGTTTTAGACTCTTCTCAATTAGGAATTATTAGAGAGGATACAAATTTTTATAACAACTTAAAAATAGTAAGTATTTCAGAAGCTACGCCAGTTTCCAATTCTTATTCAATGCTTCAAGGAAAACAAAAAGATATTGAATATACTGCTAATAAATACACTGTTCATTTAGAAAATGAGAATGGAAATTTATTGGATATTATTTTTCAATTATCAGATGATGGAGTTGCTTTTAGATACTACTTTCCTGAAACTTCAACAGAAATTAAAAAGATTACTGAAGAAAAAACAACGTATAATTTTAATGAAAACACTAAAGCTTGGTTACAACCAATGTCTAAAGCAAAAACTGGATGGAGTGAAACAAATCCTTCCTATGAAGAAAATTATATGATGGATATTTCGGTAAATACTCCTTCCCCAATTGGTGAAGGCTGGGTATATCCTGCTTTATTTAATACAAATGATTCATGGGTTTTAATTACTGAAGCTGGTTTGCAACAAAACTATTGCGGAACCAGATTAAAATATAATAATGAAATGGAAGCGTTACAAGTTACATTTCCACAAAAAGAAGAAATATTTCCAGAAGGTGAATTAAACCCTGAATCTGAATTACCTTGGTTTACGCCTTGGAGAATTATTACTATTGGTAATTTAAATACCATTACAGAAAGTACATTAGGAACAGATTTAGCAGATAAAGCTATTGAAATGGATACCTCCTTTATAAAAAGTGGATTATCTTCCTGGAGTTGGGTTTTGTTAAAAGATGATTTTACAACTTTTGAAACCTCAACAAAATTTATAGATTATGCTGCTGAAATGAATTGGCCTTATTGTTTAATAGATGCAGATTGGGATACTAAAATTGGCTATGAAAAAATGAAAGAATTAGCCGATTATGCCACAAGTAAAAACGTAAAAATTAATGTTTGGTACAATTCGTCAGGAGATTGGAATTCTACTCCTTACCATCCAAAAAGTAAATTATTAACACACGAAGACAGAATAAAAGAATTCACAATACTTAATGAAATTGGTGTTTCGGGAGTAAAAATCGACTTTTTTGGAGGTGACGGACAATCTATGATTGCCTATTACCATGGTATTTTAAAAGATGCCGCTGCTCATAATTTAATGGTGAATTTTCATGGAGCAACATTACCAAGAGGATGGCAACGTACATATCCACACCTAATGACAATGGAATCTATTAAAGGTGAAGAGTTTATTACATTTACACAAGAAACTGCCGATTTACAACCTAGCCATTGTGCTATGTTACCTTTTGCCCGAAATGCATTTGACCCAATGGACTTTACTCCAATGGTTTTAGATACAATTCCAAATATTAAAAGAAAAACAACACCAGCATTTGAATTGGCTTTACCTGTTTTATTTTTATCAGGCATTCAGCATATTGCAGAAATTCCAGAAGGAATGGCTAAACAGCCTCAATATGTTATAGATTATTTAAAAGACATTCCAACTAATTGGGATGCTGTTAAATTTATTGATGGATATCCTGGAAAATACGCAATTATAGCCAGAAAAAAAGATAATAACTGGTTTGTGGCTGGTATCAATGGAGAAAATGAAGCTAAAGAAATTACAATAGATTTATCTTTTATCACAAAAGAAAATGGTCTTATTATTGCTGAAGATGAAAATGGGTTTGTACAAAAAACAATTGAGCCATCTTCTAAATTAACTGTAAATATGAAAGCTAACGGTGGATTTATAATGAAGTTTTAAGAATTAAAATGCTCTGTAAAATACGCTAAGTTGCAATTTTTAAATTAGCAATTTAGCGTATTTTTTTATGAAATTTTTAATGAAGTCATACTTAAACTTCCTGCAACCAATTTGTCATTAAATAAAGATATGTTTTCACCTTTTTCTTGCAATCCTAACGCATATATTAACGGTAAATAATGGTCTGGTGTTGGAATCGCTAATTGAAGTGCTTTTCCTAACCTATTATAATTTATTAACGATTGATAATCTCCTTTAACAATTAAATTATTAACTATTTCTTTTGCTTCGATTGCCCACTCAAAACCGTAATTATCTTTATCAAAATTTTTAAAATCAACCATTCCTAAATTATGAATAATGTTTCCGCTTCCAATTATTAACACACCTTTTTTTCGCAAAGAATTAAGTTTATGAGCCAATTCAAAATGGTATTGTGCTGATTTTGTATAATCAATACTTAATTGAATTACTGGAATATCTGCATTAGGATATAAATGTTTTATAACCGACCAAGCACCGTGATCAAGTCCCCATTTTTCATCTAATTCAACCAATTCAGGAATTAATAATTCTTTTGTTTCAACTGCTAACAAAGGATTTCCTTTTGCAGGGTATTGCACCTCAAACAATTCTTTTGGAAATCCACCAAAGTCATGAATTGTTCTAGGCATTTCCATAGCTGTAACTTTAGTTCCATTTGTATACCAATGTGCCGAAATACATAAAATAGAAGTTGGTTTTGGAATATTTTTTACACTATTTCTAAAACCTTCAACAAATTGATTGTTCTCAATTGCATTCATTGGACTGCCGTGGCCTAAAAATAACACCGGCATTTTTTCTGTATTTGAAAAATGTTGGGAAAGAGAGTCTAAATAATTTAAATTTTTCATGATAATTCTTCTTGGAACTACATTTTTATAATAATTTCACTTTTAAAATAAGAACTAAAATTAACAATAATTTATTTAAGAAGAAACGCTTTTTTTGTGCTAAAATAGCTGATTATACAAAATATTTAGCACAAAAAAGGAGGGTAAATACCCTCCTTTTTTGTTTATTAAAATTTTATGAAATTTATTTCCCGTTAAAGAAAATCATAACTCCAATAACAATAGCAACAACTATAACAGAAATTACAATGTCTATTGCGCCGTAACTACTTTTATTTTTAACTTTTTCTACTTCTGAAATAGTTCCAAAAGTTAAATTCTCAACTTTTTCTTCTGTAGGTGCTTTAGTTACTAAACTTACAACAATTGTTAATACTATACAGAATAAGAAGAACCAAGCTCCAAAAGTTAAAAAGTTCATATCTCCAAGTTTAAACAAGAAACCATTTGGATCTAACGAACCTTTTACCAATTCTAACACAATTCTAAACGCAGCAGCAACAAAACCAACAACTAAAGTTACAAACGCACCTTGCGAATTGATTCTTTTATGGAAAATACCTAATAAGAAAACTGCAGTAATTGGTGGTGCAATATATGATTGTACCTTTTGTAAATACTCATACAATACTCCCGAAATATTTGCCATAATTGGTATCCAAATTATTCCAATAATTACAACAATAATTGTTGCTATCTGACCTGTTTTTACCAATTTTTTCTCAGGTGCATTAGGTTTCAATTTTTTATAAATATCAACCGTAAATAATGTAGAAACCGAATTAAAAACAGATGCCAAAGAACTCATTAATGCAGCCAATAAACCCGCAGCAACTACACCTCTTAATCCTGAAGGTAATAAATTACTCATTAATACAGGAAATGCCTGGTCCGGACTATCATATTCTAATTCACCTCTCATTTTTAAAGTCACCGCAATCACACCCGGAATTAAGAATAAAAATACTGGAAGCAATTTTAACAAAGCACCAAAAATAGTTCCTCTTCTTCCTTCTTTAATATTTCTAGCAGTTAAAGTTCGTTGTACAATATATTGGTCTGTACACCAGTACCAAACCCCAACAATTGAACTTGTTATAAATAATGCTGGCCAAGGAAAATCAGGATCTGAAGCTGAACGCCACATATTTAAATATTCTGGAGTAACTGTTTGTTTCATGCTTTCCCAACCACCTACGTGTTGCAAACCTATAAACGTTAATGCTCCTGCTCCAATTACTAAAATAATTGCTTGTAATGTTTCTGTATAAACAACAGCTCTCATCCCTCCTAAAACGGTATACAAACCAGTTAATAATACCGTTGCAATTGCTCCTGTCCAAAAATCGATTCCAAGCAACGCAGAAACAACTACTCCACCTGCATAAATTGTTACCGAAATTTTGGTTAAAACATAGGCTATAATTGAAAATACCGAAAGTATCCATCGAGATCGTGCATCAAATCGTTTTTCTAAAAATTCTGGCATTGTAAACACACCACTTCTGGCATAAAAGGGCAAGAATACCCAACCTAAAAGCAATACTACCCAAGCCTGAATTTCATAAATAAGCATTGGTAATTTATTTCCAGCTCCTGCACCTGCCAAACCAACAACGTGTTCAGATCCAATATTTGAAGCAAAAATAGAAGCCCCAACAACAAACCACCCAACATTTCTACCTGCTAAAAAATAATCTTCAGTATTTGCTTGTTTTTTTCTAACCACCCAAATAACAATTCCTATTAATACCAAGAAATAAATTCCTATGGATATCCAATCATATAAGTCTAATGTTTTCATATTATTTAACTGAAAATTTAAATGTTGTTACTGTTTCATATTTTTCTCCTGGATTTAAAACCACTGAAGGAAAGTCCTTTTGATTTGGCGAATCTGGATAATGTTGTGTTTCTAAACAAAAACCAGTTCTAAACCCATAAGTTCCACCTTGTTTACTTGGTAATGTTCCATCTAAGAAATTTCCTGTATATAATTGAATTCCAGGTTCATTAGAAAGAATCTCCAGCAATCTTCCACTTTCTTTGTGATATGCAGTTGAAACCAATCTTATTCCTTCATTTTGTTTGTTTAACACCCAACAGTGATCATAACCCAATCCTTTTTTCAACTGGTCATCTTTCACTTCAATATCTTGGCCTACAGTTTTAGCTACTCTAAAATCAAATGGTGTATTTGTAACGTCTTTTAATTCACCCGTTGGAATTAAAGTTTTGTCAACAGGAATAAATGTATCTGCATCAATTGTAATTTCGTGATCTAAAATAGTTTTTGAAAAATCACCTGATAAATTAAAGTACGAATGTTGCGTTAAATTTACAATGGTTTTTTTATCTGTTGTAGCTTCATATGTTACTTCCAACTCATTATTATTTGTTAAGGTATAAATTACTTTCGTTTCTAAATTTCCTGGAAAGCCTTCTTCCATATCCTTACTTAAGTATGTAAGCACCAAAGAAGCAGTACTATCACCCTTAATTTCGGTAGCATTCCACACCACTTTATCAAAACCTTTTACACCACCGTGCAAATTGTTCGGACCATCATTTGTAGCTAATTGATATTCAGTATTATCTAAAGAAAATTTTCCTTTGGCAATTCTGTTACCATATCGTCCAATAATAGCTCCAAAGTAAGGGTTCTTCCTGGTGTAATGAACAAGTGAATCATATCCTAAAACAACATCTTCTAGCACCTGATTTTTATTAGGTACTTTTAATGAAGTTATAATACCTCCATAAGTAATTACAGTTAACTCCATACCATTTTCATTTTTCAATGTATAGCTATCAACCGCAATACTATCAGGAGTAATTCCATATGCTTTTTTCATAATAGTAACTGGTTTAATTATTTCAGCCCCCATATCATCACTCACATCTTTTTTCTGTTCTTTACATTGAATGCTTATAAAAGCCATGCTTGTTAGCATGAAAAAAGTAAAGATTCGTTTTAAAATATTCATAAGTTTGGTATTTGGTTGATCATTTAATTTTTATAAGCCGTGCTGGAACGAATGGTAATAAGCTTCATTGGCATTAATTTTATCTTTAAAATCACGCACAGTGGTTCTTTCATCAATTACCAACAATTCAATACCTGCTATATCGGCAAAATCTTCCATAAATTCAGTTGTAACAGCCTGACTGTAAACTGTATGATGTGCACCGCCAGCTAAAATCCAAGCCGTCGCGGCCACTTCTAAATTAGGTTTAGCATCCCATAAAACACGTGCAACTGGCAGTTTAGGCAAATCAGCCATTGGTTTTACTGCTTCCACTTCGTTTACTATTAATCTAAATCTGTTTCCCATATCTACTAAAGATACATTTATGGCGTCTCCAGCGGCCACATTGAACACCAATCGTGCAGGATCTTCTTTTCCTCCAATTCCTAAAGGATGTACTTCACAAGTAGGATTCCCTTCAGCAATTGATGAGCAAATTTCTAACATATGAGAACCTAAAACATAAGACTTTTGAGGTGTAAAATGATAAGTATAATCTTCCATAAATGAAGTACCTCCTTCTAGTCCATAATTCATAACTTTTAAAGCTCTAACCATTGCTGCAGTTTTCCAGTCGCCTTCACCACCAAAACCATAACCGTCAGCCATTAAACGTTGTGTTGCAATACCTGGTAATTGTTTTAATGCTCCTAAATTTTCAAAAGTATCTGTAAATGCGCCAAAACCTCCCTCTTCTAAAAAGGCTCTTAAACCTAATTCAATTTTAGCAGCATCAACCAATGATTCTCTTTGGGCTCCACCTTTTAATAATGATGGTGTTAATTGATAAGATGCTTCATAAATAGCTAATAAATCGTTCAATTCTTTATCAGAAACCATTTCGATATGTTTTACAACATCTGATGAGTCAAAACCGTTTACAGCAAATCCAAAACGAATTTGCGCTTCTACTTTATCGCCTTCCGTTACTGCAACTTCGCGCATATTATCGCCAATTCTTGCCACTTTTAAATTTTGTAATTCATCCCATCCTAATACAACTCTAGACCAAATTCCTAATTTATTTTGAACACGTTCTTCTTGCCAATGACCAACTACAACTTTACGTTTTTTACGCATTCTTGACATGATAAATCCAAATTCACGATCACCATGTGCTGATTGATTCAAATTCATAAAGTCCATATCAATAGATTTCCAAGGAATTTCTGCATTGAACTGTGTATGTAAATGGCATAAAGGTTTATTTAATATTCGCAAACCATGGATCCACATTTTTGCAGGTGAAAAGGTGTGCATCCAAGTAATAATACCAATACAGTTTTTTTCGGCATTGGCTTCTTGACATACAGCGGTAATTTCATCGGGTGATTTTACGGTTGGTTTGTAAACTATTTTTACAGGCATTAATGACGAAGCATTGAAACCTTTTACAATTTGTTGAGAATTTTCTGCAACTTGTCTTAAAGTTTCGTCACCATATAAATGTTGGCTTCCTGTTACAAACCAAATTTCTTTTTGAGATATATCAATCATCAGAATAAATGTTTTATGTTAATTATTGACCGTAGTACGAATTTTTTCCGTGTTTACGTTCGTAATGTTTTTTTATTAATGTTTCTTTTAATCGTGGTGCGTTTGGATTAATTTGTAACGTTAGATACGCCATTTTTGCAATGGTTTCTAACACTTTACTATTATAAACTGCCTTTGCTGCATCTTTCCCCCAAGTAAAAGGACCATGGTTACCAATTAAAACCATTTCAACTTCTTTGTGAGAAAGGTTTTTATTTTTAAAGCAATCTAAAATTTGAATACCTGTATTATGTTCATAGTTTCCCTCAATTAAATCATCACTCATTGGTGGTGCACAAGGAATATCAGTAGTTAAATGATCTGCGTGTGTGGTTCCAAAAATTGGAATATCCAATTGCGTTTGTGCCCAGGCTACTGAAAACATTGCATGTGTATGCGCAATTCCACCAATATCATCCCAGTTTTTATATAAATACGCATGTGTTTTTGTGTCTGACGATGGTCGCATTTTACCTTCAATAATATTATTATCGAAATCCAAAATCACCATGTCTTCAGGTTTTAATATTTCATAAGGAACACCACTTGGTTTAATTGCAAAAACTTTATTCTTCCTATCAACCCTACTTACATTTCCAAAAGTGTAAATTACCAAACCCAATTCATTTAGCTGCATATTGGCTTCGTAACACTCTTCTTTTAATAATTTATACATACTCATTTTAGCTATTTTTCATTATGTATTTTTCAATAATTACAGCAAAATCGCTATAATTTTCATAGACTTTTTGATAGTTCGGAACATTCTCCATAATTGGTTCGTACACTTTTTCAAACGGACTACCCATTGCATTCATCGCTTCAAAAGTATCTTTATAAGTGTTGGCTGCTACAGCTCCAAAAATTGCCGCCCCCAAAGCGCAGGCTTGTTCAGATTTTACCACTTTAATTGGCATATTTAAAACATCCGCCATCATTTGCATAATGAATGGTGATTTTTGAGCAATACCTCCAATAGCAATCACACCTTTAATTGGAATACCTTCATTTATAAATCTATCTACAATTTTCTTTGCTCCAAAACAAGAAGCTTCAACTAAGGCTCTAAATACTTTAGGTGATGTACTTCCTAAATTAATACCTGAAATTACACCCTTTAAATTTTGATTGGCATCTGGTGTTCTTCTACCATTCATCCAATCTAAGGCTAATTCACCTGACGCTCCAATTGGTTCTTTTGAAGCTGCCTCAGTTAATTTAGGTATTAAATTATCTAAAGCTTCTTCTATTAATTTTGTTTTTGTTACCTCATCAATTAATAAAGAGTTTCCAATTAATTCTTTTAAAGGCCAAGCTAATAAACGATTATACCACGCGTATATATCACCAAATGCAGATTGTCCCGCCTCTAAACCTAACATATCTGGAACCACAGAACCATCTACTTGTCCACAAATACCTTTTACTAAATGTTCTTCTTTATTTTTTGGAGCTACCAAAATATCGCAGGTTGAAGTACCCATAATTTTTGTTAAAAAATAAGGCTCAATATTTACGCCTACAGCTCCCATATGTGCATCAAAAGCACCCACTGCAACAACTACTGATGTCGGCAATCCAAGTTTCTTAGCCCATTCCTCAGACAGAGTTCCTGCTGGAACATCTGAAGTATATGTTTCTGAAAATAATCGATCTTTTAACCCATCTAAAACTGGGTCTAATGCTACAAAAAATTCATTTGGTGGTAATCCTCCAAAAGATTCGTGCCACAAGGCTTTATGACCTGCAGCACATCTGCTACGTTTCATTTGAGAAATATCAGTTCCTCCTGTTAATAAAAATGGCACCCAATCACAGTGTTCAACCCAAGAATAGGCATTTTTTAAAACTGCATCATCTGTTCGTGAAACGTGCAATATTTTTGACCAAAACCATTCTGATGAATAAATTCCTCCTTCATATTGAGAATAATCTATATCCCACTTTTTACAAAGCTCATTAATTTTATCAGCCTCTTTAATACCCGTATGATCTTTCCACAATACAAACATTGCATTTGGGTTTTCTTCAAAGCCATTTAATAGTGCTAATGGAGTTCCTGTTTTATCAACCGCAACTGGAGTTGAACCTGTAGTATCAATTCCTATTCCAACAATATTGTTTACAACCTCTGCACTTATCTGAGTAACTACAGACTTTATGGTATTTTCAATACCTTCAATATAATCAAGCGGATGTTGTCTAAATTGGTTTTCTGAAGGTTTACAGTATTTACCTTCTTTCCATCGAGCATAATAATGAACTGCGGTTGCCAATTCTTCTCCAGTAACTGTATTTACTAATAAAGCTCTCACTGAATCGGAACCAAAATCCATTCCTATTGCATATTTTTCCATCTAAAAACTATTTTAATGTCACAAATATAATGTTTTTTGGCTACAAGTGTAAATAAAACACTTATAAATTTTCATTATACTTATTTTTTAATTATTTCAATTTAAATTTTAAAATAGTGAATGAATATGGAGCTACTTTTGTTTCCAGATTTTCACCATTTAAATCTATTTGCTTTTCAACTGGACTTATTTTATTAGGAAGTTCAAATGAATTATTGTCTTCTAAATGTTTACTTTTAAGAATAATTGCAATTCCTTTAGTTGTAAGTGTTTGATTTTTAAATTGAAGGTTTATATTTTGAAGGTTTTCTGAAGTATTTACTAATTTAATAATCACCTCATTTTTTTCAATATCTTTTACTGCAGATGCAAACAAATTGTTTTGACCAGTAATTGGCATTCCATCTTTTGAAATTTCAATTAAATTAGTTCCTTTATTGGTTGCATACATTTTTTGAACCTGGTAATTTGCTGTTCCATATGACTGTAAATTGTTAAACCAAATCATATCTGGAGCCCATTGAAATGCGTCAATGTGTGCCATTAAAGGTGCGTAGGAAGTTAAATTAACTACTTCTGCATTACGTTCTAAGCCTGTCATAAAAGCTGCTTCAGAAAGTGCAGCTTCCCAATTATTTTCTTTTGGACCATCTTCTACCTCTTTTGGGTGCGCAGCATACTCACCTGCAAATATTTTTGGGCCGTTTCTATCGTAACTATCATAACGAGTAGCATTTTCTCTAAACCATTGTGGATTTTTATAATAATGCTCGTCAATAATTTCAGTATTTAATTTTTTTAATTCTTCCCAACCATACTCAAAATAATCACCATCAGGAAATGGACCACTTCCTGAAACAATAATTATTGTTGGATATTTATCTTTAATGGCTTTTTGAAAAACTTTATATCTTTCAATATAAGCTGGCCCCCATTGCTCATTGCCAACTCCAATATATTTTAAATTGAATTTTTCTGGGTGTCCCATTTCGCTTCTCACTTTTCCCCAAGGAGTATCAATTGAACCATTTGCAAATTCAATTAAGTCTAGCGCATCTTGCACATAAGGATCTAATTCTTCCATTGGTACTAATTCGCCTGTATTAAACTGACAAGCAATTCCACAACTTAAAATTGGTAATGGTTCTGCACCTAAATCTTCTGATAATTGGAAATATTCAAAAAAACCTAAACCAAAACTTTGGTAATAATCTGGTGCTGATTTGTAAGCAAACTCTGTATTCCATCTGTTCACTAAAATCTCTCTATCCTCAATATTTCCTATGGTTTTTTTCCATTGGTAACGACGTTCTAAAGTTCTACCTTCAACTATACATCCACCTGGAAAACGTAAAAACCCTGGATTTAAATCATCCAATAATTGAACTAAATCTTTACGAAGACCTTTTTTTCTTCCTTTCCAAGTATCTACTGGAAACAATGAAATCATATCTAAATCAATTTCTCCAGTTCCTTCAAAGGTGATTTTAAGTTGTGCTTTTTCTTCTGTTTTTGAAGCTGTAAGTTGTGCTGTATAATTTTTCCAATCTATTGAAGTTGGAACGATATTAGTATCACCTAAAACAATTCCATCTTTATCAATAAATTGAATGATTATTTTTTTAATATTTCCACTTATTTTTTTAGCTGAAAGATCTAAATTATATGAAGCCTCTTTGTGAATTCCCATACCACGAAAGCCTTCATTTATAAGTTCATAGCCTTTATCATTATTTACTTTTACTCTACAATAATTTTTATTACTTGGGTTTCCAGTATATTTTATTGCTGAAGCTATTCCAGAATTTTTATTTAATGAATGTTTGTTACTATTTGGTTGCAACCAACCCATAAATGGATTTGTAAATTCAAATGATCTATTTTTAATCATTTCAGCATACAAACCGCCATCAGCCGCAAAATTTATATCTTCAAAAAACACACCATACATTGTTGGTTGGATTTTTATTCCTGTATTTTTAAAATCCACAACTAGTTCTGTTACTTCACTTGAAGACAAGTTTGTAACCGATTCAACTTTGTTTTTATTAGTACAACTTAAAATTAAACCAATAACTAAAGTGATTAAAAGTGTGTATTTTAAATCAACTTTTTTCATTTAATTAAAATTCAAAAATTGGTTTTCCTGCTTCATTAAACTTTACTTCCATTACTCTTGCATGTCTATTGGGATCATATAAAGGATCTCCAACAATTTCTTCATAATCTCTAGCATGATAAATGCTTAAAGGCGTTATTCCATCTTCTGCAAATGTAAAACTGTTATGACCTGGCCCATATATTTTCTTTTCATAATCTGTCTCTAAAACTGGGTATCTAGATTTTTTCCACGAGTTTCTATCTAATAAATCAGAAGCTGAATCTGCTTCCATCATACCCATACAATAACATGCGCCTGTAGCACTTGCTGAAAATGTGATATAAATTTTGCCGTTATTTTTTAAAACGGCTGGTCCTTCATTTACCCAAAAATCGATTCTTTCCCAATCATAATCAGGTGTGGTAAGCATAAATTGGGCTGTCTTTAGCTTAATCGGTGATTCCATTTCAGCCAAATATAAATTTGAAGCGGCAAACTGTCCGCCAGTTTTTTCTGCCCAACAAAAATAACGCTTGTCATTATTTTCGAAGACTGTTCCATCTAATGAGAAATCAATAAATGTTTTGTTGTCACCATCTGCCGCCTGCATTTGTCCTAATTCAATCCATTCATCTTTTAATGGATTTTGCCCTTTACATTCAAGTAAATAAGGTCTTAACTTCCATATATCATCTACTTCACTTGCCGCAAAATATACATACCATTTTTCATCTAAATAATGAATTTCAGGCGCCCAAATATGCTGACTCATTGGTCCGATGTTGTGTTTCTGCCATACTTTAAATGTTTCTGCATCTTGCAATTCATTTAAAGATTTAGCTCTTCTAAGTTCAATACAATCAAATGATGGAACTGAACCAGTAAAATAATAATAACCGTCTGTATGTTTATAAATAAACGGATCTGCACGTTGCTCAACAATTGGAGTATTTTTTCCAGTAGTATCCATTTTATATTTTAAGTTTAGTTTTAATGGTTTCATAGTATTCATCGGTAATCTTGTAGCGGAACATCATTCCACCCATAATTACATGAAATACACCAGGAATTATTGTTAACATAAGAGCAAGGCCAATCAAAGTAGTTTCACTTTGTATCCCATCAGGGATATAGCCAAAATAATCAAGCAAATACCCTACAGCAGCTCCTGCAACTCCCATACCAGCTTTTTGTGCAAAAGAAATACCGCCAAATGAAAGTCCAGAAACACGTTTTCCTGACTCGGCATGTCCATAATCTACTGCCTCTGCAATAGCTGACCAGAATACCGGCGCATGTAAATCAACTACAAAGGATAGAATAAAATACAATATGTAAGCTAAAACCATATCTCCAGGTTCAATAGTAAAGAACATTAGCAAACTAATTGCCCCAACTGCAAGTTGGGTGTATTTAAAGAGTTTCACTTTGCAATAGCGCTTCGTAATATATGTAGACGCTGGCATTGCTAAAATCGCAGCAATTACACCTGTTGCCATAAAAGTAGACTGCACACTTGCATCACCTCCAAGAAAATATTTTGCATAGAAAATAGCTACAGAACCACGAATTACATAACCTACAGTACCTGAGAAACAAACACCAAACAAAAGTGTCCATTGACCGTTTTTTAAAAGCAGTTTGAATTGTTCCAACAAAGGTGTTTTATCAACCACATGTTCTACACGTTCTTTTGTTGTGAAGAAACTAAATAAGAAAAGTAGTGTTCCCAAAAGTGCCATTAATCCCATTGCTAGTTGGTAACCTCTGGCTAAATCATTTTTACCAAATTTTTCAGCCATAATTGGAACTACAATTGAAACAAGAAATGCTGCAATTTTTGCAAAGAAAAGCCTATAACCGTTGGCAGATAAACGTTCTTTTGGATCACTGGTTAACACACCAATTAAGGAAATATAGGGAATTGTTACCGACGTAAACATTAAAGTCACAAATATATAAGTAACGTATGCGTAAATTAATTTACCTGAATAATCAAATCCTGGGGTTGTAAATGTTAAAAAAACTGAGATTCCAAAAGGTACAGATAAAAACAAAAAATAAGGTCTGTAACGTCCCCATCTTGTTGTGAATTTATCGGTAATGAGTCCCATTAATGGATCAGTAATGGCATCTATAAACCTTACCAAAAGAAACATTAATGCCATGTCTTTGGGTTTTAAACCATAAACATCTGTATAGAAAAATGTGATAATTAGAAACATTGAAGAGATAACGACATTCACTGCGGCATCTCCTGATCCGTATCCAATTTTTTCAAGTATGCTTAACTTTTGATTGTTAGATTTCATATATGTATTTTCTAAATATTTTTAATATTTAACAGTTAAGCGTCAATCACTTCTGTTCTTTAATTGTTTTAATTATTTGATTTTTCTTGAATCCAAACTTTCATTTTACCTACACCTCTATTTGACCAAGCGTAGTATGGAATCGCTTTTAATTTATTATTACTTACTGTGTTTACTCCATCTAAAATTGCTTCTTTTTGAACTTTAAATTCATCTGAAGTGGAAACCGTAATTTTATCAAAATTTGGATTGTCAATTTCCTCAATTGCATACACTAAAGGCCCATATTCTAAACTTAATTTTCCTCTATCGTCTTCAATTTTATCATTCGCTTTTACAGTTCTAACTTCCATTGGAAAATTAAGCTCAATTTTATCTTCTTTTTTCCAATTTCTTTTCAATTCAAAATAACCATCTTTTATTGCAGCGGCTACTTTTTTACCATTAATGGTTATAGTTGGTTGCATTTTTGATGTTACTGAATAACTGTATAAATCACTTGGCAAAACTTGATTTCTAGCCCAACCTGGAACTCTTAATTTTAGAGTAAATTCTGATTCTTTTTCTGGTTTTAAAGTAATAACCACTTCACCATTCCAAGGGTAATTTGTTTGTTGCGAAATTTGAATTTTATTATTTTCTAAATCTATTGTAGCTTCATTTGAAGCATATAAATTAACATAAATTTCATCATTGGTTTTTGAGTAAATTAATCCTGGAATTGAAGGAATAAATCGTATTACATTTGTAGGACAACAAGAACAGTCAAACCAAGATTGACGAGTACAAGAACCTCTATTAGATTTATAGACACCATCAGATTCTAATGCATTTGGATAGAAAAAGTTAGTTCCGTCTAATGATAATCCTGAAATTAATCCGTTGTATAAAGTTCTTTCTATTACATCATAATATTTTACATCACCAGAAAAATTATGAAGTCTATGATTCCAATAAACATCGCCAATAGCCGCACAAGTTTCGTTATAGGCTGTTAAATTTGGTAATTCATAGTTTTCTCCAAAAGCTTCACCATCATGTCTTGCTCCAATTCCTCCTGTGATATACATTTTTTTATCAACCATATTGTTCCATAATTTTTGAACAGCACTGCTATAAGCTGAATCTTTTTTTATGGCTGCAATATCTGTCATTGCCGCATACATATAAACTGCTCTTACAGCATGACCAACAACTTCATCTTGCTCAATTACAGGAATATGATCTTGCGAATAAGCGCCATATAGTTCGTGATTTTCTGGATTTCCACGATTGTCTAAAAAGTATTTAGATAAATTTAAATAAGCTTCATTTTTTGTTATTTGATATAATTTTATCAAACCAGATTCAATAATTTGATGCCCCGGAACTGCATGAATTTTGCCTTCTCCTTCTCCAAAAGTTTTCACCATTAAATCGGCATTTTTTAAAGCAATATCTAAGAAATTTCTCTTTCCCGTAGCTTCAAAATGAACTGCAGCCGCTTCATACATATGACCGGCGTTGTACAATTCATGGCTCATAAATAAAAACTCCCAGCGTTTTCCTTCATTTACTTTTACCCAAGGTGCGGGTGGTTTTGCAGGATTAATAGTTCTCCAAGTAGTTAAATAACCATCACTTTCCTGACCAATTTTAACAATACCAATTAAAGAATCCAGTAATTTTTCTAATGGTTTATTTGGAGCGCTAATTAAAGAATTTGAAGCACCTTCAATTATTTTATACACATCCGAATCATCAAAAGGCATAGCTCCTTTTACGGTACCTTCCATTTTTTTACCAGCAATTAAAAAATTATCGAAACGGCCTTCTTCTTCACATTTAGCAATTGCGTATTCAATGGTTTTTTCTTGAACTCTTTTAATAATTGGCAACCAAAACTCATCTGTAAGCTTTACATTTTGAATATTAACTGGAGAGATAGGATATCCCGTTTTAACTTCTTTTACTATCTTATTTTCTTTCTTAGGTACTGAACAATTATAAAGTAAAAGTGTGAATCCTATAATTAAAATGTTATTTAATAGTTTCATATTTAATCCATTGGTTTTACAGTTGGCCAACCATCGACCCACGTTACTTCTTTTACAATTAATTTTGGTAATCCTTTATCACTTGCATCGTATCCGTGCATAAAAGTGTAGTCTTTATTATCAAAAGTGAATACACTATTATGACCAACACCATACCAATTTTTATTGCCTTCAATTACTAAAGATCCACCTCCTTTATTCAATTCTTTTCCATCTTTATCAACGTATGGTCCAATTACTGATTTTGAGCGACCAACCACTAATTTATAAGTGCTATTTTCACCTCGACAACAGTAATCCCATGATAAAAATTGATAATAATAATCGCCTTTTTTAAAGATAAAAGGTCCTTCCAATGCTGCATTTCCAGCTTCACTATCCTCTAAATCAGTCTTTCTTTCTCTTCTTGCAATTGCATGCCATTCTTCTGGTTGAGCAACTTCTTTTAAGTTGGCATTCAATTTTACCATTTTTAATCCACTCCAAAATGAGCCAAATGCTAACCAAGGTGTAATATTTTCATCAAAAATTAAATTAGGGTCAATAGCATTCCACAAATCTCTATTTGGAACAGATTGAATAACAATTCCTTGATCCTTCCATTTGTAATTTTCATCTTCAGGATTTAGTGTTTTATTTGTAGTTACACCAATTGCGGAAGTATTTTTACCAAATGCTGACACAGAATAGTACAAATAATATGTCCCATTATGAAGCGTAATATCCGGCGCCCAAATATGACCATTAAATCCTGGAGCAACATCTAAAGCCCATGTTGGATATTCAGCAAAAACTGGAGCTGATTGGGTCCAAGTTTTTAAATCTTTAGAGGTAAAGCTTGTAATTCCTGGTCCGGTGCAAAACAGGTAATATGTATCTCCTTGTTTTGCAACTACAGGATCGTGTGTAATTGGTCTTTCTTGAGCACAAGAAACTGAAACTACAAAAATTACTATTAAAAAAAATATGGTTTTAATAAATTTCGGATTGCTTTTCATTAGTATCATTTTTAGATTTTTACTGAATTCCTTCTGAAGTCATCACAATTCGTTCCATCGTTCCATCTTCATTGTAATACAGCCTATCTATACAAACAGAACGTCTAAAACTTCCTCCATTTGGCTGAATGCTTCCATTATGATATATAAAATAATCTTTTCCTTTAAACTCAATAATTGCTTGATGATTGGTATTGCTATTTCCAGCAATTTCATTTAATATTCCTTTAAATTCCCAAGGCCCATTAATAGATTTACTCATTGCATACGCTATTTTTTCAGGAAATTGATAGGCATATGATAAATAATACCAATCCCCTTTTTTATGAATCCAAGGTGCTTCTGTAAAATTAGGCAAGTCAATAGTTTCAATTGGTCCATCTAACTCAATCATATTCTCTTTTAATTTTGCATAATGACATATTGTATTTCCCCAAAACAAGTAAGCTTGTCCGTCAGCATCAATCATAACTGTTGGATCAATATCATCCCAACTTATAGCTGTTTGGGTTGTCATATCATTAGTTATTAAGGCTTTCCCTAAGGCATCTTTAAAAGGTCCTGTTGGACTATCAGAAACCGCAATCCCAATTGCTTTTCCTTCAATAGTAGCATGTGAAACTGTTACATACCAATAAAATTTATTATTTCGTTCAATAACTTGCGCTGCCCAAGCATCACCAGAAGCCCAAGAAAAATCCGAAGTTTTTAAAGGAACTGGATGTTCTTCCCAATTAACCATATCAGTTGATGAATACACCAACCATTCATTCATTTTATAAAAATTGAAATCATTTGGAGCTTCATCATGACCAGCATACAAATAAACTTTATCATTATGAACAATTGCAGCAGCATCTGCGGTGTATTTATCTGTTACAATTGGATTGTTTATTTTTAATGGTTTTTCAATAATTTCAGAAACTAAATCGTCTTTTTTTTTCTCTGTTGTACATGATAAAATTAAAAACCCCGTGATTAGCAATACAAATACATTCCTCATAAGTATATTTTTTTAATTGAATTTTTTAATTTTTCTTACCCCAGTATGGCAGTCCACCAACTGTAAGACCAGAATATGTTATGGTCACTTTTCGGGAGGATGCTTCCCAGTCCCATGCATCTTTCACTTTACATTTTACACCATTAATGGTCAACGTTTTGTTTGCACTATCATAAGACCAGGTTCCCGTTATACCACCACTAATTTTTTTATCTGCTGTTAAAAAAATAGTTGAAGATGTTTGGATTGTTTTGTATTGATATTTCATTTCTATATGTTCCCAAGTTCCATAAAAAGAAGCTTCGGTAATTTCCGTAGTTGGTACAGCTGCATAACGTTCTGGTGCAATAACTGGCCATCCATCTTCGGTCCATTGAATTTCACGAACTTGTCCCATCATAATAGCATTAGAAACTGCAATGCCTGGAACATTTTCTGGCAATCGTGCTTGAGATGAAAAAAACCATTCTTTAGTGTCTGGGTTTTGAAAAACGGCACAGTGAGAAATCCCAACCCAACCTGAATGATTCTTAAAACCATATGGATGCGTTAACATAGGATAGCAATCAGCTCCATTTGTTACGTTTTCTCCATTAATTCCCAAATAAGGCCCCATAATACTTTTTGAACGTGCCACTCGTGTGTTATAAGCAACAGATAGCTCATCATAAGCCATAAATAAGTAATAATAATCTGTCTCTGGATTATAGATTATTTCTGCTCCTTCTGATGCTTGCCAACGGCTATTGCCTCGTTTAGCTATTGTTGCTCCATAATCTTCTAGTGATTCTAATTTATATGGTTTACCTGTAGCTGGATCTAACTTCACCACAGCAATTCCTGTCATCCATGAACCATAAACTAACCAATTTTCACCTTGTGGTGTAACAATTAAACTAGGATCAATACCATTATATTTGTAAAAAGAACTCCAGTCGTTACAACTAGATCTTGTATAAGTTTCTAGCCCATCTGGCACTGACATTATCACCATACCCTTATCCACCCATTGGTTAGAGGCCAAATCTGTAGTTTCCATTAAACCAATGTATGGTCGCTCACCCCAAGAGGCACATCCATCTGCTCCTGTAATAAGTTCGTTTACTACTAAACTATAATACATTCTGAACACATTTCCGACTTTTCTAACACAGGGTGCCCAATAACCATAATTAGGATTTGTTATTTCAGGTAAACCCATTGATAATCTGTTGGCGTTCATAGATTCTTTAACCCAAGCCGGTGCAGTTGCCATAGTGCTTCCACGATATTCCCAGTTTACCAAATCTTTAGATCTTCTATGATGAAAATGTCCATGGCCATCATGAACATTCCCATAAGAAGCATCAGTTTGATACATATAATAATAATCGCCATCTTTTACAACTGATGGATCATGAACATTTGCTAAGTTCCATTGCATTCTATTTTCCCAAGACGCAATGGAAGTATAATTATCTGAATAATTTGGCCCAGGAAAAGTTTCTGGTACAACAACAATTGGATCTGGATCTGGATCTGGTTCTAAATTATCATCCCCTGAACAACTATTTATTGATAGCATCAATAAATAAAAAGTAGAAATTGATAGTAGTTTTAAATAGTTCTTCAGGTTTTTCATGATAATTTAATTCTTATTTACCTTCTAAAACAATTACTGAAAATGCTGGAATTTTTACTGTAAGAATTCCTTTTTTAACTTTAAAATCTTTAAAATCAGTAGGCTCAACTTTTGTTGGGTTCTCAAAAGTATTATGATCTTGTAATTTTTTAGAGCTTAAAAAAGTTCCTGTAATTTTTTTAATATCTAGAGTTTCAATATTTATTTCAACTATATTTTCTTTTTTAGAATCTATATTTGCTAAAGAAATATGAATAAACCCATTCTTATCTTTGGATGTTGAAACTGACAACGCTGGAATTTTTTCATCACCTAAAGTATAATCCACGTTTTCGAATAAAGTTGGTATTAACTGCGCATCTTGATGTACTTTGTACATTTTCATTACATGATACGTTGGTGTTAAAATCATTTTTTCCTTATCAGTTAAAATCACTGCTTGTAACACATTTACCACTTGAGCAACATTTGCCATTTTCACTCTACGTGCATGGTTGTTAAACGTATTTAAAGTTGTTGCAGCAATCATAGCATCTCTCATTGTATTTTGTTGAAATAAAACACCATTTGCTATTTCAGGTTCTGTATCATACCAACCTCCCCATTCATCAACAAAAAGTGCTACTTTTTCTTCTGGGTCATATTTATCCATAATGGCAACATGCTTTGTAACTAATTCTTCCATTTTAGTTGCAGCTTTCATAGACTTAAAATAAATTTCTTCATCAAAATCTTTTGAAGGTCCTTTTACTGTCCAGTCAATTACTGCATAATAATGTAAGGCTACGGCTTC
This sequence comes from Lutibacter sp., assembly GCF_016342705.1. Taxonomy (GTDB): domain Bacteria; phylum Bacteroidota; class Bacteroidia; order Flavobacteriales; family Flavobacteriaceae; genus Lutibacter. The sequence goes on along the minus strand of NZ_JAEINV010000001.1, from coordinate 88,652 downwards.
CATTAAATGATAAGGAACCTTTTTCATTAAAACTTCAGTCCAGTGATAATCATCTGCTGATGCTCCTGAAGCAATTCTAACAATTTTAGCTTCATTAGACCAACTAGACATAAAAGTGGCGTATTTTCTATAAACATCGGCATAATATTCAGCCGTCATATTTCCTCCACAGCCCCATGCTTCATTACCAATTCCCCAATATTTTACATTCCAAGGTTCTTCTCTTCCGTTCTCTCTTCTCCAATCAGCCATTGGGCTTATTTGTCCATGATTTGTATATTGAACCCAATCCGAAAGTTCTTGAACTGTTCCACTACCAACATTACCTGATAAGTAAGGCTCAGCTCCTAAAGTTTCACATAAATTTAAAAAATTATGTGTTCCAAAGCTATTATCTTCTGTAGTTCCTCCCCACCAACGGTTTACTATTGTTGGTCTATCTTCTTTTGGACCTATACCGTCTTTCCAGTGATACGTATCAGCAAAACAACCTCCTGGCCATCTTAAATTAGGAATCCCCAATTCTTTTAATGCATCAATAATATCATTTCTAACCCCTTCTGTATTTGGTATTATTTTATTATCCTCACCTACATAAAGACCTTCGTAAATACAACGCCCTAAATGTTCGGCAAAATGCCCATAAATATGTTTACTAATTATTGGGGCATTTTTATCATTTGAAATAGTAATTGTAGTTATTTCATTTTGTGAAAAAACTAATATACTACTTAATAAAAGTACCATTAATGTTAGAACCTTTAATTGCTTAATTATCATAATATTATTTCTTAAATTATTTTCATACGGCAAGTATTTGAAACTTGCCATATGAAAATTAACCAAACTTAACTCAATTCAATATATATTAATATCCATCATTTTGAATAGTACCAGGGTTATTGTCCATTTCTAACTGTGGAATTGGAAAATATTCTCTACCTGCAGAATATGTATCAAATTCTGGATCTCTAGATTTCAACCAAGCAAGTTTTGCTGAATCTTGTAACCAACCCCAACGTCGAATATCATCAAACCTATGTCCTTCCAATGGGAACTCTAAAAATCTTTCATGCCCTATTTGTTCTCTCATTTGCACTTGATTCATTCCTGCCTTAACAATATTTAAATCAGGTAATCCAACACGATCTCTTACTTTTTGAATATAAGTATATGCTCCTGGAGTATCACCAGTTTCATTTAAACATTCTGCATACATTAATAATACATCTGCATAACGCATAATACGCTCATTAATTCCAGACCTCCAATCATATTCATCAGCTTGCCCTCCATCAGAATTTTGATATTTTGCACAAAATAAATCATTCAAATCTTGAGCATTACCGCCATAAAAAGTTGCAAAATCTTGACCATATAACATCATACCGCCTGGTTTGTTATAAAACATAGTTGCATCTAAACGTGGATCTACTTGACCACTTATAGTTAACTCCTCATGGAATTCATTAAATAAAGCCCTAGTTGGTTGTACATCTGTCCAACCAAAAGCTCTTGGTCCATATGTAATTGCTCTTGCCGACGTTTTTCCCCATCCAGGTTGAGGTGCTCCACCCCACCCTAAATCCACACCACCTGCATCTCTACTAAATTGTACTTCAAAAATAGATTCTGAATTATTTTCATTTACTGTCGTAAAGTTATCACGATAATTTGAAACTAAAGAATAAACATTTAAATCAATCACTTTCTTAAAGGCATCTCTTGCATTTGGAAAATCGCGTGTAAATAATTGGGCTTTCCCCAAATATGCTAAAGCAGCTCCTTTAGTTGCACGTCCATTTTCACCAGCATCTGCACCTGAAATACTTGAATAAGATACAGGAAGTAAATCAGCCGCTGTTTTAAAATCATCAATTACTTGAGCCCAACCTTCTGCTTCAGTTTTTTGAGGATAAGTAGCCGCTAACTCTGTTGGTAATGGTACATTTTTAAACATGTTTACTGCATGAAACAAAAATAAACCTCTTAAAAAGTATGCTTGCCCTAATATCCTATCTTTAAGTGCACTATCTTCAAATTCAATATTTGGAACATTTGTCAAAACCTGATTTGCACGATAAATTCCTTGGTAATATGTTTCATATGCCCACCCATAAATTGCTGCATCAGTAACGTTAGAATTAAATTTACCAACTACATACATAGAACCCCATGGACTATTACTTTTGCAGTCATCTCCTTTTAAATCCAATAATAAAGGTGTGCTTCTCATGTAAGTTCCATCAGTTAATAAACTACCGTAAGCGGAGTTAACACCTTTTAGAGCATCTTCATCTGTCTTCCAAAATGAATCTACAGCGTCATTGTTTGGATCCACTTGAATTAAATCATTTTCGTCAACACAACTGTTTAATACAACAGCTAGTGAAAGAAAAATTGTTAAGTATTTAAAATTTATATATTTCATTTTAATTTGTTTTAAAATTCTTTTATTCTATTAATTAAAAACCTACAAGAACTCCTAAAGAAAATGTTCTTGGATTAGGGAAAGACCCTCCATCGTAACCTCTAGAAAACAATCCATCATTATAATTGAAATCTGCATCATAACCTTGGTATTTACTTATTGTAAATAAGTTTTGACCATTTACATATACTCGTGCATTTTGAATTATGTTATTATCTGGTAAAGAAATGTTATAACCAATCTCCATATTTTGAAGTTTAATATAATCTCCATCTTCAATAAATCTATCAGAGTCTCTTGCATTTGCATTAGGGTCGCCAATAATTGGTCGTGGCACATTGGTATCCGTATTAGTAGGTGTCCAATAATTTAAAGCATCTGTATGATGATTAACATATTGTTCAATCATTAAATTACGATACATACCGTTAAACACTTTGTTTCCTCCAGCTCCTTGTAAAAATAATGACATGTCCCAATTTTTATAACTACTGTTAAAATTAAAACCATAACTATATTTTGGAATTGTAACACCTTGATATGTTCTATCCAAATCAGTAATTTGACCATCCGGCACACCATCTGGACCGCTTATATCTTTAAATTTAATATCTCCTGCTGCTGCTCCAATTTGTGTAGGAGAAGAAGCTACCTCTGCATCAGTTTGAAAAATACCATCTGTTACATAAGCATATATTTCCCCAATAGATCTGCCAACCTCTGTTTTTGAAGCAGCGCCATAAATTGGATTTCCATTTATTCCTATTTGTAATACCTCGTTCTTAAGTGTTCCAAGATTTGCAGAAACCTCATACTTAAATTCCTTACTATTATTTCTATAAGAGGCTGAAAACTCAAGTCCTTTATTTTGAACAGCCCCAGCATTTGTTGTAATACTTGCAGGGAAAGCGCCTGTAGAAAATGGTAATGGTACACCAATTAATAAATCGTTAGATTTTTTAATATAATATTCAGCTGTAAATTCTAAATCGTTATCTAACATACCTAATTCTAAAGCAACATTGGTAGTATTTGTTTTTTCCCAGTGTACATTAGGATCTAACGCACTAACAACCGTTGTTCCTGGAGCTAAAGCATTGTTGAAATCATATCCAGCAAACTGATTTGTTGTAGTTGCAAAAAAGTAAGGAGAAATTGTATTGTTTCCTAATTCTCCATAACCTCCTCTTAGTTTTACTGTATTTAACCATTCAGGAAGATTAATAAATTTTTCATTGCTAATTTTCCATGCACCTGAAAACGAATAAAAATTCGCCGAATTATTAATAGTACTGAAAAGCGATGTTTTATCTTGTCTGAAATTTGCTGTAATTAAATAGCGATCATCAAATCCATAATTTAATCTACTTAAATAAGAAATTCCAGTAACTGTATTTTCATATTCTCCCGTACTAGTTGCATCTGCATATTCTAAATGACTAATTGTACCTGTTGGATAACCTACCCCTCTTGACCAATGATTGTAATAATCATTTCTTTCTTGAACATAACCTACTAAAGCACTTATTTTATGCTTTTCAGCAACAGTTATATCATAAGTAAGCAAATTATTTAAAAAAGTTCTTGTTTGGCTACCTGTAGCAACGTCTAAAGAAGATTCATCTGCAGTTGTTAAATAATACCACCCCAAATTACTCTCTGGAAAATAGGTTCTATCTCTCCAATCTAATCTATCAAAACTGGCATCTATCTTATATTTTAACCCTTCAACAATTTCTAACTCCCCCCAAATGTTCCCAATAAAACGATTTCTTTGTCCTGTTCTTGAATTTACATTATTAAAACCAATTACATTCATTGAAATAGCTCTTTGAGTTAAATTATCGGTACCACCATAACCTCCTAGTCTATTCGCATCGTAAACAGGCATTGTTGGAATTGCACCTAATAAATCACTAATTGGTGATTCACCTGCTAGATATTCATTAAATATCGCTTTATTAGATTGTGTATAACCAATTTTAGAACCATATTTAAACTTCCCTTTACTTCCTGTTAAATTTAAATTAGCTGAAATTCTTTCATAATCTTGTGGTGATTCCATGTAGCTACTATTTTTAAAATAATCTACATTCATATTATATCCTAAACTTTCAGCACCACCATTAAAAGTAACAGTATGGTTTTCAACAGTACCTGTTTTAAATGCGGCATTTTGCCAATTGGTATCTACATTATTAATATATGAGGCACTGCTTGGGTCATTTCCTGGTGCAATACTTAACCCTGCATTTAATTCAGCAGCTGTCGTAATTTTTTGGTAACCAACTCTATCAGTCACAGACCATTCTTTAGCAACGTTTTGAACACCATAAAGTGATTTATAATTGATGCTAAACTTTCCCATTTTTCCCTTTTTTGTTGTTATAATTACAACTCCATTTGCACCGCGCACACCATAGATTGCTGCTGCAGACGCATCTTTAAGAACTTGCATAGATTCAATATCGCCTGGAGCAAAATCTTGAGGATTATCTATAATCATTCCATCAACAACAAAAAGAGGGTTATTATTTGAAAAAGAAGAAATACCTCTAATTTTAATATTTACAAATCCCCCAGGTTCACCAGAAGATTGGACAGTAACACCCGCTACTTGACCTTGAAGCATTTTAGCTGTATCATAAGTCACAACTTTTTTAGCATTATCTATATCTACAACACTAACTGCCCCAGTTAAATCAGATTTTCTTTGGGTACCATATCCAACAACCACAACTTCGTCTAATGTCGTTGTATCGTCTTGTAATGAAATATTTATTTTCCCTTCATTACCTACGGTTACTTCCTTATTCTTAAATCCAACATAAGAAAAAACTAAAACATCATTGGCAGAAGCATTAATAGAATATTTACCATTAAAATCTGTAACAACACCTTTATTAGTGCCTTTAACTAATACATTTACACCTGGTAAAACAATTCCTTCTTTTACTGATGTTACTACTCCTTCAATAACTCTATTTTGCTGAGCAAAAGTGTTATTTGAATACATAAAAACAATTACTAATGCCATAAGCCACTCTTTTGCAGGCCAATACAACTTGTAATTAAAAAATAATCGTTTGATTGCTATCATACTAATTTGGTTTAAATTAATTTATAAGTGTTAATTTCACATTTGTAAAATAATAAAAAAAAAATAACAAAACCTAATTTTTATTAAGAAATGTTTTAATCACACTTATTACTGAAATAACATTAACATTTATACGAAAATTTATATCTTCGTATAAAGTTTCAAAGTATGTTAAAGAATTATAATAATGAAGATAAGGTTTTACTGGCAGTAGACTGTATCATTTTTGGTTTTGATAATGAAGATTTAAAGATTTTATTAATTAAAAGAGATTTTGAACCAGAAAAAGGGAAATGGTCATTAATTGGTGGATTTCTTAATAAAAATGAAACTTTAGACTTAGCAGCATCAAGAATATTAAATAGATTAACTGGCATGCAAGATATTTACATGGAACAATTTTATGCTTTTAGTGAAGTTGACCGTGATCCAGTTGATAGGACAATTTCGGTTTCTTATTATGCTTTAATTAATATTGAAAATCATAATGAAGAATTAATTGAAAATTACAACGCCAAATGGTTTAGCGTAAGTAAAGCACCTAAACTAATTTTTGACCATAATGAAATGTTAGGTAAAGCAATAAGAAGACTTCAAAGGAGAACTTCTATTAGACCTATTGGTTTTGAATTATTACCGGAAAAATTTACGATGAGACAGCTTCAAAAATTATATGAAGCAATTTTAAACAAGGAATTAGATAAAAGAAATTTTATAAATAAAATAAACTCATTAGATATTCTAATTAAATTAAATGAAAAAGATATGACCTCTTCAACGAAAGGATCATATCTTTATATGTTTGATCAGAAAAAATATGATGAAAAGCAAGTAAATAACTTTTATCTAAAGTTATAATTAATTTTAATTATTTCCTTTTTGATAATCTGCTAAAAACTGTGCTAAACCACTATCAGTTAATGGGTGTTTTAACAATCCTGTAATTGAACTTAATGGTCCTGTCATTACATCACTTCCAATTTTTGCACAATTAATTACATGCATAGTGTTTCGAACTGAAGCCGATAATATTTGCGTTTCAAATCCGTAGTTGTCGTAAATCTGTCTGATTTCTGAAATTAAATGCAGTCCATCTGTTGAAATATCATCTAATCTTCCTAAGAATGGAGAAACATACGTTGCTCCTGCTTTTGCAGCTAACAATGCTTGTCCGGCTGAAAATACCAAAGTTACATTGGTTCTAATTCCTTTGTCTGAAAAGTATTTACATGCTTTTACGCCGTCTGCTATCATTGGTAATTTTACCACAATTTGAGGGTGTAAAGCTGCTAATTCTTCACCTTGCTTTACCATTCCATCAAAATCTGTTGCTATAACTTCTGCAGAAACATCTCCATCTACAGCATTACATATGTCTAAATAATGTTGTAAAATATTTTCGGCTCCGGTAATTCCTTCTTTTGCCATTAATGATGGATTTGTAGTAACACCATCTAAAACACCTAGGGCTTGTGCTTCTTTAATTTGCTCTAAATTTGCTGTATCTATAAAAAATTTCATTTCTTTTGTTTTGTTAAATTATTTTAATAATTCTGTAACTTGGTTAAACACGTTTTCGCCTGTAAATCCGAATTTCTCATCCAATACGGTTGCTGGTGCTGAGTATCCAAAATGATCTAAACCAAATACTTTTCCGTTGTTTCCAACCAAGCCTTCTAAGTTTACAGGTAAGCCTGCTGTTAAACCAAATGCTGGTTTGTTTGATGGAATGATACTTTCTTGGTATGCTTTTGATTGCAATCTGAAAATTCCTTCTGAAGGAACTGATACGACTTTTGCTTTTATGTTTGCTCTTTCTTGAAGTAATTTAGCACCTTCAATTAAAGTTGCTACTTCTGATCCGTTTGCGATTAAAACAACATCTGGATTTTCTGCTTCTATAACAGTATAACCTCCTTTTTCTGCTGCTAATGCTTCTTTGTATCTTGAAGTTGCTGCTGGAAGGTCTTTTATTCCTTGACGAGATAAAATAAGTCCTGTTGGTGTTTTATCATTTTCCATTGCCATTTTCCAAGCTACATTGGTTTCTGCTGAATCTGCAGGACGCAATGCCATAAAACAAGGATCTCCACTGTGGTTTTTTAATTTTTCCAACAAACGAATTTGTGCTTCTTGTTCAATTGGTTGGTGTGTTGGTCCGTCTTCACCTACTCTAAAAGCATCGTGTGTCCAAACATATTTCACTGGTAATTCTTGGATAGCACTCATTCTAATGGCTGGTTTCATATAATCTGAAAACACAAAGAATGTTGCTACTACCGGAATTACACCTCCGTGTAACGCAATACCGTTTGCAATGGCTGACATTGTTAATTCTGCTACTCCTGCTTGTAAAAAGGCGCCTGAAAAATCGTTCTTTTTTAAGGCGTGTGTATTTTTTAAGAAACCATCTGTTTTATCACTGTTTGATAAATCGGCAGAAGAAACAATCATATTCTCCACATTTTGTGCTAAATACCCCAACACATTTGCTGAAGCTGCTCTGGTTGCCAATCCTGGTTTATTAACAATAGATTCAAAATTTAACGCTGGTAATTTTCCTGCTAAAAAGCCATCTAACTTTTCTGCCAGTTCAGTATTGTCACTTCTCCATTTGCTTATTTCAGCTTTTTTTGCTGCTGCAGCTACTTTTTTGTTTTCTAAAAGGCTTGCGTAAAATTCTTCTACATCGGCATATTTTGCAAATGGATCGTTTACATCAGCACCTAAGTTTTTTAAGGTCGCATTAAAATCAGCTCCTGTATGCCCTATTGGTTGTCCGTGTAGTTCACAATGTCCTTCCCAATTGGCACCTGTTTCAGTAACACAACCTTTACCCATAATGGTTTTACCAATTATTAAGGTTGGTTTTTCTTGCTCATTATTAGCGTCTTTTAAGGCTTTTCTAATTTCATCATGGTTATGACCATCAATAGTGGCTACTTTCCAACCCCAAGCTTCGTATTTTTTTGCAGTGTCTTCTGATGTTACTTCATCGGTCATGGTAGATAATTGCACATCATTTGCATCATAAAACATAATAAAATTGTTCAATCCTAAATGTCCTGCTATTCTTCCTGCTCCTTGTGAAATTTCTTCCTGAACGCCTCCATCTGAAATAAATCCGTAAATTTTATGATTCATCCAATAGCCAAAACGTGCGGCTAAAAACTTTGCTGCAATGGCTGCTCCAACACCCATAGTATGTCCTTGACCTAAAGGTCCTGAAGTATTTTCAATACCTCTTTCAATATCAACTTCTGGATGACCTGGAGTGACTGAGCCCCATTGTCTGAAGTTTTTTATATCTTCTTTTTTATAATTGCCTAATAAATAATATTGTGCATATAATAAAGTTGATAAATGACCTGCATCCATAAAGAAGCGATCTCTAAATGGCCAAGCCATATCACTTGGATCAAAATTTAAAAATTCTGAATATAAAATATGCATAAAATCGGCTCCTCCCATAGGGCCTCCAGGATGACCAGAATTTGCTTGCTCAACCATTGAAATGGCTAATGATCTTATATTATCTACTGCTCTTAAATTAATTTTACTCATTTTAATTTCCTTTAGAATTTAAATAATATCTCAATGATAAAACTTAGATTACTTTTATAAGTGTTATTTTTACACTTACAAATATATGAAATTTTATTTAATATTTAGATTTTTTATGGAAAGGGTAAATTGCTTAATTAGGATAAATTTTAAAAAGTACAAATTGATATTAAATAAACATACAATTTACAACCATTTTTCAATATTTTGTATTAATTATTAACTTCAAATTAATCGAAGAAAAATCATTTTATTGATGTTTTAAAGTGAATAATATCCAAAATATTTTTGTGATATTTTTTTATCATAATTTAATCACGTTTTATTTCACAGTTAAAATGATTAATTTCGAGGCTGAATTGGCAAAGTAACATTTCTTTTTACCAATTATTAAAGAATTCGCCTCAGCAGCATCTTCATTAGTAAATTTTCTAGGATGCTATTTAAAAATTGAACCACAATGCTTTTTGTCAGTTGATCAATATATTTCACCTCGGGATAGTTCGTTGCAATAAATTGTTGCAATGCTGTGGATTTGCTCGTATAGGCTTTTAATGTAATCTCCTTTACCAGTTTCTTTTTAAGGTTTAGCGAAAATTCAAAGGCTTCCGCTATAGTTTTTGCATTTGTTGCAACGATTGGCGAAACCTGTGCTACCTTTTCAACAATGGGTGTTAGAACATTTTTTTCTACTATTGCAACATTAGCTGTATTCAAAGCAGCTTGCTCTTTTTGGAAAAGTTCGGCATTTTTTTCAAAAGGATTGTACCCTCTTTTCAATAACTCTTTAATTTTATGTTTATAAACAGCTAACACAAACATCCGATCGGACTTTGTTTTGTGTTTATTGGCTTCGCCATAAAAGGGAGTAATCCGTTTTAACTTCCCAGTTTCCGGATTTCTGTAAGAAAAATAGACATACCAACGTTTGGATAAATCCCCATTAGAATCATAAATTTTGGGATTTGAATAATTCTTTTTCACTTGAAAATCGTGTTCCAAAACGTGTTCATTTTGGTACTCAAATATAATACTTTCATTTAAATTGAACATAAAAAAAACGGTTTAGATCAATCTAAACCGTTTGTTTGTTCGCTTTTTTGCTTTTGTAGCGGGAACTGGACTCGAACCAGTGACCTTCGGGTTATGAGCCCGACGAGCTACCTACTGCTCTATCCCGCGATTTGGATTGCAAAGATACATGTTTTTTCAAAAAAACAATAAGTTTTTACAAAATAAAAATATTAAAGTTTACCTTTGCATTCTTATATCTTGAAAATGAAGCATAAAGCAGGTTTTGTAAACATTATTGGAAATCCAAATGTTGGTAAATCAACATTAATGAATGCGTTTGTTGGTGAACGATTGTCTATCATCACATCAAAAGCACAAACTACACGTCATAGAATTTTAGGAATTGTAAATGGTGAAGATTTTCAAATCTTGTTTTCTGATACTCCAGGAATTATAAAACCCGCATACGAGCTACAAGTTTCTATGATGGATTTTGTGAAATCTGCCTTTGATGATGCCGATGTGCTTATTTACATGGTGGAGCCAGGCGAAATAGAATTAAAAGATGAGCAGTTTTTTAATAAAATCCAAAATTCTAAAATTCCAGTTTTATTAATCATCAACAAAATAGATACCTCAACTCAAGAAGTTATTGAAGAAAAGGTATTGTATTGGAAAGAAAAAGTACCAAATGCGGAGTTGTTTGTTATTTCTGCCTTAGAAAATTTTAATGTAGAAGCTGTTTTTAATAGAATTTTAGAAGTTTTACCAGAATCTCCAGCCTTTTATCCAAAAGACCAATTAACAGATAAGCCTGAACGTTTTTTTGTAAATGAAGCAATTCGCGAAAAAATATTAATGCATTATAAAAAAGAAATTCCATATTCTGTTGAAATAGATACTGAAGAATTTTTTGAAAGCGATAAAATTATTAAAATTCGTTCTGTAATTATGGTAGAACGCGAAACTCAAAAAGGAATTATAATTGGGCATAAAGGCGCGCCATTAAAACGTGTGGGAACTGAAGCTCGAAAAGATCTAGAAAAATTCTTCGATAAAAAAATACATTTAGAATTATATGTAAAAGTTAATAAAGATTGGAGAAATGATAAACGCCAATTACGCCGTTTTGGCTATAATGATTAATTATTTTTCTAAGGTTTTCATCATAAATTGATATAATTCATCCATTTGTTTATTTCCAGTACTTTTCCCTAATCGGCCTAAAAAATACATTAAAATCCAAATAATTGGTAATAAAATAACCACTGTTAAAGCATTTATATACTCTGTTTTTAAGCTCCATTGCACGTATGCCATTACTGAAAACCCCGTAAAAGCAACTGCCACTGCAAAATGAAAAAACATAAATAAAGTCCAAACTTGGGGTTTCGGCCCAAATAATCCCTTTACAATAGTTTTATCAATTTCATATTGTTCAATTTCAATATTTAATTGAGGCGACCAAAAATAATTTTCATCCTTTGGAACATCAATAACAATATGACCATCAACAATTTTACTGCAATATTTACATTCCTCATTGTTTAAATTATCTTTAAACTTAGTAATTAAATCATCCTGATTTACATTCAACTCCATTTTAAATCTTGGACGTAAATGAATATCGCTATTTTTTTTAGTAGTCATAAATTATAAAAATTTGTTGTGAAATATACACAATTTTATCAAATATCTAATTTAGAGTGGTTAATACTTAAATTACCAAAATAAAATTATGTAATTTTGCAAAAAATTTAAAAACACGAATGAGTAATATAGTAGCCATAGTAGGTAGGCCAAATGTTGGAAAATCAACACTGTTTAATCGTTTAGTACAACGAAGAGACGCTATTGTTGATGCGGTAAGTGGTGTTACAAGAGATAGACATTACGGGAAAAGTAATTGGAATGGTAAGGAATTTTCAGTGATTGATACAGGTGGATATACTGTAGGTTCTGATGATATTTTTGAAGAAGAAATTAGAAAACAAGTTACTTTAGCTATTGAAGAGGCTGATATCATAGTTTTTGTAGTTGATGTAGTTGAAGGGATATCTCCAATGGATGTAGAAGTTGCTAACTTATTAAGAAAAGTTAAAAAGCCAATTTTTATGGCTGTTAACAAAGTAGATAATTCTATGAGAGATGCTGATGCTGTAGAATTTTACGGTTTAGGATTAGGCGAATATTATACAATATCATCTATAAACGGAAGTGGAACAGGTGAATTGTTAGATGCCATGGTTAAAGAAATGTCTGACATTGTTGAAGAGGAAACCGAATTACCTCGATTTGCAGTTGTTGGGCGTCCAAACGCTGGAAAATCTTCATTTATTAATGCTTTAATTGGTGAAGAAAGAAATATAGTTACGGATATTGCCGGAACAACACGTGATACTGTTGATACAAAATATACTCGTTTTGGATTTGAGTTTAATTTGGTAGACACTGCCGGAATTAGAAAAAAATCAAAAGTAAAAGAAGATTTAGAGTTTTACTCCGTAATGCGCGCTGTTAAAACTATTGAAATGTGTGATGTTGCTATTTTGGTTTTAGATGCAACACGCGGTTTTGAAGGCCAAGATGAAAACATATTTTGGTTAGCTGAAAAAAATAAAAAAGGAATCATTATTTTAGTGAACAAATGGGATTTGGTTGAAAAAGAAACCAATACAATGAGAGATTTTGAAGCTCAAATCAGGCAAGAAATTGCTCCTTTTACAGATGTTCCAATTCTTTTTATTAGCTCATTAACAAAACAACGTATTTATAAAGCTATTGAAACGGCTGTTGAGGTTTTTGAAAATAGAAAAAAACGTATTCCAACAAGTAAATTAAATGATACTATGTTGGGAATTATTAAACACAATCCACCACCATCTAATAAAGGTAAATTTGTAAAAGTTAAGTACTGTATGCAATTGCCAACACCAACGCCTCAATTTGTATTTTTCTCAAATTTACCACAATATGTAAAAGAACCTTACAAACGTTTTATTGAAAATAAAATGCGTGAACTGTTTGATTTTAAAGGAGTTCCAATTGTAATTTATTTCAGACAAAAATAAAATAAATGCTGGTTAAAAGTTTTTTTAACCAGCATTTATTTCTTTAACCCCTAGGCTTATCTCTATTCATTTCAAGCATATCAACATCGGTATTTTCTACACCTAATAAATATTTGCTGAAATAATCTGCTTTTAACCAAAAGAAATATTCATTCATATCTCCAAATCCATGGCGTTGCCCAGGCATTATCATAAAATCAAAACGTTTATTTGCTTTAATTAAAGCGTTTACCATTCTAATTGTTGCTCCTGGATTTACATTATTATCTACATCACCAGTAACTAACATTAATTTTCCTTTTAAATTAACTGCCAACTCTTGGTTTTTATCAATATCATATTTGTAAGAAATTTTTCCATCAGCATCTTTTTCCTCTTGAACTCCATGATGTGTTTCACTCCACCAACTATTATATATGGTATTATCATGATTTCCTGCTGAAGATACCGCTACCTTAAAAAAATCTGGATATACTAACATTGCTGCTGTAGACATAAATCCACCGCCAGAATGTCCAAAAATTCCAACTTTATGAATATCAATAAAAGAATACTTATCAGCCAACTGTTCGGCTACATATTTTTTATCTGCTAAACCATAATCTCTCAAATTTCCATAACCATAATTATGGTACCATTTCGAACGATCTGGATGCCCACCTCTATTTCCCAAACTAACCACAATAAAACCAACTTGCGCCATTCTATCTGTTCTATCCATACTAACCGAAAAAGATTTACTTACTGATTCTGTTTGAGGCCCAGGATATACATACTGAATTAAAGGATACACTTTTGTTGAATCAAAATCATAAGGCTTGTACATCACTCCATAAATATCAGTTATCCCATCATCGGCTTTCATTACAAATGTTTCTGGGAATTTATAACCCGTTGCCATTAATTGCGATAAATCTGCTTCTTCTAAACTTAAAATTAATGTCCCTGAATTTGATCTTAATTCAGATTTTGGAACAGTATTAACTCTTGAATAATTATGAACAAAATATTTGTTAGAATCAGCTAAACTAATATCTGTATTAAAATCTCCAGCATTAATACTTCGCATTCCAGTACCGTTTAAATTAATTCTATATAAATGAGAATAATATGGGTCAATTCCAGTATTTACGCCATTTGCTGTAAAGTATAAAACGCGCTCACTTTCATCCAAACCTTCAAAATTATCAACATGAAATGGCCCGTCTGTAACCTGTTGCTTTAAATTCCCTTTTGTATCATATAAATAAAAATGTGCCCAGCCATCTCTTTCCGCCCAATGTAACATTTCCTGTTCATTGTTCAATAAAACTAATGGTCTGTCTTCAATATAAGTGTTAAAACGTTCTTCAATTAAAACTGTTACTTCACCTGTTGTAATATCTGCAACACATATATCTAGCTTTTTTCTATCTCTGCTAATTGTATTAAAATAAATTTTTCCCTTTTTTGATAGTAATAATGAAGGTGAAAAATCATCATCATATGAAGATTTTTTTCTTGGAGCTCTGTAAACCGAAACGCTTTGTTGTTTTACAGTATCTAATTGAACTTTTACAATTTCCTTTGAAGGAATATCAAAAATTAATAATTCATCTTTTGAAAATTCTTGTTCACCAGGCATATGATATTTATAAGTTTCTAATGTTGGTCTTTTTTTTGAAACGGAATTAATCACCCATAAATCTTTCAACATTCTTTCATCAGATTTCTGAAAAACAAACTTTTTTGAATCATGAGACCAAACTCCCCAAACACCTTTTCTATCATCTTTCTTCTCCTCTATTGATTCATTATTTTCACCATAATAATTACCTCCATATCCATAATCTTTAACACCATCTTTTGTCCATTGATTTTCAACAATAGTAGAATCTTTATCATCTTTAACAGCTTTCAAAAAATTATCTTTGTCCATCCAATACAAATTGAAATTTTTAGAAAAAAGCACAATAGAACTATCAGGAGCAATATTTGCCCATCGTTTTATTTTTTCATCTTCCTTTTTATTATCAATTATTGTTAGTTTAGAATCTCCTAATTTATACTCTAAATGATACACTTTTTTCTCCATTTTAGGCTTTCCCTTTTTTGAAGATTTTTCATTTATAGAGTCCTTTTTTGAAGCGGCCTCTTTTTCATCATCAATAGCTTCAACTTCTTCTGTTGCTGTAATTCTAAACCTTATGGCTGTTTCATTTTTAACAAATTTAAAATCAAATTTAGGTAAGTGTTGGGCATCATATGGATCTTTAGTAATTTCCGTTAGCCACTTCGCCATTTTTACATTATCAAATAATTGTATTTTCGATTTTCTATCTGCATCAACTAGATAATAATTAGATCCTTTAGTTGTTTTGTATTGATACCAAAATCTATTTCCATTTTTTAACCAGTGTGGATTTACACTTGTGGAATGTACTAGTTTTGAAATATTCTCTGATGAGAACTTTGAAGCTAATCTGTAATTGGGTTTTGGCTGTTTACTGTTTTCTATTTCAACAGTTTTATTTTGTGCGAATGAGAAACAAGTTCCTATAAAAAAAAGGAATATTATTGTTTTAATTTTCATATTATAAGCTTGGTTTGTTAAAAAGTTAAATTTCCTTAATTTGAATAACATTTCAAACATTTAAATCAGTTTTATTTCTACAAAACAAAAAAGCTGAGAAATTTCTCAGCTTTTTTGTTTTTATAATTGTTAGGTTACATTTTCATTAACCACGTTTTTACATCTACTTCTTTTTTAATAATCTCGCGTAAATCTTCAATTTTAACACGTTGTTGCTCCATAGAATCTCTATGTCTAATTGTAACGGTGTTATCATTTAAAGTATCGTGATCTACCGTAATACAAAAAGGAGTTCCAACTGCGTCTTGTCTTCTGTAACGTCTTCCAACAGCATCTTTCTCATCATAATCAACATTAAAGTCCCATTTTAAGTCTTCAACAATTTTTTTAGCAACTTCTGGCAAACCATCTTTTTTAACCAATGGTAAAATGGCTGCTTTTGTTGGTGCTAAAACTGCTGGCAATTTTAACACTGTTCGGGTTGTGTTATTATCCAATTCCTCTTCTTGTAAAGCGTTAGAAAAAACGGCTAAAAACATTCTATCTAAACCAATAGAAGTTTCAACTACGTATGGAATATAACGCTCATTTATTTCCGGATCAAAATATTGTAATTTTTTCCCTGAGAATTTTTCGTGACTAGATAAATCGAAATCCGTACGAGAGTGGATTCCTTCTAATTCTTTGAATCCAAACGGAAATTTAAATTCAATATCTGCCGCTGCATCTGCATAATGTGCTAATTTTTCATGGTCATGAAAACGATAATTTTCAGCGCCCATCCCTAAAGACAAGTGCCATTTTAATCGGGTTTCTTTCCAACTTTCATACCATTCTTTTTGAGTGCCAGGACGTACAAAAAATTGCATTTCCATTTGTTCAAATTCACGCATACGGAAAATAAACTGACGCGCAACAATTTCATTTCTAAAAGCTTTTCCAGTTTGCGCAATTCCAAAAGGAATTTTCATTCTTCCTGTTTTTTGCACATTTAAAAAGTTTACAAAAATACCTTGGGCAGTTTCTGGACGTAAATATAAATCCATTGCTGTATCTGCAGAAGCACCTAATTTTGTTCCAAACATTAGGTTAAATTGCTTTACATCTGTCCAATTTCTTGAACCTGATAACGGACACGCAATCTCCAATTCTTCAATTAATGCTTTTACGTCTGCTAAATCTTCTTTTTCTAAAGATTGTCCCATACGCTTTAAAATTGCATCACCTTGCTCTTTGTATCCAACAACTCTTGGGTTTGTAGCTAAAAACTGATCTTTATCAAAAGATTCTCCAAAACGTTTTGCTGCTTTTTCAACTTCTTTTTCAATTTTAGCATCTAATTTACCAACGTAATCTTCAATAAGAACATCTGCTCTATATCTTTTTTTAGAATCTTTATTGTCAATTAAAGGATCATTAAAAGCATCTACGTGACCTGAAGCTTTCCATGTTGTTGGATGCATAAATATTGCGGCATCTAAACCAACAATATTTTCGTGCATTTGCACCATTGCTTTCCACCAGTAATCTCTAATATTTTTCTTTAATTCTACTCCATTTTGAGCATAGTCATATACTGCGCTCAAACCATCGTAAATTTCACTAGACTGAAATACAAATCCGTATTCCTTTGCATGTGAAACTACTTTTTTAAATTGA
Source organism: Lutibacter sp. (assembly GCF_016342705.1). Classification (GTDB taxonomy): domain Bacteria; phylum Bacteroidota; class Bacteroidia; order Flavobacteriales; family Flavobacteriaceae; genus Lutibacter. Next base: position 71,241 of record NZ_JAEINV010000001.1, on the reverse strand, counting down.
TCTTCTTGATTTGCCATTGTGCAAAAATAATAAAGGTTTTAGTACAAAAAAATAAAAAAGTGGAAATAGCCTAAACTATTTCCACTAGTTAACATTAAACAATATTAATTTGGAGTTCCTTTTTTTACTTTAATGTAATTTGAGAGGCTCCAGCAAATTTATTTTCAATAAATACATTTACAGTATAAACACCATCTTTTATATTATCTCTATTTACCTCAACCAATGAAATAATATCAATTGGTTCATTTAAATAATTAACAATAGTTTTATCACTGTAATCAATACTTGTGTTATCAAATAATGTTAATTGACCTTTTCTAGAAATTGTATTTCCTTTTAAATCAACTATTTGTATATAAACATTACGTTCACCTTGTTCAGAAATTTCATTTTTTCCGATGGTAAAATTAACTCTAAAAGCATCTGTATTTCTAGATCTTGATGTTTCAACCAACTTACCTCCTGTACGCTCTCTCATTGCTAAAATCTTGGTTGAATTTACTTTTAGAATAGATCCAATTTTTACTTTTTCACTTAATCCTTGATTTACAAATGTAAGCGTATCATTTTTAGCCATTTGATTAGAAACAACCACATTAACACTATCTAAATTACTAGTTAAAATTCTATTCTCACTAATTAAAATTCCATTTTTTTGAAAAAGTTGCTTATTAGTTTCTTCCAATTTAAAAATTTGATTTCTAAATCTCTTTAACATTTCATGATTTATCACTTTCATATTTTTAACAGAATCACGTAACATAATAATTCTATCTCTTTCTAGTGATAATTCATTAGACATTGAAGTATTTTTTGATATAGCATCTTCATACTTTACAATCATACTATCTAAATTAGTTGCAATTTCATTTTTCTCAGCTTCAATTGCATCTTTATACATTTTATTTTGACTATTATTATAAATTGTATAAGCTACTACACCTACTAATAAAAGCCCTAAAGCAATTATTAATATCTTATTATTTGAATTTTTAGATTCTTCCATTTTCTATATATTAAATTTGTATGTATAACGCAAAATTACGTGAATTAAGTATATAAATCACCATAAATTATTTGAGGGAGTATATTTGACTAAGAAAACTTAAATATAAGGTTTTAATTGTTAAATTCATAATTATATCCACTTTTTCATATCAAAAAAATAATTATATTTATAAAAAAATACTATGAAACTTTTAAAAGACATTTTTAATGTTTTTTATCCAGACATTTGTCTTTGCTGTAAAAATCACTTAACCACAAATGAAGCATTCATTTGCCTATTTTGCAGAAATGATTTACCCTTAACTAATTTTAGTTTTGAAACACCAAATCAAATTGAAAAAACATTTTATGGGAGAATTCCTATTGAAAAAGGCACCGCGCTATTTTATTTTCTGAAAAAGGGAAAAACTCAACAGCTAATTCACGAATTAAAATATAATGGCCAACAACAAGTAGGTGGTTTTATTGGAAGTTGGTTGGGAGAAGAAATGTTAAAAAGTAATAGGTTTAAAAATATAGATTGCATAATTCCCGTTCCATTACATTCTAAAAAACAAAAAAAAAGAGGTTATAATCAAGTGTCAACCTTTGGAAATAGCTTATCTAAAACATTAAATATACCATTCTACGAAAATGTGCTTAAAAAGAAAACAGCTATAAATTCACAAACAAAACTTTTACGATTAGACCGATGGAAAAATGTTCAAGAACTATTTTATGTGGAAGAGAAACTTTCTTTAGCCAATAAGCACATACTTCTTATTGATGATATTATAACTACTGGCGCTACACTTGAAGCATGCTATTTAGCATTAAATAATTTTAGTAATATTAAAATTAGTATTGCAAGCATGGCTTACACCAAATAATATATTAAAAAACACAATAGTAGCTTGTTTAATACGTTTTTTAAATAAATTAATTGTTATTTTGCATTCAAAAAAATACATGAGAGCAGCATTTTTAAAGTTACTTTTAGTTATATTCTTATATACTGCATTTTTTAGCTGTGCTAAAAGAGGCACTCCAACCGGTGGCCCAAAAGACTCTATTCCGCCTATTTTAGTTAATGCAATACCAAAATTAGAAACCGTTAATTTTAAAGAAAAAAAAATAAAATTATATTTTGATGAATATATAAAAATTAAAGATGCTAAAAAAAATTTAGTAATATCTCCACCTCAACAATACGACCCAATAATTACACCAGCCGGAACTGCTAGTAAATTTATAACAATTAAAATTTTAGATACGCTAGAAGCAAACACCACCTACTCCTTTAATTTTGGAAATAGTATTGTAGATAACAATGAAGAAAATAAATTTCAAAATTTTAAATATGTTTTTTCTACAGGAACATTTATAGATTCATTAAAACTATCAGGAAAAGTAACTAATCCGTTAATAAAAAAATCTTTAACAAATATTGATGTTATGTTATACGAATATAACGATAAATATACTGACTCAATTATTTACAAACAAAAGCCAAGATATATTGCAAACACTTTAGATTCAACACTTTTTGAAATAACAAACATACGTGAAGGCAAATATTTATTAATTGCCTTACAAGATGCAAATAGCAATAAAATTTACAATCCTGAAATTGATAAAATTGGTTTTATTGGAGATACTGTTACACTACCAACAGATAAAAATTATGATTTTACTATTTTTAAAGAAGTTCCAAAACTAAAAGTTATTAAACCAAAAGAAGTAAATAAAGGCCATGCAATTTTTGGTTTTGCAGGAAATGCCAACGATTTAATTATAGATTTACTTTCCCAAACACCAGAAGATTTTAAATCGGAAATAATTTACGAAAAAAATAAAGACACATTAAATTATTGGTTTTCAACAATTGAGGCTGATTCATTAAATTTTAAAGTTTCAAAAGGAGATTACGCTGAAAACTTTACCTTAAAGCTTAGAAGCTCAAAAATAGATTCATTAAAAGTTACTCCAAATTCAAACGGTATTTTACATTTAATTGATACGTTTTACATAACTACTAATACTCCAATCATAAACTTTGACCCTTCATTAATTAAAATATCTAAAAAAGATTCAACAATTGTTCCTTTTACACCAATTTTAGCAAAATCAAAAAATAAATTATACCTAAATTTTGAAAAGGAAGTAAATACAGAGTATACTTTTGAAATATTACCAAAAACAATTACAGATATTTATCAAATTTCAAATGATAGCATTTCGTATAAATTAAAAACAAAAACACTTGAAGATTACGGAACTATAGCTTTATCATTTAACAATCCGAAAAATATACCGTTAATTGTTGAGTTATTAAATGAAAAAGAACAAATTATACGAATAGCAAAAATAAGCAACCCTCAAATTATAAATTTTGAACTACTATTACCTGGAAATTATATGATTAGGGTAACTTTAGATGAAAATAATAATGGCGTTTGGGATACAGGAAATTTTTTAAATAAAAAACAGCCCGAAATAGTCCAGTTTTTTGACAAAATAATAGAGTTAAGAGCCAATTATGAATTAAACGAAACATTTGATATTAATTAAGTGGATTTAATTTATAAGAAAACTTCAAAAAGAATTTATTACATTTGAAATATTAAAACCTCAATGAATAAAAAACACTATCATATAGTCCTTCTTTTAATTTGCATAAATGCATTTAGCAGTTTTGCTCAAGACAACAGTAGCCATGAAATCGGTTTTATTACTGGGTCAGCTTCATTTACTACGGATTATGGAGAGCGAAATTATTTTAAAAGTAACGTAGGTGGTAATATTGGTGCTGGATTTGGGTTAATCTATTATTTAAACTTTACTGATTATAGATATCGTTGGAACGAAAGATCTAGCTATTTTGTACATCATTTTAGACTTCGAGGAGAATTATCGTATATGTCCGCTAAACTTGATCATTTTGGAGAATGGGTACAAGATTATAGAACAACTCCTGAAGCAGATAAATTAAGAGCACATCACGGAAAAGCAAGTATTATTAATTTAGGAACGCAACTTGAGTTTCATTGGGTAGATATTGTAGATTTTGGTTCGCGCAGAATTCCTGATTTAAAATGGTCTCCATATCTTAGTGCTGGTTTATATGTAGATTTTTACAACCCAACAATTTCTTCTGATTTAGGAGATTGGAGAGATCCAGGTATTTTATATCCAAAATGGGATCCAAATATTGACCCAGCAGCAGCGCGCGATACTGCCGGAATTACAATGTCAGCAACTTTAGGTGTTGGAACACGGCATAAATTAGGTGAATACTCAGATATTTTAATAGAATCTCGCTGGCAATACTTTTTTTCAAATTACGTTGATGGACTTAACTCAAGACCAGACCCTGCAAATAAATATAACGACTGGTTATTGTGGGTACATGTTGGCTATATCTATTACTTAAATTAAAATTTTTAAACAAACTTTTTTAGCTGAAGAATTATTCCTAAATGAATTCCTTCGTGTAATAAATTAAAAGTTAATGCGTCATTTATATTTCTTAAAGTAATAGCTACACTTGTTGTATATTCATTATAATTGGTGAATATTCCTTTCTCATAATCTGCTATTAATTTCTCTGGTAACTCTAAAAACAGCGCTTTAATTTCTTTAAATTCAGCTTCAGAAATTGTATATGTTGGAGCTGTTCCTTTTTGAAAATTAGTAATCATCTCCTCAGAAATCAAACACTTTAAACCAGCTAATTTATAACATAGTAATTGCTGTGTTACCACTAAGTGTGCAATATTCCAAGCAATATTATTATTAAATCCTTTAGGAATACTATTTAACTGATCTATAGATAGACTTTCAATAACTTTCAATATCAGAATTCTAGATTTTTTTAAAGTTTCAAAATTTTTATTCATTTTCTTAAATTTATTTTAAAGTCTTCAAATTTAAACTAAAACAACTTAAATTTACCTTGTCAATATCTAAAAACTAATGAAAAAAATTTATTACTTAAAAACGTGCGACACTTGCAGAAGAATTTTAAAAGAAATGAATACTTCTGAATATATTTTGCAAGAAATTAAAACAGAACCTATAACCGTAAAGCAGCTAGATGAATTATATGCGCTAACAAAGAGCTATGAAGTATTATTCAGTAAAATGGCAAAAAAGTACAAGCAAATGGATTTAAAAAGTCAAATTTTAACTGAAAATGATTATCGTCAATTAATTTTAGACGAATACACCTTTTTAAAGCGCCCTGTAGTAATTAATGAAAAGGAGGTTTTAATTGGAAATACTAAAAAAAGAATCAGTTTTTCTAAATAATTTTAAATAAAAAGCACTATTATTTAGGTTTTCAAACAAATATGATAATTTATTTTAAATGTAACATTTATCATTTGAATTGCTTTTTTTAAAAACTATATTTCCGACTTACTAAACAATTAAACTAATTATGAAAAAACATTTATTATTATTGGTTGCTTTTATTATAGCAACAAGTGCAAGTGCACAATTTTATGTAAGTGCTAGTGGTGGATATTCAATTTCTAGTGCAGGAATACTTACTGGAACTTCTTTAAATGATAGTCAAACTACAGCTACTAATCACTACGGTAGTTACGGAGAGGGAATGACTGCTCAATTACGCGTTGGTAAAATGTTTAATGAAATGTTTGGCGCAGAGTTAGGTTTTGCATATTTACATGGAGCAGATCAAAATATTTCTTCGTATTTAACAAATGATAGTGGATCTATTAAAGAATTTACTGACGGTAGTGCCCATGCAAGAGCTTATGGCTTAACTGCTTCATTAATTTACAATTTTAATGATAATTTATATGGTAAAATTGGGATGGTAACTAAACTTGGCGGAAAAACTGAGGCTGAATTTACAAGGTCTACAGTAACACCTTTAAGCGCTTTTGGTGTAGCTCCAATTATGACAGAAGGTATAAATGATTACCACGGAAGACCTCCTTTAGGATTTACTGCTGCTTTTGGATACAAACATGACCTTGGAGGGAATTGGGGTATTTTTGCAGAATTAGAATATTTAGGAATTAATGTTACTAGAGATTATTCTGAATTTGCGGAATTAACAATCACAACACCAGCAACACCTGCACTTCCTGCTGGTGCAATTGGTCCAAATGCGGTTCCTGCAATTCCTTCAATGACTTGGAATTTAGGAGATGCACCTCTAAATCACCCAATTTTTGGAACTATAGCAGCTCCAAGCAAAGTTACTTATGAAGATTCTTTACCTCAACCAAATAATGATCCTTCAAAATCATTATCATCAGTTGCTCCTTATTCATCATTCGGACTTAACGTTGGTATTACTTATACTTTTTCAAAAAAATAAAAAAGTAAAATAATTCATAAAAAAAAATGCGGTTTGAAATTAAATTTCAAACCGCATTTTTTTTATTTTAAAACGTTAATTACTTGTAATTTTAACCGAAGATTTTTCTAAAAGATGATTAAAATCTTTTTCCGACAAATTTGTTTTTAAGCCTAATACCATAAAATCTTCATCGCTTTTTTTTTTAGAACAACTTCTTTAATAGTGTTTTTGCTCTCTAAAAAATACAATTGAACTTGATCACCATCACTATTAACTCTAAATATAGAAGCGTAATTTTTTCGTTTCATAAATTTATCAAACTGCTTATCAAGCGACGTTTTTTCGTTTTCAAAAATCATTACTTTATAATGTTTTACTTTTTTAAACAAATCTTTATATTCTTCAACATCATCTTTTGGAATAAATAAATTAGCAAAAAAAGCAGGAGTGCTTATTGAAAAATCACATTCATTTTTATGTTCTGCATAAAAAGAATTAAAAGACGATTTTGAAGCGCAAGAAGTTAGCAATACTACTGTTACTAAAATTAGGAAACTATTTTTCATAAAAAAGGTGTTTATTCTATGACGAATAAACACCTTTTTTGTAACGCTAAGTTTTACTATTTTTTAGCATATAACATTGGGTTGGTATCCTCATCGTTATACATTTTCATTTGCTTATATACTTTCATAAACTTTTCACCGGTAGAAAAATCATTTAATAAATCATCAATAGCTGTAGATAAATCTACACGTTGTTCTAATAAAACATTCAATTTTTCTTGACATTTTGCTCTATGTTCTTCCGAAGCACTTTCTCTGGTTGCTTCTTCATTCATATGATAAATTTTTAAAGCCAAAATTGATAACCTATCAATTGCCCAAGCGGGAGTTTCAGAATTTATTTTAGCACCATCTTTAACTTTTACATCTTTAAATTTATTTAAAAAGTAACTGTCAATAAACTCAACCATATCCGTTCTATCTTGGTTTGAAGCATCAATTTTACGTTTTAAAACAATTGCTTCAACTGGATCAATATTTGGTAACCGAATAATATCTTCGTAATGCCATTGAACAGTATCTATCCAGTTTTTTCTATATAATAAATGTTCAAATGAATTTTTATTAAAAGGGTTTTCAAATGGCTGATCTACGCTATCAATAACGTGGTATTTTTTTATAACTTCATCAAAAAGTTTGTTGTATTGTTCTGCACTCATACTAATTTTTCTAAAATGTGTAAATATTCAACTGTTGCAGTTGCTTTATGATTTCTATTTTCAGTTTTATCGGCTTTAAAGCGCTGATAATTGGTGGTTTTTAAACTGTATTTTCCGTACTTTTTCATTATTGTACAAACCTCATCTTCAGTCATTAAACCTTCATTATTATAACTTAAAAAAACGTAGGTAAAGTTAGCATTTTTAATTAACTCTTCGAAAGAATTTTTGACTTCATTTTTTTTGCAATAAGACGATCTGTAATAATTTCGTAATCCCGTTTTTCCTTGTGGTTGAAACTCATCGTACTTTGCAATGGTATTCAATAAATGATAATTAGAACCATATTGACGTGCGTTGTATGGCGGGTCTAAATACAAAATATCTCCTTTTATATTTTGTATTAGAGTATTGCTATCTTCATTAAAAACTTTGTGTGAATTTTTGGTAACATCAAAATTTGCTGGGATTAACAACAAGTTTTTTTGGGCAGATTTTTTTATTTTTTTTAAATAGGCACCATAAACCGAAGCTGTATTTGCCACTTTATCGGCACTTTCAATAAGCGACGCTAGCAAGAAAAAATATTCGTCATCAGAAACTTCCTTGGAGGTTTTCCATTGTTCAATTTGTTTTCGAATGGCATCAATTTTTCGTCCGTTTTCAGCTGAAAAATACAACCTATTTTGCAATCCGTTTTCACAATAATTTTGAAAAATAAATCCTTTCTTTCCTTCTAAATTATTTAAAAAAGCTAACCTATCCTCCATTTCTAATTTTTCTGAATTTCCAATATAATTTCTATTCAACACATAGCTATAAAACTCCACATCATTAGAAATTACTTGCTTTACAATTGGTTTAAAATTTCTCCCAACAATTCCTGTTCCTGCAAATAAATCGCAAAAAACAAGATTCGAAATGTTACTGCCAACTACACTTAATATGGACTTTTTTAAAAACGAAGAAAGTTTATGTTTAGAACCTATATAATTCAATAGTAATGGTTTTTAATTTTATTTTATTGCCCAAATAATATCAGATTTTACAATATTATTTTGAAAATAAAAAGACTCTAATTTATCTTCCGTAAAAGTACTTAAATATGTTGAAATAATTTTTTGCAGCCATAAAATCTCCGCTTTTAATTTCCAATGTTCATTTTGTTGGTTAAAATCTATTAAAACAACAAATAATCTGTTTTTTAGGTGCTTTCGTTGTTGTTGACTTTGGTTTTTGTACAACCATTCAATCAATTCTCTTTTATGTTCAATAGCATACGGAATCGATTTTTTAAAGCTAGCGGGAAATACGGTGGTTTTATGATCGAAAGGAATTTCATCAATAAAAAAATCAACAAATTTATCTTTTGAATTTGAGTGAGGTTTTACGTTTTTATGTTCACAAAAAATAGCTTCAACACCTTTTGCAGACCAAAAATTAAACCATCTGTTCAATGCGTAATTTTTAAGGTCGGCATACTTTAAATTATTTTTAAAATTGATGTCTATTTCTTTTAAAACCGCTTCAAACGAGCTTATTTTATAAATAAAATTGGTCTCAACATCAAACTTATTAGTTTGTTTTCTCCCCCAATTGTAATCAAATTTTAATCTTTTTTTTAATTCTTTTTCTAGCAATTCAAAATTCATTCATGTAATTTTATAAAAATTTACGTTCTATTAAATTAATTAATCTGTTTTCCAACTCCTCTTTACTTTTCCAGTCATAATCCGGTTTTACAAAATCATTTAAAAATGAAATTGCTTCTTCCATTTCTGTAAATGAATTTAGTTGCGATAACACTCTATTAAAATCTTCCTGACTGCCATCAAATAAATATTTTACAAAAGCAATTCTATCATTCAATCCAACCTGAATATTACTAGTAAACAACGCATCATTTAACGAACGTTTTTTTGCCGTATCAGCAACTGGTTTTTCTATAGCAGGGCTTTCTTTTGTTACTTTTTCAAATAAATTGGTAGCAACATCGGCAGAAATTGCGTCTTTAAACTCTTCTTCCAATGAAATTTGTAAAGAAGGTAACTCTTGCTCATCATCTTTTACTGAAATGCTTTTAGTTTCAAATAGTTCTTCCATTTTTTCTTCAGAAATCATCTCTTTTTGTTCAGGTTCAAAAATAATTTCATCGCCTTCACTTTCTTCTAATTCAACCGCTATTTCAAGCTCTTTTTCAACAATTTCTTCAATTATTTTGGTTTTTTCCTCAATAATCACTTCATTTTTTGTTTCAACCTCCTCCGGTTTAACACCCAAAAATTCATCAACAAATTTTAAAACTGATAATTTTTCATAAATTTCTTGCGCTTTTTTATGCAAAACTTGAACATCATCTTTATTTTCCATTTTTAAAATGCTGTGTGCCAGACTCACTAATTCAGCTTCCAATTTTTTGTGCATAAGTTGATTTGTTAAATGATTTTTGATGAATATTTTTTATCTAAATTTGTATGATTCAAAATTGAATTTTCAGTTTGAATTAATTTATAACGAATGTAAAAAAATAATCACTATTTTTTTATCATTTATTTTAAAACTAAAAAATTACAATAACCTTTCAAGCGTGAATTTACAAAATGTTTCTTGAAAATACAGTAAATCATACCGAACAATTTGGCTGGATAGAAGTTATTTGCGGCTCTATGTTTTCTGGTAAAACAGAAGAACTAATCCGTAGATTAAAACGCGCCCAGTTTGCCAAACAAAAAGTAGAAATTTTTAAACCTGCTATTGATGTGCGGTATGATGATGAAAAAGTAGTTTCACATGATGCCAACGAAATTAGATCTACACCAGTTCCTTCCTCTGCAAATATTAGAATTTTAGCTAGTGATTGTGATGTTGTAGGTATTGATGAAGCGCAATTTTTTGATGATCAGATAGTTGCAGTTTGTAACGATTTAGCCAACAGAGGTATTAGAGTTATTGTTGCTGGTTTAGATATGGATTTTAAAGGAAATCCTTTTGGACCCATGCCAGCCCTTATGGCAACAGCAGAATACGTTACAAAAGTGCATGCTGTTTGTACCAGAACGGGAAATTTAGCGCATTACAGCCATAGAACTGCTGCAAGTGAAGAATTGGTTTTATTAGGTGAAACTCAAGAATATGAACCTTTAAGTAGAGGCGCTTATTACAAAGCCATTCAAGAAGAAAAAATAAAAAAAGCCCAACAAAATAACAATGGAAAATAGCCATGTTACAACTCTTGAAATAGATTTAAACGCTATAGATTTCAACTTAAACTACTTTAAATCTAAACTAAAAAAAAGCACTAAAGTTTTAGTTGTTGTAAAAGCTTTTGGTTACGGCAGTGATGCCCAAAACATTGCAAAATATTTAGAACCTAAAGTTGATTGTTTTGCCGTTGCTTATACAGATGAAGGAATTGCACTTAGAAACGCCGGTGTAAAAACTCCAATCTTAGTTTTACATCCACAAAAAAGCAATATTCTAAAAATTATTGAGTACAATTTGGAAGCAAATATGTATTCTGTTGGAATATTAAAATCTTTGTTAGAAATTGTAAATGCCGAAAAATTAGGACATATTCCAATTCATTTAAAATTTAATACCGGTTTAAACAGGCTCGGTTTTAATAAAAAAGATATTTCAGAAATTGTTACGTTAATTAATAATCAGGATGAAGTTTATATAAAATCAATATTTTCTCATATTGCTGCCAGTGAAGATTTAAACGAACGCGCTTTTACCATTCAACAAATAAATGATTTTAAAGCAATTGCTGATGAATTAATTCCACAATTAAAAAATGTTCCTTTTAAACATATGCTAAATACTTCTGGAATCATAAATTACGCGGAAGAAGCTCAGTTTGAAATGGTGCGTTTAGGAATAGGATTGTATGGTTTTGGAAATGACAAAAATGAAACTTCAAAACTAAAAAATGTACTTACTTTAAAATCAGTAATTTCTCAAATTCATACAATTGAAAAAGGAGAAAGTTTAGGTTATAACAGATCATACATTGCAACATCAACCACAAAAACAGCGACAATACCAATTGGTCACGCCGATGGAATTTCAAGACAATTTGGAAAAGGTGTTGGGTTTGTTTATATAAACAACCAAAAAGCACCCATTATTGGCAACGTGTGTATGGATGTAATTATGGTAAATATTACAGGAATACCTTGCCATGAAGGAGATGAAGTTATTATTTACAAAGATCAGCAACATATAGAAGATTTATCAAAGAGCACAAACACAATTCCCTATGAATTACTTACCGCTATTTCTCAACGCGTAAAAAGAGTGTTAAAGAAATGTTAACTCAATTATATATTTTTTATTAAATTAGCCCTATTAACTAAAAACAACAATTAAATGGGAATGTTAAAAGAATTTAAAGATTTTGCAATGAAGGGAAACCTTGTTGACATTGCAGTAGGTTTTGTTATGGGTGCTGCCTTTAACAAAATTGTTTCTTCATTTACAGGTGGGATAGTTTCTCCACTTGTTGGTCTAATTTTTAAATCAGACTTTAAAGAATTAAAATATGTAATTAATGAAGGGGTTATGGATGAAGCCGGAGCAGTAACTGGTGAAGTTGCTGTATTATACGGTGAATTTTTAACAAACCTTATCGATTTTATTATTGTGGCATTTGTAATGTTTATGATGATAAAAGCTATAAATAAAACTAAAAAGAAAGAAGTACCTGCTCCAGTAGCACCAAAAGGACCTTCACAAGAAGATTTATTAGTTGAAATTAGAGATTTATTAGCTAAAAAATAATAAAGAATTTAGCCAAACTTTCTTTACTATATAAAAAGGTTCGCAATTGCGAACCTTTTTTGTTTTACTACGTTTAAAAATGGCAGTATTATTTACTTTTTAGTCTCATAAACTTCCGCTATTGTTGGCGTATTTATTGCTTTTTTTATTAAAACCATTTCATCACCTATATTTACTTTTCCAGTTTGCAATACTTTAAAATAAACGCCACATTTTGTAGAATTCCAAAATTGCTTTACAACTTTTTGAGTATCAAAACGCAATCCTAATTTATAACAAGGTTCGCGCGGTTTTGTAACTTCTAAAATAACTTCACCTAATTTATAAGTATCGCCAACACAAATTTCTGTTTCTTCTAAATTTGAAATGGTCAAATTTTCACCAAACATACCATATTGCCACTCTAAATTTGGATATAATTCTTTCCAATATTTATAATGATTTTCAGAATAACCATATACAGCCTGGTCAATTCCTCCGTGATATTTTCTATCTATAACAGCATCGCCAATAACATCTTCTTCTCCTAAAAAAATAGATTGATTTACTGGAAATTTAAAAATCCCTGTTTCAATAATTTTTCCTTTGTAATTTACTTCCTTTTTTTCTCCTAAGTTTACTGAAATTACTTTCATTTTTCCTCAAATTTTAATAGTTCATCTGCAATTTTTCTATCGTTTGCCAATCGTGGTACTTTATTTTGTCCGCCTAACTTCCCAACAGATTTCATATAATTATTAAATCCACCTGTTTCAATTAAGGTAATTTTAAGTGGACGAAGCACTTTTCCTACAATTAGATCGTAATAATAACTATTTTTTTCTTGCAATGATTGATCTACTTTTTTAGCGAAGTCCTCTAAATTATCAGGCTTTTTTCCAAACTCTATAAACCACTCATGATATGGTAAACCATTTTCTGGTGAAATTTGTGGCGCTACAGTAAATTCATTCACTGAAATTAAAGTATCTATAGTTTGACTATTAATAGCATCTTCAACCTCTTTTCCAATAACGTGTTCACCAAAAGCAGAAATAAAATGTTTAATTCTACCAGAAACTACAATTCTTGGTGGATTAAGAGAAACAAACTTAACAGTATCTCCAATATTATAACCCCAAAGACCTGCATTTGTGCTTAAAATAATAACATAATTAACATCTATTTTTACATCTTTCAATGAAATTCTTGTTGGGTTTTCGTCAAAAAATTCTTCAGCAGGAATAAATTCATAAAAAATTCCGTTGTTAATTGCCAACAACATTCCTTCTTCTGTTTGAGAATCCTGGTAGGCAATAAATCCTTCAGAAGCTGGGTATAATTCAATAGCATCCACTTTTCTTCCAATTAAATTTTCAAATTTATTTCTGTATGGTTCATAGTTTACGCCTCCATACACAAACAAATTAAAGTTTGGAAAAACTTCACCAACTTTTTTACCTGTTCGGGCCACAATTCGTTCAAAATACATTTGTACCCAAGAAGGAATCCCTCCAATTAAGGTCATATTTTCATTAATAGTTTCATCAATTATTGCTTCAACTTTGGTTTCCCAATCTTCAATACAATTGGTTTTCCAACTTGGCAATCTATTTTTAGTTAAATAACTTGGAACATAATGTGCAGAAATTCCTGAAAGACGCCCAATATTAATTCCGTTCTTCTTTTTTAACTCAGGACTTCCTTGTAGGAAAATAACTTTTCCTTCTAAAAAATCGACCTTTTTGGTTTCATTAATATACATTAAAAGTGCATTTTTTGCAGATTCAATGTGTGTTGGCATAGATTCTTTAGTCAGCGGAATATATTTTGTTCCTGAAGTTGTTCCTGAAGTTTTTGCAAAATATAAAGGTTTTCCTTTCCACAAAATATCTTCTTTACCATCAATTACTTTTTCAATATATGGTTTCAGATCTTCATAATCTGCTATTGGAACGTGCTTTTTATAATCATCATATGTTTTAATTTCAGAAAAATGATGATCTTTTCCAAACTCGGTGTTTTTGGCTTGTTTAATTAATTTTTTAAAAACCTTCTGTTGCACTTCAATAGCATTTTTACTTTGCTTATAAACTTTTGATGAAACTTGTTTTGCAAAAGGCTTTGCTAAAATAGATTTAATATTCATTAGTTATTCAAAATCAATATAATAGGTTGGGTTTACTGGATAACCTTCACTCCATAATTCAAAATGTAAATGCGGACCTGTACTTAACTCTCCGGTGCTTCCTGCAGACGCAATTACTTCACCAGATTGCACAAAATCTCCTTGCTCTTTGGTCAGTGATGTGTTGTGTTTATACACGGAAATAAATCCGCTATTATGTTCAATAATTATAACGTGACCAGTAGTTGCAGTCCATTCGGCAAAAATAACAGTTCCATCTGCAATAGCTTTTACTGGCGTGTTGGTTTCAACAGCAATATCTACTGCAAAGTGTTTTGCTTTTGGACTATAGCCATCCGTTAAAGTACCAACAACTGGTGCAAAAAATACAACTTCGGTATCTTTTATGGCTTCATTAAAAAGGCTAAACCTATCTATTCTTTCAATTTCAGACCTAAATTCTAAATCTTGCTCACTTGGAGCTAAATTCATACTGTCCTTATTATATTGAATGGTTTGCATTACAGAATCTCTATCAAACATTACTTCAGAAACTTTACCTGTAAGCAATTCTTTCACTTTTAAAATGTATAAATTATTTACATCTAAAACTTGCTGTAACGAATCTACTTTATACACTAAATGTGTAGCTTCCTTTTTTAATTTAGTAGAAGAAAACCCAGGTATGTATTCCTTTAATCCTGTAAAAGCAATTAAATAAGACGTGCCAACAATTAACAAAATAGAAAACATACCACCAAAAACAAACACATTTAAGCGCGTTAATTTGAACGATAATTTTTCTTCAAAAGTTTCTTCATTTAAAATTACCAAACGGTATTTATTAAATAATTTTTTTCGAAAACGTCCTTTATTTTTAGATTTTTTTGCCATATTTTAATTAAAACAAATATACAACGAAATATCGTTAATTAAATTTCAACAGAAAGTTGAGCGACTGTTAAAACTTCGCTAAAGTTATGCTTTATAAAAGTTCATTTCATCAATATAACTCCACACCTTTTCAGGTAACATTGGTTGTATATTTTTATTGTTTTTAATGGATTTTCTAATAAATGTTGATGAAATTTCTACAATTGGAGCTGCTACTCTGTGCACTTTTGGGTGATTTAAAAATTCACTTTCTGCAGTTCCATCAGAAATTCTAGGATACACGTACAATTCATAATTTTGAAGAATTGTTTCGTAGTTTTTCCATTTATGAAATCCTTTTAAATTGTCTTCTCCCATTATCAAACAAAATTGATGATTGGGATATTTTTCTTCAATATGAATTAAAGTATTTACTGTATAATTAGGCTGCTCTAATTTAAATTCAATATCTGAAGTTTTTAATTTTTGATAGTCATCAACAGCAATATTAGCAATGGCTAACCTGTGATGATTGCTTAACATAGATTTTTTTTGTTTAAATGGACTTTGCGGTGTAATTACAAACCAAACTTCCTCTAAATCGGAAAATTCAGCCATATAATTTGCAATAATTAAATGCCCAATGTGAATGGGATTAAAAGTACCAAAAAACAATCCTACCTTCATTTATTTTATAAAATTTTCAACCAATTTAAACGCTTCTTTTTGGGCTTTTTCCAAATCGTCATTCACTAAAATAACATCAAAATCTTTTGCAAATTTTAGTTCTTTAGAGGCTTTTGCAACGCGTTCTTTTATTTTTTCTTCACTATCGGTTTTTCTTCCTCTTAACCTTTTTTCCATCTCCTCTATTGAAGGTGGTTGTACAAAAATTGCCAATGTTTGTTCAGGGAATTTATTTTTAATATTTAATCCGCCAACAACATCAATATCAAAAATTACGTGCTTCCCTAAATTCCAGATTCTTTCAACTTCCTTTTTTAAAGTTCCGTAATAATTGTTGGTATACACCTCTTCCCATTCAATAAAATCATCATTTTTTATATGCTTTTGAAATGCTGCTGCAGAAATAAAATAGTAATCTTCTCCATGAACTTCAGTTCCTCTACTATCTCTGGAAGTTGCAGAAATTGAAAAATCTAAATCAAGTTCCGGTTGTTGTAATAAATAACGAACAATAGTAGTTTTACCAGAACCCGAAGGTGCTGAAAAAACAATTAATTTTCCTGTTGTATTCAATCCTTTCACTTTTATAAAACGTTTAAACTTTGCTCTTTAATTTTCTCCAATTCATCTTTCATTTGCACCACTAATTTTTGCATATCTGCATAATTAGATTTAGAACCAATGGTATTTATTTCTCTTCCAATTTCTTGGGTTATAAATGCTAATTTTTTTCCGTTAGAATCATTTGTACTTAGTTCTTTTTTAAAGTAATCCAAATGATTTTTTAAACGAACTTTCTCTTCTGTAATATCTAATTTTTCAATATAATAAATCAGCTCTTGTTCAAATCTATTTTCGTCAATTTTAGCTTCTAATTCCGCAATTCCTTTTCTTAATTTTTCTTTCACTAAAACAATTCTTTCTGGATCAATTTCAATTACTTTTTCTAATATATTTTCAATATTTGAAATTCTTAAAATAAAGTCGTTACGCAACACTTCACCTTCATCAGATCGGTATTTATTTATTTTTACAACTGTTTCTGCAATAGCTTCAACAATTTGATGCCATTCAGCCTCATCAACTTCTTCCCGTTCTGTTTTTAAAGAATCTGGTAATCGAACCGCCATTTTCAACAATTCAATCTCATTAGAATCAACAATATTTCTAAGCTGATTCATATATTCTTTCACCACATTTTCATTTATTTTTGATGACCCCTCTCCTCCATTTCCTTCAATAAAAATAGAGAAATCAATTTTTCCTCTTTCTAAATCACTTGCTAAATTTTTTCTGATATCTAATTCCTTTTCTCTATAATATGATGGAATTCTAACATTTAAATCTAAATTTTTACTGTTTAACGATTTTAACTCTATCGTAATTTTTTTGGTAGGTAATTGTAACACGGTTTTACCGTATCCGGTCATTGATTGTATCATGTAAAATTGATTATTTGAGCAAATTTAAGCAATTTCTAAAAAGTGACGGTTTTTTAATTTACTTAACCTGTTTTTTAAAATTTTAGTTGCAAAAACATTTGCTTATTTTTGTTGAACTAAATTAACCTATTTTGACAAAAAAAACACATTTATTAGTAATTAGATTATCTGCAATGGGCGATGTTGCAATGACAGTTCCAGTGTTAAGAGCATTTACTAAACAACACCCAACGGTAAAAATTACAGTGCTATCAAAACCATTTTTAAAACCTTTATTTGACACACTAGATAATGTTACTTTTTTTGCTGCAGATGTCAATGGAAAACACAAAGGATTTTTTGGAATTTACCAACTTTTTAAGGATCTTAAATTATTAAATGTTGATGCCGTTGCAGATTTACACAACGTTTTACGTTCTAAAATTTTACGAACTTTTTTTAAACTATCATTTAAAAAGATTGCATTTATCAATAAAGGAAGAGCAGAAAAAAGAGCTTTAACTGCTACTAAAAATAAAGTTTTTAAACAACTTAAAACAACCCATGAACGTTATGCGGATGTTTTTAGAAATTTAGGATTTTCATTAGATATTTCTAACCCAACCTTTCCTGAAAAATTAGATTTAACTTCAGAAATAATTAAAATTACTGGAGAAAAAACTGCAACATGGATTGGCATTGCCCCATTTGCGCAATATGCTTCAAAAATGTATCCAATAGATTTAATGGAACAGGTAATTTCTGAAGTATCAAAGCAAGAAAATATTAAAATTCTATTGTTTGGTGGTGGACAAAAAGAAGTTGAAATTTTAGAAAATATAGCTTCAAAATATTCAAACACTATAAATGTAGCGGGTAAAATAAAGTTAGATCAAGAATTAATTTTAATTTCTAATCTAGATAAAATGCTGAGTATGGATTCTGGAAACGCACATTTTTCGGCAATGTTTGGTGTAAAAACGTATACTATTTGGGGAATTACACATCCGTTTACAGGTTTTGCACCCTTTAATCAACCTCTTGAAAATGCCATTTTACCAGATTTAAAAAAATACCCAAACATACCATGTTCAATTTATGGAAATAAAGTTTGTGAAGGGTATGAAGATGTGATGAGAAGTATTTTACCTCAAAAAATAGCAAAAAAAATCATTGAATAAAATAACCAATGTAACTACCTAATTTTATAATTATAATAGTTATTTTTGTGAAAATTTTATAAATATGCTTGTCAATATCCTTGATTCAAAAAAATCTATATTAAATAAATTCATTTCTGAAATTAGAAATATTAACATCCAAAAAGATTCCTTAAGATTTAGAAGAAATATTGAGCGTATTGGTGAAATTTTGGCGTATGAAATTAGCCAATCTTTAAGCTACGAAAAAAACACTGTTGCTACTCAACTAGGAACAAAAATAATGGAAACTCATAAAAAAGACATTGTTTTATGTTCTATTTTAAGAGCTGGATTACCATTACATACAGGCTTATTAAATTATTTTGATGATGCAGAAAATGCTTTTATTTCCGCATACAGAAATCATACTAGTGAAACCGAATTTGAAATTAAAGTTGAATATTTTGCTTCGCCAAGTTTAGATGGTAAAACTTTAATTTTGGCGGACCCTATGTTAGCTACAGGACGATCTTTAATCAGCGTTTTTGAAGGATTAAAAAACCATGGAACTCCAAAAGAAATTCATGTTGCTTGTGTTATTGGTTCAAATGAAGGTATTGAATATATTAAACAGCATCTTCCAAAAGAAACTAAATTATGGATTGCCACTGTTGATGAAAAATTAAACAGTCACGGTTACATTGTGCCTGGTTTAGGTGATGCAGGAGACTTAGCTTTTGGTGGAAAATTATAAAAAATAAACACTTATTGATATTGCAAAAAATAAATACAAAATCAGATTTTTAAAATTTGATGATTGACTTTTTTGTAGAAAGTTTGCAATTATTATAGCGCTTGGAAAAAGAAGAAAAAACAGTTCCGATCCATTTTTTAAAGGCGCTATAAAAACTACCAAAATAGCCACTAATAATTGGTTAATTAATATATTCCACGACATTCTTAAATTATTACTCACCAGTACAATTTTTGGGCTTACCACCACTAAAGACCACAAGGTTATTGTGATTAAAAATGTAATTGGCATTAAAAGTTTTAATTGATTATAGGACGTAAAATCTAGCCCAATATTCAAATTAAATAAGTCATAAAAGGCAGCCTCTTTATCAAAATAAAAGGCATACGTAAAATATAAAAACAAAGGCGTTATTAAACCTATTAAAGGAATTATAAAATTTTTGAAATATACTTTTTGATAAATAGTAATTGCAATGAACAATAAAAAAATAAACAAAATACTATGTGGGTAAATTATGGTTGCAATTCCAATCCAAAAGCCTGCGTCAAATAATTTTGCACCAATATTAATTCCCGATTTTATGCTGTATACTTTTCTATAGCTTAAAATCAATATTAAATTTGAAAAAATAATTTTATTAGTAAACATTGTTTCAGAAAACGCGCCTAACAAAAGCACAATTAACAATAATCCATATAAATTATCTAATGTTAAATTGTTCTTTTTTAATATAAAATTTATCACAATTAGCATGATAATAAAGCAACTAAAAAAGACCAACCTTTGAATAAAATAAAGTATTGAAAGCTGTTCTGGCGCTTTCATAATTGAAGCGACAGCATAATATAAAAACAACAATATTACTAAGTTAAAAATATTAACCGGCTTACTTTTACTAAAAAAATTTGCTATCATTACTATATTTTATACTTTTGCCTGTAAATATAATTAAGATATGATTGCAAACAATATTTTTAAGGCGATTGGTGATTTTTTTACAAACGTTTTATTTTCTCCATATAACTCGCTAAGATCTATGGATAATTGGTGGTTACAAAGTACCATAAGCTGGATATTTATTGTAATTGCTTTTGTCGCATTTCTATATTGGATGGGCGAAATAAGAAAATACAAAAAAGCAGGAAACGAATAAAAACCTTCGTTATAAACGCTCTTTCTTTTTAACAAAACCCAAAAAAACTGTGGGAAGCAAAAATAAATTGAAAAGATTTCGTGAAAACGAAACATTTCCAAATGTAATTCAACCAACTCGAGAAGAGGTTATTGATGGCTTTCCCCTAAAAGGAAATTGGCATACTCATTTTAATAATAACAATCCAATTATTTTAGAACTAGGTTGTGGAAAAGGAGAATATACCATTGCCTTAGCTAGAAAAAACCCAACTATTAACTATATTGGAATTGATATTAAAGGTGCGCGCTTTTGGCGAGGAGCAAAAACTGCACTTGAAGAAAATTTAACAAACGTAGCTTTTATTAGAACTCAAATTGAATTGATTGATTTGTTGTTCAACAAAAATGAAGTTACTGAAATTTGGATTACTTTTCCAGATCCACAAATAAAATTTACCAGAACCAAACATAGGTTAACAAACCAAGAGTTTTTAAAGAAGTATCATCATATCTTAAAATCAGATGGTATTGTAAATTTAAAAACTGATAGTGAATTTATGCACGGTTATACGTTAGGTTTATTGCACGGCGAAGGTCATGAAATACTATATGCTCATCATGATATTTACAAAAATTTTCATTCGCCTCAAGAAGTAATTTCAACACAAACTTTTTACGAAAGTCAATATTTAGAAAAAGAAAAACCCATTACATATATTCAATTTAGACTAAATTATTAATCCATGGTGCTACAATTTATTTTAGGTTTTCTTGCCTCGTTTGTAGCAGCAACACCTCCTGGATTACTAAATTTAACTTCGTTAAAAATAAGTTTAGAAAAAGGTAAGGAAAAAAGTTACAACTTTGCTTTTGGTGTTTCAATCATCATATTTTTTCAAACCTATTTTTCTTTAATTTTCACCAATTACATTCATAGTAAATCTAATATAGAATCTTCTTTGCAATCTATTGGTGTTGTATTATTTTCATTGCTATCTATTTACTTTCTTTATAAAGGTATTAAAGAGAAAAAAACTCAAAAAATTAAAAAATCTAAAATTAAAAATAGTTTTACGCTTGGTTTAATTTTAGCTTCTTTAAATCTTTTAGCAATTCCATATTATTGCAGCGTGGGAGCGGCTTTAAAATCATACGGATATTTAGATTTTTCACAAATTAGCATCTTAATATTTGTTGTAGGATCTAGTGTAGGCACGTTTGCGCTGTTAAGTATTTACAACAATTCAGCTAAAATTATTCAAAAGAAAATTGGACTACTTGCCAGAAATTTAAATATTTTTTTAGGTATTATTACAGGTATCATTGCTCTTATTGCATTAATTAAAAGAATCAATTGAAAGAATCATCCAATTTTTTCGAAAAAGTTTATGAAGTAGCTGTACAAATTCCCTTTGGAAGAGTTACTAGTTATGGGGCAATTGCAAAATACTTAGGCGCAGCTCGTTCTGCCAGAATGGTTGGTTGGGCAATGAACGCATCACACAATAATAATGATATTCCAGCACACAGAGTTGTCAACAGAAAAGGCTTACTAACAGGTAAACATCATTTTGACGGTACAAATTTAATGCAGCAATTACTTGAAAGCGAAGGAATTATAATTAAAGATTTTCAAATTCAAAATTTTGAGTCCGTTTTTTGGGACCCTTCAAAAGAGTTGCCAATACCTTAATTTAACTAAAACTGTAACAACTTCTATATTTCTTTTTATATAGCCTCTTTCAATATTCAATGGAACTCTGTATCTTTGTTGTTTAGAATGATTTTATATAAACAACATGGCATATAGCAAAAAAGATATAACAAAAGCCCTTGAAACCATTACAGCACCTGGCGAAGGCAAAAGTTTAATTGAAAGCGGCGCAATAAAAAACATAGTAACTTTTGACAAAGAAATTATTGTTGATGTAACTATTGCAAACCCTTCATTACAAGCAAAAAAGAAAATTGAAGTTGAAATAATGAAAGTATTACATCAAGAAATAGATGTAAAAGCAGACGTTAAAGTAAACGTAACTTCTGATACTAAAAATGAAGAGTTTAAACCAGAAAAGCCAAAAGTTCCAGGAATTCAAAATATAATTGCAATTGCTTCAGGTAAAGGTGGTGTAGGAAAATCTACCATTACTTCAAACATGGCAATTTCATTACAAAAAATGGGATTTAAAGTTGGTATTTTAGATGCTGACGTTTACGGACCTTCCATACATTTAATGTTTGATGTTGCAAATGCAAGACCTTTATCTATTGAAATTGATGGTCGTTCAAAAATGCAACCTGTTGAAAGTTACGGTGTAAAAATATTATCACTTGGCTTTTTTACAGATGCTAACCAAGCAGTAATTTGGCGTGGCGCTATGGCTTCAAAAGCATTAAATCAAATGATTTTTGATGCGCATTGGGGCGATTTAGATTTTCTTTTAATTGATTTACCTCCGGGAACTGGTGATATTCACTTATCAATAGTACAATCTGTCCCTGTAACTGGAGCTGTAATTGTTAGTACTCCACAAAATATTGCGTTGGCAGATGCTAAAAAAGGAGTTGCCATGTTTAAACAAGAAACTATCAATGTTCCTGTTTTAGGTATTGTTGAAAATATGAGTTATTTTACACCTGCAGAACTTCCAAACAATAAATATTATATATTTGGAAAAGATGGTGCAAAAAATTTAGCTGAAGATATAGATACCGCATTTTTAGGTGAAGTGCCTTTAGTACAAAGTATTAGAGAAGCTGGTGATGTTGGACATCCAATTGCATTACAAGATAACACACCTTTAGAAATTGCTTTTGCAGAAATTACTAAAAACACCTTATCTGAATTAGTAAAAAGAAATACAGAATTACCACCAACAGAAATAGTTAGAATTACAACTATGAGTGGTTGTAGTACAAAATAATTTATTTATGGGAACAGAAGAATTAAGACTAAATATAGAAAATGCTTTACAAGAAATTCGCCCTTACTTAGAAGCTGATGGAGGAAATATTTCATTAGTTGATATTACTGACGACATTGTAAGTGTTCAATTAGAAGGCGCTTGTTTAGGATGTTCTGTAAATCAAATGACACTTAAAAACGGAGTTGAGGCAACTATAAAAAGGCACGCACCTCAAATTAAAAGAGTTATTGAAATTAATGGTATTACTTTTTAATTTTCAATGAAAATAATTAAAAAAGAGCGACTTAAGTCGCTCTTTTTTGTTTCTATTGCTACCAAAAAAAGTATATATTTGTAATAATGATAGCAATTTATACTGAATTATTAGCACATCTTAAATTCTTAATTAAAAGAAACCCTGAATGATTTCAGTAGTTTAAAGATATCTGTATGTGTGAAATTAATGCGTATCTTTAATAATTACAATCCAAACCTTCACTCCTAGTTGGATTTTTTTTAAGCTAACTTCTCCCTTTCGGGAATACTAATAACTAAAAATTTCAATTTATGCCTAGATATTACTCATTAGGTAAAATACCACCTAAAAGACATACAACATTTGAAAAACCAACCGGTGGTTTGTATCAAGAAGAATTATTTGGTACGGCCGGATTTGTTGGTATGTCATCTTTAATTTATCATATTCATCCACCAACAGTAGTTTCAGAAATAAAACAACTAAAAAATGTAACTCCAAAAATTGCTGTTGAAAAAAATATGAAAGCGCTAAGCTTTAAAGGATTTTCTTTACAACCAGTAAAAGATTATTTAGAAAGTAGAAAAACACTTTTTGTAAATACCGATTTACATATTGGATTAGCTGCTCCCAAAGAATTTTCAAAAGAATATTTTTACAAAAATGCAGATGCAGATGAAATGCTTTTTGTTCACATTGGTTCAGGAATTTTAAAAACAATGTATGGAAATATTCCATTTGAATATGGCGATTATTTAATAATTCCAAAAGGAACCATTTATCAAATTGATTTTAATTCTGAAGAAAACCGATTATTGTATGTGGAATCATTTAGTCCAATTGTAACACCAAAACGTTACCGCAATAATTTTGGACAATTATTAGAACATTCACCATTTTGTGAACGCGATTTTAAGCTGCCTTCTAATTTAAAAACCTATGATGAAAAAGGAAATTTTAAAATTTTAATTAAAAAACAAGGTGTTCTATGGGAATATCTGTACGAAAATCATCCTTTTGATGTTGTTGGTTGGGATGGATTTAATTACCCATATGCATTTTCAATTCACAATTTTGAACCCATTACTGGAAGAATTCATATGCCACCACCAATTCATCAAACATGGGAAGCTGCTGGTTTTGTAGTTTGTTCCTTTGTTCCAAGAATGTATGATTATCACCCAAAATCAATTCCTGCACCTTACCATCATAGCAATATAGATTCTGAAGAAATTTTATATTATGTTGATGGAGATTTTATGAGCAGAAATAATATTGAAAAAGGTCAAATTACCTTGCATCCCGGTGGAATACCGCATGGACCTCATCCCGGAGCAATTGAAAGAAGTGTAGGGAAAAAAACTACAGAAGAATTAGCAGTTATGATTGACCCTTTTAAACCCGTAATGATTACAGAAGAAGCCTTAAAGTTAGAGGTAGATGATTATTATAAATCTTGGTTAACCCATTAAATTAAAGAAAAATGTCAGATTTAAAAAATAAACAAAATTTCAACTACGGTTTAGAAAAAATATTTTCAGAAGCCGAAGATTTTTTACCTTTATTAGGTACTGATTATGTAGAATTATATGTTGGAAATGCAAAACAAGCAGCTCATTATTACAAAACTGCTTTTGGTTTTCAATCATTAGCATACGCCGGATTAGAAACTGGCTTAACAGACAGAACTAGCTATGTACTAATTCAAGATAAAATTAGATTGGTTTTAACAACTCCCATGCCAAATGCAAAAAATAAAGAACTTTTTGAGCATATATCAACACATGGAGATGGCGTGAAAGTTGTAGCGCTTTGGGTTGAAGATGCCACAAAAGCTTGGGAAGAAACTACAAAAAGAGGTGCAAAATCTTATTTACAGCCAACAAAAGAAAGTGATGAAAATGGGGAAGTAATCCGTTCAGGAATTCATACATATGGTGATACTGTTCACATTTTTGTGGAACGTAAAAATTACAATGGTGTTTTTCTTCCAAAATTTGAAAAATGGGAATCAACCCACAACCCAACAAATGTTGGTTTAAGATATATTGATCATATGGTTGGAAATGTAGGTTGGAACGAAATGAATGTTTGGGCAAAATTTTATAATGAAATTATGGGTTTTGCCAATCTTATTACTTTTGATGATAAGGATATTTCAACCCAATACACTGCGCTAATGAGCAAAGTAATGACCAATGGAAATGGGCGTGTGAAATTTCCAATAAATGAACCCGCAGAAGGCATAAAAAAATCTCAAATTGAAGAATATTTAGATTTTTATAAGGGTGCTGGAATTCAACATATAGCAGTGGCAACCAATAACATTTTAGAAACGGTAAAAGAAATGACAAAACGCGGGGTTGAGTTTTTATATGTTCCTGGTTCCTATTATGACACGGTAATGGATAGAGTTGGTGAAATTGATGAAGATTTAGCGGAATTAAAGGAGTTAGGAATTTTAGTAGATAGAGATGATGAAGGCTATTTATTACAAATTTTTACAAAACCTGTCACTGACAGACCTACGCTATTTTTTGAAATAATTCAACGAAAAGGAGCACAATCTTTTGGAAAAGGAAATTTTAAAGCCTTATTTGAATCCATAGAAGCAGAGCAAGAACGCCGAGGAACCCTTTAAAAAACAATACAATAACTCATTAATTAATAAAAGCTTAACAACAATTGTTAAGCTTTTAGTTACTTTTGGAACAGTTCTTGTATTTTTACTATTAATTATGAACTATTCAACTACTAAATGAAAAAATTAATACTACTAATTACACTATTTATTACAACCATTTCCTTTGGGCAATCGGTCAGAAATTTAATTCCAGAAAAGAAAAGTGCTTTTCAGAGTGGTGAATGGTTAAAATTTAGAATGAGCTACAGTAATTTTTTAAATGCTGGCTATTCCACTATTGAAGTACGAGGAGCAAGCAATAAGGGAAAAGAAGCATTTCACATTTTAGGAAAAGGAAAATCTACCGGTTTGGTAAGTTTGTTTTTTAAAGTAGAAGATGATTATCAAACTTTTATGTATAAAGAATCTTTAAAACCATACCGATTTATTAGAAAAATAAATGAAGGAGGTTACACCAAAGATCAAGAAATATTTTTTGACCACGACACAAAATTAGCAACTGTAAATAACTACAAACATAAAACAATTGAAAAGCACCCAATAAGCAGTGACATTCAAGACATGTTGTCAGCCTTATATTTTTTAAGAAATCAGGATATTTCAAATTTAAAAAAAGGTGACAATATAGAGCTACAAATGTTTATGGATGATGAAATAACAGTTTTTAAATTGCAATTTTTAGAAAAAGAGATTATTAAAACAAAATTTGGAAAAGTAAAAGCTATAGCTTTCAGACCATTAGTGCAAACGGGTCGCGTTTTTAAGGAACAGGAAAGTGTAACAGTATGGGTAAGTGACGATGCTAATAAAGTTCCACTTCTAATAAAAGCCAATTTAGCGGTAGGTTCTTTACGAGCCGATTTAGATGCTTTTAAAGGTTTAGCCAACCCTTTTAACATTATTTTTAAATAATTTAATTGTATTTTCGCGTTTTATTTTTTATCCTATTATAAAATTTTAAAACCAGTCAATTGAAAAAATTTATTACCCTAATTTCCCTCGTACTTATCATTGCTTGTAAAAATGACAATCAACAGGCTAGCATTATTACTCCTGAACCAAAAATCATTCACGAATTTGGTTTTACGTTAAATAATTTTAAAGTAATTAATGACACCATAAAATCTGGAGAAATTTTTAGTGATATTTTATTAAAAAATCATGTTGAATACGCTCGAATTTTAGAGATTGTAAACAAAGTGCGCGACACATTTAATGTGCGTGGTATGAAAGCCGGAAAGCCTTACACAATTTTAGCAAAAAAAGATTCTACAGAACAAGCTCAGGTTTTTATTTACCAAGATTCAAAAGTGAATTATACCGTTATAGATTTTAGAGACTCTATTCCGGTGGCTCATAATAAATCTAAACCCATTAGAACTGAAATTAAAACAGCTTCGGGTATTATTACAAGTAATTTATCAAACGCTATGGATGAACAAGGCTTAAACTTATACTTAGCCTATGATTTATCGGATATTTACGCTTGGACTATTGACTTTTTTAGACTTCAAAAGAATGATAAATTCAAAATAATTTACGAACAACATTATATTAACGATACTATTCCTGTTGGTATTGGAAAAATAAAAGGCGCCTATTTTGAACATGTTGGAAAACCCTTTTACGCCTTTAAATTTACCACAGATTCTATAAAAAATATTTCTGACTATTACGATTATGAAGCTAATAATTTAAGAAGACAATTTTTAAAAGCGCCTTTAGAATTTAAGCGAATTACCTCTCGTTTTAATTTAAACAGAAGAATTGCTTTTTATGGAAATAAAGTAAGACCACATAAAGGAACTGATTTTGCAGGACCAGTTGGCACTCCAATTATGAGCACTGCAAACGGAACTGTTATAGAATCCCAATACAAAGGTGGTAATGGAAATTATGTAAAAGTGAAGCATAATGGCACCTATACAACTCAGTATTTACATATGAGTAAAAGAGCTGTAAAAGTTGGTCAGCATGTAAGACAAGGAGATGTTATTGGTTATGTTGGTATGACGGGGAATACTTCGGGACCTCACGTTTGTTATCGTTTTTGGAAAAATGGAGTTCAAGTAGATCCTTTAAGAGAAAAATTACCAACTTCAGAACCACTTAAAAAAGAATTAAAACCATCATACTTTAAACATATTGACCCTTTAAAAAATAAGTTAGATTCAATAAATTATCCGAAAACAACAAAAACAACTTCAACAAAAGAAGAAGATTTAAATACATAGATTATGACCATGAAGAACGTAAATCCAACAGAAACACAAGCTTGGAAAAAGTTGACAGCGCATTATAATGCAACTCATAGTACACAATTAAAATCGTTATTTAATAATGATAGCGATAGAAAAAACAAGTTCACCATTAATTTTAATGAATTTGAATTTGACTATTCTAAAAATAGAATTACAGAAGAAACTTTAGGTTATTTACTAGAATTAGCGAACGAAGTAGATTTAAAAGGTGCCATGGATGCCTATTTTTCTGGTGAAAAAATTAATAAAACTGAAGGAAGAGCCGTATTGCATACAGCATTAAGAAATCAGTTAAACAATGAAATTTTTACCGATGGCGTTAATATTATGCCTGATGTAAAAGCTGCTTTAAGTAAAATGGAAGCATTTACTAATAAAGTGGTTTCAGGTGAATGGAAAGGGTATACCAACAAATCTATAACCGATGTTGTGAACATTGGAATTGGAGGTTCAGATTTAGGACCAGACATGGTTGTTGAATCGTTAAAATATTACAAAAACCATTTAAATGTACATTTTGTTTCTAATATTGATGGAGACCATGTGCAAGAAGTTATAAAAAACTTAAATCCAGAAACTACCTTATTTGTCATTGTTTCAAAAACATTTACAACACAAGAAACACTTACAAATGCCACTACTATAAAAAACTGGTTTTTAAAATCGGCTTCAACAAACGATGTGCCTAAACACTTTGTGGCGGTTTCAACCAATTTAAAAAATGTAAGTGAATTTGGAATTGCAACTGACAACATATTTCCAATGTGGGATTGGGTTGGAGGTCGTTTTTCTTTATGGAGTACCGTAGGATTATCTATCAGTTTAGCTGTAGGGTTTGAAAACTTCCACAACTTATTAATTGGTGCTTTTGAAATGGATGAACATTTTAAAAACACACCTTTTGAAAAAAACGCTCCAATAATTTTAAGCCTTATCGGAATTTGGTATACAAATTTCTTTCATTCAGAATCTGAAGTTATTTTACCATATTCACAATATTTAAGTAAACTAGCACCATACTTACAACAAGCAATTATGGAAAGCAATGGTAAAAGTGTGGATAGAAATGGAAACAGGGTAAACTACCAAACAGGAAATATTATTTGGGGAGCTCCAGGTTCAAACTCTCAACATGCATTTATGCAATTATTACATCAAGGAACAAAATTAATTCCTGCAGATTTTATTGGTTTTAAAGAATCGTTATATGGAAATAAAGACCATCACAACAAATTAATGGCTAATTTTTATGCGCAAACCCAAGCTTTAGCAGAAGGTAAAACCAAAGAAGAAGCACATTTAGATTTAAAAACTGCCGGTAAAATGGATGAAATTGCAACTTTATTACCTTATAAAGTGTTTGAAGGAAACAAACCGAGCACTTCAATTCTTATTGATAAATTAACACCAAAAACTCTAGGAGGTTTAATTTCTTTCTATGAACACAAAATTTTTGTACAAGGAATCATCTGGAATATATATAGTTACGATCAGTTTGGTGTAGAACTTGGAAAAGAATTAGCAAATAAATACCTAAAAACAAGCAACTTATAACAATTCATAAAATTTCTCATTGAGTTTTTAACAATTTCTTACCATTTCATTAAGATTTGTTAATATTTATTTGACTGATTTTCAATTGCAATTAGTGATTTTTGTATATTTAGAACTTCTTAATTAATTGTTAAAATTTAACAATTAATTAAAAACTGAATCAACAATTTTTTGCACTTTTGCAACACATTAATTCAAATCAAATTACACAATGAGAAATTTTAAAAATTGGCTTGTGATGGTTATGTTGTTTTCAACAGCTGTCATTTTTGCACAAACCAAACTTACAGGTAAAGTAGTTGATGAAACAAATCAACCATTGCCAGGTGCTTCAGTAATCCTAAAAGGGGCTACTTCTGGAGCTTCAACAGATTTTGATGGAAATTTTACATTTGAAACAAGCGTTTCAAACGGAACCATTCTAGTTTCATTCGTTGGATATGAAACTAAATCATTTACTTTTACTAAAAGCACAAACTTTGGAACAATTGGACTAAAGCCTTCTGCTGAATCATTAGAAGAAATTGTAATTACTGCCACTTCTTTTGCAATTGAAAGAAAAACACCAGTTGCCGTATCAACTATTAAAGCAGATGTTATTGAAAACAAATTAGGTTCTCAAGAATTTCCTGAAATTTTAAAATCAACACCAGGTGTTTATGCTACTAAATCAGGTGGTGGATTTGGTGATGGTAGATTAAATTTAAGAGGTTTTAACTCGGAAAACGTTGCGGTTATGATTAACGGTGTCCCTGTTAATGACATGGAAAACGGTAGAGTATACTGGAGTAACTGGGCTGGTTTAGCAGATGTTACTAGTGCAATGCAGGTACAAAGAGGTTTAGGTGCTTCTAAAGTTGCTGTACCTTCAATTGGTGGTACTATAAACATTTTATCTAAAACTACGGATGCTGAAAAAGGTGGAAATATTATTTCAGGAGTAGGAAGTGATGGCTATCAAAAATACGGAGCTACTGTATCAACTGGATTACTTGATAATGGATTAGCAGTTACAGTTTCTGCATCTAAAACAAAAGGTGATGGTTATGTTGACGGAACTCAATTTGAAGGTTACAACTAT
This sequence comes from Lutibacter sp., assembly GCF_016342705.1. GTDB lineage: Bacteria > Bacteroidota > Bacteroidia > Flavobacteriales > Flavobacteriaceae > Lutibacter. Next base: position 40,086 of record NZ_JAEINV010000001.1, on the reverse strand, counting down.
TTTGTAAACGTTTCTAAACAATTAAACGATAACCATAAATTATCATTCACTTCTTTTGGCGCTCCTCAAACACATGGGCAAAGACAAAATAGAAGTACTATTGAAACTTACAGAAATGCTGAAAGTGGAAATAAATTTAGCCCAGACTGGGGTATTAAAAATGGACAAATTGTGAGTACTGAAGATAACTTCTACCACAAATCACAATCTTCTTTAAACCATTATTGGACAATCAGTGACAAATCTGATATATCAACATCACTATATGCTTCTTGGGGTACAGGAGGTGGAGGTGGAATTGCTGGTGACTATGGCTTATTTAATGTAAGATTAGGTGGTGACGACCAACCAATAGATTTAGATAATATTGTTGATATTAACAGAGCAAACGGTGCATTAGGATCAGTTTCTTGGTTAAGAGCTTCTAGAAATGACCATACTTGGTTTGGAATGTTATCAACTTTTAAAACAGAATTAAATGAAAATTTAGACTTTATTGCTGGAGTTGATTTAAGGACTTATACTGGAAGTCACTTTACAGAGGTAACTGACTTATTAGGTGGTGCTTATGTGGCCGACAACAGTGATATTAATAACCCAAACAGAACACTTAAAGTAGGTGATAAATACAGTTACAACAATGATGGTAATGTTGGATGGCAAGGGTTATTTACTCAATTAGAGTACTCTAAAGACGATTTATCAGCATTTATCTCAGTTGCTGCTTCAAACACATCTTACCAAAGAGTAGATTACTTTTTATATTTAGATAGTGATCCGTTAAAAGAAACTGATACTTATAATTTTGCAGGATACAGTGTGAAAGGTGGTGCTAACTATAATCTAAATGAACAACATAACGTATTTGCAAATATTGGATACTTTGAAAAAGCTCCTGGATTTAGTGCGGTTTTCCCTAACAATGATAACGTTCGTATTAATGATAAAGCTGAAAATCAAAAAATATTTAGTGCTGAATTAGGTTACGGATTTAGAGGTGAAAAATTTGCTGCCAATGTAAACATATACAGAACACAATGGAATGACAGAACTTTTACACGAACACTGTATAATAGTGGAGTCACTTATTTCGCAAACTTATTAGGTGTAAATGCATTACATCAAGGTGTTGAATTAGATTTTAATTATAGACCTTCTGACAAATTAACAGTAACAGGTATGTTATCATTAGGAAATTGGGAATGGGATAATAATGTAGAAAATGTTCAAGTATATGATGAAGATCAAAACCCAATTGGAAATCCATATAACCTATACATTGAAGGTTTAAAAGTTTCTGATGCTGCTCAAACAACTGCGGCTTTAGGTTTAGATTATGAATTAATGCCAAAAACTCACTTTACTGTTGATTATAACTATTTTGCTGATTTATATGCTGACTATAATCCTGACAGTAGAACAACTCCTGGAACACCACAACCTTGGAAAGTACCTGCTTATGGTACTTTTGATGCAAGTGTTAGATATGGGTTTAAAATTGGAGATTTAGACACAACACTTACAGGAAGAATGAACAACGTTTTTGATACTGAATATGTTGCTGATGCATTAGATGGTATAAATAACAATGCTCAAACCGCATTGGTATGGTACGGATTTGGAAGAACATTCAACATCAGTGCAAAAATTAAATTTTAATTAAAAAATAATTTAGACAATGAAAAAATTTATTTATTTAATAATGGGATTAAGCTTGCTAATTACAAGTTGTAACCCGATGGATGATATCCATGCTGATATTGATGCCCAAGATAATCCTATTGTAGGTGATGCAGTAATTACATTGAGTGATGAAGATTATGATGCTTTAGATTTATCTTATGGAAGTTTTAGCACATTAGACGACGCTAAAAATATGCTTCCAGATTATTTATCAAGTTTATACCCAGTTTGGGGAAAAGGATCTTCAGTTTTAGTAAATTATAAATTATACTTAGGTAGCGCTTTTAAAGTAAGTAGCTACAGCTTAAAACAAGCTGATTATACTTTAAGTGGAAGTAATTTATTAGGCTTTAAATTTGATGCTAATCCTGCAAATTACCTTGGAGGAATTATAAATTCAAATATTAGTAGCCCTAAAGAAGGTGATATAGCTGTTGCTCAATATTACCAATTTACAGGTGATGCTTATTCAATAACTCCAACTGTTTCTTTAGAAGAAAATTTTGATTATGGCGCTACTGCTGGTGATTTATTAACTATAGGTGCAGGTGCTTGGGCAAGTCATTCAGGTACTGCAAATCAATTACAGTATACTACTTCAAATTTATCTATGGCAAATTACCCATCATCAAATGTTGGTGGCTCAATTCAAATTTCAAGTGCTGGTTCAGAAGATGTAAACAGTGCATTACCTGCAACACTAAGTTCAGGTACTGTATATTATAGTGCATTAGTAAATTTAAGCTCCGTAGGGTCAGGAACTTATTTTATGCATTTTATGGATGATACATTTGGATATGCTGCTAGATTGGGAGCTAAAGATGATGGCTCTGGTAAAATTTCATTTGGAATTGGAGCAAGTTCAACACCTTCAGATTATAGCACTACTTCATATGAATTAAATACAACCTATTTAATTGTTGCTTCTTATAATACTGCTAATGGAACAGCTAATTTATATGTTTTAGATGCTGCTGCAACTTCAGAGCCTGCATCGCCTGTGGTAAGCAATGTTGGAAATCCTGGATTAACAGTTCAAAAAATTGCTGTTAGACAAGGTGGAGGTGGTCCTTCTGCAACTATTGATGGAATACGTGTAGCAAATACTTGGTCTGCTATTATGAGTAATGCTGTATTATCAGATGTAATAATTGGAGATAAAGAAGCTAAGGAATCTGTATATACATATGCAAGTGGAGTTTGGTCTTTACCATCAAAGGTGTACGTTTTAACAACTGATGACTATAACTCTATGGGTACAGCATCTGGTCAACCTGGTAGATATGATAACTTTGACAGCTCAATGGGTACAGATACTTATATCACTAAATTTTTAAGTATAAAATATCCTTATGCTAAAGATGGAGATGAATTAAAAGTTATTTATAAATATTATTCTGGTGGTGCACAAACTAGAGGGAATTTATATACAGTAGTAGATGGTAAGTGGACGGCTTACCAATCTACTCAAGAAACCTCTTTACAATTTGCAAACGATGGTGTAACTTGGGTTCCTGATAATACTATTAAATATGAGTTCTTAAAAGCTGACTACGATTATATAGTAGCCACATTTGAAAATACTGATGGTTATGCAACCGCAGTTGGCAATCTAAAAAATTACGGAAACATAAGTACATTTAACTGGACTGTGCCTCAAATTGATGCTGCTATAAATGCAGTTTTAATGAACAGATACCCAGGAATGGAAGAAGGTCAAAAATTTGGTGTTACAATTTATGTTTATGATGGAACATCTCATAACACAACAATTAACTATATCCTTCAAGGAGGAACTTATGTTAGAAGTTAATAACATTTTAAGTGCCTAACTTTAGGTTTCATTAAAAATATTTTAAAAATCTCCAAGAGTTCAAAAGCTTTTGGAGATTTTTTTATCTATAACCTTTAGCTTATAAAACCCTCAGTAAGTAGTCGTCTATTTTGGTTACAATCTTCTTGTTGAAGCTTAATTTAACACCATATTTAACTGTTTATATCAAAAAAATAATTTCAATTACATATTTTTTCTAAATCATATTCCATTTGCTATTAACTACCAGTATTGCTTCACTTTTCTAAAAACCTAAACATACTAAATAATATATTTTCAATCCTCTAAAAGTGATTTATTTTCTAGTATTAACCTATGTTTCAGCTTTTTTCAAGCTCACAAATTTCCGAATAACAATCTCCTATTGTTACTAAATTTTGTTCAGCCATTTTTTATTGGCTTTATAATGTATTTTAGATCTCTTTTGTTACAATTTTTATACTAATATCAACTATCCTAGCAATTTTTTAATTCACTTATTAAATCGCTTTATTTCCTTAGCAACTTTTAAAATTCAATAAAGAAGCATAAAAAACATCCAGATGTTATAATATTAACATCTGGATGTTCTGCACTAAACATCTAGATGTTTAGAATTAACTGCTTCACAAATTAAAAACAGTGCTTTATAAATTTCACCTATTCCTTTATTAATTTTAAGATGAACGGTTGTTGGTTTTTCATAATTTTTACCATATAAATTCCTACTGGATGTTCTTCAATATTTAATTGAATCTTACCATTTTGAACTTTATGCATATTTGATGAAACCAATTGCGATTGCATATTGAATACTTCAACAAGCACTTCATCATTTACATCAGAAATAATAACTTCAACATGTCCTTTTGTTGGATTTGGATAAGCATAAATACCATCCAAAACATCAATTCTTTTTGAAACAACTCCTTCACAAGATATTGCAGTTTTTAACTCAACAAAATCGCCTTGCTTAATATCATTAATTAAAATCTCAAAATCAGTTGTACTTACCACTTCATTATTATTTACAAATACCTTAAATGGTGGAGTTCCTGCTTCAACATTAAATGAGATTGATTTTGAAGAAACGCTTGTTTTTGCAGAAACCGTAGTGCCTGCATCTATTTTAACAATAAAACATTGTTCATATCCTTCACCTGCTACAGAAATACAAACATCGTATGTTTTTGGAACTAAATTAGAAACTACTAAATTATTATTTGAAAAACTATAGGAAGTTCCATCAATTAAAGCTACATAACTATGTGTTGCATTAGCCGTAATTTTTATTTGTCCGTTATTTTTATTTGGACATGTTTCACTAATTGTTTCAAAAGCAAAGTTATTAGATGCCAATGTAAAGCAACCATTTCCATCAACTGTTATTCCAACTGCAGTGTTTGGACATTTATCTTTATCGTTTTTCACTCCATCATTATCGTCATCTAATTGGCTTGCTCCACAACCTGTTGCGTTTACATTTTCTCCTACTGGTGTATTTGCGCAAGTATCTAAATTATTCATTATACCATCATTATCATCATCTAACTGACTTTGTCCGCAACCAGTAGCATTAACCGCTTCTCCTGTTGGTGTATTTGCACATTCATCTAAACTATTTTGAACACCATCATTATCATCATCTAATTGACCATTTGAACAACCATTGGCGTCAACAGCTTCTCCTGTTGGAGTATTTGGACACGTATCAATATTGTTCATTACGCCATCATTATCATCATCTAATTGGCTTGCTCCGCAACCATCACTATCTACTTGTTCACCATTTGGTGTGTTTTGGCAACTATCTTCACTATTAATTACACCATCATTATCGTCATCTAATTGACCATTTGAACAACCATTTGCATCAACAGTTTCTCCTGCTGGTGTATTTGCACAAGCATCAACATTATTCTTTACACCATCATTATCATCATCTAATTGGCTTTGTGCACAACCTGTAGCGTTCACTGCATCTCCTATTGGTGTGTTTGCACATTCATCTAAACTATTTTGAACACCATCATTATCATCATCTAATTGACCATTTGAACAACCATTGGCATCTACAGATTCACCTGTTGGGGTATTTGGACATAAATCATCTACATTTAAAACACCATCATTATCAGTATCTTCATTTTCATTTTCAGCTGTAATTTTAAAACTATCTACTGTCCAACGCGTTGGAACGCCATTTGAATAATATTTAAAGGCAAAATAAGCAGATCCAGTTATTGAACTAATATTAACATTAGAAAATTTAAAAATTTCTTCTGTACTGCTGGTGTTTGATTTAATTGGAATGGTAATATTTGGAACTACTTCCCACGCAAAATCAGCAGGATTTCCAGCACCAGGATAATCCGTAGAATATACTAATTCTAATGGAGAACTTCCATACGCTGCATCGGTATAAAAACTAAGTTTCTCTCCAGTATTTGCATCAAAATCAATAGGAGTTGTTGTAATTAACCAGTCTTTACTTGCAACCTCTTCTTGATAGCCATTTATTCCGTATGAACCAGAGTTATTTTCACCAAATTGTGCTTCACAAGCCCAATTTTTAGTACTTGCTTCGTTGTATGGTACAAATTTAGTATCAGCACAATTATTAAAATTCTCTTCAAATAAAATTGTTGGGCCAACTTGTGTTGTAAAATTATAGGAAGCGCTAAATTCAGATTGATTATTAGCGGCATCTCTTGCTTTTAGGGTTATGTGATATGTAGTACTCGGACTTAAATTAAGAACGTTAACAGAAGTTGTAGGTGAAGATTTTAAATAATCTCCATTTACATATACTAAATAATCATAAACACCAACATTATCTGTAGAAGCTGTCCATGTAATTGTTGCACTTGTATCTGTAATATTAGAAGCAACTATATTTGTTGGTACAGACGGAGCAACAGAATCTGAAGATCCACCCATATTCCATTTATCTTCTGCAGCTAAACCGCCCCAAATTACTGTTGCTAAATAAGGGTTGTCAACAAAAGGATTTCTATTTCCTTGTATACCCTCTAAAATATTATTTCTATTTTCTTCAAAAGTTGAAACAGGGTCTTCCACATTCCATTTTAAAAATAAATCAATCATATTAGTATCAGAAGCTAACGTTGTTCCAAACCCTACATTAATTGGTAGACATTTTGTTTCAGATACTTTAGAACCATCACCATTGTAACGTGTATACATATACATTACTATTCTGGCTATATCTCCTTTCCATTCATCTCCAGGATACCAACCTCCATTAGTAGAAATAATTCTAGAATCTCCACTACCATCCGTAAATTTATTATTACTTCTTGTTGAATTTCTATCTTGATCTGCTGGTCTCAAATTATGAACATCTGTTCCAGGACCAGGTTCATCTGTCCCAAATGCTGGAATTGCCAATGATTTTGCAAAAACATGTTCTCTATTCCATTTTCCAGCGATATATGAAGAACCGGCTTGGTCTAATTTTGAACGGCTTCTATCCGTAGAAAAATTTCCATCAGTATTATCATAACCATAAATAAGCAATACGTTTGCAGCATTGTCTGGATCTTCATCACCACTTTTACACGCATCCCAAACATCCACGGGTGATCCTGTATAAGGAATTCCGGTATGAGTAGCTACTAATTTTGCAGATAATACTAAAAAAAGATCATTCCCTGTGTTTGATAAATCAACATCATTATAATAAGATTGAACTTGGCTATAAAAGGGAACTGTAAATAAAAACAGAAATAAATATTGTAAAATTTTTTTCACTTTAAAATAGATTTAATTAATTTTTGCTGATTTTTTATCACACAAAAAATATTTATACAAACTTATTATATATTTAGAGAACATTATAATTTTGTGTACAATAATATGTGTATGCTGCGTAGTTAAATTAATAAAGTAATTAAATTTTGCTACTTTTGTTCCCAACTAAAAAAAAACAGAACTATTATGACTAAAATGATACACTCTTATTGGGCTTATATTGTGCTAATTTTATTAATTTTCGCCATTGTAAATGCCGTTATGGGTTTAAATTCTAAAAAAGAATTTACTGCAAAAGATTTAAAAATCTCCTTATTTGCTTTAATAACATCTCACATTCAATTAGTTATTGGATTTATTGCCTATTATACTTCCGATTATTATTTGACAATGAGAAGTGCTGGAATGGGTGAAGTAATGAAAAATAGCGATTTAAGAAAAGTGTTAGTTGAACACCCTTTGGTTGGAATAATTGCAATTACTTTAATTACCATTGGTTTTTCTAAACATAAAAAGAAAACAATAGCTGCTGATAAATTTAAAACAATCGCAGTTTTTTATGGAATTGCATTACTTTTAATTTTAAGTAGAATCCCGTGGTCTCAATGGTTTTCTAACTAATAAATATAAAATATGAGGCTGTTTAATAGGACTTAAAAACCGTCAATCTGAACTTGATTTGGGTTCATATAGTTATTGACTATCAGAAAATGAAAATCTGAATCAAGTTTAGAATCACGAAAATTTAATTTTTTGAACAGCCTCGATATTTTTTACAATTATGAAAAAAACAGTATCATACATACTTTCAATTATTTTCTATTTTTTCTATGGAATTTTATTGTTAGTTTTTCATGCAATGCAATGGATAGGATTTACCTTTGGAAAATATAAAGGACACAAAATTGCGGTTGATATAATGAACTGCTCATTTACCTATCTTTTACTTTTATTAGGTAACAGAATTAAATTTATAAACAAATTTGAAATCCCTAAAAATGTTCCTTTAATAATAGTATCAAACCACCAAAGTATGCATGATATTTCTCCTATGTCTTGCTATTTAAAAAACTACCACCCAAAATTTATTTCTAAAATTGAACTAGGAAAAGGATTCCCAAGTATCTCTTATAATCTTAGGCACGGAGGCTCTGTATTAATTGATAGAAAAGACCCAAGGCAATCTTTATCAGCTATAAAAGAATTTGCACAATATATTGAAAAAAACAAGTATGCTGCAGTTATATACCCTGAAGGAACACGAAGTAAAGATGGTGTTCCAAAACGATTTTCTGAAAATGGTTTAAAAATGTTGACCAAATTTGCACCTTCTGCCTATGTGATTCCTGTAACTATCAATAACTGTTGGAAAGTAAATAAACACGGTATGTTTCCACTTGGAATTGGTATAAATGTAACTTTTGAATTTCATGAAGCTATTAAAGCAGATAGTATGGAATTCGAGAAACTTTTTGAAAAAGTTGAAACTACTATTAAAAATTCCGTAGTTTAGCGTCCTACTAAACTAAAGATCAAAACATGTCGGCACACAATATCAGGTTAGAAGTTATGCTAACCCTAGAAAAGAATATAGATACTTTTGTAGAAAAGTTTTTAATTACTCCAGAAAAAATTTGGCAACCAACAGATTTTTTACCAAACTCACAAAGCAGTACTTTTTTAGATGAAGTAAAGGAAATTCAAGAATTATCTAAAGAAATGCACAACGATTTTTGGGTTGTTTTAGTTGGCGATACTATTACGGAAGAAGCCTTACCAACCTATGAATCTTGGTTGTTAGATATTGAAGGAATTACACAACGATCTCCAGAAGGAGGTGATAATGGCTGGGCAAAATGGATTCGTGCTTGGACAGGTGAAGAAAACAGACACGGAGATGTATTAAATAAATACTTATACCTTTCTGGAAGAGTAAATATGCGAGAAGTTGAAATTACCACCCAACATTTAATTGCAGATGGTTTTGATATTGGTACTGCGCGCGATCCTTATAAAAACTTTGTGTATACCAGTTTTCAGGAATTAGCAACCTATATTTCTCATAATAACGTAGCAAAAATTGCCCGTAAAAATGGCCATAAAATGTTGGCTAAAATGTCTAAAATTATTGCTGGAGATGAAATGCGTCACCATTTGGCGTATACGGAGTTTGTAAAACAAATTTTTCAACACGATCCAAGTGAAATGATGTTGGCTTTTCAACATATGATGAAGCACAAAATTGTAATGCCTGCTATGCATTTAAGACATTCTAATGAAGCAAAAGGAAGTCTTTTTGATCAATTTTCAGTAGTTGCACAACGTGCTGGAGTATATACCGGTTTTGATTATGTAGATATTATTAAAAAACTAAATGCCAGCTGGGAAATAGATAAAATTACTGGTTTAAATTCTGAAGCAGAAAAAGCCAGAGATTATTTAATGAAACTTCCTGACAGAATGTACAGAATTACAGAAAGAATTGTGGTTCCAAAAACAAATTATGATTTTAAATGGATGAATCCATTAGTATAACAAAAAAGCTATCTGAATAGTAAAATATTCGTCAACCTTAACTTGATTCAGGTTCTCATAATTATTAAATATAAATATGGTGAGATTCTGAATCAAGTTCAGAATGACGGTTTTCAATTCTTTTCAAATAGCTTTTTATAATATTTTGAAGGTATCTTTATCCTTTAAAAAATTTAGTTTAATACGAGTTGCTGTAATATGTGTTTTATCTATTGTAATTGATACTACATCTTCTCGGTTAGGCAAAGCATTAATTAACTGTTCTCCCAAACAATTATAGACTGCAGAATGACCGTTATATTCCAATCTACCTGCATCAACTCCTACTCTATTCACACCAATAGAATAGCAAATATTTTCAATAGCTCTGGCACTTAATAATATATCCCAAGCACTAATTCTTGGTTTTGGCCAATTGGCAACATACAATAATATATCATACTCATCTACATTTCTAGACCAAACAGGAAAACGCAAATCATAGCAAACTAACGGACAAATTTTCCATCCTTTATAGTTTATTATTATTTTATTTTCACCAGCAGTATATACCTTTTCTTCGCCGGCTAATGTAAATAAATGCCTTTTGTTGTAGTAATTAATTTCTCCAGAAGGATGTACAAATAAAAACCTATTGTAAAACTTTCCTTCCTCCTCAATAATAGCACTTCCAGCAATTGCTGCATTCCGTTTTTTGGCCGTTTCAACCATCCATGCAATTGTATTTCCTTCCATAGATTCCGCAATGTCTTTTGGCTTCATACTAAAACCTGTAGTAAACATTTCTGGCAGAATAATTAAATCTGCTTCTTCACTAATTGCATTAATTTTTTTAGAATAATTTATTAAATTTTCGGCATTTTTTTGCCAAATAATATCCGACTGTATTAATACAATGTTTAAAAATCTATTCATAAAAATAATTATAATCTATTTTTTAATTTTTCAATATTAGCTTTTAAACTTGCTAATTTTTTTTGCCATTTAATTTCATCTTCAGGTGATAACTTTCCTTTAAATTGTAATTTTTGATACTTTTTTAGCTCCTTTTCATATTTACTTTGAGCATCTTCATACTTTTTTTTAGCAGTTTCAGCTTTTTTTATTTTTTTTTCGGCAGCTTTTTGTTTTTTCTCAGCTTTTCTTTGTGCTTTCTCTGCTTTCTTTTGAGCCCTTTCCGTTTCTTTTAATTTTTTTTCTGCTAATATTTGTTGACTTAAAGCATTTTTAATACCTGCCTGCTCCTCATAACTTAAAGTATTGGTAATGTCAATCTTATCCATAAATATTGAATTCCCTTTCACTAAATAAGTAACTCCTCCATAATCTACCTTTTGCGCAAAACCTATTGATACCGCAAAAACAAAAAGAGTTGTAATCACTAATTTTAACGTTTTCATGATTTATTTTTTTTCGTTCTAATAAATTTACAAATTAAATTGAACATAAAATAGCCGCAGCTTGTTTTAAAGTTTCATCTGTTTTTGCAAAACAAAAACGCAAAACTTTTGTGTCTAGTTTATTTTCATTAAAAACAGAGATAGGAATTGCAGCTATTTTTTTCTCCTTAGTTAATCTAATGGCAAAATCATAATCGTTCTCAGTAGTAATATTTTTGAAATTCAGCAATTGAAAATACGTGCCTTTTGAAGGTGTAAATTTAAAACGAGCATCTTGTATTAAACTCAAAAACAAATCTCTCTTTTGCTGATAAAAGCCACTTAATTCTAAATAATTATTGGGTGATTTTAAGTATTCAGCTAAGGCAACTTGTGTTGGATGATTTACACTAAATACATTAAATTGATGCACTTTTCTGAATTCAGCCATTAATTCTTTTGGAGCTATACAATAACCTACTTTCCAACCTGTATTATGAAATGTTTTTCCAAAAGAGGCTGTAATAAAAGCTCTTTCAGCCAACGCAGGAAATAATGCAGCCGTTTGATGTTGCTCTCCATCAAAAATAATATGTTCATATACCTCATCACTTAATAGTACAATGTTAGTGTTGCTAAGCAATGCTTCTAACTGCAACATATCCTCTCTTGTTAAAATTCTTCCTGATGGATTATGAGGCGTGTTAATGATAATCATTTTAGTTTTATCCGAAATCAACCCTTTTACCAATTGCCAATCAATTTTAAAATCTTCTGGATTTAATTGAACAGCAATTGTTTTGCCTCCAAAAAGTTCTATGGTTGGTTCATAACAATCATATGCTGGCTTAAAAATGATGACTTCATCATTCTTTTGTACTGTTGCGGAAATTGCAGTAAATATAGCTTGGGTAGCTCCTGCTGTAATAGTAATTTCTGTTTCAGGATGATAAGAAACGCCGTATAAAAGTTCCATTTTTTGGCCAATAGCCTTACGCAAATATAAAATTCCTGGCATTGGAGCATATTGGTTTTTACCATTTACCATAGCTTTATTCACCATTCCTATTAGTTTTGAATCACTTTTAAAATTTGGAAAGCCCTGCGATAAGTTTAATGCATTTTGTTCCATAGCTAACGCGCTCATTACTGAAAAAATAGACGTTGGAACTTTAGGTAATTTAGAATTAAATGGATATTTATATGTGGGCATTTTGTTGAATTTAGTTTCTAAATTTACTAAATACCAGCGGATTCATCAGAGGAAAACGCTAAAATATCTGCAGGTTGACAATCTAACTCTTTACAAATGGCTTCTAACGTAGAAAACCGAATAGCTTTAGCTTTCCCAGATTTTAAAATAGATAAGTTTGCGGGTGTAATGCCAATTTTTTCAGCCAAATCTTTACTGCTCATTTTACGAGTTGCAAGCATTACATCTAGATTTACAATTATTGACATACTTAAATAGTTAGTTCGTTTTCATCCTTCAAATTTTTAGATATTTTAAATATTTCACTTAAAATAATAAAGAAAAATCCGAAACATAGCATTATTAGAAACGAGTTAAAACCAATTTCTAAACCAATTTTTTTTGAATATATGGAAGTATACAAAAATGATGATCCACCATAAAATATTGAAGAAATAATTAACAAATATCCTATTTTATTGAAATTTACTATCACTATATCATCAAATATTTTTAATTTTTGAAAACAACGAAGTACCTTTTTAAATAAGTAAATACAATAAATTAGTAATAAGTAAACCACCAACATTACTCCTAAAACTAATTTTGTTACAACGCTTGTATGAATAACTTCTAACCCATTTATTTTAATATTATACATACTAATATCATCACTTAAAAAAATAAAAACGAACAAAAATAAAATGAGCGGAACTGAGAACATTGCAAGAATCCACATAATATCCACTATTGCCTTTAAAATATTTAACTTTTTCATAGATTTAGAATTTATGAATACAAATATATTAAATACTTACTGTTAAACGATAATTAATTATTATATAAAAATAAAAAAACCTATTTCATTGCTGAAATAGGTTTTCATAATTGAATTTATCTATTTTTAAAACTATATAATACTAGCCTTTAAATATTCACGGTTCATACGAGCAATATTCTCTAATGAAATTCCTTTTGGACATTCAACTTCACAAGCTCCAGTATTGGTACAGTTACCAAAACCTTCTTCATCCATTTGTTTTACCATATTTCTAACACGGTCTGCAGCCTCAATTTTACCTTGAGGCAATAATGCAAACTGAGATACTTTAGCAGAAACAAATAACATTGCACTTGAGTTTTTACAACTTGCAACACACGCTCCACAACCAATACAAGCAGCAGCATCCATAGATAAATCTGCATTTAGTTTAGAGATTGGGATAGCATTTGCGTCTTGTGTATTTCCTGATGTATTTACAGAAATATATCCACCAGCTTGTTGAATACGTTCAAAAGCCATACGGTCTACAATTAAATCTTTAATTACAGGGAATGCTTTTGCTCTCCAAGGCTCAATGTAAATAGTGTCACCATCTTTGAAAGTTCTCATATGTAACTGACATGTAGTAATACCTCTGTCTGGTCCGTGAGGTTCACCATTGATATGTAATGAACACATTCCACAAATACCTTCTCTACAATCGTGATCAAATGCAATTGGCACTTCATCTTTTGCAACCAATTGTTCATTCAACACGTCCATCATTTCTAAAAATGACATATGCTCTGAAATATCGGTAACTTTATATTCGACCATTTGACCTTTATCTTGAGGTCCTTTTTGTCTCCAAATTTTTAACGTTAAATTCATAATGTCTTTTTATTTATATGAACGAGTTTTTAATTCGATATCTTTAAATTCTAATTGTTCTTTATGTAAAATAGCTTCGCTAGGTTTTCCTGTATATTCCCAAGCAGCAACATACGCAAAGTTAACGTCATCACGTTTTGCTTCACCATCTTCAGTTACGTGTTCTTCTCGGAAGTGACCTCCACAAGATTCTTCACGGTGTAAAGCATCTTTTGCAAATAATTCTCCTAATTCTAAGAAATCAGCAACTCTTCCAGCTTTTTCTAATTCAGGATTTAATTCATTTAAACTTCCAGGAACTTTTACATTTTTCCAGAAATCTTCACGAATATCTTGAATTTCTTTAATAGCTTCTTTTAATCCTTTTTCATTACGAGCCATTCCTACTTTATTCCACATTACTAAACCTAGTTTTTTATGGAAATAATCTACAGAATGAGTTCCTTTATTATTAACAAAGAATTCTAATTGATCTTTAACAGATTTTTCAACTTCATCAAATTCAGGTGAATTAGTTGGTATTTTTCCTGTTCTAATATCATCAGCTAAATAATCGCCAATAGTATAAGGTAATACAAAATAACCATCTGCTAACCCTTGCATTAAAGCAGAAGCTCCCAATCTGTTTGCTCCGTGATCAGAGAAGTTAGCCTCACCAATACAGTATAAACCAGGAACGGTTGTCATTAAGTTATAATCAACCCAAACACCACCCATTGTATAGTGTGTTGCAGGATAAATCATCATAGGTGTTTTGTATGGATTTTCATCTATAATTTTCTCATACATTTGGAATAAGTTTCCGTATTTTTCTTCAATAACAGCTTCACCTAATTTAATAACTTCTTCTTTTGAAGGATTATGAAGTCCTTGAATTTTAGCTTTTGTACTTCCATAACGATGAATGGCCGCGGCAAAATCTAAATACACAGCTTCACCAGTTGCATTCACACCATGACCTGCGTCACAACGCTCTTTAGCTGCTCTTGAAGCAACATCTCTAGGAACTAAGTTTCCATAAGCAGGATATCTTCTTTCTAAGAAATAATCTCTATCTTCTTCAGCAATTGCTGTAGGTTTTAATTTTCCTTGTTGAATTGCTTTTGCATCTTCAATTTTCTTAGGAACCCAAATTCTACCATCATTACGCAATGATTCTGACATTAACGTTAATTTAGATTGGTAATCTCCAGAACGAGGAATACACGTTGGGTGAATTTGTGTAAAACAAGGATTTGCGAAATACGCTCCTTTTTTATGAATTTTCCAAGCTGCAGTTGCATTAGAACCCATGGCATTTGTTGATAAGAAATAAACATTTCCATATCCACCAGTTGCAATAACCACAGCGTGAGCAGAATGACGCTCAATTTCACCTGTAATTAAATCACGTGCTATAATACCTCTTGCTTTTCCATCAATTTTTACAACGTCTAACATTTCATGACGATTAAACATTTCAATCTTTCCACGAGCAATTTGACGGTTCATTGCAGAATAACATCCTAATAATAATTGTTGTCCCGTTTGTCCTTTTGCATAAAAAGTTCTTGAAACTAATACACCACCAAAAGAACGGTTATCTAACAACCCACCATAATCACGTGCAAAAGGAACTCCTTGCGCTACACATTGGTCTATAATTGCTCCAGAAACCTCAGCTAAACGATGCACGTTTGCTTCACGTGAACGGTAATCTCCACCTTTTACAGTGTCATAAAATAAACGATAGTTAGAATCTCCATCGCCCATATAATTTTTTGCTGCATTGATTCCTCCTTGAGCTGCAATTGAATGTGCTCTACGTGGAGAATCTTGGTAAGCAAATGCTTTTACGTTATATCCTAACTCAGCTAAAGTAGCAGCGGCAGAACCTCCTGCTAATCCTGTTCCAACAACAATAATATCTATATTACGTTTGTTTGCAGGGTTTACTAAGTCAATGTGATCTTTGTATAATGTCCATTTATCTTTTATTGGACCTTCTGGTACTCTTGAATTTAAAGTAGTCATATTCTCTTAAGATTAATGGTTAAAATAATGACACAATGCGATAATAATAAAACCTAATGGAATAACTATTGAATAAATAGTTCCAAAGTTTTTTACACATTTTGTGTATTTGTTGTTAAACCCAATTGATTGGAATGCTGATTGAAAACCGTGCAATAAATGCAATGCTAATAATATAAAGGCAATTACATAGGCGCCAACTCTTAATGGGTTGGTGAATTTGTGCTGCAATTCCGCAAAATACCTTGTAGGGTCTTCTGGTAAAAACTCAATGTATTTGTGGTTCATTTCAGGAAACCAGAAATCAATAAAATGCAATACAATAAAAGCCAGAATTGCCATGCCGCTGATTGCCATATTTCTTGACATCCAAGAAGCACTAGCTGCGCCGTTATATTTAACATATTTTACGTTTCTTGATTTCTTATTCTTTAACTCTAAAACAAACCCCATTACAAAATGAAATACAACTCCAAAAATTAAAATAGGTTGCATTGCAAACTGTATTAATGGATTTGTTCCCATAAAGTGTGAAGCTTGGTTAAAAACCTCTTCACTAAATAATGAAGTTAAATTTACTGCTAAATGAATAATCAAGAAAAAAATTAAGAAAAGTGCTGACAACGCCATGGCTACTTTTCTTGCGATTGATGAAGATAAAAATCCGCTCATTTTTTATATAATTTTTTTAAAGCATCAAAGATACCATTTCCTTTTTTTTCTTAAAAGAGAAATTCACCTTTAAAGCCTATTTAGAATGATTATAAAAATAACAAATTATTTATAATTAGCTTAATTTATTTAAATTAGTCTGCTAAACCATTCTACTCTAATTTTTTATGAAAAAACTAACTTCCTTTTTATTATTTATTTCAATTTGTATCAATGCGCAACAATTTGATGTAGAAAAATTCAAAAATATAAAACCACGTTCTATTGGCCCTGCAGGAATGAGCGGAAGAATAACAGCTATAGATGTAGTTACTAAAAATCCAGAAATTATATATGCCGGTTCAGCCTCTGGTGGTGTATGGAAATCTGAAAGTGGTGGAATAGCCTGGGAACCTATTTTTGATAAACAATTAGCATTATCAATAGGCGCTATTGCAATTCAACAAAGCAATCCAGATGTAATTTGGGTTGGAACAGGCGAAGGAAACCCTAGAAATAGTTTAACGGGTGGGTATGGTTTGTATAAAAGTTTAGATGCTGGAAAAACTTGGCAAGTGGTTGGTTTGGAAAAAACCAGAAATATTCATAGAATAATTATTGATAAAGACAATCCTAATACTGTTTACGTAGCAGCCATTGGTTCACCTTGGGGAGCACATGCAGAACGTGGCGTTTATAAAACTACGGACGGAGGAAAAACTTGGACAAAATCCTTATTTGTGAATGATAACACTGGTTGCGCCGATTTGGTGGTAGATCCTTCAAACCCAAATAAACTTATTGCCGCAATGTGGGAACATGAACGTAAACCGTGGACATTTAATTCTGGAGGCGAAGGTTCTGGATTATATATAACTTATAATGGTGGTGAAAATTGGAAAAAGCTAACTGATAAAGAGGGTTTACCCGAAGGAAATTTAGGAAGAATTGGATTAGCAATTGCTCCAAGTAATTCAAAAATTGTATATGCTTTAATTGAAGCTAAAAAAAATGGATTGTACAAATCTGAAGATGGAGGAATTAATTGGAAGTTGGTGAATGATAAATCTAGCGGAAGAGGATCGGACGGTATTGGAAACAGACCTTTTTATTATTCGGATCTTGCTGTAGATCCTTTAAATGAAAATAGAATTTATACTGTTTTCACATATATAAACGTAAGTGAAGATGGCGGAAAATCTTTTAACCAGTTAATGCCTGCTTATGGAACTTCTGTTGGTGTTCATCCAGACCATCACGCATGGTGGATTCATCCAACCAATCCAAATTTTATGATTGATGGAAATGATGGTGGTTTAAATATTACGCACGATAGAGGAAAAACCTGGCGTTTTGTGGAAAATTTACCCGTTGGACAATTTTATCATATAAATGTAGATAATGATTTTCCGTATAATGTGTATGGTGGTTTACAAGATAATGGTTCTTGGGCAGGACCGGCCTATGTTTTAAAAGATCAAGGAATTCGCAATTCTTATTGGCAAGAAATTCAATTTGGCGATGGTTTTGATGTGGTTCCAGACCCAAAAGATTCAAGGTTTGGCTATTCTATGTCTCAACAAGGTTCTGTAACCAGATATGATAAAGTTACAGGGAATTCTAAAATGATTCGTCCAACACATCCAAATCCGGCTATTAAACTTCGTTTTAACTGGAATTCAGCAATCGCCATGAATCCAACAGATAACGAAACCATTTATTTTGGAAGTCAGTTTGTGCATAAATCAACAGATAAAGGATTTACTTGGGAAATTATTTCTCCAGATTTAACAACCAATAATCCTGAAAAACAAAAACAACACGAAAGCGGCGGCATTACAATGGATGCCACAGGAGCGGAAAATCATTGTACCATTTTAGCAATTGAACCAAGTACTTTTGATGAAAATATATTGTGGGCAGGAACGGACGATGGAAATATACAACTAACCTTAAATGGAGGAAAAACATGGGAAAACGTTTCAAAAAACATAAAAAATATGCCAAAAGAAGCTTGGATTGCGCAAATTAGAGCATCAAAATACAACAAAGCAGAAGCATATGTTATTGTAAATAATTATCGTCAATTCGATTTTAATCCGTATTTATATAGAACTCGCGATTTTGGAAAAACTTGGGAAAATTTATTAGATGGAAAAGATGAAACTTTTGGTTATACATTAGCAATTGTTCAAGATATTGAACAACCGAACCTGTTGTTTTTAGGAACAGAATATGGATTGCATATAAGTATTGACGAAGGAAAAACCTGGACAAAATGGAATGTTAATTTCCCCAATGTTTCTACAATGGATTTGGCAATTCAACCTCGTGAACATGATTTAGTAATTGGTACTTTTGGAAGAGCAATTTATGTGTTAGATGACATTAGACCTATAAGAGCCATTGCAAAAGAAGGAAAACAATTGTTAGATAAAAAATTACATTTATTTACACCTCCAACAGCGTTTATTGCAGAAATACAACAACCTTCAGGCACACGTTTTGGTGCTAATGCCATTTTTAATGGAGAAAATAAAAATGGCGGCGCTATGATAACTTATAGTATTAACAACCCTGAAAGTAAAAAAACTGAAACAGTTTCTGACAAAAAGAATAAAAAATCGAGCGAGGATATTGGTAAAAAAGGTATTAAAGGTGAAAAACCAGCAGTTAAATTTGATACTATTTTCTTTGAAGTTTATAATGACAAAAATGAGCTAATACGAAGTATAAAAAACAAAGCACCCGAAGAAAATGGACTGCATAGAATATATTGGCAGTTAGAGGAAAAAGGCACAAGAGGTCCTTCAAGAAAAAAAATGTCGGAAAAAGCTTCAGAACCAGGTGGTATAAAAGTTTTACCAGGAAATTACACCATAAAACTTCATTTTGGCAATGAAACTGTTTCAGAAAAAATTGAAGTTGTTTACGACCCTAGAATTGACATTTCTTTTGAAGTTTTAAAAAGCAAGTACAATTTATTAAAAGCATTAGAGAATAAAATTGGAATTACAGGGGATGCTAGTCAACGTTTAATTGCTTCAAAAGAAATTGTTGAAGATTATCAGAAAAGAATTAAAGAACTAAAAACCGATAAATTTGAAGATGTACTTAAGAATCACAAAGCTATTATTACTAAAATTGATGGCTTATTAGATGATTTATTAGGAAAAGAAGATGAACGACAAGGAATTACAGATACGGAATTTCCAAGTACTATTTCCTATTTATACACTGCAAGAGGTTATATAAATTCTTTACAACAATTACCAGGAATTACAGAAACTACCTTAATTAAGAATGCAGATTCAAAAGTGCTAGAAGTAATTTCAAAAATTAATGAATTTTATAAAACCGATTGGATTTCTTATAAGGACTCTGTGAAAGATTTAAAACTATCTCCTTTTACTGATTTGGAAGAATTGAAATACGAATAAAGAGAAAGGCTCAACTTAATACGCTGAGCCTTTTGTTTTTTAAGGTTAAAATTAATGAGGCGTTTTTACATTTTACTTAATCTCAAAAGTTTGTTTTTCTTTACCAATTTTTACAATATATTTTCCTTTTGGTAAATAATAAACATCATTTTTAGCTTTTTTATATGTCGCTTCTTTTTTTGTTAATGCAATAATTGCCTTTTTATCAACCACTGATAAATCATACTTAATATAATTAAACCCTTTTAATGCTTTTACATCTAATTGGTTTAGCTCAACATCATCTTCATTACTAATTATTATTTTATAATTTCCTTCATTGGCAGCATAAAAAGGAATAATTATATCTGGCAAATTAACATCGTACCATTGCCCCCAAGAACTTCCCCAGCGCATTGAATAACGAATTGTAGGAATTTCAAAAATGGCCAAATTTTTATCTTTTACTTTATTAAATTGCTGTAATGGCGCAATGTTTGTTTTGTAAACAGAGCGCCCATGAGTTCCAACAACTAAATCTTTTGCTTCTTTTTGAATTGCCAAATCATGGACCGCAACTTTAGGAATTCCATTGGAGAAAACTTGCCAGTTTATACCTTTATCAAACGTTACATAAAGTCCATTATCAGTTCCTACATACAATATATTTTCATCTTCAGGATCTTCTTTTACCACATTAATTGGATAATTTGGTAAATTATTATTGATACTTTCCCAAGTTTTTCCCATATTCTCACTTACAAAAATATAGGGTTTAAAATCGTCACTTCTATAACCGTTTAAAGTTACATACACTCTTTCTTTTTCGTGTTGAGAGGCAATAACTCTAGAAACCCATAAATTTTGTGGTAAATTATCTGAAATTCTGACCCAGCTTCCTCCTCCGTTTATAGTTACATTTACAAAACCATCATCACTTCCAACATAAATAAAACCAAATTGAAACTGGCTTTCCGAAATTGAAGTTAATGTCCCATAAGGAACATTTCCTTTCTTACCGCCAGTTGTTAAATCTTCAGAAATAACATCAAAAGTTTCACCTTTATCCATAGAACGCAATAATTTATTGGCACCCATATATAAAATATCTTGATTGTGAAGCGATAATAAAATAGGCGTTTGCCAATTATATCTGTACGGAGAATCTCCTAATTCGTGTTTTGGATGAATATTAATTCTATCATTGGTTTTTAAGTTTACACGGTAATAATACCCAAATTGACTTCCGGCATAAATAACATTATGATCTCTATTATCTATTTGAACCTGCATTCCATCACCTCCTCCAATACTTTTGTAAGGATATTCGCCACTAGCTTCCCAACGATTTGAAGCTTCATAATTGCTTGGCCCATACCAAACACCATTATCTTGTAAACCTCCATAAACATTGTATGGTTTTTCATTATCAACATTTATAGAATAAAACTGCCCAACGGCAGGTTGGTTGTTTTTCGCCCAATTTTCTCCATCGTCATAAGTTATGTTAATTCCTCCATCATTTCCATTAATTAAATGACCTTCTAATTTTGGATTCACCCAAATAGATTGATGATCAGAATGCACATTTTCTTTACTGATAGAAGTAAATGTTTTCCCACCATTATCAGATTTTAATAATGGCACACCACCAATATATACTTTATTTTCATTTGAAGTATTTACTGCAATTGTTCCAAAATAATAACCGTATGAACTATAAACATCATCTAAATATTTATCATGTGTTTTACTCCATGTTTTTCCACCATCAATAGATTTGTATAATTCTGCGCCAATAACTTCAGAATTTAATAATACAAAATTTGCATCTTCTAAATAAGTAACTAAATCACTTGGATTAATTTTACCTTTTTTTAAGGATGCCTTTACAGATTCGGCGGTGTATTTTGAATCGAAATCATTTTCTTTTAAGTATAAATTCAAACTTTTATTCTCTAATTTTAAAAAATCTGATACACTCATGTTTCTTAAAGCGTCTTTTTGCAATCCTTCAGATGCTTTCTTTTTTTCTTCAGGTCTCATAAACTGATTGTCTAACAGTGCATAAACAATAGCATCATTAAAAGAAGCTAAACCTATACGTCCAATTCCGCTTCCTATTGGAAAACCACTTCCTTCAACAGTTACTTTATTCCAAGTTAAACCAGCGTCCGTACTTTTATAAATAGCTGAATTTTCTCCATCTCCATCAAAATTCCAAGATTTTCTATTACGTTCCCAAGTTGCAGCATATAAAATGTTGGCGTTTGTTGGTGAAACGCTTATATCAATTACACCTGTCTCTTCATTTATAAACAATACGTTGCTCCAAGTTTTTCCACCATCGGAAGTTTTATAAATTCCACGTTCACTATTTGATGAATATAAATTACCAATTACTCCAACCAACACTTCATTTGGATTGTTTTTATTAATGACAATTCTTCCAATATGCTGTGAATTTTCAAGACCAACATTCTCCCATGTTTTCCCTTTATCGGTACTTTTTAACACACCAATTCCAGCATAAGAAGATCGAGAAGAATTACTTTCGCCAGTACCAATCCAAATTGTTCCGTTATCCCAATCTACTGCAATATCGCCCATGTTTTGAGTTGGAGCATTTTCCGTAACCGACACAAATGATGTTCCGTTGTTATTTGTATACCACAAACCTCCTGAAGCATATGCTGCATAAAATTCGGTTGGTTTATTTGGATTTACATCTACATCAACTATTCTACCACTCATTATTGAAGGGCCAATATTTACAAATGGCACATTTTTCACTAAAGAAGTTTGAGCATTTATTCCTATAACAAGTAATAAAAACACATATAAAAAGTATTGCTTTTTCATTATAAAAGTTTGATTTAAGTACTTAATTTCAACTTTTATAAATATACAATTATTTAAAAAATAGAAAATGTAATTAATGTAAAATTAAAAATGGTGTTTTAGTGTAGTATTTTATTGAATTTATTTTTGGTCTAAACAAAATTTGTTCAAATAAATTTAAATTTTTAGCCGCCATTATTACAATATCTGTTGTAAATTCATCAATTACTTTTTGAATAGAAATCTCTAAGTTTTTATTTATTTCAGAGTGAAATGTATGTGTGCAATTAATAAAATAGTCATGCAGCGTTTCTTTATTCCAAAGTTGCTCTTTATCAAGAACTTCACTGTTTTTTGCCACATAAACAAATCTAAATGTAGATTTTTTATAGTCCAATAAATTATTAATATTCTGAAGTAATTTAGCTTCATAAAAATACGTATAATCTGTTGGGAAAGCTATTTCATTTAGCCCAACAAAACGTGCTTCTTTTGGCACTACTAATGTGGAGCATTTTACTTTAGTAATAATATCTTCCGAAATTGAGCCAATATTCATTTTCCCTTGTGTGGAAAGTCCATTAGTCCCAAGAATAATTAACTCTATTTTATGTAATTTAATTTGATTTTTTACCGCGCTTATTAAATTACTTTTAACGGAAATTGTAGTAAATGTATGCGCGCCTTTTAAAGGTGAAAGATTTATTTTTTTTATTAAGTTGTTAAATTCCTTTTTTGAATCCTTTACTTTCTTTACTGTTGCCAAAACTCCATTATCTATACCAACTTGTTCAAATTCATCTTCTTGAATATCTGAGGCGTTTAAAAAATAAAAATTATAGGCTTTATTTTGAAAAAGTGCCAAAGAATACTCAATAGAATTCCATGAATTTGAAGAAAAATCGGTTAAAATTAGAATGTTTCTCATCGCTTTTATTAATACAACAAAACTAAATAAAGGTGTATTAATAATAAATGACATAAATCAGTGATTTGTTGTAACATTAATTATGTTACATAAAAAAACTTGTTGAAACGCTAATTAATTGACTCTAAAGCATCCAAGTCAACAATTCTAATGTTTCTTCCTTCAATTTCTATAATTCCTTCTTTTTTTAAATCGGTTAAAGTTCTAATTAAACTTTCTGTGGCAATTCCTGCAACTCCGGCTAAATCTCGACGAGAAATATTAATAGTATCTGAAGGTTTCCGTGTCATTTTTTGTGCAAATTTTAATATGGTATTGGCGGTTTTTCTGCGCATAGATCCGTAAGCCATTTGCAACAATTGCTCTTTTACCTCAATTAAATTATCATTTATAAGCTGAAATATTTCCAATGATAATTTATAATTGTTTTCTATTATTTTTTGAATGGTATTTTTGGTAACATATATTAATTCAGCTTTTTCCATAGCTGTAGTAGTTTCAAAATAATGTGCGTTTTCTAGAATTGAAGAAAATCCAAAAAGATCATCATCTTTATAAACATTAATAATTAGTTCTTTTCCAAATTCGTCAATTTTTGAGCTTTTCACAGAACCTTTGTACACTAAAAAAATAGTATTACAAAATTCACCTTCTCTGTAAATTACCTCTCCTTTTTTTAAAACTTTAGAAATACCAAAATCACAAAAGTAATTTTTCAAATCATCTATGTTTTCTATATTTTTAAATTCGGAGGTTTCATTAGAGATTTCAACACGGATTTCTTCTTCTTGTAATAAAGCAGCTTTTGCAAGCCTGCTTTCAATGGCGCTTATTAATAATTCATCATTTACTGGCTTTGTTAAATAATCATCTGCACCCAAATCCATTCCTTTTCTAACATCTTTCACTTCGGTTTTGGCTGACATGAAAATAAATGGAATACGCTTTGTTTTTTCATCTTCAGACAGAATCTTAAGAACATCGTACCCATCTAATTCTGGCATCATAATATCGCACACTATTAAATCTGGCATTAGAATTTGGGCTAATTCTGCACCACGTTTTCCATTGGCTGCAGTTTCTACTTTATAATTCTCCAATTCTAAAATTTCAGCAGTTGTTTCCCTTAAAACCGTATCGTCTTCAATAATTAATATCGTTTTCATTCTTCTATAATAATTGGTAATTTTACAATAAATGTTGTTCCCTCATCTTCAATACTTTGAAATAATATTGAACCATTTAAACTTTCTAAATGTCCTTTTATAATATTTAACCCAATACCAGTTCCTTGGTTTGTTAAAGCATTTTCAGCTCTAAAATAACGTTCAAAAATATGTTTTTGGTCTTTTAATGGAATTCCAATACCGCTATCTTTAATTTCAAAAACAAGCCCATCAATATTTGACGTAATATTAAAATCTATAATAGTGTTTTCTGGGGAATATTTAATAGCGTTGTTTAGCAAGTTCCCTAAAACTAAATCGAGTATTTTTTCATCGTTATATATACTAATGTCGTCAATGTTTTTTGGGTAATTTATATGTTGCCCATTTTTCAACATCATATTTGCATTGTATATAACCTCATTTACTACTTTACTTAATTTAAAATGTGAGAATTTGTATTTTACTTTTCCAGATTCCAACCTTTCAACAGATAAAAAGTCATTTAAAATCCCATCTAAATACTGTACTTTATTTTTAATTGTTTGCAAGTGTTTATCTCTTTTATCTTGGGTTTCAGTGGTTAAATATCTACCTATTAACACTGCGGAATTTAAAATTCCACTTAAAGGTGTTTTAAATTCATGAGAAACTAATGATAAAAATTTTGTTTTTAGCTCATTTAATTCCTTTTCTTTTTTAAGTGCATTTCTTAATTCTAGCTCTGCCCTTACTCTTTTATCAATTTCACTTTTTAAGCTTGCAACCGTTTTATGAAGTTCATTTGTTCTTTTAGAAACCTTATTTTCTAATTGGGTATTTAATTCAATAATTTTATCTTCCGCATTTTTTCTTTCTGTAATATCAATAATTATAGACATTACATAGGTTTTATCTTGAACTTTAAAAGGATTTAAACCAACCTCAACTGGAAAATTATTTCCGTTTTTTTTAACACCAAATAACAACCTATTTTTTCCCATTTGTCTTTTTGACTCTTTACTTGCATAAAAATCATTAAAATGGTCACCATGAACGTGATGGTGTTTTGTGGGAATTAAAATATTTAAGTGTTGATTTACAATCTCATTTTTTTCATATCCAAACATTTCTTCCGCAGCCGAATTTGTAGCAACAATAGTCTGATTTTCATTGACTACTACTACACCTTCAGAAACTGCTTCAAATAGAATATTAAAAATGAATTCGTCCTCTTGAAACAAATTTGGCAATTCAAAATTATTTTAGTTATTAGTAAGTTCGAAATTACAAAAAAAAATGGAGCTCTAATTACATACTGCTCAAATTTTTATAAATCTAATACGTTTTAGTCATAGTTTCTGGAACAACAATAATAAAATCAGCCTTTAACTTATTTTCTTTATTGAATTTTTCCACTTCTTGTTGTTCAACAATACTCACAGTAACAATCTTTGTTGTGCTGCTTTTTTGCTTTAAATACCAATTAATTCCTTCATAGTCATCGGAATGATAAGAACCATTATAATGTAAAAACAAGTTATTTTTATCGTTATTTTTTAAAATAAAATAAGCCATTGTAGCATCTTTAATTGCTTGTGCTTTTGGTAAATTATCACCACCATGACCGCCCATCATCGCTTTCATTTTTACATAGCCCGGTAAATTGGCATCATATTTTATTGGTAGCGGAGCCATCCAAGATTTTTGTTCCACAGAAAGTGTATCTAACGCTTCAAAACCACCTTTATAAACTAAACTAGCGTAAGATCTTGGAATATTGGTTGCAATAAATTTAATGTTATTTGCTTTGGCAAAATCTACCAAAGGTTTATAATCTGTTTTATAATTATTCCACAATCTTGCCAACGTATCTAAACCTTTTTCATCAATTTCTCCTGCTAAATAATTATTTATTACTAACTGGTTATCAGCCTCAAACATTTCGGCACCTAATGTTAATTTGCGTACTTTATTTAAATCTTGTGTAGCTTCTAATTGTAACCAATGCACAATTGGATTATTATGGTGTTCGCCAAATAAAACAATATCTGATTTAGACATTGTTCTAATCATTTTTTTATATGACACCTTACTTCCTTTCGCATTATACAATTTGTATGCAGGTTTGCTTTGAGAAAAAATTAGTGTTGAAAATAATACGATTGCAATAGATAGTATTAGTTTTTGCATAAATAAAATTGATTTATTGAGGGTTGGTTTTCAACAAATTTATAACTTTGTTATAAATAATCCAATAAAATCTTTTTTTTGAAAAAAGCATGTGGCTTTTTAAAAATCAACTAAGAATTTTATCATAAAAATACTTCAACATGAAATATCTTCCATTAAGCAATCAGCTATTTATTAAAAACAGAGCGAAATTTATGGCTCAAATGAAACCAAAATCACTAGCGGTTTTTAACTCAAACGATCTTTTTACAACTGGAGCTGACAGTACGCTTCCGTTTGAGCAAAGTAGCGATTTGTTTTATTTAAGTGGTGCAGATCAAGAAGAAAGTATTTTGTTGCTTTTTCCAGATGCCATTGAAGAAAAGCATCGCGAAATTTTGTTTTTAACTGAAACCAACAAACATATTGAAATTTGGTATGGCGCAAAATATTCTAAAAAAGAAGCAACAGAAGTTTCTGGAATAAAAACAATCTATTGGCTTTCAGAATTTAAAAAAATATTTTTTGAATTAATGACGGAAGCTGAAACTATATACTTTAATACGAATGAACATTACAGACAATCGGTAGAAATTGAAACCCGTGAAGACCGTTTTATAAAACAATGTAAAAATGATTTTCCTGCGCATAAATGGGAAAAAAGCAACCAAATTTTACAAGTTTTAAGAGGCGTTAAAGAAACCGAAGAAATTGACATTATGCAAACTGCTTGCGAAATTACAAACAAAGGTTTTAGAAGAATATTACCTTTTGTAAAACCTGGCATTATGGAGTATGAAATTGAAGCTGAATTTATGCACGAATTTTTAAGAAACCGATCAAGAGGTTTTGCGTACACACCAATTATTGCATCTGGTTACAGCGCTTGTGTATTACATTATATTGAAAACAATAAAGAATGTAAGGATGGCGATATGTTATTACTTGATGTAGGTGCTGAATACGCAAATTACTCTAGCGATATGACTAGAACAATTCCTGTAAATGGAAAATTTTCAGACCGTCAAAAAGCTATTTATAATGCTGTTTTAAGAGTAAAAAATGAAGCTACAAAAATGTTAGTTCCTGGTGCTTTTTGGGCAGAATACCAACAAGAAGTTGGGAAAATTATGACTTCAGAATTGTTAGGTTTAGGTTTGTTAGACAAAGTAGATGTTCAAAATGAAGATCCTAATTGGCCAGCATATAAAAAATATTTTATGCACGGAACTTCTCACCATATGGGATTAGATACACACGATTATGGTGCTTTAAAAAAACCAATAGAAGCTGGAATGGTATTTACCGTTGAACCTGGAATTTATATTCCTGAAGAAAATATGGGAATAAGAATTGAAGATGATGTTGTTGTTCAAAAAAATGGAGCCCCATTTAATTTAATGAGAAATATCCCAATTGAAGTTGATGAAATTGAAGATTTAATGAATAGTTAATTTTAAATAAAAAATAAAAAACCTCGAAATAAAAATTTCGAGGTTTTTTATTTAACCAATAAATTTATCATAGTAATTTATGAGGTTGCAAAATCAAAAACGTAATTGTTTAGACGTCTAAGTGCTGTAATTTTATCGTCTGTATTTACTAATAAAGATATATTATTATTACTACCTCCATAAGAAATCATTCGTACAGAAATATCTTGCAATACCTGAAATAACCTATGTGTTTCGTGATGTTGTACAACCGAATGCCCAACTAAACATATAATAGTTTGATTTTGGTCAATTTCAACCATTGAAAACTTTTCTAATTCTTCTGCAATGTCGGCTAAATTCCGATCATTATCTATAGTTAATGATACTGCAATTTCCGAAGTTGTAATCATATCAATAGAAGTTTCATATTTTTCAAAAACTTCAAAAACTTTTTTCAAAAATCCGTGTGCTAGTAACATTCTAGCCGATTTAATTTTAATTGCTGTAATATTATCTTTTGCTGCAATTGCTTTAATTCCTTCACCAACAAAATCACTAGCAATTAAAGTTCCATAACACTCCGGATCCATTGTGTTTTTTAAACGAACAGGAATATTTGCTTCACGCGCTGGCATTACTGTTTGCGGATGTAAAATTTTTGCGCCAAAATAAGCTAACTCAGCGGCTTCATCAAAAGATAAATTAGAAATTGCATGTGTATTTTCAACAAATCTAGGGTCGTTATTATGCATCCCATCAATATCTGTCCAAATTTGAACCTCATCAGCTCCTATAACTGCACCAATAATTGTAGCCGTATAATCGCTTCCTCCACGCTGTAAATTTGCAACATTTCCAAAAGCATCTAAACAAATAAAACCTTGAGTAATATAAATATCTGCAGGTAATGCTTCATTAATAATACGTTGTAAATTTTGCTTAATATAAAATTCATCAGGTTCATTAGCCTTATCAATTCTCATAAATTCTAATGCTGGCAATAAACGTGCATTTACACCTTCTTGATTTAAGTATTTAGTAAATATGAATGTTGAAAGCAACTCTCCTTGTGCAACAATTTTATTGTACACCAATATGGAGTGCTTTTCAGAAGTAATTCCTCTTAAAAAATCAAATATTTTATCAATATAGTTTCCAACTTCTTGCTTCACTGATGAAGATTCAAGCAAATCATCAATAACAACATTGTACTTATTATATAACGTTTCAATATTTTGCAAAGCTTGCGCTACCGCTCCTTTTTTTATAAGGTCAGAAATTTCAACCAACGCATTTGTAGTGCCAGACATTGCTGATAATACAACAATTTTTTTATCATTATCCGTAATTAATTCTTTAACACGCATCATGTTATCTATTGAACCTACGGAAGTTCCTCCAAACTTTAAAACTTTCATTTTTCTTAATTTTTAATACGCAAATGTAAATTGTTTTCTTACTATAATGTGTTTATTTAAAAATTATAAACTAATTTTGCACAAACTGTTAACTATTTAACAAAATGAAAACAATAGCCACTTGTGTAGAAGAAATTTTAGTTTCACAACCTTTTTTAGAAGACGCATTAACACGAAACATTTTAAA
Source organism: Lutibacter sp. (assembly GCF_016342705.1). Taxonomy (GTDB): domain Bacteria; phylum Bacteroidota; class Bacteroidia; order Flavobacteriales; family Flavobacteriaceae; genus Lutibacter. The sequence goes on along the minus strand of NZ_JAEINV010000001.1, from coordinate 9,846 downwards.
CTTTAGCGCTTTATCGGAAGAATTAAGAGAGCCTATTACTAAAATGCTAAAAAAACCAGTAAAAGCTGGTGCTATCATGATGGCTTTAAGACGTTACAGTCCACCAAAAGAGATGGCTAATAAAGTGAAGCTAAACAAAGTGCTCCAAAACTTAGGTGATATTACGGTTCGTTCAGATATTTCTGACTATACATTTAAAAACTCGCCAAGTTTAATTCATAGCCATTTAAAAATGTTGCAAGTAATTAAGGAAGATCCTCATATTTTCTACACGTTTACACGTGGTGTTCACGAAAGCAATGTGTTAATTACCAACACATTAAAAGCGCATATGGAAGACAGCTACAAAGATGAAGTTTGCATATCAATGCAAGATCATTTATCTGCTATTACTATTGGTTTACCCAAAGAAAATACAAAAATTGCAGGTTTATATTATCAATTTTTTAAACGTTTGGCTTGGGAAGGAATTTCTTTATACGAAGTAGTTTCAACTACCAACGAGTTTACAATTTTAGTTGAAGATGAAGTTGTGGACACTGCTTTTTCTGCTGTAAAAAGTTTAAAGAATTAAAATGACTTAAATTCTTGCAAAATGACTATTCTACACAAAAATACACCCATTTATTTTACCTCAACAGGAAAAGGAAAAGCCATTGTTTTATTACACGGTTTTTTAGAAAACAGCACCATGTGGAATGAAATTTTACCTGAAATTTATAAAAGGTATAGAATTATTTGTATTGATTTATTAGGTCACGGACAATCAGAAAGTCACGGTTATATTCATACTATGGAAGAACAAGCTGAAATGGTTAAAACTGTTTTAGACTTTTTAAAATTGAGAAAATATATTATAGTTGGCCACAGCATGGGCGGTTATATTGCATTAGCTTTTGCCAAATTATATGAAAAAAATGTGAGAGGTTTGTGCTTAATGAATTCTACTGCACTTCCAGACACAGATGAGAAAAAAATAAACCGAGACAGAGGAATTTCAGCCGTAAAACAAAATCATAAAACATTTGTTAGAATTGCAATTCCAATGCTTTTTTCAGAAAAAAACAGAACTATTTTTACTTCGGAAATTAGTACTGTAACAAACGAAGCTTTAAAACTTTCTCCTCAAGGAATTATTGCTGCTTTAGAAGGCATGAAAATAAGAGAAGACCTCACTTCTATTTATGAAAGTGCTAAATTCCCTATTCAAATGATTATTGGAAAACAAGATCCTGCATTGGACTATAATTCATTAATTCAACAAACTAAAAACACAAATGTTCAAGTTATAGAATTTCCTGATGGACATATGAGTCATATTGAAAATAAAGAAGATTTAATAGCGACTTTTCTGATTTTTTTAAAAAAGATTTAATTTAAAAAATATATTCTAATCCGTAAACAATCCCGTCCACTTTTTCACCTCCTAATTCAACATTTTGATAGCCCGAATAAATAGCCGTTTTTTTAAAATGGTATTTTAGGTGAATTTTAAATTCATCAATGCTAGTACTATTTATAAAACTTTGCTTGTAAGATGAATACAAACTTATTGGTTTAATTGGGAATATTTCTGCTCCAATCGTATAAGAAAAACCCCAAGTATTTACTTCATTTCCAACATGAGCAACTCCTAATCCCCACCAAATAGAAATATTTTTCTCTCTAACTCTATAGTATTTCAACAGTAAAGATGTGATATTTAAATAATCTTTCCCTTGTAAAGTGCTTTCGGAAAAATTTAAATAAGAGGCTTCAATTCCTAGAATCGGCATCACTTTATAATTTGCATTCAGTTCAACACCTTTTACTCCTTTGTTAAAATATTGACTTGCTCCTATTTTAAATTGACTGTTTTTAGAGTAATCTAAATCTACTTTTAAATATTCTCCGGTTGAATCGTAAAAATAAGGATAAGGTGTTAACGCTCTATAATCTGAACTGCCCAATAGTGTTCCGTAAAATGCATAAAAACCAACTTCAGCAAAAACATCTACAAAAAAATTATTATGACCGCTACTTAATCTCCCCGATCTAACTGTCCTATTTCTTTCTGAAGATTTTTCTGAGCTGGATGATTCTTTAGATAAATCTTCTTTCGCTTTTTCAAGCCTACCTTGAGAAAATAGAGTAAAAGGAATTATAAATAACGCAATAAACAATAGGTTTTTCATATGCTTTATAATTTACAAACAAGCATCAATTATAATGCCTAAGCATTATTAAAAAACAAAAATAGTTGCTTTAATCATTTTTTAAAGCATTCCAGCCTTGGGCAGTTAATTTTATTTGTTGACCAGCTCTGGTAACTAAATTTGCGCCAACACTTTCATCGGTCATATGACCAATAACGGTTAAATGTGGATTTCCTTTAATTTTTAAAAAATCTTCTTGAGAAATAGTAAACAACAACTCGTAATCTTCACCACCGCTTAATGCAATAGTTGTACTGTTTAAATCAAACTCTTCGCAGGTTGAAATTACCTGCTGATCTAACGGTATTTTTTCTTCATATAAATTACAACCCACTTTAGATTGCGTACAAATGTGTAAAATTTCAGAAGAAAGTCCATCAGAAATATCAATCATTGATGTAGGTTTTACACCTAATTCACTTAATAATTTCACAATATCTTTTCTGGCTTCCGGCTTTAATTGTCTTTCAATTAAATAGGAATAATTGGTTAAATCTGGCTGAGAATTTGGATTTACTTCAAACACTCTTTTTTCTCTTTCCAACACTTGCAATCCTAAATACGCAGCACCAATATCACCTGTAACAACTAATAAATCATTTGGTTTTGCGGTATTTCTATACACAACATCTTCTTTCTTCACTTCACCAATTGCCGTTATACTTATTAACAAACCTTTGGTTGAAGTTGATGTATCGCCACCAACCAAATCAATATTATACGTTTTGCAAGCTGTATAAATTCCATCATACAATTCTTCCAAAGCTTCTAACGGAAATCGATTGGAAACCGCAATAGAAACAGTAATTTGTGTTGCGTTACCATTCATTGCATACACATCCGATAAATTTACAACCACTGCTTTGTATCCTAAATGTTTTAACGGCATATAACTTAAATCAAAATGTACGCCTTCAATCAATAAATCTGTAGTTACTAAAATTTGATTTTCTTTATTCTCAATTACTGCAGCATCATCTCCAACTCCTTTTATTGTTGATGAATTTTGAACTTTAAAATTTTGAGTTAAATGGTTTATTAATCCGAATTCTCCTAATTCCGATAAACTAGTACGCGATTGGTTTTTATCTTCTATCATTTTGCAAAGATATAGCAATTCTTAAAATGAAACGAATACAATTACTTTTTGAAATATTTAAACACTGGAAACTCTACTTTTTTGGAATTTACCTTTTTAGATGCTAAATAATTATCGAAAAAATTCCAAGTTAACAATCCGTCATCAGATTGTGGTTCTAACATGTAAAATATTAGGTTTGTTAAAGGTTGAGCCATATCAACATAAAAATCACCTTTTTTAAATGTTGTACTTTTTGAAATAAATTTTCCTTCCACATTTGTCATAAAATGACCTTCAAACTCACGATCAGATTTTTTTAACGAATCAATCAAAAACACTTCGCCTTTTACAGTTTTATTTTTTTGAAGTTCTTCTACTTTAACTCCTTGCTTTTTTAAATGAGCAACAATCGCTTCCATAGATTTCGGTAAAAAATATCCACTTGGTAATTTGCTTTCAATAGTTGCTTCAAACTTGGCGTAATTTTTAACTGAAGGCACTTCTATAATATTTCCTGAACGCACATATTGTTGTTTTCCGTCTTCATCTATAAAAGGAATATAATTATAGGTTCTGTAGTTTTTAATTTCATTATTTAATGCCACCATTTTAAACCGAACCCCTTTGGTTGTTTTTCCTGCATTCTTTTTTACATTTTCAATGGCGTTTTTTTCAGCTTCAGCATTAATTTCAATAATTTTTTGGGCATTTTTATTGGTAAATTCTAAAATCTCAGTTACAAAAGCATAAGTTCCATTCATTCGTCTATAAAAACGATCGTGTGCAAAAGCCTCACTTAAAATTCCTATTTTATTTCGCAACCCCATTAAATTTACAATATACCTGGGATGATGATTATACGTGTAAATTGCTTTTGGCGGCCAACTTTCTTGTAGATAATAATACCCATAATGTCCCATTTTCACATGGTAATTTTCATCTACAGCTTTGGTAATTTCTGGCAACATAGTATTCCAAGTATAATTGTAAGTTTCAACTCCTCCTGCAGAATGATAACTTGGCGCATAGGTAATTCCGTATCCGTGCCAAGTTCCATTGGTGGTGTGTAAATCCACCAACATTTCTGGATTCCATTTTACCAACACATTGGCAATTAAACTCTCGGTTTCCAACGCTTCCATTTTTATGCCATCTCTGTTTAAATCCAATCCTTGGCTATTTTCCCGTATTCCAACTTCAATTGGGCTATCTTCTTGAGAAGGTCTTCGCCCTTTTTCCATTTTATCATTAGAATCGGTATTATAAATGGGTGCAAAAAGCAAAATCTGATTTTGAAGTAAATGTTGTTTATCTCCCAATAAAATATCGCGTATTAATTGTTGTAACACTTCTTTGCCTTCTACTTCACCGGCGTGAATATTGCCCTGAACATAAAATACCGGTTTTCCGCTTAATTTTGCTTCTTCTGGATTTGAAATTTTTGGATTTGCCATTACAACTAAAGGTATCTCTTTTCCTTCCAAACTTTTCCCCATAAATTCAATATGAATGAAATCAGATTTTTTCTGAATTTCATTTATGAAACTCATAACTTCAGCATAGGTTGAAGTCTTTTCGTAATTGCTTTTTTCAGGAATTGTTAATAAATTATGATCAATTACATGTTGGCTAGTTATTTGAAAACTGATAAAAAATAGGGAGAGATAGATTAATTTCTTCATTTTAAATTTGGGCTGAATTTTTAATTGATAAAAATAACTAAAATTAACTTTGAAATGATTTCAATTAAAAAAAGAACTAAATTTTAAATAAAAACTTCAATTCTAAGATAGTAACTATTGATATTTCCAATTACATCATCAATATTATTCATATTAAAATACTATTATAAATGAATATTTGTACCTATATTTGCACTTATTTAGAATTAATCTATTTAAGCAATATGATAAAAGTTTCAGAAATAGCAAAAAAGAAAGTTGTAGAATTGATGCAAGAAGACGGCTTTAATCCTGAGGTTGACTTTGTAAGAGTTGGCGTTAAAAGCGGTGGTTGCTCTGGGCTTTCGTATGAACTAAAGTTTGACAAAGAAAACCAAGAAGGCGATAAAGTATTTGAAGATAATGGTGTAAAAATTATTATAGACAAAAAAAGCTTTTTGTATTTAGTAGGTACAACTTTAGAATATTCGGGCGGTTTAAATGGTACCGGATTTGTGTTTAACAATCCAAACGCACAAAGAACGTGCGGTTGTGGAGAAAGTTTTTCCCTATAAAAGCATTAAAAAATTGAAAAGTTTAATTTATAAATTAAACATATCTCTTAACTATTTTTTAAATTTATCAACTATTACAAACAATAATTTCAATTCATAATTTCAATAACTGATTTAATGAATTAGCAACTAATTATAATGAGCAAATTTACTGAAGACGATTTAAAAAAAGAACTCGAAACCAAAGAGTACGAATACGGCTTTTATACTGATATAGAAGCTGATAAATTCCCCATTGGTTTAAGTGAAGAAGTTGTTATTGCCATTTCTAAAAAGAAAAACGAACCTGAATGGATGACATTATGGCGTTTAGAAGCTTTCAAAATTTGGAAGGAAATGGAAGAACCAGACTGGGCAAATGTAAACTATGAAAAACCAGATTTTCAAGCAATAAGTTACTATTCTGCTCCTGTTCAAAAGAAAAAATTAGATAGTTTAGATGAAGTAGATCCTGAACTATTAAAAACTTTCGCAAAACTTGGAATATCAATAGATGAACAAAAACGTTTATCTAATGTAGCTGTAGATATTGTAATAGATTCCGTTTCTGTTGCAACAACTTTCAAAAAAACATTGAATGAAAAAGGCATCATTTTTATGCCAATTTCCGAAGCCATACAAGAACATCCAGAATTAGTAAAAAAATATTTAGGAACCATTGTTCCTAAAACCGATAATTTTTATGCAGCTTTAAACTCCGCTGTTTTTTCTGATGGATCCTTTTGTTACATTCCTAAAGGCGTAACGTGCCCAATGGAATTATCCACTTACTTTAGAATTAACGAAGGTGGAACCGGACAATTTGAACGCACATTGGTAATTGCGGATCAAGGAAGTTATGTAAGTTATTTAGAAGGCTGTACAGCTCCTGCGCGTGATGAAAATCAATTACACGCCGCAGTAGTAGAATTAATTGCTTTAGATGATGCTGAAATAAAATATTCAACAGTTCAAAACTGGTTTCCTGGAGATAAAGAAGGAAAAGGTGGTGTTTACAATTTTGTTACAAAACGTGGTTTGTGCGAAAAAAACGCAAAAATTTCTTGGACACAAGTAGAAACTGGAAGTGCTGTAACTTGGAAATATCCAAGTTGTGTATTAAAAGGTGATAACTCGGTAGGTGAATTTTATTCCATTGCCGTAACAAATAATTATCAACAAGCTGATACTGGAACAAAAATGATTCACTTAGGAAATAATACCAAAAGTACCATTATTTCTAAAGGAATTTCAGCGGGACATTCACAAAACTCGTACAGAGGATTAGTACAAATTGGAGCTCGTGCAAATAACGCTCGTAACTTTTCACAATGTGATTCTTTGCTAATGGGAAATAAATGTGGTGCACACACATTTCCATATATTGAAGCAAAAAATAAAACCGCTCAAATAGAACACGAAGCAACCACTAGTAAAATTGGTGAAGATCAGTTGTTTTATTGCAATCAAAGAGGTATTGACACTGAAAAAGCAATTGCATTAATTGTTAATGGTTTTAGCAAAGAAGTATTAAATAAATTACCGATGGAATTTGCGGTTGAAGCTCAAAAATTATTGGAAATTAGTTTAGAAGGAAGCGTTGGATAATATGGAAAATAAAAAAGTAATTATACAAGGATCTTCCAGAAGCAATGGAAACACATCAAACTCCATTGCCATAATTTCAGAAAAATATAACATTGATGTAATTGATTTGAATGATTACACGTTCTCATATTACGATTATGAAAGTAAAAATTTGAACGATGATTTTTTACCTTTAATTACTTCAATTATTGAAAAATATGATACGCTAATTTTTGCCACACCAGTATATTGGTACAATATGAGCGGAATTATGAAAGTCTTTTTTGATAGATTTTCAGATTTAATTAGAGTAGAAAAAGAAACAGGAAGAAAATTAAGAGGTAAAAACATGTTTGTCATTTCAAATTCACATGATGACAAAATAGACGCCAATTTTTACATCCCATTTCAAAAATCGGCAGCTTATTTAGGTATGAATTATACTGGAGAATTACATGTAAATGCTGATAAAAATAAAGAATTTAAGAATATAGAATTAACACAACTATAAAATGTTAAGTATAAAAAATTTACACGCCAACATAAATGACAAGGAGATTTTAAAAGGTATAAATCTTGAAATAAAAGCTGGAGAAGTACACGCTATTATGGGACCTAATGGTTCTGGTAAAAGTACGCTTTCTGCAGTAATTGCTGGAAAAGAAGAATATGAAGTTACAGAAGGATCTGTATTTTTAAATGGCGAAGATTTAGCTGATTTAGCTCCTGAAGAAAGAGCACATAAAGGGGTGTTTTTATCGTTTCAATATCCTGTAGAAATTCCAGGAGTTACCGTTACCAACTTTATAAAAACGGCTATTAATGAAACTAGAAAAGGACAAGGGTTAGAAGAATTTCCAGCAAAGGAAATGTTGAAGTTAATTAGAGAAAAAGCCGATTTATTAGAAATTGATAGAAAATTCTTATCGCGATCTTTAAATGAAGGATTTTCCGGTGGTGAGAAAAAACGTAACGAAATTTTTCAAATGGCAATGTTAGAGCCAAAATTAGCCATTTTAGATGAGACTGATTCTGGGCTAGATATTGACGCTCTAAAAGTAGTTGCCAATGGCGTTAACAAACTAAAAAGCAGTGATAATGCCGTATTGGTAATTACCCACTACCAACGTTTGTTAGATTATATTGTTCCGGACTTTGTACACGTTTTATATAATGGAAAAATTGTAAAATCTGGTGGTAAGGAATTAGCTTTAGAATTAGAAGCAAAAGGTTACGACTGGTTGAAATAATAAAACTATGGATTTAAAAGAAAAATTAGTTTCTTCATTTTTAGCTTTTGAAAATAAAGGAATTCTTGATCTCGACTCAAGTGTTCATTCTATTAGAACAAAAGCTATTCAAAATTTTGAAAAAGAAGGGTTTCCTTCTAAAAAAGATGAAGAATGGAAATACACCAGTTTAAAACCATTACTAAAACACGATTTTAGTTTATTTTCTACCAATGAAAAATCAATTGGTTTTAAAAACATTGAAAATTATTTAATAAATGATATTGAGTCCTATACGTTAATATTTATTGATGGAGTTTTTAGTTCGTTTTTATCGGATACTACGCACGATGATTGTGATGTATGTGTGCTTTCATCAGCATTAAATCGTCCTAAATATAAAATGATTGTTGATAATTATTTTAATACAATTGCTAAAAACAACAATAGTTTATCAGAATTAAATACAGCATTTACAAAAGAAGGGGCTTTTATTAATATTCCAAAAAATACTATTGTTCCAAAACCTATACAAATTTTAAATTTTTCAACTGGTAGCGAAAAAGAAATTTTATTGCAACCAAGAAATTTAGTTGTTGTTGGTGAAAATTCTCACGTTCAAATAATTGAGCGTCATCAAAATTTATCCAAAAACACAACGCTAACAAACTCTGTTACTGAAATTTTTGTTCATAAAAGAGCCATTGTAGATTATTACAAAATTCAAAATGACACCGAAAATTCATCATTGATTGATAGTACTTTTGTTTCTCAAAAACAACAAAGTGTAGCTTCGGTTCACACCTATTCATTTGGGGGAAAACTCACCAGAAATAATCTAGAATTTTACCATGAAGGCGAACATATCACTTCTAATTTAAATGGTATTTCTATTTTAAACGGAAAGCAACATGTAGATAATCATACGTTGGTAAACCACAAGTTTCCAAATTGTGAAAGCCACGAATTATATAAAGGTATTTACGCAGATAAATCTGTAGGCGTATTTAACGGGAAGGTTATTGTGCAACAAGAAGCTCAGAAAACAAATGCTTTTCAGCAAAATAACAATATTTTAATTGATGATGGCGCAAGCATTAATGCCAAACCTCAGTTAGAAATTTTTGCAGATGATGTAAAATGCTCACACGGTTGTACCATTGGACAATTAGATGAAAGCGCTTTATTTTATATGCAATCTAGAGGAATTCCTAAAAAAGAAGCAAAAGCATTATTGCTATTTGCTTTTGGAAATGATGTAGTTAACAAAATAAAAATTCCACAGTTAAAAACTAGAATAACTAAATTAATTGCTAAAAATTTAGGCGTTAATTTAGGGTTTGAACTTTAACCTAATATTGAGTCGTCCTAAAATAGGTTGACGATTATAAAAAAAATTAATGAAAACCTGTGAAGATATCTTCACAGGTTTTTTGATGCATAAAGTTAGGTGTTTTCATAATAAGACTCAAATGCGGTCTTTTGTTATTATAAGTGTTAATTGATTCTTTTACTAATTGTTTTAATTCCTTACCATTA
>NZ_JAEINV010000026.1 GCF_016342705.1 Lutibacter sp. | reverse complement strand
CTTCTAAACGGCTAAAAAAAATATTTTGAACGGTTAAAGCAACCAAAAAAAGGTCAACCTATTTCAGTATAATACATAAATGGTTTAAAATCTAAACGGCTTATTTTCTTTTTAGACTGTTGTCATGCAGAAGGAATGACAAAAGGTGGTTTTTTTAATAAAAACGAGGATGTTAAAAGTAAATCGGGAATAATTTTAAACGCAAAGAGTTCTGAAGTAGCGGATGGTTTAGGACAAAAGATAGACAATGAACGAGGGGTTTCAATAATTTCATCGTGTAGAGAAGATCAATTATCCTATCAACCCACAGGTCAAAATAGTATTTTCACCAAATGTTTAATAGATGCTGTTCAAGGGAAAAATAAATCTGAATTTAAAGATCCTTTTATTAGAATTTATGAAGTTTTATCTTATTTGCAAGAAGAAGTGCCAAGAATTGCAATGCAAGGTGGTAAAGCCCAAAACCCGTATGTAAACCTTCAGCTTTATGATAATTTTGTACTTAGCTATGTTCCAAAAGAAATTAGAGAAAAACTTTCAATCCAACAAACCGATAAACCAGAAAAAATTTCGAGTAAAGAAATAAAAGAAGTTGTTACATCATATAGAGAAACAGAAGCATCTAATAATTTGTTGCTTTTTGTTCATGGTTTCTCAGGTGAAGCCGCCGATACTTTCGGTATTATCCCTGAATTATTAATGAAAGACCAAAGAATGAATGGATGGGATATGAAACCATTAGGATATTCACCAAATGTAGATCCTGAATTTGGGAAAGACATTTGGGGAGGAATAAAGGATATTGATAAAATTTCTGAATATTTAGCAAAATCTTTCAAATATAAATTTGATAAATACGATAGAATTGCAATTGTAGCACATAGTTTGGGTGGATTAATAGCTCAAAAAGCTATTGTAAATTTAAGTGAAGAACTTAGAAGTAAAATTTCTCATTTAATTTTATTAGGAACGCCCAACTATGGGATTGAAGCTACACAACTAATTAAATTATGGAATAACAAATACAAAGAATTAAGCAGTACGGGAGATTTTATAGTTTCATTGAGAAATGAATGGGACAGTGTTTTTAAAAACAAGTATCCATTTAAATTAAAAGTAGCGGCAGCTACAGATGATGAATATGTGGATAAAGCGTCTAGTTTCGGATCATTTCCAAAGGAATATTGCGAAATTGTTGCAGGAAATCATTCATCAATGGTTAAACCAGCAGATGAATTTAATGACTCCTATAGCCTTATTGTAAGTACATTAACAAATAATTTATTTTATAATCAGTATACAAATAGCGAAGAAATTAATATAGCACTTGGCAAATATGACGCCGTTATTAAAAAGTTGTTGCCTATTGCAAACTCTCTTGATATTAATGGATTAAGACAATTAACTTTTAGTTTGGAAGGTGCAGATAGAAAAGACGAAGCTATAGAGCTCATAACTAATCACCCATTGGCTAAAGATAATGGAGATTTATTTGGAATTATTGGTGGTAGATATAAACGATCTTATTTACTTAACTATAAAATAGAAGATGGACAACAAGCAATTGATTATTACACTAAAGGGTTAGCAATCGCTTTGAAAGAGAACAACTTAAATCAGATTTATTACCAAGCTATTAACCTTGCTTTTTTAAGTATTGTTCTTAAAAATAATGAAAATGAAATGCTGAATTATGCAAATCAGGCTTTAGAAGCAGCAAATGCTTGTCGAAATAATTTGTGGAAATATGCAACAATTGCAGAAGCCAATTTATACCTAGATAATTTAGATGTTGCTAAAGAATATTATACTAAAGCTGCTGAAATGTCAGGAATTCGTGAAAAAATTTCTATGCACACAAATGCTTATAAAGCGTATACTTGTTTAATGAATACAGACAATCCTAATGATGATTTTATAAAATTTTTACATGCTAGTTTTTTAACGTAATCATTTTGAAAATACATTTTAAATAGTTCCAATAATATTTACTATATTGGTTGTTAGATAATTATACTACTACTAACTAAAATTATTTACTATGTTTTCATTCCTTTCACTTAATGTGTCTTACTTGTTAATTCGGTTCGGCCTTATTTTCCCATTATTATTAAACGATCCTGTTGAAGGTTTGGGAAATAGATTTGCGATCCTTATAATTGCTGCCATTATAGCTTATACTACACGATTTATTTTAATACGTTTTATGAACCGTTGGATGCTATCCAAATCTTCCAAAGTTGAAAATAATGCAAATTTCATAGAACCAGCTCAAGAATTAGATAATAACCAAAAGCTTTCTTTTGAATCTTTAAATTCAGATTCGGATTTTTCAAATATAGCAATCCATAGAAAAACGCAGGTTGAACGGGCAAAAAAAATGATGAAATCGCAATTTTTTACAGATTTGCTCATTATTTTGGTTTATAGTGTAGCTGGTTATTTTATTATTGATTCGTACGACCCACTTTATTTATCATATTTCTTATTTGCAATTTTATTTTTAATTTGGACAACAATGGGACAAATAGGCTATAGGCATCAAATTACAGCTTATAAGGATGGAATATTTGATATCATTGCACCTTTTTGGAAATTTAGTTTTGCCGTATTTCAATACAAATGGAAAAATTTAATAGCTATTGCATTGTTATTAATAGCTTTAATTGAAGGTGTACTTAATCTTAGTGTTGGCGATTTTCCAAAAGGTATTACAATGCTTTCAGCTGTAGGATTTAATATTTATTTGTTATATCATTTAAATAAAAAAACTCAAAAGCAAGCTAATTTAACACTTCTAATTTTACGTGTGTTTTTAATTAAAAAAACCTCTTTATTTACTTTTTCAAGGTTAGCTAATTATTGGAAATATTTTGGATCGTATTTTACTGTAGCTGATCCATCATTTTACAAAGTGTTTTGGAAGCGCAATTTTAAACATAGTTTTCCCGTGTTTATAATCATTATATTTTTAATTTATACACAACTTGAGAATACAGATTCTGAAATATTTGGGCCTTTTATTGCATTAATGATTATTGGAGCGTTTGTTTTTATAGAGTGGAGTATTAGAGGTATGAAACGTAATTTTGTTAAAAACGAAAGTGCCTTGCAAAAAGAATTAGCTAGGTTAAAACGTAAACCGCTAAAATTAGATGGAACTTTTAAAGAAACACCTATATCGTGTTACGATAATACTTGGCAAATGACTGTAAATACGTTGATAGAAACAGCAAGTGTTGTTTTAATGGACTTACGTGGATTTTCTGAAAAGAATAAAGGTTGTGAATTTGAAGTCAATCTTTTGCTTAATAAAATAGCTTTAGAACGTATTCTTTTTATAGGTTATGAAGATACCATTCCTTTAATTAAAAGTACTATTGAACGTAAATTCGAAACTTTAGAAGCCAATTCACCCAATAAAGACATTAAAAATGCTAAAGCCACAATATTTGAAGTTAAAAATGAGAATAATAAAGAAACTCAATATATAATGGATATTTTGCTAAAAAAGGCTGTTTAATTATGTGAATAATTTCATAATTCAATTTAAAAAAATACTTTCTTAAGTCATTCTTTTGAAAGTATTTTTTATTTATAACCTTTTAAAACGTTCAAATTCATTACAAATGCAACTATTGTTATAGGTACAAAGGATTTAAATTCGAAATAACTTTTATATATTTGATAGAAATTCATTAATCATACAATCACTGTATTAAAAGTCTCTTTTAAATGAAAAAAACAATCGTTATCTCATTTGTAGTACTGTTTTTAAGTCTACAATTTACGCATGCACAAAAATCTAAAAAAGAAGTAAAACAACCATTGGAATCTATAAAAATAGATGGGTTAAAATGGCGTAGTATTGGACCAGCATTAACTTCTGGAAGAATTTCAGATATTGCTGTAAATCCTAACAATCCATTTGAATATTACGTAGCTTCCTCAGCAGGTGGCGTTTGGAAAACTATAAATTCAGGGGTTGAATATACTCCAATATTTGATGGAGAAGGCTCTTATTCAATAGGTTGTATAACCATAGACCCAAACAATACAAATGTTATTTGGGTTGGTACTGGTGAAAACAATAACCAACGTTCGGTTAATTATGGAGATGGTGTTTATAAATCTTTGGATGGTGGAACTACATGGAAGAATATGGGTTTAAAAACTTCAGAACACATTGGGAGAATTATTGTTCATCCAGAAAATTCTAATATTGTGTATGTAGCGGCAATTGGGCCTTTATGGAGCAAAGGAGGGGAAAGAGGTTTGTATAAAACTACCAATGGAGGAGAAACTTGGGAGGCTGTTTTAACAGTTGATGAACATACTGGTGTAAATGATGTGGTAATGGATCCAAGAAATCCTGATGTGTTATATGCTTCCACATTTCAACGAAGAAGACACGTTTTTACTTATGTTGGTGGAGGACCAGGTTCTGGAATGCAAAAAAGTACCGATGGTGGTAAAACTTGGAATAAAATAAATAAAGGATTACCAACAACAGAATTGGGTAGAATTGGTTTGGCAATTTCACCTGCAAATGCAGAAATAATATATGCTATTGTTGAAGCTGCTGATGACAAAGGTGGTTTTTATGCTTCTACAAACCGAGGAGCAAGTTGGGAAAAAAGAAGTGAACATGTAACAAGCGGTAATTATTATCAGGAAATTATTGCCGATCCTGTGGATGAAAATACCATATATTCAATGGATACTTGGATGTCTGTTAGTCATGATGGAGGAAAAACATTTTCAAAAGTAGGTGAAGTTTTTAAACATGTAGACAACCATTGTATGTGGATAAATCCAAATAATAATAACCATTGGTTAGTTGGTTGCGATGGTGGAATGTATGAAACTTTTGATGCTGCAAAAACGTGGGATTTTAAAGAAAATATTCCTTTAACACAGTTTTATAAAGTAGCAGTTGATAACGATTATCCGTTTTATAATGTTTATGGTGGTACTCAAGATAATTTCAGTCTTGGTGGTCCTTCAAGAGTACTTACAAATCATGGAATTACAAATTTCGATTGGTTTATAACTAATGGAGGAGACGGTTTTGAATCTCAAATAGATCCAAATAATCCAGATATTGTATATGCGCAATCTCAAAATGGATTTTTAGTACGTTACGATAAAAAAAGTGGTGAAATTGTTGGAATTCAACCAAAAGAAAGAGCAAATGAAAATGCATATCGCTTTAATTGGGATTCGCCTTTAGCAGTGAGCAGACACGCATCAGGCCGTTTATATTTTGCTGGAAATAAAGTATTCCGGTCTAATGATTATGGAAATAGTTGGGAAGTTATCAGTGATGATTTATCTGCACAAATTGATAGAAATCAACTAAAAGTATATGATAGAGTAGTTAGTATTGATGCAGTAGCTAAAAATGGTTCAACATCATTGTATGGAAGCGTTGTTGCATTATCTGAATCTCCAATTGATGAAAACTTAATTGCAGTTGGAACTGATGATGGATTAATACATATTTCTGAAAATGGAGGAATTTCTTGGAGAAAAATCACTAATATTTCTGGAGCTCCAAATCAATCATATGTAAATAGTGTATATTTATCAAAACACGATGTTAATGTTATCTATGCCGCTTTTAATCATCATAAATATGGTGATTTTAAACCTTATATTTTTAAATCTACTGATAAAGGGAAAACATGGACAAATATTAGTAGTAATTTGCCAGAAAGAGGAAGTGTATATACAATTGAGGAAGATCATAAAAATAGTGATTTAATTTTTTGCGGTACCGAATTTGGCGCATTCTTTTCACCAGATAAAGGAGCTCATTGGAAAGCATTAAAAGCAGGATTACCAACAATTTTAGTGAGAGATATAACTATCCAAGAACGTGAAAACGATTTGGTAATAGGAACCTTTGGTAGAGGATTTTATGTGTTAGATGATTATTCAGCCTTGCGTACTGTTAAAAATGTTGAACCTTCTTCAACTGCTATTATTTACCCAATTAGAGACGCATTAACGTGGGAACAAAGTTTACCGTTGGGTTTACCGGGAAAATCTTTTCAGGGTGATAACTTTTTTACTGCGCCAAATTTAGGTTCGGAAGCTATGATTACATATTATTATAATGAGGATTATGAATCTTTAAAGGACAAACGTTCTAAGGCTGAAATGGCTCTTATAAAAGATAAAAAAGATGTTTCTTATCCAGATTATAATCAATATAAAAGTGAAAATGAAGAAATAGCTGCTGAGTTGGTATTTACAATTAAAGATGCTGAAGGAATTGTTGTAAAAAAAGAATATAGAAAACCAGAAAAAGGAATTCAACGTTTTAACTGGGATTTAAGGTATACGCTTCAAAACCCTATAAATTTAAGTGAATCATCTTTTTACAATCCTTGGGCAACCAAAGATGAAGGTACATTGGCACAACCTGGAGAGTATACAATAGAAATGCAATTGTATGCTGATGGTAAAGTAACTAACTTAGTAAATCCAGTATCTTTTAATGTAAAAGCATTGGATAATACAGTATTACCGGCTGATAACAGAGAAGCTAAAGTAGCGTTCCAAAAGCAAATAGCACAGTTGGAAGCCAATTATAGAAATACCCAAAATATGATTTCTGAAATAAACCAGAAACTTACCTATATAAAAGCTGCTATTGTTAGATCTGAACAACCTTTTGAAGCATTTACAAACTCTGTTTTAGCCATAGAAAATAAAATTAAAGTTATTAACGTAGCCTTGTATGGAGATCCTATAAAAACTAAATTAGATATAGATCAACCTCAAACACCAGCTAATAGAATTGGAATTATTAGTAATGAGCAAAAGTATACAACATCTACACCTACAAAAACACATAAAGATAGTTATACAATTGCAAAAGCTGAAATTGATGTTATTAAGAAGCAAGTAGAAGCTATTTATAATACAGATATAAAACAATTAGAAGATAAACTAGTAAAATCTGGAATGCCTTATACTCCAGGACGCGGTTACGAATTTAAAAACTAAAAATAGGAGGAAACAAGTATTAATTTTTATTCTAAAAGCCTTTTTTACAAATTTTAAAACTTGTAGAATAAGGCTTTTGTTTTACAAATAGATTTTATAGTAATAAATTTTTTAACTGTTATTTTCAGTTTGCTTAAATAATTTTGCTTGTTCAAGTATTTGTATGGTCACTTCAGTAATATTATATAATAAAGTATAATGAATCTGTTCAGCTTCTTCCTTCTTAGTATGTAATTGTGCACTTATTTCTTCTAAACTATTTTCAATACTTTCTATTTCACTATTGTTTTTAGTAGTTAGCCAAGCAATAGATTCCTCTAAAGCTTTTAAAATATGGTTTTCAAATACAATTATATTTAAAGTTTGTTTTGTTTGCAGATTTCTATGAGCTCCTAATGCGGATAAATAAGAAAGTAACGCATGGTTTAAGTAGGTAAGAGCAAAGGCTGTTTCTTTTAATTTTTGATGTTTTTTAGGATCTAATTGCATATTCTGCCAATCTATAACCAAAGCATTATCTGCCCGGTGAGCTTCTCTTCTTGAAATTCTATAGGCTAAATCATCCGTTATTGGGTTTTTATATTCTATTAAAATTGCTTTTAAATAGGCTGTATTTTTTAGGATTACTTCACTCAATAAATTCGGCAACTTCTTGTATTGCCAATTGGGCCATAAAAACCGAACCACTAAAAACGAAATAAAAGCTCCTATTAAAGTATCTATTAAACGTGGAGCCACCACATCTACACCTTTATTTGCAATAATATTAAATGCACACAATACAAAAATGGTAATGAAAATAATACTGATTGAATATTTTTGTTTCATCCAAAATAAAAATAAATAGGCAGAAGTGAGCATTAAAACAATTTGCCCTGAAAAAGAAAATAATTTAACAACCAAAACACCAATAATTATACCTGCGAAAGTTCCTAAAGTCCTTTGTAAAAGTCGTTTTCTTGTTTCGCTATAACTGGGCTGAAGTACAAATAAAATGGTAAGAATTATCCATTCTCCTTTTGCAATATGAAAATACTTGTACAAAGTATAACCAATTAAAAAAGAGAGACTTAATCTTATCGCATGTTGCATTCTTGGGTGATTAATGCTTAGCTGGTCTTTTAATCGCTCAAAATAAGTACTTGTGTTTTTTTCTAATTTAGGTAATAAATCGGTGTTAAAATTTTTATGAATGTTTTTTAAAGCTTCATGAGATTCGGTTAAATTACGAATCAGTAATTTTATAGGTAAAGAAGGTTTTAATTCATTATTTTTTAATGAATTATTTATGGTTTTTGTCAACCAATCTAGAGATATTGGGTGTTCATAAGGAATACCTGTAAGTAAACTTTCTGAGAAATTTTGAGTGGCATGTGATAGTTCATGTAATAATTGACGAATTCCACCAATTAAATCATTATTTGAAGGGTTCGTACTTAATAAATCATAACGTTCATGGCTAGATGCTGCACGCTCATGCAAACTTTGCAAAACCATAAAATAATACAAATATGGTTTTAATGGTTGTTGATTTATAAGTGACTCACCATAACTATTTAAAACTTCTTTACATCGGTCTAATGCTTCAACAGTTTGCACATTTAAGAGCGAAAGTTTTGCTCTTATTTCTTTTTCTGCATCTTTATTGCTAGGAAAAAATTTTGATTTTTCATTTAAATATAATGAGAGCGCAGAAAAACCTCTAGACAGTTGTTCCTCTAGAAGACTATATGGTTTTAAACGTAAAAATATGTAAGAAAAAGCACCATAAATAAATGCTCCTAATGTTAGTAAAATAGGTTGAATATACCAATTAGGACTAATTGGAGAACCAATCATGGCATAAATACCAACTAGTAAAGCCCCAAATGTTATGCCTCTATATCGTTCACTTACTCCTCCAATTAAAATAAAAATAATGGTAGACAAAGCAAGTCCAATTCCTAAAAGTATAGGATATGGTTGTAATAATTCTACTGAAAAACTTGATATTGCAAAACTGATAATTTTTAAAATCATAGATTTTAAGCGCCCTTTTGGATGGTCATCTGTTTCTGAAAGTGCTCCAGCAAGAGCTCCCAGAGCTAATGTTACAGCATAAAAAGGCATTCCAATACTGACCATTAAAACAACAAGTATTCCAATTACCATAGTTGCTTTAATTGCTAAAAACCTATTTGGATTATTAAATAATGTTGTTTTAAATGATGTATACCAAGTTAGTTGTTTTAGGTAAAAAGAAAGTTGTAACATTTTTATTTTAAATAAATATAAATTTGCAATGCATTGCAAAAGTAAACAATCGAGATTTAAACTGTAAGCAAAGTTTATTTTTTGATGCTTAATAATTGCACATTAAATGAAGAAAAAAATAAAAGGAATTGCTATTTATAATTGATTAATGTTTAACAACCAAAACTCTTGAAAAGAGTCATCTTCTTGTGTATTATTTAAAATTTTAGTTAAAACATTTTTATACTCTAAAGTTCTGTATTCATTGGGTATTAGCAGTATAATTGGAATTAAGCCTGTTGTATCAATACTTTTTAAAGTATCATGTTTCCATTTTTCCCCATTAACAACAGGTGTTAAATAATTTAAAGCTAAAAACAAGCTCCTTTTATTTTCTGTTTCATATTGCCACATATCTACTAATACTCAAATAATCATGTTTGTTTCTTGTTGGAGGAATTAAAGTCAGTTGGATTTTTTATGTCCAATAATTTGTTATTATTAATAAGTTTGTTATATACTAAAATTGTTTGCCTTGCATCAGTCACATTTTCAATCATTTTTTTTGTCTTAGCTAGACTAATTGAATCTATGCGTACAAATGGATTTGAAAATACATTTAAACTTAAAAAACAGCTTATAATAACAAATATTAGCCTATTTTTTTTAACATACTTATATTATTAAAATTTTTACAAATTAATTATTGGCGCTAAAACTTCCCAAACATTTTTTGCTAATATTTTATGCCCTTCAACTGTTGGATGTATTCCATCGGCCTGATTTAATTCTGGAATTCCGCCAACATCTTGCAATAAAAAAGGAATTAAATAGAGGTTGTTTTTTTTGGCTAATTCAGGAAAAATAGTTTTAAACTCAGTAATATAATCTTGCCCCATGTTTGGAGGTAATTGCATTCCAGCTAAAATAATTTTAGTTTCAGAATTTTTTGCTAACACAGCATCTATAATTGCTTGTAAGTTTTTTTTGGTTTCAGATAAAGGAACACCACGTAAACCATCATTTGCACCTAATTCTAAAATAAAAACATCAATATATTCATTCAAAACCCAATTAATTCTACTTTTTCCACCAGCAGTTGTTTCACCACTTACACCAGAATTAATAACGGTATATCCCAATGAAAGTGAATCTATTTTAGTTTGAAGAATTGAAGGAAAAGCATCATTTACATCATCTAACCCATATCCAGCCGATAAACTATCTCCAAAAACCAAAATTGTTTTTGTACCACTACTTTTTTCTTCAGCATTACCAGTTTCAACAGCCGTTTTTTGAGTTTTATTCTGATTTTTAGAGGAGTCTGATCCACAAGAGAGTAGGATTGCAAAAAGCAAAAAATAACAAAAATTTATGAAAATCTTCATTGTATTTTTATTCATATTTAAAATCAAATGTTTATTTTTCAAATTCAGCATAAATAAGTAGCTATTTTTTAAATGAGTACAATGACAAATATATTAAAGATTCATGAACTAGAGAAAACTTATACAAGTGGTTCAAAAAAATTAACAGTATTATCCAATATTTCTTTTGAAGTTGAAAAGGGAAGTATTTTTTCTATTGTTGGTCCTTCAGGAAGTGGAAAAACCACTTTACTAGGTTTGTGCGCTGGATTAGATTACCCAAGTTCTGGAAATATAGAACTATGCGGTAGCAATTTAGAAAACCTAAATGAAGATGAACGCGCGCAATTACGGAATAAAGAAGTGGGTTTTATTTTTCAGAATTTTCAATTACTTCCTACGCTAACTGCTTTAGAAAATGTAATTGTACCTTTAGAGTTGCAAGGTGATAAAAATGCCAATAAGGTAGGAATGGAATTATTACAAAAAGTAGGATTGGCAGATCGTTCTCATCATTATCCGTCGCAATTATCTGGTGGAGAGCAACAACGCGTAGCTTTAGCAAGAGCTTTTTCAAACAAACCAAGTATTTTATTTGCCGATGAACCTACTGGAAATTTAGATGAAGAGACTGGAGAAAAGGTAATTCAACTGCTGTTTCAATTAAATAAAGAAGCAGGAACTACCTTAGTTATTATTACCCACGATTTAGATTTAGCCAATAGAACACAACAAATATTGCGATTAAAAGGAGGGAAAATAATGTCGAACGAAAAAACAGTTGCAGTTTAATGAGTCATCTACCTTCAAAAACTTTAGTGCAATGGCTTTTTAAAATGGCTTGGCGCGATGGAAAAGCAAGCCTTTCTAGATTAATGCTTTTTATGGCATCTATTATTCTGGGAATTGCTGCTGTAGTTTCTATTCAGTTGTTTAGCGAAAATTTAAAACAAAATATAAAAAATCAGAGTAAAGCCTTAATGGGTGCTGATTTTATTATCGGCAGCAGACAGCTTCCAAATCAAAAAGTACAAGCAATAATCGATTCTTTAAATGTAGCAGCTTCTGAAGTTAATTTTGTTTCTATGGCGGCATTTCCAAAAAATGAAGGAACAAAATTGGTAAAAGTACGCGCTATAGAAGGTAATTTCCCTTTTTATGGAACTATAGATACCGAACCTGTTGAAGCGGCAAAAGAATATCAAGCAAAAGGAGGGGCGTTAGTAGATGCTACTTTAATGCTTCAATTTAATTTAAAATCGGGAGATTCTATAAAATTGGGAAAACTCAGTTTTCCTATAATTGGAGCCTTAAAATCCATTCCTGGCAGCACTGCTATTTCAACATCAGTTGCACCAACTGTATTGATTCCTTTTCGTTTTATAGATGAAACAGAATTGTTGCAATTAGGAAGTAGAAAAGAATACCAATACTTTTTTATAGCGCCACCCAAAATGGATTTGGAGTTATTAGATAAGAAATTAGACCCTATTTTAGATGATGAAAATGCTGATTTAGACACACATAATAGTACTAGTGAACGCTTAGGCAGAAGATATGATAACGTAAGTAGATTTTTAAATTTAGCTGCATTTATTGCACTTTTATTAGGTTGTATAGGAATTGCAAGTTCTGTTCATATTTATATAAAGGAAAAGCTTAAAAATGTAGCAGTTTTAAAGTGTTTAGGAGCTACAAGAAAACAATCTTTTATAATTTATTTATTGCAAGTAGTTGGTATTGGCTTTGTTGGAGGTATTTTAGGTTCAGTTATTGGTATTGGTTTGCAATATGCCTTTCCTTATTTTTTACAAGAATTTTTACCTTTTGATGTTCAAATTTCAATAACCGCACAGCCATTAATAATGGGAATAACCTTGGGTATTTTAATGTCTATACTATTTGCTTTGCTACCATTATTAGG
Organism: Lutibacter sp.; assembly: GCF_016342705.1. Classification (GTDB taxonomy): domain Bacteria; phylum Bacteroidota; class Bacteroidia; order Flavobacteriales; family Flavobacteriaceae; genus Lutibacter. Next base: position 20,389 of record NZ_JAEINV010000026.1, on the reverse strand, counting down.
AACTTGGTATGTTTCTCCATTAGAAGTTTTGAGAGGTACAGATGAAAACTTAGTGAAACCAAGAAAAGCAAGACTTTTAACGTTAGCAGCAATTATACTTTTTATCTTTTTATTTTCATTTTGGTTGCTAAAAGATGCGTTATTTGGATTGGCTTTTACAGTTGGTATTCTTATAGTTTTCGCTATTATGGCTGGGATTTCGAGCCTTTTTATGAATATTATCAAAAAATATTTTCCAAGCAATTGGGGGTTTACAAAACGACAAAGTTTGTTAAACTTATTTCGCCCAAACAATCAGACAATGGTACTTATTTTAGCTATTGGCTTAGGTACTTTTTTAATTAGTACGTTATATTTTACGAAAGATATTCTGTTAGCAAAAACATCGATTGAGAATGATAAAGACAATGCAAATATCATTTTAATGGATGTCCAAAACAATCAAAAAGATGCTGTTATAAATACAGTGCTCTCTAAAGATTTACAGGTAATAGATAACATTCCTATTGTAACAATGCGAATGCATCAAATTAAAGATGAATTGGTGAATGCAATTAGAAAAGACACAACTTCAACTATGAATCAGTGGATTTTGAATCACGAATTTAGGGTAACGTATCGGAATTCATTGTTAGAATCAGAAGAATTGGTAGAAGGAACTTGGATTGGGGAAATAGCTCAGGGGAAACCAATTTCAATTTCAATATCCGATAATATTGCAAGAGATGCTGACCTAAAAATTGGAGATCAATTAATTTTTAATGTGCAAGGCGTTTTAATAGAAACCATTATTGGAAGCATTCGGAAAGTAGATTGGGGTCGTATGCAATTGAATTTTTCGGTAGTATTTCCAATAGGAGTTTTAGAAAATGCACCGCAATTTAATGTGTTAACTACCAATGTTTCAAATGAAACCAGTTCCGCCAGCCTACAAAGAGATTTAGTACAAAAATTCCCTAATATTTCTGTATTAGATTTACAACAAGTTTACACTATAATTGAAGATATTTTAGATAAAATTTCATGGATTATTAATTTTATGGCTTTCTTTAGTATACTTACAGGAATTATTGTTTTAATTGGCTCTGTTAGAAATAGCAAATACCAACGAATTAAAGAAAGCGTATTATTAAGAACTTTGGGAGCAAAGAGTAAACAAATTTTACAAATTACAGCACTGGAATATATTTATTTAGGAGTTTTAGGAAGTTTAGTTGGTATTTTATTGTCTCTGATTAGTAGTCAATTATTAGCAGTATTTTTATTTAAGGAGCCATTTATTCCGTCTGTTGTTCCATTTTTAGTGTTTCTTCCGGGAATTACCTTATTGGTTTTATTAATTGGTTTGAGCAATATTAGAAGCGTTTTAAAAAGTCCACCGTTAGAAGTATTAAGGAGAGAAGTTTAACTTTCTTAAATTATACATTTGAATAAATATTTATTTATTCAAATGTATAGCGTTGTTCTTCAGTTGAAGATGCTTTTAGCAATTGGTTAAATATTCTTATGGTATTAAAATCATTGGTTATTGCTTCAGATACTGCAATTCCAGAAACACCAGTTTCTAATATAGCGGCAACATCTTCTGTGGTTATGCCACCAAAACCAATTATAGGTGTTTCAGTTTCTAAGGCTTCTAAAATTAAAGTATAACCGTTTAAGCCTAAAACTGGACTTAAATTAGTAGTGTTTTTCGAAAGTCTAAAAGGACTTAAACTAATGTAATCTACTTCTTTAACAAGTAATTTTTGACAATCAATGAGCGTATTTGCTGTTCCACCAATGAGTTGCCAGCTGTGTAAAAATTTTCTGGCAATAGTAGGGCAGGTGTCTGTTTTTCCTAAATGTACACCATCTGCTTTCACTTCTTTTGCTATTTTATAATAATCATTAATTAGTAATCGTGTTTGAAAATGAGCTGTAATTTCTCGGGCTTCTTTAGCTAACTTTAAAAGTTTTTTTTCTGAAATATTTTTTAAATGCAATTGCACTAATTCGGCACCAGAAGTACACGCTTTTTGAATGTTTTCTAGGTGTTCTTTTGGAGAATTTCCTTGAGATATATAATGTAATTTAGGTATAATCATTTATTTATTAGCTTTTTAAGATATTATATCTATAAGAAAAGTACAGATATCATTTGTTATAGGTAATTAAATATTGGTATTCCTAAATGGTAACTTTTTTTGAGTATTCCATAAAATTAGCTTCAAAGCGTTCTAGTATTGGATGCTTTTTTTCTGAATATAGTACATATTGGCATTTGTTAATACTTTGAGTAATTGACATTAGCGCATTATATGCCAAGTTTTGAACTAAAAACTCAGCGTCGTCAATACTAAATATTGTCAATTGAGAGGTGCTTACCCCATTTGTTAAGAATAACTTATTCATTGTTACTGGAGTAGAAATAAGAATATCAATACCTTCAAAGATTTCTGATTTTTGTACATCAATATGAAGCTGCTCATAGCCCACATAAACTCGTATCGAATTATGTCGTGTATATGTTAAAAAAGCAGCATATAATTCTAAGGCTCTTTCCTTATTTTCTACCAGAACTATAGCTCTAGGTGTATTTCCAACGGCTTCACATTTTAATTTTTGTAAAGTAGTAAGTATTAGCGTGGTTGTTTTTCCACTATCTTTTGGAGCAGTGCAATAAACATTAGAACCACTTTTTATTATAGGAATGCTTTTGCTCTGAAAAGGAGTAGGTGTTATTATTTCAAGATATTCTAACTTCTCTTTTATATCAGCATGTAATTTTTTAAAAGGCATTGGTGTAGTATTTATAATAATTAGGGCAAATATACTACCTGTAAATTAAATATAAGGTTGAAGTTCCTTTTTCTATTTTATAAAAAGCAATTGAGTTGTATAACTGAGGTAATTTATGATAACAGACAAATCGAATTTTTTATTTGCATCAATACGCTCAAAATTTTAAGCAAGTATTTAGAAAACTTTTTTTGGTGTTGGCAAGCGGCTGCAAATTACTCGTGTGTTTTTTATTTGTTTTTATTTGAACTCGTGAATGCTGCGCATTTGTGTTTACAAAACAAAAAAGAGTTTGGCAGCAGCAATTTTACATAATTGCAAATTATAATTACAAATGGTTTCCTAAATACAGTTCACCGAGAATCGCATATTTAAAATATTCTTAACCCAAGTACAGAATATCGTATAGAAACGAAAGGCTTCTGGGATATTTAGCATAATGTAGAATTATAACTATCAAATTGGCTAAACAGCTATAAAAACCAAAACGTCATAATTTGTATTATAATGTTAGCGTTATGTTACTTTGCTTTGGCTAAAAGCAAAGTGTTACTTTTCATATTGTGAAAAGTTTTATACCAAAATGTTTCTTCTACAATGTTAATGAAACACTTATTTTGTTGACTGACGAAAGGAGGGAAGTAAAATGTGTGTGGAATGATTTCTATCTAAAACATTAATTTTATCTCAAATTATGATATATAATTAAATAATAATATTATTTTTATTGTTTAAATCCCTAGCAATAATGAATCGCATTAAGGAGGTACTTGAAGAAAAAGGTATTAAGCAAGTTTGGTTAGCTGAAAAGTTAAGTAAGAGCTATAACATGGTTAATTCTTATGTTCAAAACAGAAGACAGCCAAGCATTGAAATACTTTATGAAATTTCCAATTTACTACAAGTTGACATTAAAGATTTAATCATTTCAAATAAAGAGATTAATAATAATGAACGAAAATAAAATACTAGAAGAACTTAAACAAGTTCTTTTGAATGATCCAGATAATTTTGGTAAAATTTCGGAGCTATCAGCAAAACTTGCTTCTTTTGATGAAAATGATGTAAGGTTTTCTATCGATGCAGGAGTAATTGATAGATTAGGTAACTAATTAGTTGCTAGACAGGAAACTGCTGTTTCTGAGTTAGTTAAAAACTCATATGATGCCAATGCAAAAGAAGTTACTTTAACATTTATTGAAACAAATGAAATTGGAGGTACTCATCAATAGTTCTTGCATCAACATATTCAGATTTAAAATTTTTAATTCGCTGTACTTTTCCAGAGGATACTTTTACTTCTTGTGCTTTAGAAAGCATTGTAAATAGTAAAATTATGAACACTATTTTTTTCATTTTTATATAAATTTTTCTTTATTGTTAATTAGTTTTTTGTCATTCCAAATTTTAAAAACCCACCTTTCATAATTTGAGGATAGGTAATGATTTTATTTTTAATGACTTTATCATTTAACGCAGCTTTTTCTGTATATATAGCTTTCTCAGATATATTTTTGGCTGTTATATTAAATTTAATTCCACCTTTTAGGTTAATTGTAGCTTCTTTTAATTGAGGCGCTCCTATAACAAATTCACTGTTTGCAGGATTTACCGGATAAAATCCTAAACTTGAAAGTATATACCAGGCCGACATTTGTCCGCAATCATCATTACCAATCATTCCGTCTGGTGTAATAGAATGCGTTAAGTTTCCAGAAAACAACCCAAAATCTAACCATCGCTTTTTAATATCTTCATCGGTAATAATAGAACCTTTACCATCTACATCCATACCATAAATTTTTTCTCCACCATCATAAACACGCTGTGCCTCTTGGCTTTCTATGGTAATGTTATCCGTTATTCGTGCGATATTATTAACTTTTACTAAAAAATATTTCCTACCGCTTTGTATTAATTCAGGTTTGGCGATTCCTGGTTTTAATTTAAGTTCTCCTTTTGAAGAAATTTTGGCATCAAAAAGTACATACTTATCTAAAATAGCTTCAATTTGTTTGTTGCCGCCATTACTTTCAATTAATTTAAGGATTGTGTTTTTATCTTGATGGCTTAATGTATTTCCAGCAGTTTCTAAGATTTTTATAAGGTTCTCTGTATGTATGTAAAAAGCATCATTTCCAATATTCTGAGAAAATAGGTTCATTGAAAAAAATAGAAATAGTATCAGTTTTGATTTCATTTTATTGGCTTATTTTTTTAATAAAAATTCAAGAGGTATATGCAATCTACGACTCCAGGATTTCTCTGAATGGTCATCTCCTGGGAAGAATTTTGTGATCCAATTTTTACTTGAATACTCTTTTTCGATCATAATAGTGTCAATTTTTTCTTGATAAGATTGATAGAAACTGTCTAAAGTTTGATTTCCATAATCAAAATAAATTTTGTGATTTTTTGGATTTGGCAAGTTAGTTTTTAAATAATCTCTATACTTTGAGGCAACATCAGTGTCTGTTTTTTCTGACATCATTTCTTTCAATATCATTGGAGTATGGGTAGAAAGGCAAGCTGCTCCACCAAAAACTTCTGGATATTCACAAATTGCATATAAAGAAATTAAACCTCCCATACTTGAACCAGCAATGAATGTATTTTTCCTGCCTTCTTTTATGTTGTATGTTTTGTCTATAAAAGGTTTTAATTCCTTTACAATAAATTTCAAATAATTATCCGCCTGTGGTTTATTTTTTAGTTGTTCTTCAACAATAATTTTCCTGGTAGTTTCTGGAATAGATTGAATTATTTTTTGAGGAAAATATTCTGAGTGTCTATATTCACCATTATTCCAAATACCAACAACTATAAATTTTTTAGTTCTTTTACTAACTATTAACTCCCCAGAAATAGCATCAACTTCCCAAGCTTGTTTGTTCCAAGTACTTTCAGCATCGTATAAACTTTGCCCATCATTCATATATAAAACAAGGTATTTTTCTTTTGAAGAATAGCCATCTGGCAACCAAACATCAATAGTTCTTGCATCAACATATTCAGATTTAAAATTTTTAATTCGCTGTACTTTTCCAGAGGATACTTTTACTTCTTGTGCTTTAGAAAGCATTGTAAATAGTAAAATTATGAACACTATTTTTTTCATTTTTATATAAATATTTCTTTATTGTTAATTAGTTTTTTGTCATTTCAAATTTTAAAAACCCACCTTTCATAATTTGAGGATAGGTAATGATTTTATTTTTAATGACTTTATCATTTAACGTAGCTTTTTCTGTATAAATAGCTTTCTCAGATATATTTTTGGCTGTTATATTAAATTTAATTCCACCTTTAAGGTTAATTGTAGCTTCTTTTAATTGAGGCGCTCCTATAACAAATTCGCTATTTGCAGGGTTTACAGGATAAAAACCTAAACTTGAAAGCACATACCAAGCTGACATTTGTCCGCAATCATCATTTCCAATCATTCCGTCTGGTGTATTGTTATGAAACTCATTGATAATTTTATAGATATATTTCTGTCCGGTTTTAGGCGAATTTGAAAACGCATATAAATAAGCAATGTGATGACTCGGTTCATTTCCGTGTGCGTATTGCCCAATCATAGCTTCCTGACCCAAAAATTTATTTGGATTTTTAGCTTCAATTGTAAAGAAATCATTTAACTGATTTGTAAATGCTTCTTCACCACCTAACAGGCTTTTCATTCCAGGTATGTCATATTGTGCAGGAGTCCAGAAGTATTGCCAGGCATTGGCTTCTGTATAATCTCCTGGATTATTCATTGGTGAAGTAGCTATTAACGGATCAAAAGGTGTTCTCCATTTTCCTTTTGTATCCATTCCTCTCATCATTTTTGAAGAAGAATCATATAAGTTCTTGTAATAATTACTTCTTTTGGTAAATATTTCTGAAGTTTTTAAATCCCCTAAGTCTTTTGCCATTTCAGCAACACACCAATCATCATAACCGTGTTCTAATGTTCGGGAAACAGCTTCGTTATCAACCTTATCAAAAGGATAATATCCATACTTATTATACAATTCCCAATTTGATATTTGATGGCTGTTTGTTGATGTTTCAACCATTGCCTTTAAAGCTTCATTTTTATCAAACCCTTTAAATCCATTTTTGGTTGCTGAAAGAATCATTGGAATTGCATGATTACCAATCATACAATAATTATCCTGTCCCCAAACTGTCCAAATAGGTAAAAAACCAGTAGCTTTTTGATGAATTAGCATAGAATTTATGATACCATCAATTTTTTCCGGAGCAATTATTTCCAATAAAGGAAAAGCACCGCGATAAACATCCCAAATAGATAAAGTAGAATAATATTCGTTATTTGGAGCTTGTACTATTTTATCATCAGCACCTCTATATTTTCCGTCAACATCAGCCATATTTGAAGGTTGTAAAAACACCCGATATAGAGAAGTATAAAATATCTCTTTTTGTTTTGAAGGGGCGTCAATATCAATACGTCCTAAATAGGCATTCCAAACATTTTTTGCATCTTGTTTTACTTTTTCAAAATCCCATTGCGGCATTTCAGCAGCCATATTTTGTTTTGCTCCATCAACACTAACAGAGGATAATGCAATTTTTACTTTTAATATTTTGGAGGTATTTAATTGAAATGATAATTCAAATTTAGGCGCCTTATCAAATACTCCTTTTTCAAGTTCTTCTGATTTAATGAAAGGCTGATCAAAGGTAAGCGTAAAAAAATACTTTCGCTTTACCCAATTCGAAGTAGAGCAGAAGCCTGAAATTGTGGTGTTATTTTCTATTTTAACATCACTTTCTATTACCAATCCTTTTTGATTTTCTTCAAAAATAAAACGAAGTCCGTGTTGAAGATCTACTAATACTTTAGCTTCTTGAGTTGGAAATGTATATTTATGCACTGCAACTCGGTTTGTAGCCGTAAGTTCAACTTTTACTGAATCTTTTTTCAAAAGTGAATAATATCCAACTTCAGCTTTTTCAGTATTTTTAAAATAGCGATTACTTAAATCTTTTTTAGTTTCATTAAATGGCATTAACAGAATATCTCCCATTTCGCTAATACCAGTTCCGTTTAATCGCGTTTGTGAAAAACCTAAAAGTAGACTGTCTTTAAATTGATACCCACTTGTATGACTCCAACCTTCATCTCTATTATCTGGTCCTGGTTGTACCATTCCAAAAGGCATTGATGGCCCGGGAAAGGTGTGACCTGTACCATCGGTTCCTATAAACGTATTTACATATTGTGTATAATCTTTCGAAACAACAGTTTGCTTCTCAGATCCTTTGCAAGAAGCAATAAGCACTATTAAAAGGTAAATAAACTTAATTTTCATTGTTCTCTAATTTTGGAAAAGTTACTTGTCTTAATATTAAATTGCCCATCGGTTTTAATTCTTTTAATTCAGTCTCATTTTTTGAATTTATAAATGTTGTTCCCATTTTAAAATGATTCCATAAAGGTTCATTTTCATTAATTTTTAATTTAATTATAGTTGGATCAACAATTTTCCATTTAGTTTCTTTTGAAGCATTAGAGTGATATTCTAAATCTTTAAAATCTTTATATGGATATATTTTTTGAATGACTTCTTTACCTTCAATTGGTAATCCAAAAACCAATGGACCATAACTAAAAAAGGAATCTCCCAATAAATCTAATTTTACTTTTGGTTCAGCTTTAAATTGAATGGTAATTACATCTCCAGTTTTCCAGGTTTTATGCAAATAAAGATACTGTTCATTTTCTGATTCATCTGCGCTTGAAGAACATGTGTAGGATATTGCCCAAGTTGGCTTGCGAATTGCTATTTGAAAGTTTTCAGGACTTTCAATGTCCATTTTTAATTCAATTTTAAAATCAAACGGATAGTTCGTTTTTTGAGTAATTTTTAGTTTATGTTTATTAACTAAAGTGTTAAATTCTGAAGGGCCAAATAAATTTAAAACCAATCCATTATCATTTTTCGCCCACATAGAATTTACATAATATGGGTAAATGCGCCCGGCATTAGGTACACAACAAGCGGCAACTTCTTTATGAACAGGTGAATATTTAAAGCGGTTATGATTGTTTTTACCCATATTTTTCTTTTCAAAAGCACCTTGCATAAAATAAGAATTATCAGTTTTACAATAAGCAATACTTTTACCATCCGGATTTCTTGCTCCTTGTGCAGCATTAAAAAGTAACCATTCCATTTTATCTGCCCATTTAGAAACATTCGTTTTTTTCAATAAAAGGCTGTAAGAATCTAATAACTCATGTGTTGAACAATATTCATACCCCGTATTATCGGCATCTGCAGTTCGTTCAAAAATCCATTCATCACCAATTGGACCACCACTTGGCGTTGTTACTTTCTCTAAACGTTCTAAATATTTTTCCAAAGCAACTATATAATTTGCTTCTTTTGTATATGTTGCAACCATTGTTAAAGCTCTTAAGTGCTCATAAGTATGCACACCGTGGCCTTTAAATTTATACGCAGGATTTAATAAGTTTTTTGTTTGAATATCTACTTCAGACAAGTCATATTTATCGTAGTCCTGATAAAGGAAAACAGCATAATCCATATAAGATTTGTTATTTGTTAACTCGTAAAGTCTGTTTAATACATCAACAAAAGTTAATCCATGTCCAACACCAGCAAATGGTTTTTCAATATTAAAAGGTTGTGAATTGTTAATAGGGTAGGACTTCATTGTAAGTTGCACCGCTTTTTCAATAGCGTTTAATAAACGTATTTCTTTTGAATATTCATAATATGCCAGTAACCCTCTTAGCAAAGATGATTGAGCCCAAAGTTCTCCATTTTCAGTTTTATGATTATAGCGTAAATCCTGAGCATACACACCTAAATAACCGTCTTCGTCCTGCGTTTTTAGTTTAGCATCAACATACGCTTTAACTTTAATAAGTGCATTTGGTTCTTTAGTTAAAATAGCATTTCTAATATAACCATCCCACCAATTGGATTGTGTTTCACTGTTCCACCATAAAAATTGTACTTCCCATTCACCGTTATCGTCAGTAATTGCACCTACATCTTTAGATTTTACTTCTTTAGTCAAACGATCTTTACCATAAATATCATCTTCCACAACAAGTTCTGGAGCTAAAGAATCCAGCGCACTTACAAAACCATTTGTTATGTCATTTTCCATTTGAGTTTTCATCCATCCATCAGGTTGAATATCACCAAAATGAATTGTTGAAATGTTTACTTTTTTTGAAATATTGCTTTTTTCGGAACAACTAAGCGTAATTAATGACAAAATAATAATTTTAAAAATTTGATTCATGATTAATATTTTAAATACTTTTCTAGAGTTATTTTCATAGTTTTATTCAATTCCTGCTGATTTGCCAATGGTTTTTGATCAAATGGACTTTGAGGCATATATGGGAAAGGCCCAAATTCTGGAGTAATAGTTATATTCTTACTTTTAATATGATAATCAATAATCCGTTGCCACCAATTTAAATAAAAGGATAAATGCTCATTCCATTCTGGAGCGAAAGGATTATTTACTTGTGGAGCTTGTTCAAAACCAACCCGTGCATGTATATGATGAATATGTGGAATTACCTTTTCAATAATTTCTTCTTGATCTTGTAACATACTTTCTGAAACCACACACCAATGGGATAAATCACCAACCAATTTTAGATGAGGAAATACCTCTAAATATTTTAAAGTAGTTGCCGAATGAAATGTGAAACGACCTCGATGAATTTCATGATATACAGGAATTCCAGATTTTAAAGAAAATTCTTCAATGCCATCTATAATTTTGCAATTATCAGAAAAAGAATATTGGTCTTTACCTGTATGGGAATTAATAAAGTTTGGTTTATAGTGTGCGATAGCTCCTAAACGGCTCAAAACTTTATAAAAGTATTCTTTTGGTGATTCCTTTTTAACACCAAAAACCTGTTGTAAACCACATATAAAATTAGGATTCTCTTCTCGTTTGATATTAAGTGATTCGTAAAAAACACTCTCAAAAACCTGGTTATTAGGAATGTTAATTTCTATACCTTTAAAACCATTAGAAATTGCAAGATTTAAAAAATTTGTGGGATTTAAATCCTCATGTCCCCAAAATGGATATAAATAGTTGATATTTTCCATTTAATATAATTTAGGATTTAATGGTGAATTGATAATTTCACCAACCTTAACACCGGGACACCAAGTTTTCCGATCATTTTGTTGTTCGCCACTACTAGGCTTTATAAGTTTCATATTTTTATCCATATAAATAATAGTCATAACTTTTCGCATATCATTAGTAGTATTGGCACCAGCTCGATGAAATACCCAGCCAGAATGAAAACTAATTTCACCAACATCAAAAGGCTCAATAATATGTTTAAAGTCAGTTACTTTAAGGCGTTTTTTAATTAAAGATTCACTTTCATCACTAATAGAAAGATCTCGTCCATTTAGTAATCTATGGCTTCCAGCACTAAATTCTAAAGGTCCCATTTCAAGCGGTGTTTTTTGTAATGGTATCCATGCAGTAATCGTTTTATCAGTTTCTAAAGGCCAATAATGCTGATCGGCATGCCAAGGAGTAATTCCTCCACCTGCTTCTTTAAATAAAGCTTGGTCATGGTACAATCTTACACCATCAACTTGCATTAAATCTGTGGCAATTTTTGCTATTCGTTTAGAAAAAATAAGCCTTTTAATTGATGTATCTTGTGTCCAAAGATTAAACAATTGTAAAAATGCTTTTCCATATGTACTTCTTTCTTCTAAAGGAGTTTCTTCTTTATTCATTTCAGCCACCTTATCAGAAATGACTCTATTGAAATATTTAATTGTATCAGAATCTAAAACATTTTTCAGCTTTATATATCTGTTTTTACAATAAAAATCAATCTGTTCTTGTGTAATTGAATAGTGTTTTTCTAATAACTCTAAGGTTTTCATTGATTTATAGTTTTCATTTATAACAAAATTAGAGATAGCAAAACGATTAAAGTTTTTAGATTTTAACTAATACTATGTATATTTAAACATAAAAATGTATTTTTGATTGGTATTAAAGTTTATAAATGCTATTATGAAGCCTATTGTTGAAAAAATAAGATTAAAAGAATTAAAAAAGTCTTTTAACTTTTTTAAGGTTGAAAAGGAATATTTAGAACCTTATTGGCATCATCACCCTGAAATTGAATTAACATTTATTGTAAAAGGGCAGGGGACTCGATTTGTAGGAAATAGTATTTTACCTTATTTTGAAAATGACTTAGTTTTAGTTGGTTCAAACCTTCCTCATACTTGGGTTTCTGTATTAGACGCTAAGAATGAAGTTCAAAAAGCATTTGTAGTCCAGTTTTCTGCTGAAATTTTTAATCAGTTTCCTGAATGTCAACAATTTCAAAACCTATTTAATGAAGCCAAAAAAGGATTACACTTTATAGCTCCAAAACCGAAGTTAATTCGATTAATTAAAAAATTTAGTAAGATTTCTGGTCCCGAGCAAATAAGTGCTTTAGTACAAATTATTTATCAATTGTACGTTGATAGCAATAAAAACTCCCTTTCTACAAAAATTTATAATAAAGGTATAGACAATGAAAAGAATCAAAACAAAATTGAAAAAACTACAACGTATATATTAGAAAACTTAAATAAAAAGTTGACGGTTAATTTAATGGCCGAAAGAACAAATATGGTTTCACAATCATTTTGCAGGTGGTTTAAAAACTCTGTTGGACTTTCATTTATTACATATTTAAATATAGCCAGAATAGAACATGCTTGCCAATTAGTTATGACTACAGAAATGTCTATCCAAGAAATTGCTTTTGATTGTGGATTTGAAAGTTTAAGTCATTTTAATAGAACATTTAAAAAAATAAAAGAAAAAAGCCCTAGAGAATTTCGAAAAGTATGGCCTCATAAAACTTTGGCTAAAACAATAGGCAAGTGAGCGTACATATTTTAGGGGTTTAGTAATATGCAGACTTGATTTTTTTGTTTCTTTTTTCATCAAGGAAAAAAGATAAGCATAATGATAGAAAGCTTATTTGGAAACGAGAATTAAGCAAGTGTTTAGAAATTATCTGGCACAGTAATTTTAAACTGTTGCGCCAACAAAACTAAAAACATTCTGAAAACTTTTAGAACGAGAATATTCAATTTTAATCAGAGCGTAATTATAAAACTAAAAGTATTGCTTTTTTTGGCGTTGGCAAGCGGCTGCAAATTACTCGTGTGTTTTTTATTTGTTTTTATTTGAATTCGTGAATGCTGCTTATTTGTGTTTACAAAACAAAAAAGCGTTTGGCAGCAGCAATTTAACATAATGGCAAATTATAGCTACAAATTAATAAACGAGAACTTTCTTTAGAATCGTGTATTTGAAATTTTCTTGACCCAAGTACTAAATATCGTTTAGAAATACAAGGCTTCTGGGATATTTAACATAATATGCAATTATAACTATCAAATTGGTTAAACAGTTATAAAAACCAAAACATCATAATTTGTATTATAATGTTAGCGTTATGTTACTTTGCTTTGGTTTAAAGCAAAGTTTAATTTTTCATATTTTGAAAAGTTTTATACTAAAAAGTTACTTCTACAATTTTAATGCAACACTTATTAGGCTGACTGACAAAAGGAGGGAAGTGTGATGTGTGTGGAATGAATGTTTAAAAAAATTGATCCTCATTTAGTTCATTATTTAATGTATAGATTTATATTTGGTTAATAATTAAAAAAAACTATGGTAAGGATAATACAACTTTCAGATTTTCATATAAATCCTAAGAATTTAAATGATTGGAAAAATTATATTAAAAAAGCATTATTAAACAAGTTAGAAAACCTAAATAAACAAAAAGATATAACTTTTATAGCTTTTACAGGTGATTTAATTAATGTTGGTGGTGCTGAATTTAATTCTGCAGAAGAGGCTTTTGAAACCTTTAATAATGAAATTATAAAACCTATAATTAATAATTTAAACATTCCAATAGACAAGTTCTTAATTATACCTGGGAATCATGATATTATCAGAAGCGAAGATTCAAAAAGAGATGAAATAGGGAGTAAGAATTACTTTACAAGCCTAGAAAGTATTTCAGAATTTATTACAAATGCTCTTGAAAAAAATGATTTTGGTGGTATGAAAAGAATGATTGCATTTAAGAATTTTGAAAAAAAACTTTATAGTGCAGTTACAGTGCCACATAAATTAACAATGTTCGGATCTTCATTTATAATTACTAATGATAATGGATTAAAAATAGGAATTGCATGCTTAAATTCTGCCTGGAGATGTTATGATAACAATGATAAAGGAAATCTAATAATTGGAGAAAATCAATTAATTGAACATACAAATTTTATTGAAGATACAGATTTAAAAGTTGCTTTAATCCATCATCCAATAGACACATTATCAAAAGTTGAGGCTAAATTAATTTTAGACCATTTACATAAAGATTATAATCTATTACTATTAGGGGATTCCCATGAAACTATAACCTCAATGAGTATTGGGTTTACAGGTACACTTTTCACGAATTTAGCACCATCAGGAATGAGTGACATTAGAAATGATAGTAGAAGGTATTCTAATGGCTTTACTGTAATAGATGTTGACTTAAATGGTAAGGAAGTTTGTGCTCAATATTTTAGATATAACCATAATAAAAAAGACTATGTAATTGATACTGATTCTGGAAATACTGATGATGGAAAATTTTGCCAAGAAATTCCTGATAAACAAAGAAAGAAAAACATAGGTATTGTAAACAAAGGACTTGATAATATAAGAGATAATCATTATAAGTCAATGAATGATTGCATGATAGGAGTTAAGGTTGATATAAATGTATCGTGTATTAAAGAAGCATTTATTTTACCACCTATAACACAAGGTAAATCCCTTTCCGATGAAAATGAAGCTCCAGAAATTAATCTTAATCAAATAATAAAAGCTAATTATCATCAAATGTTTTTTGGAAACAAAGAAAGTGGTAAAACCGTATTGCTTTATAGATTGGTTAGGGAGTTTGTTGATGAATATCAGTATACAAGAAAGTTGCCAATTTATTTCAATATAGAGGAAATTGGAAATAAAGAAATTGAAACTGTATTAAAAGAATATTTAAGTTTTAACACTCTTGAATTAAAGGAGCTAATTAGCAATAATGATATTGTTTTGCTTGTTGATAATTTAAATTATAAAGATAATGGTAATAACATTGATAGGTTAAAAAAATTAGAAGCCTTTTTAGATGCAAACCCTAACATTTTAGTTATTTCTACTGGAGATGGAGATATATCTTCAGGTGTTCCTCCAATTGAATATGTTGAATATTGTAAAATACCATTTAAAAGTTATTTTATACAAAATTTAAGATCAAAAGAAATAAAGTCAATTATTAAACTTTGGATTCCAACTGAAGATGGTATAAAAATGGAAGATAGGTTAGATAAGATTGTAGACGACTTTAGCTCATTTTCTTTACCAAGCAATGCAATGTCTGTTTCACTGTTTCTTTGGAGTACAGAACATTCAGATCGTAAACCAATAAACAATGCAGTTCTTTTAGATATTTATATTGAAATTATTCTTGAAAAATTAAACCAAGATAACATATATCGAGGTTCATTTGATTTTACAAATAAATTACAATTGCTAGCAAATATAGCTCAAGAAATGTTAGTTGTTGGTGAAGATGATTATTCTTTAAAATATAGTGAATACTTAATAGTTATTGAGTCATATTTAATTTTAGTAGGTTTTGATTATGAACCTGATAAAATTGCAGAATATTTTATAAGAAGAAAAATTTTCACAAAGTATCAAGGTAATAGGATAAAATTTGCTCAATCTTGTTTTTTTCATTTTTTCTTGGCAAAGAGGATGGATTTTAATCTAGATTTTAAAGCATATGTAATGGATGAAGAAAATTATTGCAAGTTTATTCCAGAAATTGATTTTTTCACAGGTTTGGTTAGAAGCGACAAACAATTATTAAATACTGTTTATGAGAGATTTAAATCTGAGTTTAGCAAAACAGACAACGTATTTCCACAACTCGAAAACATCTGGGATAGATTTTTTATAATAAAATTAAAGGAAGATGATAGTCACAGTTATAAGTTCGAATCAGCGGCAAAGAAAACAGAGATTTCTAAAATTAAAGAAAATAGACCTTCAAAAGAAATGATTGAAGAATTTCGAAACAGAAGATTAGCTAAAATAACTGAACCAGGTAAAATTCTTAAAAAAAATGGAAATATAAATTTGGAATCTTTAATAATTTTAATGTCAATTGTTTTGAGGAATTCTGAAGGAGTTGAAGATATAAAATTGAAAAAAGATATTTATTCTTCACTTATAAAATATACATTGGTATGGACAGCCTTATATCGTGAACATATTATAGACTACATTTTAAAACATAATAAGCTACCACCAACATTACCAACAAATATTAGTGTACAAAAAATGCTTGTAAATTTACCATTACATATTCAATCAGGTATGTCAAAATGGTTAGGAACACCTAAATTAGCAAAAGTAATCCTATCAAAAATTGAATCTGATTCAAAAGGGAATTCTTTTACAAAAAGTGATTTAGAATCATTCTTTTCGGTTGCATTATATGCTGATATTCAAGGAAGAGATTATCCAAAATATTACAAAAATTTAATAAAAAAATTAAAGAATACTCCAGTAAGAGATTATGCATTATATAAGTTAATTTATTATTACTATAGACGTACAAGAGACGGAAGCCCTAATGAAGAATTATATTTAGATATGATTTCTGACTTAAAAATGAAAGAGTTAAATATGCCAAACAAAATGAAACAGAAAGTAATTAACTCTTATAAAACCGCTAAAAAGAACATTTTAGGTAATTAATTTTGGCCTCATAAAACTTTGGTTAAAACAATAGGCGAGTGAGCGTACATATTTTAGGGGTTTAGTAATACATATTATTGACAATTAGTATTTTACAACTAGTTTAAATTAAACTAAAGAATTCAAATATTTCCTAAAATATAGCGAATAAGCCGTAATTGTTTCCAAAGTTTTATGCAGCCTTGATTTTTTTGTTTCTTTTTTCATCAAGAAAAAAAGATAAGCATAATGAAAGAAAGCTTATTTGGAACTAAATTTAAGCAAGTGTTTAGAAATTTTTATTTTCGAAAATTTTAAACTGTTGCGCCAACTTTACGAAAACATTCTGAAAACTTTTTGAACGAGAATATTCAATTTTATTCTAAACATATTTTTAAAACTAAAAGGATTGCTTTTTTATGGTGTTGGCAAGCGGCTGCAAATTGTGTGTAAAATAAATTGTGATAACAATTTGGTTTTACAAAGCAATAAAGAGTTTGGTAGCGGCAATTTAGCATAATGGCAAATTATAGTACAAATTTAGTTGGAATGTTAATTACGGAGAATCGCATATTTGAAAATATCTTAACCCAAGTACAGAATATCGTATAGAAACTAAAGGCTTCTGGGATATTTTGCATAATATACAATTATAACTATCAAATTGGCTAAACAGCTATAAAAACGAATATGTCATAATTTGTATTATAATTTACATTATGTTAAATAGAATATTTAGAAACCCATAATAATAACTATCTGTTCTTTTGAATCATCAATGTGGCCATAGATCATTTATGATGTACAATAGTTGTTTTTACATCCTCTATTAAACCAATTCCTTTATTATTTCTTAAATCTTCTAAAATAATATTGGTTAATAAAAATCTGGTAGATCCATCTGGTAATTTGTAAATACCTTTTTCTAATAATTCAACTTGGTTTCTATTCCAAATTCAGAAGCTGTTCTAATAAACCACGTTCCATTAGGTTTTAATACACGTA
Organism: Lutibacter sp.; assembly: GCF_016342705.1. Lineage (GTDB taxonomy): Bacteria > Bacteroidota > Bacteroidia > Flavobacteriales > Flavobacteriaceae > Lutibacter. The sequence goes on along the minus strand of NZ_JAEINV010000026.1, from coordinate 2,725 downwards.
ATAATTCTTCAAACATTTTTAAAAAATGATTATTAAGTTTCTACCACCACCACATCCGGCATCTAATATTTTTGTTTCTGGTTGATATCGCTCTTTTAAAATTTGATCTAAAATATAAATATCAACATCTTTAATACTATTCTTAAGAGATTCTATTTTCATTTCTATACTTTTTATAGATTGCAAATTACAAATTCTTATGGAGTGATTGCTTTTTACAATCATAAAAATGCGTTGTTACAAATACAATTTCTGTACATTTGCGCCATGCAAAAAAAGATTCCTTCTCAATTTGAATTTATCGCTTTAATGGCTTCGTTAATGTCTATCGCTGCTTTGGCAATAGATGCTTTATTGCCTGCATTAAATTTTATAGGATTTTCAATTGGCACTAACGAATCTGCGGATCATCAGCTATTAATTACAATGATATTTTTAGGATTAGGTGTTGGTCCTTTGTTATTTGGTCCTATATCTGACACTTTAGGGCGAAAACCAATTGTTTATTTAGGTTTTGGTGTGTTTATAATTGCTAGTTTAATTTGTATATTTTCAACAAGTATAGAAATGATGGTTTTTGGTAGAATTTTACAAGGAATTGGACTTTCTGCCCCAAGAACAATAAGTATTGCAATGGTTAGAGATACTTTTAGTGGAGATTATATGGCGCGAATTATGTCGTTTATAACAGTCGTTTTTATATTAGTTCCAATTATAGCGCCAGCTATGGGACAATTTGTATTAAATCATTATAATTGGCAAGCTATTTTTTATATTCAACTGTTTTTCAGTGTACTAATCTCCTTTTGGTTTTGGAAAAGACAACCAGAAACACTAGCTATTGAAAACCGTGTAAAATTCTCAAGGTTTGTTTTTGTTAATGGTTTAAAAGAAATTTACAAATCTAAAAGCACCCTTGGTTTTACAGTAATTTCTGGTTTTATTACAGGTTCTTTTATGGTGTATTTAAGTACATCGCAATATATTTTTCAAGAACAATATTTGTTGAAGGATGAATTCCCTTATATTTTTGCTGGTCTGGCTATTGCTATTGGAACTGCAACTTTTTTAAACGGAACGCTTGTTGTAAAATATGGAATGGAAAAATTAGTAACCATAGCACTATTTACGTTTTTTAGTGTATCATTATTATATGTTTTTCTTTTTTATAATACTTCCAATCCTCCTATTTATATTTTATTAATATTCTTTGGATTGCAATTTTTTTCAATCGGATTTTTGTTTGGAAATTTAAGAGCTTTGGCAATGCAACCTATTGGACATATTGCTGGTATTGGTGCTGCAATTACTGGTTTTATTTCTACAATGATGGCTGTGCCAATTAGCATCTTTATTGGTAAATTTACTGCCACCACTGCCCTACCGTTATTTATTGGATTTTCTATATGTGGCTTTCTTTCTGTATTATTATTGTTGTATTTAAAAGCAAGTAAAAAACGCTTTAAAACATTAAAAATTAACGCTTAATTGTATTTTAATTTGTATTATTTTGTAACTTTAAGTATTGTTTAAAGCTTACTGAAATGAAAAAATCATTTAACGAAATTATAGATCAAAAAGTACCTGTTTTAGTTGATTTTACTGCTGATTGGTGCGGACCGTGTAAAAATATGGCTCCAATTTTAAAACAGTTAAAAGCCGAATTAAAAGATGCTGTAAGTATTATAAAAATAAATGTAGATAACAATCAGGAATTAGCTGCAAAATATCAAGTACAAGGTGTGCCTACTTTTATGGTTTTTAAAAACGGAAAACAAACGTTCCGTCAATCTGGAATGATGAGTTTAACTCAATTAAAACAAGTAGTTAGTAATTAACTTTTTATTGAAATTGATTTACAGTAAAATTTATTAATTGTTTATTTTCAAACTGAACTGTAAATTCTAACGGATTACAACAAACTTCACAATCTTCAATAAAAACACTGTTTTTTACCGAAGCATCTAATAAAATAGAAACTTCTTCCCAACAGTATGGACATTGAAAAAAGTGTTCTTCCATCATTTTATTTTAAAAGAATTAATAAAGCACCAATGGCTGTTGCAACAAAAATTAACTTTCTATATAACTGATTGTTAATTCTTTTTAAAACGGTTACTCCTGTATAAAAACCAATGATTATTCCAGGGACCATTATTAAATTTAAGCCTAAAGTTTCTAAGTTTACTGTTTTCCAAACAAAAATATGAAAAGTTAGTTTAAAAACATTTATAATAAAAAATAGCCAAGCTGCAGTTCCTATAAATTCATTTTTTGGTAAACGCATGGCTAAAAAATAAATATCAGAAAAAGATCCTGCTAAATTTCCAATCATTGAAGAAATTCCTGCTAGTAGTCCTGTACCACTTGAAAATGCCCAATGACTTGGTATGTCTGTTGCTTTCTTTTTTTCCATCCAAATCATTATACCAACTGCTACTAAAATAAAAACAGCCATTACTTGTTTAAAAAGTACTTCAGAAATATCTTTTCCAATCCACACACCTATTAAAACTCCTAAAAACATAGTTGGCAGCAGCTTTTTTAAATAATGCCATTGTGTATGACGATGATAATAAATTACTGCAAAAATATCTGCAACTACCATTAAAGGAATCAAAACTCCCGTAGATGGTTTTCCTCCAAAAACAAGTATTAGAAAAAAGTATTTACCCAAACAATCCAACGAATCAGGCAAGGCGAACCAATAAGCTTATCTCGCTGT
>NZ_JAEINV010000035.1 GCF_016342705.1 Lutibacter sp. | reverse complement strand
TAATTGTATCAAAAAATAGCTAATCAAAAAAGAGCCCCAGGCTCTTTCGTTGAAAAACTTGTTTTTCATTTTTTTATCCGCTTGTAAAATATATATATTTATTATATAATTAATTTATTCTATTAAGAAAGCTTAAAACGGATGACAAAAAATAATAATGTTTTATTAAAAGTGATAAAATACTTGAAACAAATAACTGTAGGAGAGAGTGATTTTAGCTATGCTATTTCTTACGGGCTTTTTAGTATTGTGATTCTGTTCTTAAAACAAATATTTACAGTTATATTCTATGATAGTAATCAGATAGCTAATATACAGAATTATTACTTAATATTGTTTTTTTCTTTAGTTTTGTTAGTATGTTTTATTATAATTCATGCGAGGAAACTAACGGAGGAAAACAAATTTGCATTATATTTTATTAAGATTTATCCATTTCTTTTTATTGCTCTAGGTATGTTTATAATTTCAACATACACTGAACGCAATGCGAAAATGCTATCATATATCGTTATTGTGGTTTCATTGTTTTGGATTCAAATATTCAAAACCGTTAGAAGAATTGGAGTATTTTCATTTTCTGCAATTAGTTATTTAGGACTAAGCTATATAACCTATGGATTAACTGAAAACTTTTATTTAGATTTACCATTAGTTGGTATGATTTCACTAATTGTATTTATAGCTTCAACAATTTTTTCTATGTTACATAGAAGTCATAAAGAAACGATCACTGACTTAGATATTAGAAACGAGAAGTATTCACTTGTTATAGATAATTTAAAAAACACTTACTCATCTCTAAAAATAAGCAAGAAAATAACAGACAGTATGTATGAGCTGACACAGGAAGTACTTAAAAACGAGAATATAGAGGATTTATTCCAAATGGTTCTCGATAAAGCCACCACCTTAATTCCAAAGGCTCAAGCAGGTAGTATCTTAATTTTAGAAGATAACATGATGAAATTTGTTGCAGCAAACGGATATGATTTAGAAAAATTAAAAAAAATAGAATTAGGGATTGAAGAAACATTCCAAGCGACATTAGAAGATAAGTATGAGCCAACCATTATTAAAAACTTGGAAATTTTCGACGAAGCGCATCTTGGAAAAGAAAATAATAAAAGAATGTATGAATCAGCTGTTTTTGCAAAATCATGTATGACTTGTTCATTTAAATATCAAGATGAATTTTTTGGTTCTATAAATATTGACAATTTTGATAGCGAGGATATTTTCACGAAAGAAGATAAATACTTAATTAAACAATTAGCTCAGGAAATTGAAATTATTATTTCAGTTCATAAATTATATGAGCAAGCCCTAAGGCCAACTAAGTTTGATGAATTAACTCAAGCGAAATCTAGAAGATACTGTATGAAACTCCTTAATAATTTAATTGATCATGAGGAAGAAACGATCATTTCAATTTGTACTATGGATATAAACAACCTCAAAATAATTAATGATGAATTTGGTCATGATGTAGGTGATAAGTATTTATTTGAGTTTGCTGAAGCCGTTAGAAATTCTGAAATTGCGGATAATATATTTGGCCGTGTTGGTGGAGATGAGTTTATATTAATTTTCAATAAGCTAACGAAAGATGAAACTGTGCAACAAATCCAAATTATTAAGAATTATCTTAAAAAGCATTTAATTCAAATTGGGAATAATAACGTTGAAATTTCTTTTGCTTCTGGAGTATCAGTTTATGGTGTTGATAGCAAAGAAATCAAGGAATTATTTAAGATTTCTGATAAGAGAATGTATGAAGACAAATTTATTCAAAAAAAGACAGGAAAAAGTTAATAAAAACATTTCAAAAAAACTCTAAAAAAATAGAGTTTTTTTATTGCTTTTTTGTTAAAAAATGGCCAAAAACAGATAGTGAAGTATGTATTTTCAAAATAATTAGAAAAAGTTAATATTTACGAGAAAAAACAGTTGACTTAGCTAAGTGCTTATGATAGAATAATTAAGCGTGACAATAGAACGCAAAAAAATAGGTCTTTGAAAACTGAACATATGCAAAAAAACAACATTCAAAAAATTCTGAAGAATAAAAAGAATA